>NZ_CABVGX010000005.1 GCF_902497625.1 Pseudomonas fluorescens | reverse complement strand
GGCCAGCGCCGTGCGTGCACCTTGGCAGCGCTCGCGCAAAAGCTGCTGTTCGCCTTCCCACTCGGCACAGAATCGCTGCGGGTCACTGTCGAAATCCAGTCGACGACGGATGATCCGGCCGCGCTCGGCCGGTGCCGTGTGGCCGCCGAGTGCAACGTTGAGGCCGAAACGGTCGAGCAACTGTGGACGCAATTCGCCCTCTTCCGGGTTCATGGTGCCGATCAGTACGAACTTCGCCGAATGGCGATGGGAAATGCCGTCACGCTCGATGACGTTGGTGCCACTGGCAGCGACGTCGAGCAGCAGATCGACGAGGTGATCCGGCAGCAGATTGACTTCATCGACATAGAGCACGCCGCCGTCGGCCTTGGCCAGAACACCGGGGGAAAACTGCGCGCGGCCTTCGCTGAGGGCTGCGTCGAGGTCAAGGGTGCCGACCAGCCGCTCTTCGGTCGCGCCGAGGGGCAAGGTGACAAACTGGCCGCTGGCGAGCAAGTCGGCGAGGCCTCTGGCCAGGGTTGATTTGGCCATGCCGCGTGGACCTTCAATCAGCACGCCACCGATTTTTGGATCGATGGCGGTGAGGCAAAGGGCGAGCTTCAGGTCGTCAGCGCCGACCACGGCAGAGAGCGGGAAATGCGGGTTGTCAGTCATCTTTGGTTCTCAGTCATGGTCGGTGATCTTAAAGACAACGTCGCCTCTGTGGGAGCGGGCTTGCTCGCGAAAGCGGCGTGTCAGTCGACATCATCGGTGAATGTCAAACCGTATTCGCGAGCAAGCCCGCTCCCACAGGGGCAGGCATCAGCTGTCTTCTTCAATATCCAAAAGCAAATTCTCCAGCGCTTGCTGGTATTCGCCTGGCTCTTTCCACATCCCGCGTTGCTGCGCCTCCAGCATCCGCTCGGTCATGTCGCGCAGGGCGTGGGGATTGTGTTCACGCACGAACTCGCGAGTCGACGGATCCAGCAGGTAGGCATCCGCCAGCAACGCATACTGATGATCGTCAATCAACTGCGTGGTCGCGTCGAAGGCGAACAGATTGTCGACGGTCGCTGCCAGTTCGAATGCGCCTTTATAGCCGTGACGTTTCACCCCGTCGATCCACTTCGGATTGGCCGCCCGCGAGCGAATCACTCGGTTCAGCTCTTCTTTCAGCGTGCGGATTTTCGGCAGATCCGGCTGGCTGTGATCACCGTGGTAACTGGCGGCTGCCTCACCGCTGAGGCTTTCTACCGCTGCGAGCATGCCGCCCTGAAACTGGTAGTAGTCGTTCGAATCGAGCAAGTCATGCTCCCGGTTGTCCTGGTTCTGCAGCACTGCTTGCACCTGGCTCAGGCGCTGAGCGAACTGTTCGCGCGCGGCAGTGCCTTCGTCTGCACCGCCATAGGCATAACCGCCCCAGTTCAGGTACACCTCGGCGAGGTCCTCGCGGCTTTGCCACAGACGACCGTCGATGGCACCCTGCACTCCCGCGCCGTAGGCGCCGGGTTTGGTCCCAAAAATACGCCAGCCCGCCTGACGTCTCGCAGCCTCTTCATCCAATCCCGACTGCAGCAACGCTGCACGCTCGGCGCGGACTTTGGCGGCCAACGGGTTTAGGTCATCCGGTTCATCCAGCCCGGCGACCGCTTGCACAGCCGCATCGAACAACCGAATCAGATTGGCAAAGGCATCGCGGAAGAATCCGGACACGCGCAGGGTCACGTCGACCCGAGGCCGGTCAAGCAGGCTCAACGGCAGGATTTCAAAATCGTCGACCCGCTGACTGCCCGTCGCCCACACCGGCCGCACGCCCATCAGCGCCATGGCTTGGGCAATGTCGTCACCACCGGTGCGCATGGTGGCCGTGCCCCACACCGACAAACCAAGCTGACGCAGGTGATCGCCGTGGTCCTGCAGGTGCCGTTCGAGGATCAGGTTGGCGGACTGAAAACCGATGCGCCACGCGGTGGTGGTCGGCAGATTGCGCACGTCCACCGAATAGAAATTGCGCCCGGTCGGCAGCACGTCCAGGCGCCCGCGACTCGGCGCACCGCTCGGCCCGGCCGGGACAAAATGGCCGCTGAGGGCGTCAAGCAGACCGCGCATTTCAGCAGGGCCGCAGGCGTCGAGGCGAGGTGCGACTGCATCGCGGAGGTGGTCGAGGATGGCTACTACCTCAACCCACCTCGGTTTCTGTAGGAGTGAGCCTGCTCGCGATGGCGGTGGGTCAGTCATAACCATTTCGGCTGTCATACCGCTATCGCGAGCAGGCTCACTCCTACAGGGGGCGGGGTTGGCTTCAGGCTGAATCAGGGTATGCACTATGAGTTGAGCGGCGAACAGTTCCAGTCGCTCGCGGGTATCTCCGGCGGTGCGCCAGGCTTCATCAGTAAGCGACTGAAGCTCGACAGGACGCGGTCCGGTCCACGGCTCGGCCAACCCACAATCCAGCGGATCAAACCCCAGCTCAAACGCCTTGGCCAGCGCGCGCAATAAACTCGACTGCGCGCCACGCCCGTCGCCACGGGGAATTCGCAGCAACGCCAGCAACGTATCAATGCGCAGACGCCCACTCGGTGACTCGCCGAAAATGTGCAAGCCATCGCGGATTTGCGACTCTTTTAAATCGCATAAATAAGTATCCAGACGCGGCAGCCAGATCGCCGCATCGGCATTACTGTCGAGCTTCTCGTCCAGTTGCAGTTCGCGATCGATGTGCGTGTCGCGCACCAGTTGCAGAATGTCGCGCTGCAACTCGCGGGCACGGCGCGGATCGAGCAGTTGCGCCTCGTAATATTCGTCTGCCAACAGTTCGAGGTTGCGCAGCGGACCGTAGGATTCGGCGCGGGTCAGCGGCGGCATCAGGTGATCGATGATCACCGCTTGCGTACGACGCTTGGCCTGCGCACCCTCGCCCGGATCGTTGACGATAAATGGATAAATGTTCGGCATCGGCCCTAGCAACGCGTCCGGCCAGCAGTTTTCGGAAAGCCCGACGCCTTTGCCCGGCAGCCATTCGAGGTTGCCGTGCTTGCCGACGTGGATCACCGCGTGGGCGCCATAGGTGTTTCGCAGCCAGAAATAGAACGCCAGATAACCGTGCGGCGGCACCAGGTCAGGGTCGTGATACACCGCGCTCGGATCGACTTGATAACCCCGCGCCGGCTGGATCCCGACGAAGCTCAGACCAAAGCGCAAACCGGCAATCATCATTCGTCCGCCACGGCACATCGGATCGTTGTCCGGCGGGCCCCAGCGTTCCAGCACGGCTTGGCGATTGACCTGCGGCAAGGCGTCGAACATCTGCTGGTAGTCATCCAGCGCAAGGCTTTGGTGACAGGGACGCTGATCAAGGGTGTCGAGGTCGTTGCTGACGCCGCCAAGCAATTGCTGGATCAACGCGGTGCCGCTGTCCGGCAGCTCTGCCGGCAGCGGATAACCTTGCTGATGCAACGCCCGCAGGATATTCAGCGCCGCCGCCGGGGTGTCAAGACCGACGCCATTGCCGATGCGCCCGTCGCGAGTCGGGTAATTGGCAAGGATCAAGGCGATGCGTTTTTCAGCGTTGGGCACACGCGCCAGATCAACCCAGCGCCGCGCCAGTTCGGCGACAAAATCCATGCGTTCTGGCTGGGCCCGATAGCACACCACGTCCGACTGACTGCGTTCGCTGCGCCACGCCAGATCCTTGAAACTGATCGGGCGGCTGATGATGCGCCCGTCCAGCTCCGGCAGCGCAATGTGCATCGCCAGGTCACGGGGGCCAAGACCCTGCTCGCTGGCGCGCCAACCGGGTTCGTTATCCTGCGCACAGATGGCCTGAATCACCGGAATGTTGCGCCGGAACGGGCGCAAGTGCGGCGCTTCAGGGCTGGATTGGGCAAAACCGGTGGTATTGAGAATGACACTCGCGTCGACCTCGTCGAGCCAGTCCTCGACCATCGTCAGGCAACCAGGCTCTTTCAGACTGGCGACAGCGATCGGCAGCGGATTCAGGCCGGCCGCTTGCAGGCGCTGACAAAAGACATCGATGAACGCCGTGTTGGCGGCCTGCAAGTGCGAACGATAGAACAGCACCGCCGCCACCGCTTGACCAGGTCTCCATGCGGCTTGCCAGTCACTCAGCTGCGCGGGGCTTTTGTGCGGATGGTAGATCGCGGTGCGCGGCAGGGTTTGCGGCTCGGCCCAGGCGTAATCGCGATCGAGCCAACGGCTCGCCAGGCAATGAAAGAAGTCCAGAGCATTGTTCATTCCACCCTGACGCAGAAACTGCCAGAGGCGATCGCGATCTTGCGCGCTCACGGTGCTGAGGTCGCTGAGTTCCGGGTCCGGGCGGTCATCACCCGGCACCAGAATCAGCTGCACGCCGCGCGCAGCCAGCCCGACCAGGCGCTCGACGCCATAGCGCCAGTAACCGAGGCCGCCGTGCAGGGAAATCAGAATGACCTTGGCGTGGCGCAATACATCGTCGACGTACAAATCCACCGACGCATGATTCTGCACCTGCATCGGATTGGCCAGGCGCACGCTCGGGTAATCATCGGGCAATTGCTGCGCCGCTTCCGCTAGCAACGCGAGGCTGGAATCACCGCTGCACAGGATCACCAGTTCGGCGGGCGTCTGGCCAAGGTCGGCAATGTTGTCGTCCGAGACGAAGCCGCCGGGCTGGGTCCTGAGCAAGTGCATGGCTTAAGCGCTGAGCGCGGCGCGCAGGTGCGCTTCAAGCAACGCAGCGTCGAGCTCCTGACCGATCAGCACCAGACGCGTGGTGCGCGCTTCATCGGTGCCCCACTTGCGGTCGAAATGCTTGTCGAACCGCGTGCCCACGCCCTGGATCAGCAGGCGCATCGGTTTGTCCGGAATCGCCGCGAAGCCTTTCACGCGCAGGATGCCGTGCTTGACCACCAGTTGCGTCAACGCATCCAGCAGCAGGCTTTCGTCAGCTTGCGGCAGTTCTATCGAGATGGAATCGAAGGCGTCATGGTCGTGATCGTCTTCACCTTCATGGTGATGATCGTGATGGCTGTGGCGGCTATCGATGTGTTCTTCGGAACCGGCGCCGAGGCCAATCAGCACGTCCAGTGGCACGCGGCCACTGCTGGCTTCAATGACTTTGACGGCGGGCGGCAGTTCTTCGGCGACCTCCAGGCGAACGCGGGCCAGGTCTTCGGCGCTGATCAGATCGGCCTTGTTGAGGATCACCAGGTCGGCGCTGGCCAGTTGATCAGCGAACAACTCATGCAGGGGCGATTCGTGGTCCAGGTTCGGATCGAGTTTGCGTTGGGCATCGACCTGGTCCGGGAAGGCAGCGAAAGTGCCGGCGGCGACGGCCGGGCTGTCGACCACGGTGATCACCGCGTCAACCGTGCAGGCGCTGCGGATTTCCGGCCACTGGAAGGCTTGCACCAAGGGCTTGGGCAGGGCCAGGCCCGAGGTTTCGATGAGGATGTGGTCGAGGTCGCCGCGGCGGGCGACCAGCTCACGCATGACCGGGAAGAACTCTTCCTGAACCGTGCAGCACAGGCAGCCATTAGCCAGTTCATAGACGCGGCCGCTGGCTTCTTCTTCGGTGCATCCGATCGAACACTGCTTGAGGATTTCGCCATCGATGCCCAGCTCGCCAAACTCGTTGACGATCACCGCGATGCGGCGGCCTTGAGCGTTGTCGAGCATGTGCCGCAGCAAAGTGGTTTTGCCCGACCCGAGGAAACCGGTGACGATGGTGACGGGAAGTTTGGCCAGTGTTTTCATCGGATGCCCTATCGCAAGGTGGCGGGCATACGGGACGACAATCGCTGCGACAGACGCGCGCGGAAGAGTTCGCCACCGGATCACCCCGCCCGGTTGTAGTGAGAATCTGTGTCGAGGCAGGTCTCCTGGCTGACGGTGTGCCGGCCGTTGGGCCAGGCATTCGCTGCGCCTTCCCGCGGATCCGTTGGACAGGATCTGCAGTGGCGTGGCAGCAAACAGCACCGTTCACAGTTGCGGGGGCAGCCGCGGCATTGACCGCGTTCCCTTCTTAGCTTCGGCAAATGCCGAAGAACCTCGAAGGCGCAAGGCTACGCATCGCGTGGGAGCGGGTCAATGTCCGCGAGTCGTCGCCGACGATTGTGGTCAGGGGACTTGCTTTTATTAAAGGGCTTGCCTGTGATGAGGATTTTCCTGTGGCGAGGGGGCTTGCCCCCGTTCGGCGGCGAAGCCGTCGTCAGACCTGCTTGCGCGGTATGTCTGGAAGAATGATGGGGTCGCTTCGCAACCCAACGGGGCAAGCCCCCTCGCCACAGGCAAATCTCCTTACCACAGGCAAGCCCCCTCGGCACAAAGATGAGAACCCATGCTAATTGACGCCAAACCCCCGCCCATGCTCTCCTACACGCTTCGTTACGGGTGCCCTTCACAGGGTGAAACGGGAAACCGGTGAATCATGTGCTTTACTCCAAGCCATGTCAGTCCGGTGCTGCCCCCGCAACGGTAAGCGAGCGAAGCGTCAGATCCACTGTGCCCGTTAATCGGCATGGGAAGGAGACGCTTGCAGGTTTCGGCTGACGCCAAACCCCTCACGAGCCCGGAGACCGGCCCGCAACACACAGCGATCGTTTCGTTCGCTGAATGACAAACCCGCGGTGGGCGGGCGCTGTTCGAGCCTCTGCGCGTCTGAATCGCAGGGTTTTTCATGCGCTCAATTCACCCGCTGACAGACCAGAGGGAAGCGCCATGTCGACCATCAGCAGCACCGGCAGCACTGCCGATAAAAGCACCACCACCCTGACCCAGCGCCTGACGGCGGCCGTTTGCGCATCAATCCTTGGGATGTCGCTGGTCTTTTTTGCCGGTTTCTCGCACATCGAAGCGGTGCACAATGCCGCCCACGATACTCGACACAGCGCCGCCTTCCCGTGCCATTGAGACCCGCCGAAATGATCAAGCGTATTGCGCAAACCGCAGGGTTTTCCGGGCTACTCGCGGCTCTGTTGCTGACACTGCTGCAAAGTTTCTGGGTATCGCCGCTGATTACCCAGGCGGAAACCTACGAAAAATCCGAACCGGCTGCCGTGGAAATGCACGAACATGCTGCCGGTGCTGCTGCACACAGCCACGATGGCGAAGCGTGGGAGCCGGAAGATGGCTGGCAGCGCGTCTTGGCGACCACCGGTGGCAACCTGGTCGTCGCTGTCGGCTTCGCGTTGATGCTGACGGGTCTCTATACCCTGCGAGCACCGACCAGGACGGCTCAGGGTCTGCTCTGGGGTCTGGCCGGCTATGCGACCTTCGTACTCGCCCCAACGCTGGGCCTGCCACCCGAGTTGCCAGGCACAGCGGCCGCCGATCTGGCCCAACGACAGATCTGGTGGATTGGCACGGCGGCGTCTACCGCTGTCGGGATTGCGCTGATCGTGTTCAGCCGTCATTGGCTGATGAAGGTCCTGGGTGTAGCGATTCTGGCGGTACCCCATGTGATCGGCGCGCCACAACCGGATGTGCATTCGATGCTGGCGCCGGAATCCCTGGAGTCGCAGTTCAAAATCGCTTCGCAGCTAACCAATGTCGCGTTCTGGCTGGCCCTCGGCCTGATCAGCGCCTGGTTGTTCCGCCGCAAAAACGCCGACCAATACGACGTATGACGAGCACCGGCGCATCGCCGACCCTGGTGGTCGGCCTGGGCTGCCAGCGCGGCTGCCCCGTCAGCACATTGCGCGCGTTGCTCGATCAGGCGCTCCAGGCGCATCAGATTCAGTTGCACCAGATCAAGGCCTTGGCCAGCATTGATCTTAAACGCGAAGAGGCCGGCCTGATCGAACTGGCCAAGCAACTGGCGTTACCGCTGCTGTATTTCAGCAGTGAACAGTTGGCCGGCTATCAACCGCAGCTCAGCCACCGTTCCGATATCGCATTTGAACGCACCGGCTGCTACGGCGTGGCCGAAAGCGCGGCACTGGCACTGGCCGAACACTTAGCCCAGGCGCCCGCGAAATTGCTGATTGCACGGCAGAAATATGCGCAGGCTACCCTCGCACTGGCCTGCGCCGCCTGAATTTCCGGATAATCCACTCTTCGATCATGAGCAATCTTCATCTGAAGACATGCCCTGCCCTACTTCACAGGAACCGACGATGACCGTCTACTTCATTGGCGCAGGTCCCGGCGACCCGGAATTGATCACCGTCAAAGGCCAGCGGCTGATCCGTCACTGCCCCGTCATCATCTACGCCGGCTCATTGGTACCGGCTGCGGTGCTGGAGGGCCATCAAGCAGAACAGGTGGTTAACAGCGCTGAACTGCACCTGGAGCAGATCATCGAGCTGATCAGGAATGCCCACGCTCAGGGCCATGACGTGGCCCGGGTGCATTCCGGTGATCCTGGTCTTTACGGTGCGATAGGCGAGCAGATTCGCTATTTGCGTGAACTCGGCATCCCTTTCGAGATAGTCCCCGGCGTGACTGCTACCGCTGCGTGCGCCGCGCTACTGGGCGCGGAGCTGACCCTGCCGGACGTTTCCCAGAGCGTGATTCTGACACGGTACGCGGACACGACGGCGATGCCGGCCGGGGAAGAACTGGGCAGTCTCGCCCAGCACGGGGCGACGATGGCGATCCATCTGGGGGTTAATCATCTTGATAAGATTTTGCTGGAATTGCTGCCACATTACGGCGCGGACTGCCCCATCGCAGTGATCCACCGGGCGACCTGGCCGGATCAGGATTGGGTAGTGGGCACGCTGGCGGATATTGCCCGGAAGGTCGCAGCCAAAGGGTTTCGCCGCACAGCGTTGATTCTGGTGGGCCGGGTATTGGGCAGTGATCAGTTCAGCGAGTCGTCCCTTTACCGGGCCGGGCATGCGCATCTATATCGCCCATGAGCCAGCCACACTATTGCGCTCAGGAGATTATCTGTGGTGCAGAAATCTATCTGTGGTGAAGGCATCTATCTCTGGTGCAGAGATCTATCTGTGGTGCAGGCATCCATCTGTGGTGCAGGCATCCATCTCTGGTGCAGAGATCTATCTGTGGTAAAGGCATCCATCTGTGGTGCAGGGATCTATCTGTGGTGAGGGGGCTTGCCCCCGTTCGGCGGCGAAGCCGTCGCAAAACCTGCTTGCGGGCTACGCCTGAAGCAATGATGGGGCCGCTTCGCAGCCCAACGGGGGCAAGCCCCCTCGCCACTGAATAGCCATGTGCCACACGCTAACCTTTTCACTAAATAGAAGCCCTTTCACTCTGACCAAGCCTGCTCCCCCTATACAAGCCCTTCACCATCAACCATAAAAAAACGGCGCTCACGGGGCGCCGTTTTTTATGTTTGCAGCGAACACCTTACTCAGTAGTAGGCGTTTTCTTTCTGCGTGTGGTCTGTCACGTCACGCACACCCTTCAACTCCGGGATGCGCTCGAGCAAGGTGCGCTCGATGCCTTCGCGAAGGGTCACGTCAGCCTGACCGCAGCCCTGGCAGCCGCCGCCGAATTTCAGCACGGCGATGCCGTCGTCAACCACATCAATCAGGCTGACCTGACCGCCGTGGCTGGCCAGCCCCGGATTGATCTCGGTTTGCAGGTAGTAGTTGATGCGCTCGTTGACCGGGCTGTCAGCGTTGACCATCGGCACTTTAGCGTTAGGCGCCTTGATGGTCAGCTGGCCACCCATGCGGTCGGTGGCATAGTCGACAACCGCGTCGTCCAGGAAAGTTTCGCTGAACGAATCGATATAAGCAGTGAAGCTTTTCAGCCCCAGCGCCGTGTCTTCGGGTTTTTCTTCGCCCGGCTTGCAATAAGCAATGCAGGTTTCGGCGTACTGGGTGCCAGGCTGGGTAATGAAGACGCGGATGCCGATGCCCGGGGTGTTCTGCTTGGAGAGCAGATCAGCCAGGTAATCGTGGGCGGCGTCAGTGATGGTAATAGCGGTCATGGAAACTCCTCGCAGGCTTGGGCGCAGTTTACGCCAATCAGCGCGCCGGACAAAGTCCTAGTATTTTTGTCGGGAAAGCGCCAGCTTGCCTTCCCCGGAGGATTTGTCGTCAATTCTGGCTTTAAGCCACCGGTAACTGCTTTTTTCCACCCAGATATAGCTTGCCCACGACCCCAGACCAATCGTCGCGACGCACACGGCGAACATCGCATACGGATTCAGGCCGTAACGCTGTGCGATAAACCCGCCGGCGGACAGCACCAGCACGTGCATCAGGTACACCGAGTAGGAACAATCGCCGAGCAGCTTGAACAAGCGGCTGTGTTCAAAAAATCTCTCCAGCGACATGCAGGCCATGACCAGCACCGCGCTTGGCAATCCCCAGGAGACCAATCGCGGCTCTGGCGGCAGATGATAAATCGCCACCAGCGCGCCGGTCACGCCCAGCAAGGGCAGCCATAAACCGGATTTGATCCAGCCACGCCGGTAAATCATGCCGATGGCGATGCCCAGCAGGAACTCATAAACGATGTCTGAGCGGTAGAACTGGCTGATCCAGCCATACCCGGTCCACGCCTGACACACGGCAAACAGCAGCGCCGCCACTATCAACAGACGCACTTGCAGGCGAAACAACAATGCCCAGGCGAACAGCACGTAGAACAGGATTTCGTAGTTGAGGGTCCAGCCGACATTGAGTGTCGGGTAAATCCCATAGCCGCCAGGGTTGGCGGTAGGAATGAACAACAGCGATTGCAGGAAATGCGACCAGTCGAGGGTCTGGTCAGGCACCATCGGTTGCGCGAATACCACCAGCAAAGCCATCAGCGCCGTGTACAGCCAATACGCCGGCACGATGCGGAACAGGCGGTACAGCAGAAAACGGCCGGGCGGCAGTGCCTTGCCTTCCGTCGAGAGGAATATCACCAGACCGCTGATGACGAAGAAAATATCCACACCCACTGCGCCCTTGTCGATAAAAAGCTGACCGATCGGACCACGAGCCTTGAAGTCGAAAAAAATCTGCATGAAATGGTGGCAGACCACCGTCCAGGCCGCGAGGGCGCGCAATGCCTGTACTGAAATCAACATGGTTGTGTTCCCGTTTACAAAACTCAAGCAATCCCATTCTGTAGGAGCCCGCTGGCTGGCGATGCGTGTCAATCAACACCGCGTGGCTGACCCACCATCACCAACCAGCCGGCTCCTGCACAAGATTGGGGTATCCATGAGAGTGGGACACCGAGACACTGTCAAAGGTCGATTCAAAGATTCTGGTAGCGATTCATGTCCAGCACGCCCTCTTCTACCGGGTCGGTCTCGTGCAAGTACCGGCTCATGTCGTGGAAGTAATACCAGAATTGCGGATGACTGCGACGCACGCCCCAGCGGTCGACGATTTTCTCAAACTGACTGGTGTCCATAGCGTTTTCCAACGCCTTCACGAACGCTGGCACCTGCTCGGCGGGAACGTTGAACATGAAGTTGGGATAGCTGGTGAGCACCCCGGGGAAAATGGTCACTGTGTCCAGCCCTGGCTGATAGCGCAGAGATTCACCCAGCAGAAACGCCACGTTGCTGTGAGCCCGATTGCGCAGCAGGCTGTACACCTCACGCGTGCCGCTTTGCGTTTCGATGCGCAACAGCGTCGCTTCGGGGAGCTGATCGATTACCTTCAGACCCGCCGCCGGGCGTGAGGTCAGGCGACTCAGAGCCTGTTCGGCACTTTGCAGTGCCGGATCGATGTTCGGCCGTGAGCAATAGGCGCCGCTGCAGCGGTTGATCGGGTCCGGCTTGGCGTTGAGCTCGCCGTAGCGGCCAAGCAACTGCATGGCAAAATCGCGCTTAGGGTTTTTGTCGTCGAGTTTCAACGCGGTCGGCTTATCGTCGTCGATGGCTTCGTAGTCCAGCCACATCTTGAATTTACCGCCGTTCTGGTACCAGTCATCCAGATAATCCTCACGCGAGTCGGCGGGCATCAGGCGCAGAAAGTTCTGCTCGGCGCCATTGCGGATCAAATCGAAATACAGCCGGGTTTGCGCCTGATGCGAGACATTGCCGAACACGTCGAAATTGACCGCCAGTTGATAATACGTGCGCTCCAACAACGGATAATCGAACAGCCACATTGTCTGCGGGACATCACCGATCAATCCCTTGGTCACCGAAGCACTGTCGTAATGGCGAAAGATCGACAGCAGCGCATTGTCGTTGCCGGCCCACAACGTCGACCAGCCGGGTGCCGGTAGATCGGCGTAGCTGTCGCGGCGCAAGACTTCGTACTCATTACGCTTGTCGCGGTAGGCGTGCCACAGACTCAGCACGCTGCCGACATCGTCGTTCTGCCCCGGCATCGCCAGCAAGGACGTGACCTGGCCCCGGTAATTGGGGTCGGTGATGTACAAGTCATGTTCCGGCGCCTGAAACAGGGCCCAGAAGTGATCGCGGATCACATCCGTAGCGATCTCGCCCCGGCACACTGGACCGCGAATGAAGGTGCGCACGAAATACTCGGCATTATCGAGCATGAACTGGTAACGCGCGCTGGCCGGGATTGCCTCGAACGTGCTGAACGGATTGGCCCGGGTTTGCGGCCCGTAGCCGGGCAAAGCGTTGACCTGCCAGTTACCGCTGTAAAACAGGCTTTTGACCCGCGCCATCTTCGCTGCACTCAGCGGATAAGTGATGTGGGTCTTGTGCACAATCACGCCCTGCACCGGCCACAAGCGATAGTAGACCTGCGTGCCGGGATCGTCATTCGGACGGCGGGTGGTGATCAGATCGATCGGCTGACCGGTCGGGGTGCGAGATCGCACCCATTGAAAATAATGCCCGGGCTCACCGTCCTGAAAATAGTGGTGGGCCAGAAACCAGTGTTCGAACAGCCAGCGACCGACCAGGCTTTGCCGCGCGCCCGACGCATTCAGCAGGTTCTCCCACTGCAACACTTGCAACGCCTCACGGGCGGACGGTACCAGGCCTTGCTCATCGATCGGCGCGCCGGACGCCAGCCAGCGCTGCAACGTCAAGTATTGCTGATCGGTCAAACCGGTCACGGCCAACGGCATGCCTTCTCTTGGATGTGCAGTGGCGTAACCGTCGAACTCGCCCGGCATGGCGCACTGATTGTTGCGGCTGAGACCGAGCCTGATGCCTTCCGGCAATTTGGCGTTGGGTTGCAGCGGCGTTTTGTGACCCAGCTCCAACATGCGTGCCATCAGCGCAGCCTGACTGCCTTGGGCATCGAGCACCGAATAAAAGCCTTTTTGCTGCCACGCGCGTTTGCCGAAGGCGTCGTAAAACAAGCGGCTCGGGGGTGCTGCGCGGCTGCGCTCGCCATCGTATACCGGATTTTTTGTTGCACCGCGCGCGACCCCTTCGCCACTTCCCAGATTCAGCTGGCAAGCGGAGTCATAGCAGGCATGGCAGGCGACGCACTTTTGCGTAAATATCGGCTGGATGTCACGGGTGTAGGAAATGTCAGGGGAAACCGCTGGATCCTGCGCGCCGGCGCTCCAGCTGATAACCAGCAATAAAATGCTGATAACGCGCAATGCCATGTCCCGGAACCTGGTTTAAGGAAAGGAGGCAAGTCTAACGATTTTGGCGCCCGCCTCAACATGAGCGATATTCATGCAAAAACCGAACATGCTCTAAAACCGCACAGGTTTGTTATGATCCCGTCCCTTCGTCATGGTCTTTCCGAGTAGTCCCAATGTCCGATCGCAGTGTTCGCCTTCAAGCTCTCAAGCAAGCCCTCAAAGAGCGCATTCTGATTCTCGACGGCGGCATGGGCACGATGATCCAGAGTTACAAGCTTGAGGAACAGGATTACCGAGGCAAACGCTTCGCTGACTGGCCCAGCGACGTCAAGGGCAACAACGACCTGCTAGTGCTGACCCGCCCGGACGTGATTGGCTCCATCGAAAAAGCCTACCTGGATGCCGGCGCCGACATTCTCGAAACCAACACCTTCAACGCGACCCAGGTCTCGCTGGCCGATTACGGCATGCAAGGCCTGGCGTACGAGTTAAACGTAGAAGGCGCGCGCCTGGCTCGCAAGGTGGCCGACGCCAAGACCCTGGAAACCCCGGACAAGCCGCGCTTCGTGGCCGGGGTGATCGGGCCGACCAGCCGCACCTGCTCGCTGTCGCCGGACGTCAACAACCCCGGCTATCGCAACGTCACCTTCGATGAACTGGTGGAAAACTACACCGAGGCCACCAAAGGCCTGATCGAAGGCGGCGCCGACCTGATTCTGATCGAAACCATTTTCGACACCTTGAACGCCAAAGCGGCGATCTTCGCTGTACAGGGTGTGTTCGAAGCGCTTGGCATCGAACTGCCGATCATGATTTCCGGAACCATCACCGACGCGTCCGGCCGCACATTGTCGGGCCAGACCACCGAAGCCTTCTGGAACTCGGTGGCCCACGCCAAACCGATTTCGGTCGGCCTCAACTGCGCCCTCGGCGCCAGCGAATTGCGCCCCTACCTGGAAGAGCTGTCGAACAAGGCCGGCACCCACGTTTCCGCGCACCCCAACGCAGGCCTGCCCAACGAATTTGGCGAGTACGACGAGCTGCCGTCGGAAACCGCCAAAGTTATCGAAGAATTCGCCCAGAGCGGCTTCCTTAATATCGTCGGCGGATGCTGCGGCACCACCCCGGGCCACATCGAAGCCATCGCCAAAGCCGTGGCCGGTTATGCACCGCGTGAAATCCCGGACATTCCCAAGGCCTGCCGCCTCTCCGGTCTGGAACCGTTCACCATCGATCGCAGCTCGTTGTTCGTCAACGTCGGCGAGCGAACCAACATCACCGGTTCCGCGAAATTTGCCCGGCTGATCCGTGAAGACAACTACACCGAAGCCCTTGAAGTCGCCCTGCAGCAGGTAGAGGCCGGCGCGCAGATCATCGACATCAACATGGACGAGGGCATGCTCGATTCGAAGAAGGCCATGGTGACCTTCCTCAATCTGATTGCCGGCGAACCGGACATCTCCCGCGTGCCGATCATGATCGACTCCTCGAAGTGGGAAGTCATCGAAGCGGGCCTCAAGTGCATTCAGGGCAAGGGTATCGTCAACTCGATCAGCATGAAAGAAGGCGTCGAGCAGTTCATTTATCACGCCAAATTGTGCAAACGCTACGGCGCCGCCGTGGTGGTGATGGCGTTCGACGAAGCCGGCCAGGCCGACACCGAGGCGCGCAAGAAAGAGATCTGCAAACGCTCCTACGACATTCTGGTCAACGAGGTCGGCTTCCCGCCGGAAGACATCATCTTCGACCCGAACATCTTTGCCGTCGCCACCGGCATCGAAGAGCACAACAATTACGCCGTCGACTTCATCAATGCCTGCGCCTACATCCGCGACGAACTGCCTTACGCGCTGACTTCCGGCGGTGTGTCCAACGTGTCGTTCTCGTTCCGCGGCAACAATCCGGTGCGTGAGGCGATTCACTCGGTGTTCCTGCTGTACGCGATCCGCAACGGCCTGACCATGGGCATCGTCAACGCCGGTCAGCTGGAGATCTACGACCAGATCCCGGCCGAACTACGCGATGCGGTCGAGGACGTAATTCTCAACCGCACCCCGGAAGGCACCGACGCCCTCCTCGCCATTGCCGACAAGTACAAAGGCGACGGCAGCGTCAAGGAAGCCGAGACTGAAGAGTGGCGCAACTGGGAGGTCAACAAGCGTCTGGAGCATGCGCTGGTCAAGGGCATCACCACGCACATCGTCGAAGACACCGAAGAATCGCGCCTGTCGTTCGCCCGCCCGATCGAGGTAATCGAAGGACCGCTGATGTCCGGCATGAACATCGTCGGCGACCTGTTCGGCGCGGGCAAAATGTTCCTGCCACAAGTGGTCAAATCCGCCCGGGTGATGAAGCAGGCAGTGGCGCACCTGATTCCGTTCATCGAGCTGGAAAAAGGCGACAAGCCCGAAGCCAAGGGCAAGATCCTCATGGCCACGGTGAAAGGCGATGTGCATGACATCGGCAAAAACATCGTCGGCGTGGTGCTGGGCTGCAACGGCTACGACATCGTCGACCTCGGCGTGATGGTGCCGGCGGAGAAGATCCTGCAGGTGGCCAAGGAGCAAAAGTGCGACATCATCGGCCTGTCGGGTTTGATCACGCCGTCGCTGGATGAAATGGTTCACGTGGCCCGCGAGATGCAACGTCAGGATTTCCACCTGCCACTGATGATCGGAGGCGCGACCACTTCCAAGGCGCACACGGCGGTGAAGATCGAGCCCAAGTACAGCAACGACGCAGTGATCTACGTCACCGACGCCTCTCGCGCCGTAGGCGTGGCGACGCAACTGCTGTCGAAGGAATTGAAAGCCGGATTCGTCGAGAAAACTCGCCTGGAGTACATCGACGTACGCGAACGCACTGCCAATCGCAGCGCCCGTACTGAGCGATTGAGCTATCCGGCCGCCATCGCCAAGAAGCCGCAGTTCGACTGGAGCAGCTACACCCCGGTCAAACCGACGTTTACCGGCGCCAAAGTGCTCGACAACATTGATTTGAAAGTCCTCGCCGAATACATCGACTGGACACCGTTCTTCATTTCCTGGGACCTGGCCGGCAAATTCCCGCGCATCCTGCAGGACGAAGTGGTCGGTGAAGCCGCCACCGCGTTGTACGCCGATGCCCAGGAAATGCTCGCCAAGCTGATCGACGAGAAGCTGATCAGTGCCCGTGCCGTGTTCGGCTTCTGGCCAGCCAACCAGGTGCGCGAGGATGACATCGAAGTCTACGGCGATGACGGCAAGCCGATTGCCAAGCTGCATCACTTGCGCCAGCAGATCATCAAGACCGACGGCAAGCCGAACTTCTCCCTCGCCGACTTCGTCGCGCCAAAGGACAGCGAAATCACCGACTACGTGGGCGGATTCATCACCACGGCCGGGATCGGCGCCGAAGAAGTGGCCAAGGCTTATCAAGACGCGGGCGATGATTACAACTCGATCATGGTCAAGGCGCTGGCCGACCGCCTGGCCGAGGCCTGCGCCGAATGGTTGCACCAACAGGTCCGTAAGGAGCACTGGGGTTACGCCAAGGACGAGGCGCTCGACAACGAGGCGCTGATCAAAGAGCAATACACCGGCATCCGCCCTGCCCCGGGCTACCCGGCCTGCCCGGATCACACCGAGAAAGGCACCCTGTTCGCCTTGCTCGACCCCGAAGCCAGCGAAATGCAAGCCGGCCGCAGCGGCGTGTTCCTCACCGAACATTACGCAATGTTCCCGGCGGCAGCGGTCAGCGGCTGGTACTTCGCTCACCCGCAGGCGCAATACTTTGCGGTGGGCAAGATCGACAAGGATCAGGTACAGAGCTATACGTCGCGTAAAGGCCAGGAATTGAGCGTGACCGAGCGCTGGCTGGCGCCGAATCTGGGCTACGACAACTAGCATGCGCGGATGACGGGAACGCATCAGCGCGTTCCTGTCATCTTTTTCAGCCAACCTGCGACAGTGCCAAGGCCTGCAGGATCAGGGCAGTCTTGAAGGCCCCGGTTGCGGCGAACCCGGTGCAGTTTGGCCGGTCTCGCTGGCGGTCTCCTGCAGGTAGCGGATTTCCCTGCGAGTCAGCTCAACCAGTTGCTGGCTGCGCCGGTTTTTGATGACCTCGGCGAGCCCATCAAGCTGGGTCCGGTATTCTTCATCGGTCATCTCGCCGCTTTCCAGACGATCTTCAATCTCGTTGAAGCGCTGCAGCCGCTCGTCATCCAGCGCCGTGTTGATCGCACTGAATTCTTCGGGATACCGCTCCGCCAGATACGTCGTCCAGTATTCCCGTGACACCATGTCCACCAGCAGTGCGTCGGATCGCTCCGCTTCAAGGATCGAAGCCTGTATTCGCGCGGCTTGCGCTCCGCTGATGGGGTTTGCGAAAGCCATGTGTGCAGGCTGTCCGGGCAAGTCCAGTCCGTCGCCCCATCCACTCGTCAGTCCTATTCGATATTGCAAGCGAACTTCGGCTCTGTCGCCCTGAACGGCAGCGGCTTCGGCAAGGGTTTCGACTCTGTCCAGGCGGAACAACTGTCGGGACAACTGGAGCAGGGCCCGGCCTTTGAGCAGAGGTTGGCCCAACGACACATTGCGCAACGCATGATAGACAAAGACACGGCCTTCTATCTCACTGAAGGTCAAAATGCGGCCGTCGATGCACGTGCCATGCGTTTCGGCGTTATGAAACAGTAACTCGCGCAACTCGGTATTTTCGGCGGCAGCGTCCATCACGCCCCAGAGCCGGCGCGTCAGGTCCGCGCGAGCGAATCTGAATTCGTGAGTGTCGCGTAACATAGCAATCAAATGAAAAAAACGCTCGTGCTGGTCTTCGCTTGCCAGGCGCCCCCAGATCTCACGCCTCGCGGCCATGAGTTCAGACCCGGTGTTGGCGAGCCAAGGCTCCAATGCAGCATCTGCGGTATTGGGCTGTTGAGGATCAAGCGCCTCAACAGGTAAAACAGCAGCGCCATGGTCATCTTGATCGCTGTCGTTTTCAGACTCCTCATCAGAGGATTCTGCGCTTTCCGTATCGTCCCACTCTCCATCGGCCTCAGCACTTCTCCTGACCAGTTCCTCTCGCGAAATGCCCATGACCGCGCCTTCACCGTTTGCGTCGCTGTAGCGCACAAGATCTGAAAGCGTTGCGCCCGATAGCTCGGAATTGTCAGACACATCCACGCCGGCGGCTAATTGTTCGTGATGACCATTGAGCAGTTCCTCTGGTAATCGCGTGAGCGTGTTGCCGCTGAGGTCCAACCTGCGCAGGTGTTGCAGGTTCAGCGCCCCCTCTGGCCACTCGGTGAGCGCGTTGTTGGCCAGATTGAGCTCCTCCAACATGAGAAAACCAGTGCTGTTAAACGAATCCAGCAGGTTGTGGCTCAGATCAATCCGCCTCAATATCCCCCCTCGTATTGGCAATTCAGCATTCGCGTCAAGACTGGACAACCGGTTGGCCGCCAATTCCAGCTCGCCAAGCACACGCATCTCTCTGACGGCTTCGGGCAGGGTTGTCAGCGCATTGCTGTCCAGACAAAGCCTGAGAACATTGGGGAAGGCACTCAAAAAGCCATTGGAACCTTGCGCGGTCAGTCCGACGCCGGTCAGATCAAGCGCTGTGACGCCAGGGAACTGCGTCCCTAACACCGGCAGGTCGCCGGTTTGCAGGCCATTGAGATTCAGTGCCTGGCCGATGACACCCGGGCGTTCAATGACTGCCTCTTGCCACAGCCCACGGATGCGCGAGGCTGCCAAGGCGCGTGTTTGCGCCGACACCAGCGAACGTTCCGTGCGCAGTTCAGCAATGGACAGCCAGTCATTCAATTGTCGTGTGAGTACTTCACAGCTTTGATGCCACTGGCTTATTTGCGCATCGATTTGCCTATCACTCAGCCCGTTGCCGCGCATCTGCTCAACTCTCTCCAAGGCCTGGCCCTCGGTCAATGTCGGGCCAAGCCGTTGCAAACGATCAGCCAGGCTCACGCCCTCAGTCGCGGAATCTGGCAGCGGCAACAAGTGGTTGGCAATAGTCCAGGCTGTCTCTGCGGGGGGGAAATCGCTGGAAGTCATCTCCCGGGACAGTCGCTCCAGTGCGCCGTCCGGCAAACCTCTTGAGCCCTCGATCCGCTGACGGGTCCGTGTCACAAGTTGCTGAGCCTGTTCGTCGAGCGGATTGCGGGTCAGATCGGTTTTGAGGAAGGTATCGTCATGAACGAATACGTCCGGCGACAGCGACGTCAGCTCATTATCGCGCAAGTCCAGCCACGTCAATTGGGGCAGGTACTCCGCACCCGCTGGCCACGCCTGCAGTTTGGTTGCGCTCAGGTTCAGTGCTTTAAGCTCAGTGAGTGCCCTGACGTCCAGGTTGCTCAGAGGATTGTGGTTCACATCCAGGTATTCAAGCTTGGTCAAGGCGTTGAACTGCGCCTGCACATGCGGTGTGACGGCAATGTTGTTGTCGTGCAAATCAAGTCGAGTCAATTCCGGGAGGCTGTTCGCCGCCATCGGCAGCTCGGTCAGACCACTGCCACCGATTTCGAGTGTCTGCGTTTTGCTGAACGCCTTGATGAAGCCTTGCAGCTGCTCCACCGGAACATCGAGTGCGTTCATGCGCACCGTTTCGACGTGGGAAAAACTACCGGCCGGCAACGACGGAAGCTGCCTGACGGTAGTAGCAAATTGCGTCGGGGTCGAGCCCACTCGCATGTCGAGCTCCAGCAGTGACGCCTCAGGCGCCGCGCCATACCGTTGCCGGACGAGCCCTCGCCAATTGCGCTCAAGGCTTCGGAAGACTTTCGCACCCGCGCCGAAAAAGAACTCCATCAACGGTATCTCCTGCCGTAAGCCGGCCGTTGCAGAAGGCCTGTAGAACCCGCGAAACAGGCCGGCATGTTCGGCGCTCAGGGCCCGGACCGCAGCAAGTTTTGTCTCTGCCGAGTCCCAGGTATCGAGGATCCTGCTAAGCAAATGGTCCCCGCGAATGGGCTGACCGAGGAGGAAGTTGAGCTCACCACGACAATAACCGCTGACCATTTCATTCACATCAACCAGATGCCCCAGCGGCCCGGAATAATTCTGCACAAACTGATATGAACGTTCGAAGGTCTCATAGGGGACTTTCGACCAGTCCAGCGACAGACCCGCCCAGAGCTTTTCGTGGCCGGTGTAAAAGGTCTCAGGGATCGCAGCAATGGAAGTCCTCGATAAATCGAGCCGCTCCAGCTGCGGCATATTCTCGACATAGGCGGGCCATGTCGTCAGGAATGGCGAATCAATCGTCAGCGACTTCAAGCGGTTCAGCGGCGTTAAATCCAGCGTGCCGAGGATGCCCGTGTTGGCTCCCGAGCTGCCGATGCGCAAAGTCTCCAGCGAGGTGAGCGAATTGAGTTTCGTCAAGAAATCTGCGGCCAGCGAGTCACTTCTCCCAAAAAAAGCGAGACGTTCGAGGTTACGCATTTCCACCACTGACTGGGGCAATGACAGAGGCGGGCAATCGGCGGCTGGACGCATGCTGAAGAGGCTTTCCCTGCTATCCAGCGAAAGGTCGCGGACATTGGAAAAGCGCGAGAGCAATGCATCGATAGCGTCATCCGCTGTGGCGCGCCACTTCAATCGCAGTTCCCGCACATGGGAAAAGTCGGCAGTCAGTTGTGGCCAAGGTTCGTTGCATTCGAGAGACAGCCGGGCAGCGGCGGGCATTTGCGTAGCTAAAGGCGCGTTACGCCAACTGGCTTTGAGTGCCTGCGCGGCTTGGCTCTTTTGCCAATAAGCTGCCTGTTGAGGCGTACCTGTCCAGGCATCGAGTGTTGCAGTCAGCGACTCCCATTCACGCAAACGCGCCTGCAGAACATGGAAAATCTGTTTGTCAGTCTTGCCCTGTAGCGTGCGGATAAACGCGTCCGCCTGTTCGGGCGCCGGGTAGAGCGCTTCGACCCGCGCCATCATCGGCCCATCCAGCGCCCGCCCCCGGCCGCTGGCGTAATAACCCACCAACGTGTTGTTTACCCGCACGGGCGGCTTGAAGCTTTTAGCCTGCGACTCCAGGGCAGTCGATGCTTCGTTGCGATGGCTGTCGGCATAATCAATGATTTTTCGCTGCAGCTCACTGCTCTGGCTGACGTGGGGCACCTCGATGGCAGCACGCACCCCGTCGGGCAAGGCATGCATGACTGAGGCGTAAAAATTATCGCCATGCCTGGGAATGCTATTGAGGGTTTCTCCTCGCTCATTGAATGCCTGATAGTGGGGTCCGTCTTTCACCAGGTACTTGATCAGGGGCGCGGTTTCACTGCCAATGCTGTCGAGCAGCGTACCCGAAGGGCTTCCCGTACGAACTTCGAGGCGGATTGAGCCCGGCCAGCCCTGAAGATTTTGCAACGCATGCAGTGCCAGCCGACGACTGTCGGCGCTGGCAATATTTTCGCTGCGCAAGCCTGCGAATGCCCTGGTTTGGCGTTCTTGCCGCGCATACCAGCGTGCCTCCTCGAGCATTCTCAACGGTGCGCGTCGCGTGGTGTCGAGCCGGGCAAGTTCATCGGCACTGCCATGGGCGAGCACTTCTTGCGCGGCGGCTCTACCCAGTCCCGGACACTCGCGCTGCAGGGTGATCATTCGGGTATCGGGCGGCTCGGTGCCTAGATAGAGGCTGTCGAAAATCGCCGTCTGGCGGGTTTGAGCGTAGTCGGCGAACTGCTTGTCCAGCTCCTCGGGAGTCGTTTCCAGGACCCGAGCCCCTTCCCCGCCAAGCAATCCAGTGATTTCTGACTCGTCCAGCGCCGCTACGATGCGCTCGCTCAGGTAGCCATTGAGCACGTCCGAACGGCTGACCTTGATGGGTGGCCGGTATTGCTCGGCGCGCGGCAGGCCTTGCGCGCCATATTTGATCGGTTTGCCGGACAGATCAGCCTGTTCGAACACTTCCAGCACCCGCCCACTCGGCCATCGCGGCATCTCCGTCAGCAGCTTCAAGGCATGGAAATAGCGATCGTCCAGCGGTCTCAAATGCTGCAACTGTTCGATCACCTGCCCCGCTTCCAGATCAGCCTTGAACATGTTCATGGCGTCTGTCAGTTCGGGAGGGGGCGCCGCATGATCCAGGTGCATTTTGCGCAACGTGTTATCACTGACTCCGCTGACGTCAGCAACCCTGACCAGCATCTCGTCCGAGAACATGTCGCCCGCATGCCCCATGCGTCGCAAGAGAGTCAGGCGGTCCCATTGCATAGGGCGTTCGAGCGAGTGACGCCATGCGCCGAGTCCGTTTCCTTCGAGTACAGGTTGATACGCGTCGGGATCGGGATGCGTGATCCGCCATTTGTTGAGTGAAGCGTCGAAGGTTTGCTCGACCACCGTATCACCCAGGCGGATGTAGGTTTTACCGTCCACCTTGTATTGCCCCAACGCATTCGGGCCTGCATCGGGGCTGAGCACAATGTCGCGCTTGTAGGCGCTGAGATCCGGCTTCCAGAGCCGGGTTTTGCCATTAGGCATCGTGACCGGGTCAAGACTTTCTATGACCGGTTCCGCCTTGGCGGCGACGAATTTGCCCACTCCTGCGCCAATACCGGCCATGACGGCAACCGTGGCCAGGTTTTCAGCAACATCGATCAGGTGCGCCCTGGCCGCTTTTTTGTCCCCTTCCCCCCATTCAACGGCGCCTTCAAGCGTTTCGTAGAGCAGTTGTCCGGCCATTGCGACCATCATTACTTCGCCCAGCACGGGAACAAACATCGACACCATGTTCAAACCCAAAAGGCCAACCTGCAGAAGATGAGCAAGTTTCGCCTCGCGCGCGTTGACGTCGACATCATCGGAGGGCACTGCGTGGCTGCGTGCATCAGCCAGCACTTTGGCGCAATTGTGTTTATAGAGGTAGTCCCATAGGTCCTGGTTTTCGGACCAGCCCGGGCCGCCCTTCTGGTTGAAAGTCGATGCACCAATGTACGGATCGGCCACTGGCTCCAGTTTTACCCTGCGCTCTGGCGGGAATTCCTTGATACGGAAAACCAATCCTGCATTGCCGACCTGTGTCGGGATTATCCAGGGCGAGCTGGATGGTTCGGCGGGGGAGTCGGCAGCCTTCTGTACGAACTGACCGAAGTAATAGGGACGATGGTCGTACGCCAGGAACTGGCTGAGAAAGCGCTGATATTCAGTGGGTGCAGCTTGATCGGGCGCAGCGGCGTCCCTGGCGGTCAACAGCCGTTTGAACTCTTCTTTCATCTGCGACCAGGTGTAACGTTTTAAGGGATGTTCGGGGTCATGGGGGATGTAGAGAATAAGCTCTTCGGCGTATCGATATTTCTCAGAAATCACAAAGGCCACGCAGCCAGTCATTCGCTGCTTCATCAGACTCATGTCGCGAAACCAGACCTGCTTGTCGCCCATCCACGGATGGACCTCGCCATTGATGACTGACAGGATCATGGTGTGGTCCTCAGGCAAAATGTCCTTGGTTAACAACGCCTGATCCGCCGCGGCTTTCATGGTGGCTTTCTGTGTAGCAATGAAATGCTGGCGAAGCGTGCTTGCAGCGGCAAGTTCAGGTGGGTGAAAGAACGACTGCAGGTAAGCCTGGTACCTGGCGCCTATATCGAGCTTGCGGCACAGGCTCAGAAACTGGCTGACCGAAAGGTTGATGTGCGCCGCCGTGTAGGTATCTGCAACCGTAGTTTCCAGGAGGAAACCTGAGGTCTTGTGGTAGGCATCGGGTTTGCACTCCCATGCTTCGAAGTTATGCAAAGCCGCCTGCAGCATGGTCAGTGTCAGAAACTCGAACGACGCGATCTCGATCTCTAAAATGCTGATTGCAAGAGGTCGCCTCAGGGTCAAATACGTAGTTTTGACGTCCACCTCTACACCGAACTGGTCCTTCAAGGCTTTTACAAGCAGCGGTTCGGCGAAGGCATCGACATCCTTGAAGGATGCCATCGTTTTATCCAGCTGTGCCTGCGCAGTCACACCGGCCTTAATGCTGGCATTCAGCGTTTTGCGTTGCTGGGCTGATGCGTTCTGGTACCACTGCGGCATCACCGTAGAGGCCTTCTTCAGAGCTGCCCTTCTCTGTGGTGAGGCATCGATCAACCACTGGGGAATGGCTGTTTCGAGAAATTCGCCATGGATACTTTCAGAGATCTCAGGTTTTTTTTCTTTTACGTTTGAGGGGTGCGCAGACATGACTTGCTCCTTGTTTATGGAGCCCAAGCACACCATCTCGAACCCGCTCATCTGCGGTACATATGTATCGTAAAAGGGCGATTTTTTAATGAGGACTAATAAGACTGCCCGGGGCAATCAGTTCCAGGATGTTGTCTATGCTCTTTAGACGCCTATCATTGAACGGAGGATTTTATGGATGATCCGGTCGACAACAAGCCGCCAACGTTATGGCAGATGCTGCATAGCGTGATGGCCGCAGCTCTCGGAGTGCAAAGCGGGAAGAACCGGGCGCGTGATTTCACTCACGGCAAGCCGAGTCATTTTGTGGTGCTGGGGATTTTGTTTACTGGCGTGTTTGCGCTGACACTGTTCGGCATTGCCAAGCTGGTGTTGCACCTTGCCGGGGTCTAGATCCGGCGACGGCCCCAGGGTCGTCGCCCGGACTGTGTCGATTATTGGTGACTGACCCAAAATACTGCGGTGCCTACCACCAGGATGATCAGAAACAGGATCGCCCAGGCGTCTACCGTGCTGTCAGGTTTCGAAGCTTTGGTCGGGTTGCTCATTGCATCGCCTCTTGTCGGTTTTATCGGTGATTGCATAAAGACTCGATCACAGTTAAGACGATGATTGCCCACACCACAAATGCGGGTTTGGCAGGAATGAGTTCCGTTAGTCGATCTGGTTCTTTACATATACTCAAACATCACTTTTGCGCATAACTCCAAACTGGTATCTTGCCCCGGCTCCGTAGGGAGTGCGCGGCCGTGCGCGCAGAATTGCCGAGGCAGTATCGGAAACTTCAGCAAGCGAAAAACGCCACTGGATCCGACCGGCCCAAGCCTGAGAACAGGACTTATATGTACGTATACGACGAGTACGATCAGCGGATCATCGAGGACCGCGTCAAGCAGTTCCGTGATCAGACCCGACGCTATCTGGCAGGCGAGCTGAGCGAAGAAGAATTCCGCCCTCTGCGTTTGCAAAACGGGCTTTATATCCAGCGTTTCGCGCCGATGTTGCGCGTGGCAGTGCCCTATGGCCAACTGACTTCGCGGCAGACGCGAATGATGGCCAAGGTCGCCCGCGACTACGATAAGGGCTACGCCCACATCAGTACCCGGCAGAACGTACAGTTCAACTGGCCAGCGCTGGAAGACATTCCGGACATCCTGGCTGAACTGGCGACTGTGCAGATGCACGCCATCCAGACCAGCGGCAACTGCCTGCGCAACGTCACCACTGACCAGTTTGCCGGTGTCGCGGCAGATGAGCTGATCGACCCGCGGCCCTGGTGCGAGATCGTTCGTCAGTGGACCACGTTCCACCCGGAATTCGCCTACCTGCCGCGCAAATTCAAGATTGCCATCAACGGTTCGACCTCCGACCGTGCGGCCATCGAAGTCCATGACATCGGCCTCGAGCCAGTGCACAACGCCGCCGGCGAGTTGGGTTTCCGAGTGCTGGTCGGTGGCGGTCTGGGCCGTACGCCGGTGGTGGGCGCGTTCATCAATGAATTCCTGCCTTGGCAAGACCTGTTGACTTACCTCGACGCCATCCTGCGTGTCTACAACCGCTATGGCCGTCGCGACAACAAGTACAAGGCGCGGATCAAGATTCTGGTCAAAGCCCTCACGCCTGAAGTATTCGCGCAAAAAGTCGATGCGGAAATGGAGCACCTGCGCGGTGGCCAGACCACCTTGACCGAAGCCGAAGTGCATCGCGTCGCCAAGCACTTCGTCGACCCGGAGTACAAGGCACTGGACAACCAGACCGCACAGCTGGCCGAGCTCGATCAGCAACATCCGGGCTTCGCACGCTGGCGCAGCCGCAACACCCTCGCGCACAAGAAGCCGGGTTATGTGGCCGTTACCCTGTCGCTGAAGCCGACCGGCGTTGCTCCCGGCGACATCACCGACAAGCAACTGGACGCCGTGGCAGACCTGGCCGACCGTTATTCGTTCGGCCAGCTGCGCACGTCTCACGAGCAGAACATCATTCTGGCCGACGTCGAGCAGAGCCAGTTGTTCGCGATGTGGGGCGAGCTGCGTGAGCAAGGATTCGCCACGCCGAACATTGGTTTGCTGACAGACATCATCTGCTGCCCGGGGGGCGATTTCTGCTCGCTGGCCAACGCCAAATCGATCCCGATCGCCGAATCCATCCAGCGTCGTTTCGACAATCTGGATTACCTGTTCGACATCGGCGAACTGGACTTGAACATTTCCGGTTGCATGAACGCCTGCGGTCACCACCACGTCGGCCATATCGGCATTCTCGGTGTCGACAAAAAAGGCGAAGAGTTCTACCAGGTTTCCCTCGGCGGCAGTGCCAGTCGTGACGCCAGCCTGGGCAAGATCCTCGGCCCGTCCTTTGCCCAGGAAGCCATGCCTGATGTGATCGAGAAGCTGATCAACGTGTACGTCGAACAACGTACCGAAGATGAGCGTTTCATCGACACTTATCAGCGTATTGGCATCGACCTCTTCAAGGAGCGCGTCTATGCAGCGAATCATTAAGAACAACGAAGTCGTCGACGAAACCTGGCACCTGCTGCCGAAAGATTTCAACATCGACGAAATCACCAACTGCGACGATTACATCGTTCCGCTGAAGCTGTGGCGCGAACATAGCCGCATGCTCAAGGCCCGTGATGGCGGCCTGGGTGTGTGGCTGGACGCTGACGAAGAAGCGGAAGAGATCGGTGACGAGGTCAATGAGTTCAAGGTTATCGCTTTGAATTTCCCGGCGTTCACTGACGGCCGCAACTACTCCAATGCGCGCCTGCTGCGCGACCGTTACGGTTTCACGGGTGAGCTGCGGGCGATCGGCGATGTGCTGCGCGATCAGTTGTTCTATCTGCGTCGCTGTGGCTTCGATGCGTTTGCCATTCGTCCCGATAAAGATCCATACGAAGCGCTTGAAGGCCTCAAGGACTTCTCGGTGACCTATCAGGCTGCCACGGACGAACCGTTGCCACTGTTCCGTCGCCGTTAATCACTGCCCAAAAAAAGCCCTGAACCGGACATCCGGTTCAGGGCTTTTTCATATCTGGCTGGAAGCACTTACCAGAAGCGCTGCTGCGTCAAGCGGCTCCACCAGGTCAGCAGCACGCGATCAACTGAACCGCTGGCCGCCATGCCGATACGCTCTTGCAAGCTTTTGCGTTCGGCATAGTGCAAGTGATACAGCTCGGCAGTCTTAGCTCGCTCGGCCAGGTATTCGTCACTGGTCTTGAGTTCATCCACCAACTGCCGGTTCAACGCCGCAATGCCCAGCCAGATCTCACCGGTGGCGACTTCATCAATGGCCAGTTGCGGGCGATAACGTGCGACGAAGTTCTTGAACAGTTCGTGGGTGACGTCCAGGTCTTCCTGGAACTTCTCACGCCCCTTCTCGGTGTTTTCGCCAAATACGGTCAACGTGCGCTTGTACTCGCCGGCGGTCAGCACTTCGAAGTCGATGTCGTGCTTCTTGAGCAGGCGATTGACGTTCGGCAGCTGCGCCACCACGCCGATCGAGCCAAGAATCGCAAATGGAGCACTGATGATCTTCTCGCCGATGCACGCCATCATGTAGCCGCCGCTGGCCGCGACCTTGTCGATGCACACGGTTAGCGGGACGCCAGCGTCACGAATGCGCGCCAGTTGCGACGATGCCAGACCATAGCTGTGCACCATGCCGCCGCCGCTTTCCAGACGCAGAACGACTTCGTCCTTCGGCGTGGCCAGCGTCAGCAGTGCGGTGATTTCGTGACGCAGGCTTTCAGTGGCCGAAGCCTTGATGTCACCGTCAAAATCCAGGACGAACACTCGCGTCTTGGCTTTGGCGTCGGGCTTCTTCTTGTGTTTTTTCTCGGATTTGACTTCGGATTTGCGCAGCGCCTTCAACTGGTCCTTGTCGAGCAAGGTCTGCTCCAGGCGCTCGCGCAACCCTTTGTAGAAATCATTGAGCTTGCTGACCTGCAACTGGCCACTGGATTTGCGCCGGCCTTTGCTGCGCAACGCGGCAAAACTGGCCAGCACCACCAGAATGGCAATCACCAATGTCACCGTCTTCGCAAGGAAGATGGCGTACTCGGACAAAAACTCCACAGGGACTCCTTCACTACAATGCGCAATACACACTGCGCGGGATGACGTCAGCATACCCATGCGCCGCGTCCCCGACCAGCCGGGAAACCTCTGGCAACAAGGCTGTAACGAGCATTTCAAACAAGCGTATGTTTTTTCATTGACAGCTCACCGCCATCCTCATAACCTCGCCAAACCTTCAACGTACCGGGATGACGCGGACGTGGGCAGCATCTATCTGATTCGACATGGCCAGGCCTCCTTTGGTGCAGACGACTATGACGTTCTGTCGCCGACCGGTATTCGCCAGGCAGAAATCCTTGGCCAGCACCTCGCAGGCATTGGCGTCAGCCTGGATCGTTGCGTGGCCGGCGACCTGCGTCGTCAGCAACACACAGCTGCCAGCGCCCTGGAACAATATGCCGCCGTCGGCCTGCCGGTGCCGCCCCTCGAAACCGATCCCGCCTTCAACGAATTCGATGCCGACGCGGTGATCCGCGCGCTGCTGCCGGCCATGCTGGACGATGAACCTGAAGCCCTGGACATCTTGCGCAACGCCGCGCAGAACCGCGCCGAGTTCCAGCGGATCTTCGCCTTGATCATCGAACGCTGGCTCGCCGGTACGTATGACACCCCCGGCCTTGAAAGCTGGCTGGGGTTTGTCGAGCGGGTTCAGGGCGGCCTTCACCGTATCCTCGAGCAGGCCGACAATACGCAGAAGATCGCTGTGTTCACGTCCGGCGGCACTATCACTGCCCTGCTCCACCTCATCACGCAAATGCCTGCCAAACAGGCTTTTGGGCTGAACTGGCAAATCGTCAACACCTCGCTCAACCAACTGAAATTTCGGGGTCGCGAGGTGTCCCTGGCTTCCTTCAACAGTTTTGCGCACCTGCAACTGCTGAAGGCCCCGGACCTCATCACGTTTCGCTGAGGCCGGACTACTGTGACCCTGGCTGTATCACCCAGCTGTATTCCCAAAGAAAAGGATCGAACCATGACCTCCGTAGCTGACGCTGTACAAGCAATGAAAGCCAAGTTCAACCCAGCGGCCGCTGCCGGTCTGGACCTGGTGTTCGGTTTCCGCATCGACGACACCAAAAACTTCTCGCTGATCGTCAAGGACAGCACCTGCGAGCTGCAGGAAGGCGAGAATCCGGACGCACAGGTCACTCTGGTGATGGACGGCGAAACCCTGGAAGGCATCGTCAGCGGCGAAACCGATGGCATGCAAGCGTTCATGGGCGGCAAATTGCGCGCTGAAGGCGACATGATGCTGGCAATGAAATTGTCCGAGCTGTTCCCGGCGTAAGCCCCTCGCGCCCTCTACCGGGCGCAGGTCTGGCTACAAACGAATCCCGCCCCTTGAGGCGGGATTCGTCGTTTCAAGGTTGCGAAAAAGGCCCACTGCGATTTTGCGGTCTATATTTCCTTTGGCCGCAGGCGTCTGTCATCGGCATTCCATCCCTCATATTGGAACGACTCAACGGAGTGCATTGCCATGAGCGCACCTGACGATCACGATGGATTCAACCGCCGCCGTGTCCTGCAAGGTCTTTCGGCAGGCGCCGTCGGTGCCTGGATCAGCCCGCTGTTCGCTGGGAGTAAAACCATGCCCGATGTCCCCGCCGATCTCATTCTCTACAACGGTCGCCTGCACACTGTTGATCGCAAGAAACCCCAGGCCAGTGCCGTGGCGATCAAGGACGGACGCTTCGTTGTGGTCGGCAGCGACGCTCAGGCCATGGCGCTGCAAGGGCCCGGCACGCAAATCGTCGATCTGCATGGCCGCACGGTGATTCCCGGCCTCAACGACTCGCACTTGCACCTGATCCGGGGCGGCCTGAACTACAACCTGGAACTGCGCTGGGAGGGCGTACCGTCACTGGTCGACGCGTTGCGCATGCTCAGGGATCAGGCCGATCGCACGCCGACGCCGCAATGGGTGCGGGTGGTCGGGGGCTGGAACGAATTCCAGTTCGCCGAGAAACGCCTGCCAACGCTGGACGAACTGAATAAAGCCGCACCGGATACACCGGTCTTCGTTCTTCACCTCTACGACCGCGCCCTGCTCAACCGCGCGGCGCTGAAAGTCGTCGGTTATACCCGCGACACGCCGAACCCGCCAGGCGGCGAGATTCAGCGCGACGCCAACGGCGACCCGACCGGCATGCTGATCGCCCGGCCCAATGCAATGATCCTGTACTCAACACTGGCCAAGGGGCCCAAACTGCCGCTGGAGTACCAGGTCAACTCGACTCGCCAGTTCATGCGCGAACTCAATCGGCTCGGCGTCACCAGCGCCATTGATGCCGGCGGCGGTTACCAGAATTATCCGGACGATTATCAGGTCATCCAGCAACTGGCCCGGGATCAGCAACTCACGGTGCGCATCGCCTACAACCTGTTCACACAAAAACCCAAGGAAGAGTTGACCGATTTCAAGAACTGGACCAGCACTTCGCAGTACGGCCAGGGCGACGACTTTCTGCGGCACAACGGCGCTGGTGAGATGCTGGTGTTCTCGGCGGCAGATTTCGAAGATTTTCTCGAACCCCGGCCCGACCTGCCGCCCACCATGGAACAGGATCTGGAGCCGGTGGTGCGCCACCTTGTCGAGCAGCGTTGGCCGTTCCGTTTGCACGCAACGTACAACGAATCCATCAGCCGCATGCTCGATGTGTTCGAGAAGGTCAATTGCGACATCCCGTTTAACGGATTGCCCTGGTTTTTCGATCACGCAGAAACGATTACACCGCAGAACATCGAGCGCGTGAAGGCTCTGGGCGGCGGAATTGCTATCCAGGACCGAATGGCGTTTCAGGGCGAATATTTCGTCGACCGTTATGGCGCCAAGGCCGCAGAACAGACGCCGCCGATTGCGCGCATGCTCGCCGAAGGTGTGCCCGTCGGCGCCGGCACTGACGCTACCCGGGTGTCCAGTTACAACCCGTGGACGTCGCTGTATTGGCTGGTCAGCGGCCGCACGGTCGGTGGGCTTGAGTTGTACCCGCAAGGGTTGAGCCGCGACACGGCACTGGAGCTGTTTACCCATGGCAGCGCCTGGTTTTCCTCCGAACAAGGCCAGAAAGGCCAGCTCAAGGTCGGTCAACTGGCGGACCTGATTGCGCTCTCAGCCGACTATTTCCACATCGAAGACGAGGCGGTGAAATGGATCGAGTCGGTACTGACCATCGTCGATGGCAAAATCGTTTACGGCACGGCCGAATTCGAAAAACTCGGGCCACCAGCGATTCCAGTCGTGCCTGAATGGTCGCCCGTGACCAAGGTGCCAGGGCACTGGAAAAATCTCACGCCGCTGACCGCACAAGTGCATCAATGCGTCGGTGCCTGTGCAGTGCATGCGCACAGCCATGAACGGGCGCGATCGTCGTCAGCTCCGGTGAGTGATTTCCGCGCGTTCTGGGGCGCATTCGGCTGTTCCTGTTTCGCATTCTGACAAGTCCATGCAGCAGCTGGCGCAGCCTGCGTCAGATTGCGACCTGATTGCGGCCCGATCGCGGTAGAACCTGACGCAGGCTGCGCCAGCTGCTACACGGTACGTATGCGATTACAATGGCGCACCTCTCGCACCGGCTGCCCCATGGACATCGACCTCGCCCGCACTTTTCTGGAAATCGTTCGCCACGGCAGCCTCGCCGCGGCCGCCGAGAAACTCCATGTCACCCAGACCGCGATCACCGCAAGGGTGCAAAAACTCGAGAGTCAGCTCGGTAGCACGCTGTTTGTGCGCAACCGTGCCGGCGCGCGCCTGACCCCGAATGGCGAAGCGTTTGTGGTGTATGCCAATCAGCTGGTGGAAACCTGGGAAGCGGCACGCCGGGATTTGCCGTTGCCAGAGGGTTATCACGATGTGCTGCACATCGGTGGCGAGGTGAGTTTGTGCAATCCGCTGATGCTCAGTTGGGCCGGTGAGTTGCGCGAGAAAATTCCCGGGCATGCCCTGCGGATGGAAATTCGTGATGGCGAAAACCTGCTGCGCCAACTGGAACTGGGCGTGCTCGATGCAGCGCTGGTGTATCAGCCGGAATATTGGCCACGCCTGCAAGTCGAGCAGGTACTGGAAGAAAAGCTGATCCTGGTGCGTCTCGCCGGCAAACCTGATCCCTACGTCTATATCGATTGGGGTCCGGACTTCCGGCGTCAGCACGATGCTGCACTGCCGGACAAAGCCAAAGCCTCACTGAGCTTCAATCTCGGTCCTCTGGCCCTGCAGTACATCCTGGAGAACGGCGGTAGCGGCTATTTTCGCACGCGGGTGGTTCAGAGCTATCTTGAAAGCGGCGCGCTGGAGCTTGTGCCGAAAGCTCCGGAATTCGGTTACCCCACCTATCTCGTCTACTCCCGCGATCGTGACTCGGCAACCTTGCAGCGAGCCTTTCACCTGCTACGCGAGGTGATCAAGTCCGACGATGACTGGTCGCAGCGCTGGAACCCGCTGACCTGATCTCGATTTGCACCGGATCATGGCGTTTGTGTCACTCAGGTAAAGTCCGCGCCACTTGCTGGATCGGCTAATCTGCTGGGACTTCTGACGAGAACGCCCATGACCCGCATGCAGCATCAGATCGAAATCGAAGGCAAGCCGGTTGACGTGCTCGCCTATGCCAGTACCGTGACCCGCTGGCCTGAGTGGCACCCTTCGTCTCTAAAGATTGACGGTCCCGCCGGAGCCCTGCATGCCGGCGCGCGGTTTGAGGAAGACATTCGCGCGGGTGGCCGCGACGGGCATTTGCGCTGGAGGGTTGATGAGTACTTGCCCGGCCGACGCTGGAGTGCTCGCGCCGCAGGCGACAACGGGTTGTCACTCAAGTTGATTTACGAATGTGCAGCCGAGGGCAATGGCACCCGTTTCATTCGCACGCTGGAGTATCAGTTCAGCGGTCTGGCGCTGCGTTTTGCCAATCTGCTGTTGCTCAAGGGGCGCATCGATCTCGAATCGGCTGCGTCGATGGAGGCGTTGCGGGTGATGGCTCATCGATACCTGGCAGCAAAGGGAGCTCTGACGTGAGCCGGCCCTTCAGGTTTCGCCATGGCGTGTTGGCAATCCTGGTAGCGGGTGGCGCGTTTCTCCTGCTGATGCCCACCAAAGTACAACCGGTGGCGTGGTCACCCGCGCCGGCGCCCTCGCTCACCAGCGGGCCCTATGCCGACAATGAGCATTTGAAAAACATCGAGTCCGTAGGCGCCGCCAGCATCGACGGCCCGGAAGCCCTGCTGCTGGAAGAGAACGTCCTGATCACCGGCTTGCATGACGGCCGCGTGTTGCGCAGCAGCCTCGACGGCGACACCACTACCGTACTCGCCGATACGGGAGGGAGGCCTCTGGGCCTGGCTCGTCACCCCAGCGGTTTGCTGGTGATAGCCGACGCAATCAAGGGCCTGCTGTCACTGGACTCTCAGGGTCAGGTGGTTGCCTTGAGCACGGAGGCCAACGGCGTGCCGTTCGGCTTCACCGACGATGTAGTGATCGACGACTCCGGGCACTTTGCGTATTTCAGCGATGCGTCCAGCCGTTTTGGTTACGGCGATGACGGCGAGGCGATTATCGAACACGGCGGCGATGGTCGTTTGTTGCGCTACGACTTCCAGACCGGCAAGACCGAGCTGCTGTTGGATAAACTGGAATTTGCCAACGGCGTGGCCTTCGGTCCGGACGAAGCTTTTGTGCTGGTCAACGAAACCGGCGCCTATCGCATCACTCGCTATTGGCTGACCGGCCCACAGGCGGGCACTCACGATGTGTTTATCGATAACCTGCCGGGGTTGCCGGACAACCTCTCATTCAACGGCAAGGACCGCTTCTGGGTGGCGCTGTACTCGCCGCGCAATGCCCTGCTCGATGCCACTGCGCAGCATCCGTTGCTGCGCAAGATCATTGTGCGCGCGCTGACTGTATTGCCCGTACCCGTGGAGAAACGCGCGTTTGTCCTGGGGCTCGATGTTGAAGGCAAGGTGATTGCCAATCTGCAGGACGGCAGTGACGGAAATTACTCGCCGATCACCACGGTGCGAGAGTACGGCGACTGGCTGTATTTCGGCTCGCTGAAAGCTTCACACATGGCAAGACTGCCGCTGAGTACAGCGCTGCAAAAGCCTTTCAACGCATTGAACTGAATCGCCAGCCCCTGTAGCAGGTGGCGCAGCCTGCGTCCGGCTCTGCCGCGATCGGGGCGCGATCGGGGCGAATCGGACGCAGGCTGCGCCAGCTGCTACAGGATCGGGCTCAAGTTTCGGGTTAGCGAGGGTTGATCACGTCGTCACGATCGGCGTTATCGGTCTCTTCACGAATCCTGTCTCGATCGATGTCAGTGCCATCGTCCTGGTCCATCGGGATCGCGCCTTCGTTGTTCGGCAGTTCATCGATACCCGGTTCATCCTCGGGATTAATCGTTGTGCGCCCAGGGCTCAACGGTTCCGGATGGGTTGGGATCGGGTCAAATGCACCCTGCTCTTCGCTGGGGAATTTTGGATCAGTCATAAGGCACCTCGTCTTGGGTCGTTGATTCGGACTCAGATCATTCGAGGTGCCGGGAATGGACACCGTTCAAATTATTCGCGCCCCGACGGGCAGTGGCGAATACGGCGTCAGGAGTGGGTCTCAAGTTGTTTAACGATCTTGTCCTTGACCAGCAAGCGCGCTTCCTTGAGCTTCCTCACCTCATCATCGCTGGATTTAGCCTCCTCTGCCTTTACCACTTCGGCGTCGGCCTGCGAATATTTTTCGATCAGGGAATTCAGTAACCGATCCTTACTGCTTATCTTCTGGACCTCGTCCCTGGACACTTTCAAATCCTGATAAAGATCGTGGATCACTGGCATGGAGCACCTCCTCTGGTTGATCGGGGTAAACGCGATGAATTGCGTTCACCAGCCTCAGAATGGTTTCGTTATAGGGTTCTGTCGACTGCCAATCAGACCAGCGGTGCCGTTCGTCGTCCCTGAACAACGCCGATAAAACCTTTATCGCAGCGTAGCGCTCCATTGATTAACGATCATTTGGATCGCTTATAAAAACCTGTGTGGAGATTGACCAATGGACCGATTCAACCTGCGTCACCTCGCTATCGCTGTAGCACTGAGCACCAGCATGGGCACCGCGTTCGCCGCTATGGACAATGACTTTGTCGACAACGCAGCAGCTGGCGGAATCGCAGAAATCGAGACCAGCCGTCTTGCACTGGAGAAAAGTGCGTCGGCTGATATCAAGGAATTCGCCACCATGATGATTACCGATCATTCCAAGGCGAATGACGAGTTGGCGGCCATTGCCAAGAAAAATGACATTGAAGTTCCGGATACCACCACGTTGGTGAAACAGGCCAAGGAGAAACTGCTGGAGCTGCGTGATGAGTCGTTCGATGCTGCCTACGCCAATAATCAGGTGAAGGCGCACGAAGAAACCATCGCGTTGTTCAAGAAAGAAGCAAATACCGTGACGGACGATAAAACCAAAGGTGCGACCGAGCTGAAGGCGTTTGCCCAGAAAATGCTGCCAGATTTGGAAAAGCACCTGGACCACGCGAAAAAACTGCAGGCTGCTCACCCGAGCAAGTAATTGCATCCAGAAAAAAGGCCGCATCCCTGGATGCGGCCTTTTTATTTGAGCAGGTTTTGACTAGCCGCCGTCGGTGTCGATATCGGCATCGGTCTCCTCACCAGCCGCCGGGCGATCCGGAGTTGGCTTAAAGCCCGGGCTGAATTCGTTGTCGTTATCATCGTGTACATTCTTCTGATCCACTGCTGGATCAGCACTCTGCGGCTCTTCCGTCCGGGTCTGCCCACCGGGCTGACCCGAGGATTGCGGGTCAATGGCCGGGTCGTTGCGCTCACTTGACGATTCTTGGGGATCCCGCGTTTGCGGTGTCGGTTGGTCGTTCATGGTCACCTCATTCGTTACTGCCCGATCACGGCTGAAACAATCGGCCTTGATGTTTCGAAGCCGGGATGCCCTCAGGGTTCCATCGATTCCCTGATCACCGTCAAATGAGCGCAGCTATTATTGTGCGCGTTAGAGTATTTCCTCCCCGAAATAAATTATCCTGCGCACCAACAACTATTTGATACCGCAAATGTCACTGATGGGAGCCGGTTGCTGTTTAAAAACCGGCACATACTTTCCAAGGAGTCAACGCACATGGCAGCACTGCATACCACCACACTCGACGCGCTGAAGAACAGCCAGGCGCAACTGCTCGCCGAATGGTCGCGGGGCCTTGAGACCAGTGGTGCCACGCGCAACCTTAAAGAGCATGACCTGAAGCAGCAGACTGCAGAGTTTCTGCAACTGATTATCTCCGGTCTGGAAAAAGGCAACGGCCAAAATGTCGCGGCGCCAGGCTGGGATGAAATTCGTCAATACCTGGAAAAACTGTCCCACAGTCGCGCCCTGCTCGGTCAGGATTCGCAGCAGACCGCCAGCTTCATCTTCGCCCTGAAAGGCCCGTTGTTTGCACTGCTGCAAAACCACTATCAGGACAATCCTGCACTGCTGGCCGAGCAACTCTGGGAAGTGTCCGAACTGCTCGATGCACTGGGCATGCACACCATCCGCACCTTCCAGAAATCCCGGGAAGCCGTGATCAAGCGTCAGCAGGAAGAGCTGCTGGAACTGTCGACCCCTGTGGTCAAGCTGTGGGACGGCGTGCTGGCCCTGCCAATGATCGGCACCCTCGACTCGCAACGTACTCAAGTGGTCATGGAATCGCTGTTGCAGCGGATCGTCGACACCGGCTCCGAGATCGCCATTATCGATATCACCGGCGTGCCCACAGTGGATACCCTGGTTGCCCAGCACTTGCTGAAAACCGTCACCGCCATTCGCCTGATGGGTGCCGATTGCATCATCAGCGGTGTGCGTCCGCAGATCGCGCAAACCATTGTGCACCTGGGTCTGGACCTGCAAGGCGTGGTGACCAAGGCCAATCTGGCTGACGCGTTGAAACTGGCCCTGACCCGGCTGGGACTCTCCGTCAACAAGGCGGGCTGAGTCGATGGATCGAATTCCGATATTACAGATGGGTCACTATCTGCTGGTGACCATTCAGGTCGACATGCATGACCAGTTGGCCCTGACGTTGCAGGATGACCTGTCCGAACGTATCAGCCGTACCTCGGCTCGCGGCGTGCTGATCGATATCTCCGCGCTGGACATGGTCGACTCCTTCATCGGCCGCATGATCGGCACTATTTCCGGTCTGTCGAAAATCATGGACGCAGAAACCGTATTAGTCGGAATGCAGCCCGCTGTTGCCATTACGCTGGTCGAGTTGGGCATGACATTGCCGGGCGTCAGCACGGCATTGAATGTCGAGCGCGGCATGAAACTGCTGCAAGACCGGGTGCAGGCCCTATGAACGTGCGCAGCGACGGCACTCATCCCATCGGTATTGAACAGGACGTTGTGATCGCTCGTCAGCTGGCCCGCAAGCTCGCGCAGGAATGCGGGATGCGCCTGATTGACCTGACCAAATTTGTCACAGCGGTCAGCGAGCTGGCGCGTAACACCATGGTGTACGGCGGTGGCGGCGACATGGACTGGCAGATTCTCGAGGAAGGCGGACGCACCGGTTTGCGCATGGTTTTTCGCGATGAAGGCCCCGGCATCCCGGATCTGAAACTGGCGATGACCGACGGCTGGACTTCCGGCGGCGGTCTCGGCCTCGGCTTGACGGGCGCCAGACGGCTGGTCGAAGAGTTCGAACTCGAAACCGAACCAGGCAAAGGCACTCGCATAACGATCACCCGATGGACATGAGTATCGGCGGTACGCTGACGCAGGTGTTGCCCATCGAGGACAGCAGCCAGGTCGGCCACGCACGACGCACCGCGCAAAAACTCGCCGAAGAACACGGCTTCGATGCGATCGACGCAGGGCGCGTTGCCCTGGTAGCCACCGAGCTGGCGAGCAATATTCTCAAACATGCCGTGCGTGGCGAATTGCACTTGCGCGTACTGCCACGGCCGTCGGGCGACGGCATTGAGATGCTCGCCGTAGATCGCGGCAAAGGCTTTGATGTGCACGCGTGCCTGACCGACGGATTCTCCACCCGTGGCACCCAAGGCATTGGCCTTGGCGCCGTGGCGCGGCAGGCGCAAGTGTTCGATGTCTATGCCGATTCGCGCGGGACTGTACTGCTGACACGGTTCTATCCGCGGCAGGACAAGACTGCGGATCGACGCATGGGAGTGAGCCAGCATTCGTTGCATGACGACCCTGCATGCGGTGATGTGTGGCACGTGGCTTTCGATGGAGCGCGCATCAGTGCGCTGGTCATCGATGGTCTGGGGCATGGCGAAGAGGCCGAACGTGCGGCCCGTGCCGGCGAGGAAGTTTTCGCCCTGGCGCCATTCACGTCGGCCACGCTATTGCTTGAAGACATCCATCACGCCATGATTGGCACCCGTGGTGGCGCACTGGCCATCACGCAATTCGATGGCGACAACGATGCGTTGCGATTCGTCGGCATCGGCAACATTGGCGCTTGTCTGATTGCCCCGGACAAGTCCCGCGGCATGGCCTCACATCCAGGCATCGTCGGCGGGCAGTACCGCAAAGCGCAACCTTTTGACTACGCTAATGTGAATGGACAGCTATTGATCATGTACAGCGACGGCCTTCAATCCCGTTGGAACCTGCAGGACTATCCGGGCCTGGTGCACCGCCATCCCGCGCTAATCGCCACACTGCTGCATCGCGACTTCTGTCGCGGCCGGGACGACGTCACCGTGCTCGTCATTGCACTGGAGGCCGGTCATGCCTGAGGTTCCTGTGACTCAGCCGGACGAGCAGGCGGCGCTGATCGCCAGATTGCAGAGCGAGGCCACGGCCCTGCGAGAAGAGCTCGATGAGACCAACCAGGGCGTGTTGGCCCTGTATGCCGAACTCGACAATCAGGCCGAGGAGTTGCGCCAGGCCTCGGACCTGAAAAGTCGCTTTCTGTCGTACATGAGCCACGAATTTCGCACGCCGCTGGGGTCGATTCTGAGCATCGCCAGTCTGCTGACCGACGAGCTGGACGGTCCCTTGAGCGTCGAGCAGCACAAGCAGGTCGCCTTCGTCAGTACCGCCGCACGCGAGCTCAGCGATATGGTCGACGACCTGCTGGACCTGGCGAAGATCGAAGCCGGTCGCATCAGTATTTCACCGGCGTGGTTCGACATGTTCGATCTGTTCGCCGCGCTGCGCGGCATGTTCCGGCCAATCGTCGATGCGAGCGCTGTAGACCTTATCTTCGAAGAGCCGATCGGCTTGCCGCGTCTCTATACCGACGACAAGAAGCTGGGACAGATCTTGCGCAATTTCATTTCCAACTCGTTGAAGTTCACCACGCGCGGTGAAGTACGGGTCAGCACGCGGCTTGAAGGCGAGCGCCATGTACGTTTTGCGGTCAGCGATACCGGAATTGGTATCGCTCCCGAGCTGCATGGTGCATTGTTCGAGGACTTTTCGCAGGTCGACTCGCCTTTGCAGAAGCGTCTTCGCGGTACGGGGCTAGGCTTGTCCTTGTGCAAACGTTTTGCCGCGCTGCTCGGAGGCGAAGTCGGGGTCGAGAGCACTCCGGGGGTTGGCTCGACCTTCTTTGTGATCATCCCGCTGGCCATCGCAACGGAATCCGCCGATGAAACGTGATATCCGCCTGTTGATCGTCGATGACAACGTCGCCACGCGTTATGCGCTGCGCCGACGTCTGGAGCGCCACGATTACACGGTTCTGGAAGCCGGCACCGGTGGCGAAGGCCTCGCGCTGATCGACAGCGAAGCGCTCGACGCATTGATCCTCGATGTCAATCTGCCGGACATGAGCGGCTTCGACATTGTGCGCAAACTGCGCTCGGAGACGGCCACCGCTCTGCTCCCGGTCATTCATGTGTCGGCCGCATCTATCCAGACCGGCGACATCATCACCGGCCTGAACGCCGGGGCCGACGCTTACCTGATTCATCCCGTCGACCCGGACGTGCTGCTCGCGACCTTACGCACGCTGCTGCGGGTTCGCGATACGGAAAACGCATTGCGCGAAAGTGAGGCGCGGTTTCGCGAGATATTTGTCAACGTGTCGGCGCCTATTGCCGTGCTCGACGCCCACTTCAAGGTGCACGAATGCAACCATGCGTTTGCTCAGCTCATTCACGACAACCGTGACCCGCAGGTCTTGCGCGAATGTTTTGCCGAACAACAGGACGCGATCCTCGATGAGCTGCGTCTGCGCTTGACGGCCGGCGAGCGCTGGAAAGGCACGCTGAACATGCACGTGGACGGCGAACTGCGCGAAACCGAATGGCAGATCTCGCCCTACCACACGCCTGAGTTGAGTCTGGTATTTGTCGAAGATGTCACCGAGCATCGTCGCCGTGAGCGCACGCACCTGGCCCGGCTAGATGATGCGACGTCGCAACTTGAACATGAGATCGCCGAGCGGGTCCGCACCGAAGCGCAATTGCTGCAAGTGCAGAAAATGGACGCGCTGGGCAAATTGACCGGCGGCATCGCTCACGATTTCAATAATCTGTTGACCGGCATTATCACCAGTCTGGAATTGATCCAGAAACGTATTGCCGACTCGCGCACTGACAAAGTTCAGTTTTACGCGGATGCGGCGCTGAATTCCGCCATGAGCGCTGCATCGCTAACCCATCGTCTGCTGGCATTCGCCCGCCAGCAACCGCTCAATACGCGCCCGGTGGATATCAACGAGCACATTCGCTCGCTGGAAGAGTTGCTGGTACGCACAATTGGCGAACACATCGCGCTCAAGCTCGAATTGACGTCCAAGGCAGCCATCGCGCTGGTCGATCCGATCCAGCTCGAAAGTGCAGTGCTTAACCTTGTAATCAACGCCCGCGATGCGCTGCCGCAAGGCGGCAATATCTGGGTCACCACCTATGCCGCGTACTCCCACGGCGACCTCAAGCTGGCGGACGGCGCCTATGTTGCCTTGTCGGTCCGCGATGACGGCACGGGTATCGAACACAGCGTTATCGATAAAGTGTTCGATCCGTTCTTCACCACCAAGCCGCTGGGCCAGGGCACCGGGTTGGGGCTGTCGAGCATTTACGGGTTCGCCCGACAGTCCGGTGGTGATGCAAACATTCGCAGCGTTGCCCGACGGGGTACGGAAGTGACCATCATGCTCCCGGCCACTGGCGATCCGACCCCGGTTGAGGAAACGCCTGGGGTGGTCGATCCACAGGGCTCGGGCGAGCATGTGCTAATCGTCGAAGACATGGCGTCGGTGCGCATGTTCGTCACAGAAGTGTTGCTGGATGCCGGTTACCGTTGTACGCAGGTTGGCGATATCGATAGCGCGCTCGACCGTCTGCAAAATGACGCCAGTATCGATCTGATGCTGACCGACGTCGGCCTGCCTCGCATGAATGGACGTGAACTGGCGGATATCGCTCGCGGCTGGCGTGAGAGCCTGCCCATTCTGTTCATGACAGGTTATGCGGAAAACGCCGTCAATCGCCAGGTGTTCCTGGGCGACGGCATGGACATGCTGATCAAGCCTTTTCAGATCAGCGAATTGCTGGACAAAGTCCGCCGCTCCCTCGACGGCGCTGCATAGCCCGAACCGCCAGGAGGCTGGCTTCTGCAAGGTTGTGTGTTGGTCGGTATTCGTGTGGTCACACAAATCCCCTAAGAGCACGCTTTGGTCCTAGGGGAGCTATGTCAGTCCAGTTATTGTGTGAGCAATTACTGTCCCAATGTCCTTGCCAGAAACGGGGCGGTGCGGCTTTTTCTGGTTTTGGCGACTTTCTGCGGTGTACCTGCAACGACAATCCGGCCACCTTGATCTCCCGCCCCAGGTCCGATATCGATCACCCAATCACTTTGCGCCACCACGCGCATTTCGTGTTCAACGACGATCACCGTATGCCCTGCCGTCACCAGCGTATTCAACTGTTCGAGCAGGCGATCGACATCACGCGGGTGCAATCCGGTGGTCGGTTCATCCAGCACATACAGGGTTGCTCCACGTTGACTGCGTTGCAGCTCGGTCGCCAGTTTGATGCGCTGGGCTTCGCCGCCGGACAACTCGGTCGCCGGCTGGCCCAGACGCAAATAGCCCAGGCCGATGTCACGCAGCACTTCCAGAGACCGGCGAATGCCCGCTTGCCCGGCGAACACCTCTACGGCTTCATCTACAGTGAGTTGCAAGACCTGGGCGATATTCAATCCTTGCCAGCTGATCGCCAGGGTTTGCGGGTTGTAGCGCGCACCGTGACACGTCGGGCACGGTGCATAGACGCTGGGCATGAACAGCAATTCGACGCTGACAAAGCCCTCGCCTTCGCAGGTCGGGCAGCGCCCCTTGGCAACGTTAAACGAAAATTGCCCCGCGTCGTACCCTTCGGCGTGGGCCTCAGGCGTGGCGGCGTACAACTTGCGCACGCTGTCGAACAGGCCGGTGTAGGTCGCCAGATTCGAGCGCGGCGTGCGACCGATGGGTTTCTGGTCCACCTGAACCAGGCGCGTGATCGACTCCAGCCCGGCCGTCACCTGACCTGCGCTGACTTGCGGTGCCTCGTCTTCAAGGCTCGGTTCCTCCGTCTCGCTGTCGCGGCTGGCACGTCCGAGGTGCGCCCCGACAAGCTCCAGTAATGCCTGGCTGACCAGACTCGACTTGCCGGAACCCGACACACCCGTCACCGAAGTGAAACAGCCCAAAGGAAACTCGGCACTGAGATTATTCAGATTATTGCGGCTGATGCCCTCCAGTCGCAGCCAACCGGTGGGCTTGCGGGCTGCGCGCGGGGACGTGACTTGATCGGCGAACAGGTAAGCACGGGTCTGTGAGTCTGCCACCTGCGCCAATCCTGCCGGCGGCCCGCTATACAGAATACGCCCACCGTGCTCACCGGCCGCTGGCCCGACGTCGATCAGCCAATCGGCGCGGCGCATGGTTTCCACGTCATGTTCGACGACAAACAAGGTATTGCCCGCAGCCTTCAAGCGTAGCAGCGCTTCGAACAGCGCCTCACCGTCCGCCGGATGCAGACCGGCCGACGGTTCATCCAGTACATAAATCACTCCGAACAACTGCGAACCCAATTGGGTTGCCAGGCGCAACCGCTGCAACTCGCCGGAAGACAGGGTCGGGGTGCTGCGCTCCAGCGCAAGATAACCAAGACCCAGATCGGTCAGCGTGCTGACCCGCTCCAGCAAATCCTCAGCGATGCGTTGCGCCGCCAAGCGTTTTTCCACCGACAGATTGGGCGTGTGACGCACGTCAGGGGCGTTGGCGTGGGCACTGGCGCCGTGAGCCACGCGTTCCTCACGCGCCTCGCGGGTCTGATCATGGGTCAATACCTCGCCGGCCTCTTCAGCTTGCTCAAGATAACTTTTTGCGGCGACCGGTCTGAGTACCTCGGCCACTTGCAACAAGGGCATCTGCGACAACTCACCGATGTCCAGGCCAGCGAACTTCACCGACAGCGCTTCGCGCTTGAGCCGTTTGCCATCGCACAGCGGACATGGGCTGCCGAGCATGAACTGGGAAACGCGCTTTTTCATCAGCGCACTCTGAGAATGGCTGAAGGTGTGCAATATGTAACGCCGTGCTCCGGTGAACGTGCCCTGGTAACTTGGCTCCATCTTGCGTTTAAGGGCGACTTTGGTTTCTTCCGGCGTGAGCCCGGCATACACCGGCACTGTTGGAGTTTCTTCAGTGAACAGAATCCAGTCGCGCTGTTTTTTCGGCAGTTCGCGCCAGGGCTTATCGACGTCGTAACCCAGGGTCACAAGGATGTCGCGCAGGTTCTGCCCTTGCCACGCCGTAGGCCACGAAGCGACGGCGCGCTGGCGAATGGTCAGGCCTGGGTCGGGGACCATCAACGCTTCGGTGACTTCATAAACCCGGCCCAGACCGTGACATTGCGGGCAGGCACCTTGCGGCGTATTCGGGGAAAAATCCTCGGCGTATAGCATCGGCTGGCCCGGCGGGTAACTGCCAGCGCGCGAATACAGCATGCGAATCAGGCTGGACAAGGTGGTCACGCTGCCCACCGAAGACCGCGTGCTGGGAGTACCTCGCTGCTGCTGCAATGCAACGGCAGGCGGCAAACCTTCAATGGAATCAACGTCGGGCACGCCGACCTGATCGATCAGGCGGCGCGCATATGGCGCGACGGACTCGAAATAACGCCGCTGCGCTTCGGCATAGAGGGTAGAGAAAGCCAGTGAAGACTTACCCGAACCGGAGACACCGGTGAACACCACCAGGGCATCGCGGGGAATGTCGACATCGACGTTCTTGAGGTTGTGTTCCCGAGCGCCACGCACTCTGACCATGCCGGATGGAGGATTCGAGGTGCGTTTGGAAGTCATGGGTGGGCCTTGAGTAAAAGGTTCATGAATTACCCGGGACTTTGCTTGCAGGAGCCTACCTGTAGGGCAGCCGGTGAAAACTCAGCCGCCCAGCACATCGCGGATCATGCTCAGCAGTGCCTCGGGGCCATACGGTTTGCTCAGCAGCCAGGTGTCGGGGCTGAGCTGATGATCGCGCGAGATAATGTCGCGGGTGTGGCCCGAGGTGAACAGTACCGCAACGGGCGGTGTTTGCACCTTGGCCCACGCGGCCAGTTCAGAACATTTGATCAGGCCCGGCATGACCACATCGGTAAAAATCAAATCCACCGACACGCCTTCCAGCAGCAGTTGCATCGCAGCATCACCATTCACAGCGGTCAGGATCTGATAGCCCTCCTCCAGTAGCAGTTCTACCGCCGAGGTGCGCACCGCCTCGTTGTCTTCGACTACCAGAATGGTCTCGTGCCCACCGCATCGCGGTGAATCCTCGAGCTGTGTCGGGTCGGGAACCGGGCGCAGGCTTCGCGGAAAATACAACTGCACCTGAGTGCCCAGCCCCACCTCGCTGGACATTTCGATGTGGCCACCGCTTTGCTTGACGAAACCAAACACCATACTCAACCCCAGCCCCGTGCCTTGACCATCAGCCTTGGTGGTAAAAAACGGTTCGAACGCCTGGGCGAGCACTTGAGGCGACATGCCAACACCCGAATCTTTCACCTCTACACGCACGTAATCACCGGCCAGAATGCCTTTGCCTGCGCAAAATTCGTGATCGAGGCAGATATTCTCCGCACCGAGGGTAATCACCCCCTCACCTTTCATTGCGTCCCGGGCGTTGATCGCCAGGTTGAGAATGGCATTTTCCAGTTGATTGCGATCAACGAAAATTCGCCACGGATGTTCGGGTACATTCATGTTGATCAGGATCGTTTCGCCCAGCGCGCGCTGCAGCAGTTCGCCGAGGTCATCGAAGATTTGCCGGGGATTGCACACCGCCGGCGTCAGCGGCTGCCGACGGGCAAAGGCAAGCAGTTGAGAGGACAGTTTCGCGCCGCGCTCGACCGCTGCAATCGATGCACTGACCCGACGCTGCACATTGGCGTTGTCCGGCTCATGCCGCGCGAGCAGATGCAGATTACCGGCAATGACTTGCAGCAGATTATTGAAATCGTGAGCCACTCCGCCGGTGAGTCCGCCGATGGCTTCAAGCTTTTGCGACTGACGCAGTTGTTCCTCCGCGTCCAGTCGCGCTTTCACTTCGTCGGCAACCCGCTGCTCCAGGTTACGCGTGAACCGCAGCAACGACTCTTCGGCAGTTTTACGCTCATGAATATCGATCAACACACCAGGAAAGCGGAATGGTATGCCCTGCTCATTGAACTCGCAGCAGCCGCTGGCCAGAACCCACAGGTAGGTGCCATCCGGTCGCAGCACACGGTATTCGGCGTTGAAAGGCGCGCCACTGGCGATGGATTGATCGACATGTTCCTGGACCCAGCGACGGTCATCCGGATGGATTTGCGCCTGTGCGATCTCGGGGGACAGATCAGCCAGGTTGCCGGTGGCAGGGAATGAAAAGGTCCGGGCAAAACGTTCGTCGCCGGAAAGGGTATTGCCCTGGATGTCCCAGACAAACGATCCCAGCAATGCACCGGCATTAAGTGCCAGCCGCACCCGTTCATTATCTGCCCGATAAGCATCTTCAGCTTCGCGCCGGCGCTTTTCGGAGATCACATACTCGGTAGTCTCGACCACCATCGCCAGAACTCCCGCAGGAATCCCTTCGTCATCGGCAACAGGGCTGTAATAGAGATCCATCCAGACGTCTTCGGGAATGCCGTCGCGCAGCAACACCAGCTCTTTGTTGCGAAAAGACAGCGTTCCGCCTGCCAGACAGGTATCAACGACATGGCGATTGAATTCGGCGACTTCCGGCCAGCCCAGTTCTACCGGAGAACCGAGTAGATACGGATGACGGCCTCCGGCAAACTCCGAGTAGGCGTCGTTGTAGATCATGTAACCGGCACGCCCCCAGAGCATCACCATGGGCAAAGGCGAAGCGAGCAACATTTGCACTGCGCAGCAAAGACTTTTCGGCCAGAGATTGATATCGCCAAGCTCGGTCAGGCTCCAGTCGAACGCGCAGATGCGTTCGGCCATTTCACCATTCCAGCCCGCACACCCGTGGTTGTTGGATAGAAACTGCATTGACTGGCTCAGTGTCCTGTTAGTGGCTGTCAGGCGCGATATTAACCTTATGCCATCGACGCCCGTCCGTTTGTTTCGAGCATTGAGGTTGCCAATGGTTTCATAGAGTTATAGCTGAGCACCAGGTGGCAGGTTTGGCAACCGGGATGCCGCCCGTACCAGGCGCTCAACCACAGGGCATTAATGGAAATCCCGGCTACGCACGCTGATGCCATCGAGCAGCGGCGTCAGGTCGCTCAAGCGCCCGGCAATCAAATGCCGGACATTGCCCTCGCTTTCCCAGCGGCCATCGACCTTGAGCAATTGCGAGCCAACCAGCACCTTTCGGTGGCGCTCGGCGAGATCGCGCCAAACGATGACGTTGACGTTGCCGAATTCGTCTTCAAGGGTAACGAACGTCACGCCACTAGCTGTCCCCGGTCGCTGTCGACCGGTCACCAGCCCGGCAATGCTTACCGGTCGGCCATGTTCGACTTCCAGCAGCTCTTTGGAGCTGCGGCAACGCCTGGCTTGCAATTCATTGCGCAACAACGCCAGCGGATGGGGGCCGAGCGTGGTGCCGACACTGTTGTAATCAGCCAGCAAGTCCTCCGCCACCGTGGGTTTGGGCAAGTAGACAGCGGGCTCTTCCTGACTTGGCAGACCGCTGAACAAGCCGAGCTGCTGCTGCACGCCAGCTACTTCCCAGCGAGCCTGATGCCGATCACCGGCCAGCCCGCGCAACGCACCGGCATCGGCGAGCTGCGCCTGGGCGCGAGCATCCAGTCGCGCCCGTTCGCCGAGGTCGGCAATGTTAATGAACGCCCCTTGCGACCTGGCGGCTTCAATGCGTCGGGCATCGTCCTCGCGAAAGCCTTTGATCATTCGCAACCCCATGCGAATGGCCGGTTGCGCCCCCATGATTTTCTCGAGGCTGCAATCCCAGTCACTGGCTCGCACATCTACCGCACGGATCTGCAAATGATGCCGACGCGCGTCCTGCAGAATCTGGTCCGGGCTGTAAAAACCCATCGGCCAGCTGTTGATCAGCGCGCAAGCGAAAGCCGCCGGTTCGTGACATTTCAGCCAGCAACTGGCGTAGGTGAGCAAGGCAAAACTGGCGGCGTGGGATTCAGGAAACCCGTAGCTGCCAAAGCCTTTGATCTGTTCGAAAATCAAAGCGGCAAACTCCGGCGTATAACCGTTTTTCTTCATCCCTGCGGCCAGGCGCAGCTTGTGCGGCTCTAGCCCGCCGTGGCGTTTCCAGGCTGCCATCGAGCGACGAAGCTGATCGGCCTCGCCAGGGCTGTAATCGGCCGCGACAATTGCAATCTGCATCACCTGCTCTTGAAACAACGGTACGCCAAGGGTGCGCTTGAGTACTTTTTCCAGTTGCGGGGAAGGATAGGTTTCGGCTTCCTGACCATTTCTACGGCGCAGATAAGGATGAACCATCCCGCCCTGGATCGGCCCTGGCCGAACGATGGCCACTTCGATAACCAGATCATAAAAGGTCTTGGGTTTGAGCCGCGGCAACATCGACATCTGCGCCCGCGACTCGATCTGGAACACTCCGACTGTGTCGGCCCGGGTGATCATTTCATAAGTTGCGGCGTCCTCGGCCGGAATTGTCGCCAGGCTAAGGTCAAGGTCACGGTGCCGGCGCAGCAGGTCGAAACATCGGCGAATCGCGCTGAGCATGCCGAGGGCGAGAATATCGACCTTGAGCAAGCCCACGGCATCCAGATCGTCCTTATCCCATTGGATGATGGTGCGATCTGCCATCGCCGCGTTCTCCACCGGTACCAGTGTGTCCAGAGGCTGTTCAGAAATCACGAAACCGCCGGGGTGCTGAGAAAGGTGCCGAGGAAAGCCGATCAGTTGCCCGGTCAGGCTTAGAACCCGGCGTAACACCGGGCTTTCGGGATCGAAACCAGCTTCGCGCAAGCGCTCTACCGGAGGCGTTTCATCGCTCCAGTGACCACAGCAATCGGCCAGAGCGTTGATCTGGTCGGGCGGCAGACCCAAGGCTTTGGCGACATCCCGCACGGCGCCCGCCGCGTGGTAGGTGCTGACCACCGCTGTCAGCGCTGCGCGGGTTCGGCCATAGCGCTGGAATACGTACTGCAGGACTTCCTCGCGACGCTCGTGTTCAAAATCGACATCGATGTCAGGCGGCTCGTTGCGCTCTTTGGAGAGAAAGCGCTCAAACAACAGCGTGGTGCGGTCAGGATCTATTTCAGTGATGCCCAGGGCGAAACACACCGCCGAGTTGGCAGCCGAACCCCGGCCCTGGCAGAGAATGTGCTGTTCACGGGCAAAACGCACAATGTCATGTACCGTCAGGAAGTAGCTTTCGTAGCCCAGTTCGGCGATCAGCTCCAGCTCCTTGTCGATCTGGCTCAGCACCTCGGTTTTTGCTCCATTGGGCCAGCGCCACTGCATTCCCTGTTCAGTGAGAATCCTCAGCCAGGACGTGGCGGTCTGGCCTTCTGGCACCAGTTCGCGTGGGTAGTGATAACGCAACTGGCCGAGATCGAACGTGCACCGCCGGGCGATGATCATTGTCTCGTCGAGCAAGGCTTGCGGATAGATCGATTGCAACCCGTCGAGGCCACGCAAATGCCGCTCCCCATTGGGATGCAGGCGCATCCCGGCCTCGGCCACCGGCAAGTGATGACGAATTGCGGTCATGGTGTCCTGCAGGGCGCGCCGTCCCCGACAGTGCATGTGCACGTCGCCAGTGGCCACGGCCGGGATTTGCAATTGCTTGGCCAGCATCAGTAACCCGTTTAGCCGCTGTAGATCGTCCTGACCGCGATGCAGTTGGACCGCCAGCCAGAGACGTTCGGCGAACACCTGCCTTAGCCACTGGCCCTGCTCGACAGCATCGAGTGCATCCGGCACCCATAACGCCAGCAGCCCCGCCATTGATTGATTGAAATCATCACGCAGCAGCTGATACTGGCCCTTCTGCGTACGTCGCCGCGCCTGGGTGATCAGTCGGCACAGGCTCTGATAACCCTGAAGATCCTCCACCAGCAACACCAGTTTCGGGCCATTTTCGATCCTCACCTCGCTGCCAATGATCAGCGGCAATTCTACGGATTTGGCCGCTTGCCAGGCGCGGACGATGCCGGCCAGGGTGCATTCGTCGGTGATCGCCAGAGCTTGATAGCCCTGCTTTTTGGCCCCTTGAAAGAGTTCCAGCGCGCTGGAAGCCCCCCGTTGGAAACTGAAGTTCGACAGACAATGCAACTCGGCATATTCGAGATTCATGCGAACCAGCCCTGCAACCACAACGGGCCATTCTCACCTACTGCACGATAAGCCCACCCCTGTTGACCAGTACGGGTTTCGATCAGGTAGTAATCGCGACGTATATCGCCGCCATCCCACCAGCCTGACTCGATCCGCTCAGGGCCCATGAGAATGCGCGTGGAAGGTTCGTGAAGGGCCTGGGGTTCGGTCAATAACCATCCCGGACGCTGAACACCCGGCAGCCTTTCATTGCGCTGATTGTCGACCCGCGCCTGCCAAGCGCACTCCGGGCGATGGTCGGCCTGAAAGCGTAAACCTTGCACCGCCTCATCACCCAATCGAGCACGCAAGCGTTCGCGCAGTTGTTCCCATGGCAAGGATTGTTGCGGGCGATCATCGAACAGCTCCTGATGTTGCGGAACGAAGGTCGGCAGATCCTCGGCACGCAGGCGAAAACCGCGTACCGGAGCAGCGACTTGAACCTGTTCGAGTCGCCCTCGAGCCAGCTCGAAGAGAATGGCCGGATCGCGCTCGGCGCTGAGCAGGCCGACTTTGATCACAGTGTCCGCCAGCCCGGCATGTTCAAGGTGCAGATCAAAGCGCTGCACACCGCTGTCGCGGCCACAGAGAAACGCCGCTAAATCACCGGTCAGGCGGCGCAAGGGAAACAGCAAAGCCTGATGTGATTGCACATCGAAATTGAGTTCGATGCGCACGTCAAAACGATCTGGCGGTAAATAGAATGAAAGCGCGAGTCGTCGTGCTCCGAGCAACGTGTCCAGGTGTTTGAGCACATGCACTTCAAAACGCCGGGCCAGACTTTGTCGGGGTAATACCTGTACCTGATTCAGCGTGCGCAAGCCCATACGTGTCAGTGCGGTGGCTACGCTTGCCTCCAGGCCGATGCGGTCAACGGGCAATTGCCCGACATACTGGTGCAAAGCGCTATTGTCGGGTACCACCAGACCGTCATAAACGTTGGCAAGGATCCGCGCCGCTGCCGGGTTGGGCGCCGCAACGATCCGGTGACGAAAGCCCAGCTCGCCGAGCTCGTTGCGCAATCGCGCTTCGAATTGCAACCAGTCACCAAACAGGCCCAGGCTCGATTCGATTTCAAACACCACCGCTCGCGGGTAGTGCACGCTGACTTGGGAACTGAAGCGATAGGCCCAGGCGGCCAGAAACTGCTGCCAGTGTTCGATCTCGGCACTGTCATATTCAGCCGTGACAAAACCTTTGCTCAGCGCTTGCGCAGCGGTCATCGACTGGCCTGGACGCAAGCCCAGCGCGCGAGCCGGTGCATTGACTGCCTGCAGCACCCGACGCTGCGCCGGGCCGGTCAATAACGCCAGGGGCTGCTCTGGATCGGGACGCTGACGCAGCACCGCGTCCAGCGCCAATTGCGGAAAAAGAATACACACCCAACGCATGGCAACCTCAATGCCCCACGGGGAAGGCAATGGGTGCTGACCGGGCCAACCCGCCACGACACTTGAGCACTCGCAATTGCGCGGGCCTGGCATCAATGGCAATGCGCAATGCGGCGGGAGAAGGATTCAGCGCCTCTTGCAGCGAGCGATAGGCAAACGCCAGGGTCGACCCGCTTTCCGCCGCCACTTGCAAACGACGCAGGGCACGGTCATCGGCTTTTTGCGGCCAGCACAGCACCGCGCCGCAACTGCCCGAGCGCAGGCATTGTTCCGCCGCCCACAGGGCATCGCGATCGCTGGCCTGGATAATAGACAACTGCCGCAAATCGACCCCCGCATTCAGCCAGGCCATGGGGTATGGCACGTAAGGCGGCGCTACCAGCACGATGCGCTCCCCGGCCGCCGCTAATCGCGCCAACGCCGGCCACACCAGTTGCAACTCGCCAACGCCCTGCCCGGCCAGGAGAATTTCGCTCAGCGCCGCTTCTGGCCAACCGCCCGTGGGCAATGCCGCGTCCAGCGCGGCATGGCCGGTTGGTTGTGGGCTGGTGGCCGCAGGGGCGGGTCGGCCTTTCCAGACCTGGCCGCCATTGAACAGGGTATCCAGCGCAACGACGGCACCCATCACCCTTGCCTCACAAGGCCACAGAACACGCCTTCAATCGCCAGGTCCTGACCGGCGCGCACGTGAATCGGCTTATAAGCAGGATTGCGCGGTAACAGTTGAACCTCGTCGTCAATGCGCTGAAAACGTTTGATTGTGACTTCGCCATCGAGCCGTGCGACGACGATCTGCCCGTTGAGCGCTTCCGGATTACGGTACACACCGACCAGATCACCATCGAGGATGCCGTCTTCAATCATCGAGTCGCCCTGAACCCGCAGCAGATAATCCGGCACGCGGGAGAACATGGCGGGATCGAACAGCAAACGGCTGTGCACCTCGGCATCGGCGCCGATCGGCGCACCGGCAGCCACCCGACCGAGCACCGGGATGTCGAGCAAACCGGCTCGCGCTGGCTGACCAGGCAGACGAATGCCCCGGGCCTGATGGGGATTGACCTCAATAAAACCGGCTTCGGTTAACGCCAGCACATGCTTGCGCGCCACGCTGCGGGAGGCGAAACCGAACGCCTCGCTGATTTCAGCGAGGCTCGGAGACTGGCCGTGCTCCGCGATTCGATCACGGATGAAGGTCAGGATGGCGGTGCGGCGGGGAGTGAGAGTAGTCATGGAGTACATTTGTACTCTTTTGCGATTTCTCCAGCAAGAGCCGTTAGTCAGGCTCGTCTATGCAAGATGATCGACCGTAGGAGCTGTCGAGTGAAACGAGGCTGCGATCTTTTCAGGAGCAAGATCAAGAGATCGCAGCCTCGTTTCACTCGACAGCTCCTACAGTGGGCACGGTTGAGCCAGTTGATCCGGTTTTTCCTGATCAAACACCCTTCAGTTCAGGCTGGTTAGAAAAGCCCACGGATAAATCCCCCGCTCATGGCCATCGCTGAACACAAGTTGCAACCCATATCCCTGGGCATTCACCTCGACCACGCGAACACGTGAATCGACCTGCGGAATCAGCCCCTTGAGCCTGAATGCCCTACATTGCGAGCACGGGCATTGGCGGCGCAACTCGGCGTGATCGAGCAATTGCTCGCGCCCATCCGGCCAGTTCAGGCGCAGTTGCTGTTTAACCCGGGAATTGCCGATCGCCAGCGGGTTCATTGCAATTGGCTCAAGGCAATGCGCACGGCTTTGCGCACTTCCGGGTCGCCGTCGCCCTGCGCGGCCTGCAAGGCGGCAACGGCGCCTTTATCGTTTAATTCGCCAAGGGCCAGGGCCGCTTCCTTGCGCAGGTTGCTGATGCGGTGGGCGAGGGTGTCGATCAACGCAGCGAGGGCCGGCACGTATCGCAAGCGACCCAGGCTACGGGTGGCGCGCAGGCGCACTTGCCAATAATCGTCGGACAACGCGGCAGTCAGTGCAGGGCCCGCATCAATGTGGCCAACCTTGCCCAGCGTGGTCGCGGCTTCCTCCCGCACCTGCCAGGCCTGATCGAGCAAGGCCTGACGCAGCGCTGGCAGCACTTGTGCGTCCGACGCCAGACCAAGGGCGCCCGTGGCTGCGCGGCGCACTTCGGTGTCCGGGTCATCACTGGCCAGACGCGCCAACGCTGGCAATTGATCGAGCTGCTTGAGCCAGCCGAGCACGCCGACGGCTTCTCGGCGCACGCTGGCATCGCCATCGTGCAGAGCTTGCGCAGCGACAAGCGCAGCGCCGGAGAAGCGCAATTCGCGCAAGGCCCGGAATGCGGCAATGCGCACACTGGTATCAGCATGCCCGGTCCACGGCAGGATGACCTGCCCCGCAGCCTCGGTCTTGAGCAGACTCAGGCTTTGCGCCGCGGCGGCTTGCACGGCCAATGAGGGATCAGTCAGCGCCTGACACAACGCAGCGACTACCGGTTCCTCTTCCCAGGCTTCAAGCAGCCGCGCGGCTTCGGCGCGCACCTCTTCGGCAGGGTCCTCGACCAGCCGGTCGACCAGCCACACCAAACTTTCCGGCTCTTCCAGGTCAGCCAGTTCGATCAGGGCAATCCGGCGCACGCCGGGGTCCGCGTCGACAAGCCGCGATTGCAGGGCAAGAATGTCGTCGTTAGTGGTTACTTCAAATAATGAGGTCATAGGGCAAATCGCGGCAGTTTGTTTTCAGGAGGCAGTCCGAGAGGGTTAAGGCGCGGTAGCTGCCGACCATCTTCGTGACGCAATAATTCGAGACAATGACGTTTCAGGCGAGAGAACTCGTGACGGGTGACCAGCTCCGCGGTGCGCGGCCGGGGGAAGTCCAGGTGCAGGTCTTCGATGATCCGCCCGGGCCGTGGACTCATGACCAGCAGGCGGTCGGCGAGGAACAGTGCTTCATCGATGTCATGGGTGACGAACACCACCGTGGTGCGAATGCGCGTCCAGATCTCCAGCAGCAGTTCCTGCATGTTCAACCGGGTCAAGGCATCCAGCGCGCCGAAGGGCTCGTCCATCAGTAACAGGCGCGGACGGTTGATCAATACGCGGGCGATTTCGACCCGTTGCTGCATGCCGCCCGAGAGCTGATCCGGCCAGCGCTCGGCAAAATCCTCAAGGCCGACCAACCCGAGCATCTCATCGGCCGCCAGGTGCCGTTGCGCTTTGCCGATGCCCTGCATTTTCAAACCGAACGCAACGTTATCACGCACGGTACGCCACGGGAAAAGTGTGTGTTGCTGGAACACCATCCCGCGCTGCGGAGACGGGCCGGTGATGTCGGCACCGTCGACTTTCAAACTGCCTGTGCGCGGTTGCAGATGGCCGGCGAGTGCGCCGAGCAACGTGGATTTTCCGCAACCTGAAGGCCCGAGAATGCACACGAACTGGCCCGGCTCGATCTGGCAATCCAGACCTTGCACCGCTTCGAACGCAGCACTGCCCTGCCCCAGACTGATCGACAATTGCTCAATATCGATACGCCCTTCGGGGTGTTGAAAACTGCTCATCAGGCTTTCCCTCGTGGTCGATGCCAAGGCGTGAACAGCCCGCCCAGACGTTTGATCAGCAGGCTGCTGCCCATCCCCAGCAAACCGATCAACAACATGCCGACGACGATGTCGGCGTAGTTCTGGATGGTGTAGGACTCCCAGGTGTAATAACCGATGCCGTACTGGCCGGAGATCATTTCGGCAGTCACCAGGCAAAACCAGGAAGTGCCCATGCCGATGGCGAGGCCTGTAATGATGCTTGGCGCAGCGCCCGGCAAAATCACCTCCCGCAAAATCGCCCGCCGCCCTGCCCCGAGGCTTTCTGCCGAGGCGATCAGGCGTGGGTCGACGCCTTCGACGCCGTGCACGGTATTGAGCAGGATCGGGAACAGTGCACCGGTGAAGGTGATAAAGACCATCGACAATTCCGAAGAAGGAAACATCAGGATCGCCAGTGGAATCCAGGCCACGGCCGGGATCGGCCGCAGGACTTCCAGCGGCGGCAATAACAAGTCTTCCGCCCATTTTGAGCGCCCGATGGCCAGGCCCAGGGCGATGCCCATGAACACTGCGGTGAGGTAGCCGGCGAACACACGGCCGAGGCTGCTGCTCAGGTGTTGGGCCAGTTTGCCCGAGTCGCCGAGGCCCAGGGCCGCTTCGATGACGGCGAGGGGTGTCGGCACGTTGGCGAAGGTGACCAGGCCGAGGTTCCAGCGATGGCTGGCGGCGAGTTGCCAGAACAGCAGGCAGAACACGAGTGAAGCGGCCCTTGGCAGCCAGCGTACATAAGATCGGTACACAGTTATTCCTCTCAACCCTTACCCCTGTAAGAGTGAGCCTGCTCGCGATTGCGGTGTGTCAGTCGATGTTGAAGTCGGCTGGTCTGGCGCTATCGCGAGCAGGCTCGCTCCCACAGGGGGATGTGGTGTTTGGGGTTTAGCGAACGGCAATTGCCTGGGTCGTGGCGTCATTGAAGTCGAGGACTTTGCCGCCCTGCGCGGTGGCGAATTGCTCGGCCTGGCCTTTGAGGAGGAAGGCACTGAGGCGTCCCTTGGCATCGCTGGCAAACCAGGCCTGATCCGCCAGTAACTTGATGCCGCTGTCACCCGCCTGCGCATACACCGCGCGGATGCTCTTGCCTTCCTGCTTCAGACTTGCCAACGCGGCGAACGCCGATTCTGCGGACGCGTACTGACGGACTTTGGCCTCGCCGCGCACCCAGATCTCGGCCACATGGCTGGCGTCGGCGATGGTCTTGCCAGTCAACGCATCCACGCCGCTAAGAGGTGTCTGCGAGTAGTTGGCCAATTGCGCGGTGTAGTCCAGATTCGATGCCTTGAAGGCAGCGCGGATGTACTGGTCGTCAATGAAGGTATTGAGGTCCAGGCCGCGATCGGCTTTTTTCAACAACTTGAGGGTGTCGATCGCGGTGCCGACGGCCTGGCGATATTCCGGCTTCCAGCTGAGGTCGCGGGTCTGCACCCCGAGCGGGCCATGGAACAGGTAATTGACTTCGGCATCGACGCCAGTGACCTTGGCAATCAACTCACTGTATTTCTCCGGTTCTGCGCTCAGTAACTGATTGGCCTCGATACTCGCACGCAAATACGCAACGACGATCTCAGGGTATTTTTTCGCATACGCCTGATCGACCAGCGCACCGTGAAACGTCGGCGCGTTCGCTTGGGAACCGTCATAGATCTTGCGCGCAAACCCACGGCTGGGGAACAGTTCGGCGAACGGCACGAAATCGGCGTGGGCGTCGATCTTGCCGGCCTGCAGCGCAGACCCTGCCACTTCCGGTGGCTGCGCGATGATGTTCACATCTTTCAGCGGATCCCAACCCTGAGCCGCGACGGCGCGCAGCAACATGCCATGGGCGGTGGAAGCGAACGGCACGGAAATGGTCTTGCCCTTGAGCTCGGCCAGCGACTGCACACTCGACGCGCTCGGCACCACAATGCCATTGCCGCTGCCCTTGATACTGCCCGACAACACGCTGATGAACAGGCTGTGCTTGCCCGCCGTTTCGAACGCTACGCCGTTGAACGAACCCGGGAAATCGGCCATGGCGCCGAAGTCGAGCTTGCCTGCAACCATCTCGTTGGTCAGCGGCGCGCCGCTAGTGAAGTTCTTCCACACCACTTCGTACCTGGCATCTTTGTACTGGCCTTCGTGGGGCAGGTATTTGTCCAGCAAGCCGAGCTCACGAATCAACAGACCGCCAGCGGCGCAGTTGATCGTGGTGTCCTGGGTGCCGATGGCGATGCGGATGGTTTCGGCCGAGGCCGACAGGGTGAAAGTGGCCAGTATCAGCCCGGCGAAAGCTGCACGTAAAAGCATGATGAATCCCCTCGAATCGTTTGTTGGATATTCGTCTCCGCCACGATCGGAGCGTGGTGGGAAACGAGGGGTGGTGATGAATCTGGCGTCCGGTGGTTGCCGGATGGCTTTTGGGTTGTCAGTGCTGGCCTCATCGCGAGCAGGCTCGCTCCCACAGGTTGCTCGGTGTGCTTAACATTGGTGGCTGGCACGCTCCACTGTGGGAGCGAGCCTGCTCGCGATAGCGTCCTGTCATTCAGCGCAACAAATACGGGATTTCCACTTTCACCGCACCGGTCGGGCAATCCTTTTCACACGGCATGCAGTACCAGCATTCATCAAACGCCATATAGGCTTTTTGCGTGGCCGGGTTGATCGCCAGCAGGTCCATCGGGCAGACATCGACGCACACAGTGCAGCCTTTGTGGGCGATGCACAGGTCTTCGTCGACCGTGACGGGCGCGTTGGAGCGGAAGAAAATTTCCTGGGGTTGATAGGCCATTTCGCAGCTCTCTCTGGTAACGAATTCTTTGATGAAGCTCAGGCTGCAAAAGCACCGACGCGAAGTTTGTCGTAAGCCTGCATCTCTTCGGCATCCAGCGGGATGATGTAAGGTTCGACCGCTTTCTTGAAGCTGGTCATCTGGCCGTCCTCGCCCTTCTTCAAATGGCAATGGCAGAACCAGTCACTGTCGTTGCGCTGCGGATGATCGACCCGATAGTGATACAGGCCCCACCTACTCTCTGCGCGAAACAACGAAGCGCGGGCAGCCATTTCGGCGCAGTCGCGGATCATGCTCACCTCCATCGCGCGCATCAGTTCGTGCGGGTTGTGCGCCTTTATCTGATCAAGGTCACGCTGGATATCGCTGAAACGCTGCAGGCCGATCTGCATTTTCTTGGTCACTTTCGGTGGTTGCAGATAGTCGTTCACAAAGCGCCGCAGCTTGTACTCAACCTGAGCCGGCGGCAGACCGTGCTCACGGTCCAGCGGCGCGTAGACGCGCTGCTTTTCTATTTCGACCTGGCGGGCATCCACCGCGGAAAATTCCCGCCCGGCGACAAAATCCGCCGCGTTGCTGCCGGCAAACCAGCCATAAGTGAACGCACCCAGCATGTAGTTATGCGGCACGGCAGCCATATCCCCGGCCGAGTACAACCCTTTCACCGAAGTTTCGGCCTTCTCGTTGACCCACACACCCGAAGCCGAATGCCCGCTGCAAAAACCGATTTCCGAGATGTGCATCTCGACCATCTGCGTGCGGTAATCGGTGCCGCGATTGGCGTGAAACTGGCCACGACTCGGGCGCTCGTTGCTGTGCAGGATCTCTTCGATATTCTGGATGGTTTCCTCGGCCAGGTGATCGAGTTTGAGGAACACCGGACCGTTGCCACTTTCGAGTTCCTGATGGAACTCCCACATCATCTGGCCGCTCCAGTAGTCGCACTCGATGAAGCGTTCGCCCTTGTTGTTCGCGGTATAGCCACCCAGCGGACCGGTGACATAAGCGCAGGCCGGTCCGTTGTAATCCTTGATCAGCGGATTGATCTGAAAACATTCCAAGTTCGCCAGCTCGGCGCCGGCGTGATAGGCCATGGCGTAGCCGTCGCCGGCATTGGTCGGGTTTTCGTAGGTGCCCATCAGGTAGCCCGAGGACGGCAGCCCCAATCGCCCGGCCGCGCCGCAGGCGAGGATCACTGCCTTGGCCTTGATCACATGGAAATCGGCGGTGCGGCAATCGAAGCCCATCAGACCGTTCACCGCGCCCTCTTCGTCCGTCAGCAAACGCGTGCAGACGACGCGGTTGCTGATGCTGACCCGTGCACGTTTCAACTGACGGTAGAGGACTTTCTTGATGTCGTGCCCTTCCGGCATCGGCAAGACATAGGCGCCCATGTGGTGGACTTTTTTCACGGCGTAATCGCCGGTCTCGTCTTTCTCGAACTTCACGCCCCAGCGGTCGAGTTGCTCGATGGTTTCGAAGCTGTGGGTCGCGTAGGCGTAGACCGCCGCCTGGTTGACGATGCCGTCGTTGGCGATGGTGATTTCCTTGGTGTACTGCTCCGGCGTTGAGTGGCCCGGGATAATCGCGTTGTTCAGCCCGTCCATGCCCATACTGATGGCGCCGCTGCGTTTGACGTTGGCCTTGTCGATCAACAGCACGCGAAGATCACGGTTGCGCTCTTTGGCCTTGATCGCTGCCATCGGCCCTGCGGTGCCGCCGCCGATCACGACGATGTCGTATTCCTGTTCGAGCGTGTTTCTGCATGTGGATTTGGGTGTCATGCCTGCGTCCCTTTTTGCCGGTCGATCCGCAGGCGGTACTGGAAGGCATCGCCGCGGTAGTAAAGGTGTTCGAAGTCCACGGGCTGGCCATCGGCAGCGTGGGTCAGGCGCTCGATGCGCATGATCGGCGAGCCCGGCTCAACGTTCAGCGCCTGGGTCAGGTCGCTGTCCGCGAGTACAGCGTCGATGGCCAGGTCGGCATGACCCAGCGCCAGATCGCAGTCGTTTTCAAGAATCAGGAAGATGTCACGGGTCACCAGGTCGGCCTTCTCCAGCCGTTCACCCAGGGCTTTGGGCAGGTAGGTGATTTCCAGCGAGACCGGCTCGCGGTTGATCAGCCGTACGCGTTTGATCTGCGCTACGGTCTCGCCTTCAGCAACGTTCAAGCGTTCGGCGACGAGTTTGTCGGCGGCAATGAATTTGAAGCTGCGCAGGCGGTTGATCACCTCATAACCACGTCCGGTCATGGACTCGGCGAGGCCTTGCAGGGTGCTCACGTTCTGGAAGGTTTTGGGCTTGGCGACAAAGGTGCCTTTGCCGTGAATCCTGAAAATCAGACCTTCCTTCTGCAGATCGCCCAAGGCCTGGCGAACAGTGATGCGGCTGACTTTGAACAGTGCGCCCAACTCGCTTTCCGATGGCATCTGGCTGCCTTGCGGGTACTCGCCGTCGAGGATGCGGGATCGGAGCACATCGCGCAGCTGCGTATGGAGGGGCACGCTGCTTAGAGATAGAACGTTATCGGTCATGGCTGATCACTTGTCATAACGAGTTATGACGTGATCTTAAAGTTCTAATGGAGCGCTTGAGAAATACTGATTGGGTATAAGGTTAGATGCACAGAAAGCGTAATCCCCGTAGCAGCTGCCGAGCACCGCGAGGCTGCGTTCTGGCCTGATACACCGCTCACGCAGCCTCGCGCTGCTCGGCAGCTGCTACGGAAGTGGCTTGTCTGATACACCGCTCACGCAGCCTCTGATTGGGTATAAGGTTAGATGCTCAGAAAGCGTAATCCCTTGTAGCAGCTGCCGAGCACCGCGAGGCTGCGTTCTGGCCTGATACACCGTTCACGCAGCCTCGCGGTGCTCGGCAGCTGCTACGGAAGCGGCTTGTCTGATACACCGCTCACGCAACCTCGCGCTGCTCGGCAGCTGCTACGGAAATTTTGCTGGGCTGGGCTCGGTGAATCAGCCGATACGCAGTGCGCGCAAATCCAGGTAGCCATCCTTCATCGGCGGGCACCAGTAATAACCACCCGTGACCGGCCGGCTCATGCGGTACAAACCGTCAGTGATACCGTCCTCGAGTCCACTCATCCTGCGCAATTGCGCTTCGAACGCATCGAGGGAAAAACCGAAGGCCAGGAACATCAAGCCAGCGCGATCACCTTCGATCCATGGCATGGAACGGCGCACCACAAACGCTTCCGGGGCGAAGCTTTCCTGAGCGGTGCGTTTGACGTGGGCGGAAATCGGCGCGTCATCCAGCTCTTCGTTATCGCTCAAACGGCGGCCCATGATGTCGTCCCTTTCATGGGCTGACATTGCGTTGAAGCCTTTGAAATCATGCTGCCATTGCTGGATTGCGGCGAAACTGCCGCCGACCAGACCGTCAGCGCCTTCACCCAACAATGCCGCCGCAACCGCTGCTTCATCGTGAGGATTTTCAGTGCCGTCCTCGTAACCGGTCAGGTCATGGCCGGTCTGGTGGCGGAAGGTTTCATTCATTTGCACCCGACGAAACGCCGGAGCGAGCGCGGCTTCGAGGGCATTGCTGCGGTTGAGCAACTCGCCACGATCAATGCCATGCAGCCAGCACCACAACGCCTGCTGCGTCGAGGGGTTATCGACACCGACGCCGGCCATTGCCGGGAACACTCGCAAGCCGTCGATCTGCGCATGCAGCGCCTTGACCAGCGACTCACCAAAACCCACTACCGCCGACTTGCCATCCACCAGCGTCATCAGCTTGTCGAGCGCGGCCGGCACAGCCTCGAGGGATTGCAGGGCGAAGAACATATGACGGGCGTGAGGCGGAACAGGGGTGGCGAGGATGCCCGGCTGGTAGTGACTCATATGAACTCCTATGGAAAGAGCGCGGAGTTTACCCGCAGCACTGGCCATTGTGTGTGCTCAGGTCAAAAGATCGCGGGATCGACGGATCGGCACTTAAAAATTCCGACCAATAAGGCGTATAACCTTTGAAGTGAATTTGAACAGCAAGCCGCCAGCACGTGGCTGACATCACATGGAGTAGCGAAATGAGCACAGCAATCCTTGGCAACCTGTTTCCACACTCCAGCGATATTCCGGAAAAATATCGCCTCGACGGACCCACCGAACAGCGTGAATACCTGGTCGATGGCGAGCTGAAAACCTGGGCCGGGGCCCTCGCCCAGGTCCGCAGCCCGGTGTACCTGAGCGGCGAAACCGGCGACGAACAAGTGATTCTAGGCAGCACACCACTGCTCGACGCCGACACCGCACTGACTGCCCTCGACGCCGCGGTCCGCGCCTATGATCGCGGTCAGGGCCTGTGGCCGACCATGCGCGTGGCCGAGCGCATCCAGCATGTGGAAACGTTCCTGCGGCGAATGCGCGAACAGCGTGAAGCGGTGGTGAAGTTGCTGATGTGGGAAATCGGCAAGAACCTCAAGGACTCGGAAAAGGAGTTCGACCGCACCTGCGACTACATCGTCGACACCATCAACGCCCTCAAGGAACTCGACCGCCGCTCCAGCCGCTTTGAGCTGGAACAGGACACGCTCGGCCAGATCCGTCGCGTGCCGCTCGGCGTCGCGCTGTGCATGGGACCTTACAACTACCCGCTCAACGAAACGTTCACCACGCTGATCCCGGCGCTGATCATGGGCAACACGGTAGTGTTCAAACCGGCCAAGCTCGGTGTGTTACTGATTCGTCCTCTGCTCGAAGCTTTTCGCGACAGCTTCCCGGCCGGGGTGATCAATGTGATCTACGGCAGTGGCCGCGAAACGGTCAGCGCCTTGATGGCCAGCGGCAAGATCGACATTTTTGCGTTCATCGGTACCAACAAAGCCGCCAGCGACCTGAAAAAACTTCACCCAAAACCGCACCGTTTGCGCGCCGCGCTGGGTCTGGATGCGAAGAATCCGGGCATTGTCTTGCCCGAAGTCGACCTCGACAACGCCGTCAGCGAAGCGGTGACCGGGTCACTGTCGTTCAACGGCCAACGCTGCACTGCCTTGAAAATCCTTTTCGTACACGAAGATGTGGTCGAGGCATTCATCGAAAAATTCAACGCCAAACTGGCGACGCTGAAGCCGGGCATGCCTTGGGACAGTGGCGTGGCACTGACGCCGTTGCCGGAGTCGGGCAAGGTCGATTACCTGCACGCGCTGGTGGCGGATGCAGTGAGCAAAGGCGCGGCCGTGGTCAACCCCAACGGCGGTGAGGCCCGCGCGTCTTTCTTCTACCCGGCGGTGTTGTACCCGGTGACGCCGCAGATGCGCGTCTATCAGGAAGAGCAGTTTGGACCGGTGGTGCCGATCGTGCCGTACCGCCATCTGGACACGGTGATCGATTACGTTCTGGAATCGGACTTTGGCCAGCAGTTGAGCATCTTCGGCACCAATCCGGTAGCGGTCGGCCGTCTGGTCGATACATTCGCCAATCAGGTCGGGCGGATCAATCTCAATGCCCAGTGCCAGCGCGGCCCGGACACCTACCCCTTCAACGGGCGCAAGAACTCCGCCGAAGGTACGTTGTCGGTGCATGATGCGCTGCGGGTGTTTTCGATCCGCACGCTGGTCGCAACCAAATTTCAGGAAACCAACAAAGACCTCATCAGCGAGATCATCAGCGGTCGCAGTTCGAGTTTCCTGACCACTGATTACATCTTCTGAGGACAGCACGCCTGAACACGTTCAACAGCCATCGACTGCCACCGCTTTTGCGCCGATTACTGCGTCCGTTACTCGACCCCTATCGGCGTTATCGGCACGCCAGACTGATTCACGCGGTGCGTGTGTCGATCGGCTTGCTCGCCTCGATATTGCTGACCACCGGCATCAACCTGCCCCACGGCGAATGGGCATCGGTGACGATGCTGGTGGTGATCGGCGGCTTGCAGCACCACGGCAACATCGGCAAGAAAGCCGTCGAGCGAGCGACCGGCACGTTGCTCGGCGCCGGCATCGGGCTGTTGTTGATGGCTCAGGAATCATGGCTGGGCATGCCGTGGCTGACCTATTTGACCATGTCGGTGGTGTGCGGGGCTTTCTCCTATCACGCCATCGGCAAGGGCGGCTACACCGCGCTGCTGGCCGCGATTACCGTGTTCATCGTTGCCGGGCACGGCGACAATCCGGTCAGCGATGGCTTGTGGCGCGGCGTCGATATCTTGATTGGCTGCGCGCTGGCCCTGGCATTTTCCTTCGCCCTGCCGTTGTACGCGGTGTATTCCTGGCGCTACAACCTGGCGGATGCCTTGCGCGATTGCGCGACGATTTACGGACGCATCCTCAACGGCGAGTCGGTGAACGATGACGAGCATGTGAAGGTCATGAATCGTCTGAACGCGGCGATGGTGCAACTGCGTTCGCTGATGCCGTCGGTGTCCAAAGAGGTGAAGATTTCCATGACTGAACTGGATGCCATTCAGCGCCACTTGCGGATGTGTGTCAGCACCCTGGAAATCCTCGGCAACACCCGCCCGGATGTCCGCGATATCAACGCCATGGCGCAACTGCAGGCAGCGCTGAACGCAGAGCATCGGCTGGTTCGGGTGCAACTGATCGGCATGGCTCGGGCTTTGAAAACCGGTGCATCGCAGCGACTCGGTCGGCCGCTGGACGCGCCGACCGAAGCCAGTCTGGAGGCGCCGTTGTTCAGCCCTCTCGACGGCTACCGCTTGTTGGTTCAGCAGCTGGCGGGCAATATCAGTCTGCTGCGCCAGCGGTTGGCCAAGACGGCTCCCCGCTGGAATATCTGAGCCCTCATCACTGCGTGACGGGGCGCCGAAATTTAAAGGTCCAGCCTTGTTGCATGCCCGCAGCCGCTAACAGAATCGCGGCAACGCCAACCCATTGCAGCACCTCCAGACGGTGGCCGAAGGCGAACCAGTCGACGAAGATCGCTGCAATCGGATAGATGAAAGACAGCGCACCGGTCAGCGCCGTCGGCAGTTTTTGAATCGCGCCATACAACAACACGTACATCACGCCGGTGTGCACAATGCCCAGCGTCACCAGACTGGCCCAAGCGCTCGGCGCTTGTGGCAACGCCGTAAAGTGCGCGAATGGCGCGAGCAGCAGCGCGCCGGTGCTGACCTGAATCAGGGCAATCAAATGCGGTGGCGTGCCAGTCAGGCGTTTGATGATCAACGCCGCAATGGCGTAAAGAAATGCAGCGCCCAGCGCGAGCGCAATCCCCAGCAAGTAATCGCTGCCACTTTCACCCTGGTGGCCATGGGCGCTGACAATGGCGAGCATGCCCAGAAACGCAAAGCCGAGCCAGAACAGTTTTTGCAGGGTAATTTTTTCATTGAGGAACAAGGCGGCCAATCCAACCAGCATGAACGGCTGGACGTTGTAAACCGCTGTGCCAATGGCAATCGAGGCCCGTGAATAGGAAGCGAACAACAGCAGCCAATTGCCGACGATCGCCACGCCGCTGAGCACCGCCAGCAAGAAAGTAGTGTGGGTCAGAATGCCCGGGCGCAAAAAGCCGAACGCCGCGCAAATCAGCAGCAACGTGCCGGCGCCGAACACGCACCGCCAGAACACCACGTCCAGCACCGGCTGCCCGGACACCAGCACGAACCAGCCAATGGTCCCGGAGATCAGCATGGCGGCTGTCATCTCGAATGATCCGCGCCGAATTGAATTGTTCATCACCTGACTCCTCTGTTGAGTGCAAATTATGCCAATCGGCCTCCAGGCATCTCCAGCGCAAAAATCAGGCTAAACTTTGAATGTGCCTTTGTTATCAAGGCATTTTTTAACAAATGCCTTATCGGGAATTCGCCATGACTGACGACATTGATCAAGTGCTCATCGCCGCATTGATGGAAGATTCGCGACGCTCACTCAAGGCGTTGGCGGGTATCAGCGGTTTATCTTCGCCAAGTGTCGCCGAACGCTTGCGCCGCCTGGAGGAACGCGGCGTGCTCAAAAGCTACACCGTGGAGATCGATCCGAAATGCTTCGGCTATCAGCTGCAGGCCATTGTGCGCATTCGTCCATTGCCGGGGCAGTTGCAAGAGGTCGAGCGACAGATCCAGGCGATTCCTGAATTCACCGAATGCGACAAGGTCACCGGCGACGATTGTTTCATCGCGCGCCTGCACGTGCGCTCGATGGAACAGCTGGACACCCTCCTCGACCGCCTCAACAGCCATGCCGAAACCAACACTGCCATCGTCAAGAAAACCCCGGTCAAGCGACGGTTGCCGCCGATGGCGTTGTGAACGTTGATGTGCGACGAGCGGTGGCCGCAACAGCAATTCCATGCAGGAGCAGTCAAGCGAACCGAGGCCACGATCTTTGATCGGTCATCAACAGAATACGAACTCAATAAAAAACCCGCCGAAGCGGGTTTTTCACTCAAGGCCTGCGATCAATCATCGCGGCTCATGATGCCGAACAGCTGCAACAAGCTGACGAACAGGTTGTAGATCGATACATACAGGCTAATGGTCGCCATGATGTAGTTACGCTCGCCGCCGTGAATGATGGCGCTGGTCTGGTAGAGAATGCAGACCGAAGAAAACAGCACGAAACCTGCGCTGATCGCCAGTTGCAGACCGCTGATCTGGAAGAAGAAGCTCGCGACCACCGCACCCAGCAACACGAAGAAACCGGCGGTAATGAAACCACCGAGGAAACTCATGTCCTTGCGGGAGATCAGCACGTAAGCCGACAGACCACCAAACACCAGTGCTGTCATGGCGAACGCCGAGCTGACGACTTCGGCGCCGCCCTGCATGCCCAGGTAACGGTTGAGGATCGGGCCGAGCAGGAAACCCATGAAACCGGTCAGGGCAAACGCCGACACCAGGCCCCACGCGGAATCACGGAGTTTGTTGGTGAGGAAGAAAAGGCCGTAGAAACCGATCAGTACCACGAAAATATTCGGGTAGCCCACACGCATCTGCTGGGCGACATATGCCATCACGCCGCTAAATGCGAGGGTCAGCGCCAGTAAGCCATAAGTGTTGCGCAGGACGCGGCTAACCTCTAGCTGCCCAGCCTGCACGCTGTTATTAACTGCGTAATCCTGTTCGCGCATGGCGACACTCCTGTTGGTTTGAAACGTTCAGTCGCAAAGATCATAACAGACGCTCTGTAACAAGCTACGTAGAGAGTTTGACAGTGTGTTTCATTCAGGTATTATGGCGCCCGCAACGCAAACGGAGGTGTGGCCGAGTGGTTTAAGGCAACGGTCTTGAAAACCGTCGACTGTAACAGGTCCATGAGTTCGAATCCCATCGCCTCCGCCATATTCGCATCTAAAAGGCCCCATTTTATGGGGCCTTTTTGCGTTTAAGCCTTTCTGTTCCCCCTCCCTGTTTTTCCTTGCGCACCACGACAAATCATCAATCCGCGCGTGGATTCTGTAGAAACTGGACAGTCAAACCAGAGAGCGCGCGAGCCCCGGTCAGCAGTGCGCTTTCATCGACAAAAAAACTCGGGTTGTGGTTGGGGGCGGCAGTTGCCGGATCCTGGCCATCTGGCGTCACGCCGAGGAAAAAATAGAGTCCAGGCACCTGGCGGGCAAAAAACGAAAAGTCCTCAGACGCTCCGACCAGCGCAGCAGGCGCCACTTTTCCCGAGGCTGCCAGGCCAAGCACGGGGGCCATCTGCGCGACGAGACTTTCGTCGTTTAACGTCGTGCCGTAAGCAGGAACCACAGACACATCAGCCGTGGCCCCAGCGCCTTCGGCCGTCTTCTGTGCGCTGAGCTTGATGTCGCGGCCTACCTGCGCACGGACGTTCTCGTCGTAGGTGCGAATGGTCCCGGCCATCTTCACCTGTTGCGGCACGATGTTTGGGGCACTGCCGCCCTGAACCATGCCTACGGTGACCACTGCGGGTGATTGGATCAGGTTGGTTTTCCGGCTGACTACGGTCTGCAGGCCTGTAATGATTTGGGCAGCCGTGACTACCGGGTCAACCGTGTTCCAGGGCATACCGCCATGCCCCTGCTTGCCGGTGACGGTAATGTTCAAGTCATCACTGCTGGCAGTGGTCGCGCCGGCGCGCCAACTGAGTTCGCCAGAACGCCCGGGCATGACATGCACCGCGAAAATTGCGTCGGGTTTCAATGTCTTGAAGATTCCTTCATGTAGCATCAGCTGGGCGCCCCAGAGCTGATTTTGTCCAGGCATAACCTTGCTGGATCCCTCTTCAGATGGCTGGAAGATGAACATCACTCTGCCCGGCAGTTCTTCACGCATTCCGGCCAGCACTTCGGCCGTGGCCATCAGCATGGCAGTGTGAGCATCGTGTCCGCAGGCGTGCATGACATCAACCTCTTTGCCTTGGTAGTCACTGCGAGCCTTGGACGCAAACGCAAGGCCTTGCGACTCTTTGACCGGCAGCGCGTCCATGTCGGCCCGCAGGGCCACGGTAGGGCCAGGCACTACATCCTGATCCATACCTGTCACTACGCCCTCATCCCCTGACAGAAAAGAGACTTTCTGTAGACGTTTACCCATCTCTGCAAATCCCTCATGCGCGCACGTCGCGGTCAAGCGCGGTGAAGCTGCGAAATAGTAGATCTATACTTAATTTATGATTTAACTAGGTAGTTAGCTATCTATATAATGCTCACATCATTTCAACGGGACATTCAACGTGAAGCAGAGTCAACGCCTCTCGGGCATATCAAAATTCATCCTGGTCGGGCTGGGCGTGATCATCGCCCTCCTCGGTTTGGCACTGGCTGCAGGCGGCGTTAAATTGGTCAGTCTGGGAGGTTCCTGGTATTTCCTGATAGGCGGCTTGGTCATGACCACTTGCGGTCTGCTGATCGCCCGCTTCAAACCGGCAGGTGCCTGGCTGTTTGCTGCATTTCTGGTGGGCACAGCCATTTGGGCCATCAGCGATGCGGGTCTGGTGTTCTGGCCGGTGTTCTCGCGCCTGTTCATGTTCAGCGCGATCGGCCTGGCCGTGACGTTGGTCTATCCACTGCTCAAGCGTGCAAACGGTGGCGTTCCAGGTCGTGGCGCCTATGGCATCGCTGCTGTACTGGCGATCGGGCTGGCGGTGGCTGCGGGCAACATGTTCGTTGCACATCCGACAGTCGCCGCGACCGGAACAGGCCCGGGACTGACGCCGGTCGAGCCGGCCAAAGCGCAAAAGGACTGGGCCCACTACGGCAATACCGAAGGTGGCAGCCGCTTCGCCGCATTGGATCAAATCAATCGTGGCAACGTCGACAAGCTGAAAGTGGCGTGGACTTATCACACGGGTGACGTCGCTGAAAGCGATGGCAACGGCGCCGAAGACCAGCTCACACCGTTGCAGGTCGGTAACAAGGTGTTCATCTGCACGCCGCACAACAACTTGATCGCGCTCGATGCCGACAGCGGTAAAGAGCTATGGAAAAACCCGATCAACGCGCAGTCGAAAGTCTGGCAGCGATGCCGCGGCATGGCGTACTTCGACGCCACCACCGCCATCGCTCAACCCGCCAATTCGACCATCATCGAAGCCCAGCCAGCGCCGGCCGCCAATTGCCAGCGTCGCTTGCTGACCAACACCATTGATGCGCGCCTGATCGCGGTCGATGCTGACACCGGCGAGTTCTGCCAGGGCTTCGGAAGCAACGGCCAGGTTGATCTGAAGGCGGGTCTGGGTGATGTGCCTGACAGCTATTATCAGTTGTCGTCTCCACCGCTGATGGCGGGCACGACGGTTGTGGTGGGAGGCCGTGTCGCCGACAACGTGCAGAGCGACATGCCGGGTGGTGTGATTCGCGGCTTTGACGTCATCACCGGCGCCATGCGTTGGGCCTTCGACCCGGGCAATCCGCAGGATAAACAGGCGCCGGCAGACGGCAGCACCTATGTGCGCAGCACGCCGAACAGCTGGGCGCCAATGTCCTATGACGCGGGGACCAACACGGTGTTCCTGCCGATGGGCAGTTCGTCCACCGACATCTATGGTGTGGAGCGCAGCAAGCTGGATCACACCTACGGCGCGTCGATCCTCGCACTGGACGCGAGCAGCGGTGAAGAACGCTGGGTTTTCCAGACCGTTCACAATGACCTGTGGGATTTCGATCTGCCGATGCAGCCGAGCCTGATCGACTTCACCAAGGATGGGAAAAGTGTCCCTGCACTGGTCATCGGTACCAAGGCCGGGCAGATTTACGTGCTCGACCGTGCTACCGGCAAACCGCTGACCGACGTTAAGGAAGTGCCGGTCAAGCCCGCAAACATCCCCAACGAACCGTACTCGCCGACCCAGCCAAAATCGCTGGGCATGCCGCAGATCGGTGCGCAGCACTTGACCGAATCCGACATGTGGGGTGCCACGCCGTACGACCAATTGCTCTGCCGCATCGATTTCAAAAGCATGCGTTACGACGGCTTGTACACCGCGCCGGGCACCGACAAATCCTTGAGTTTCCCAGGCTCGCTGGGCGGCATGAACTGGGGCAGCATCTCCACTGATCCGGTGCATGGCTTCATCTTCGTCAATGACATGCGCCTGGGCCTGTGGATTCAGATGATCCCCTCGCAGAACAAGGGCCAGGCCGCGTCCGGTGGTGAATCGCTGAACACCGGGATGGGGGCCGTGCCGCTCAAAGGCACACCCTATGCGGTGAACAAAAACCGCTTCCTGTCGGTGGCTGGTATTCCGTGCCAGGCCCCACCGTTCGGCACCCTGACTGCCATCGACATGAAGACGCAGAAAGTTGCCTGGCAAGTCCCCGTTGGCACCGTGGAAGACACTGGGCCGCTGGGCATCCGAATGCACTTGCCGATCAAGGTCGGTCTGCCGACCCTCGGGGGCACCCTGTCGACGCAAGGTGGCTTGATCTTCATCGCCGGCACTCAGGACTTCTACCTGCGTGCCTTCAATAGCGGTAATGGCGAGGAAGTCTGGAAGTCGCGCCTGCCAGTGGGCAGTCAGGGCGGTCCGATGACTTACGTCTCACCAAAGACCGGCAAACAGTACATCGTCATCACTGCCGGCGGCGCGCGCCAGTCGACTGATCGTGGCGACTACGTGATGGCTTACGCCTTGCCGTAACCCGCTGCGCCCGCCTCACCGGCGGGCAATCTCTCTGTGCGCGGCACCTGCGGGTGCCGCGCCGCTTTGCGAAATCATTCCAGATTCCACCGGGAAGACTCACATGTTTTTGGCTGCCGCTTTTCTCATGCGGGCTGGCTCAACGGCTTGCTGCTGGGCCTGACCTGCAGCGCCACCCTGCCCGCCTTCGCCAATACCGATTCGAACCTTCTGACCCGCCATACCCTGACCGGTGATTGGGGGGGCTACGCCACCAGATGGATCAGGACGGCATCAAATTCACCGGCGACTACAGCGGCGAAACCGCCTACCACGCCGATGGCGGTCTGCACCGTTCGGCCCGGTACTCGCAGAACCATTTCAGCGTTTTGTATCGGCGTGATGAGGGTGCGTATTGGTAATGGCAGTCTTCCTTGGTGTCAAGTGACTGCGCCCTCGACATGTCCTCCACCCGACCGGCCAGCTCAAGACGATCTGCACCGAACCCAATATCTTCTGCTGCCAGCTGATGAGCAACACAGACCACAATGGGCTCATTCCCAACGCATACGGCGTTAGGCAGCCCAACCGTCTGCTCACTCACTACTGGAATTTCAGCCATGAAAACCTCAAGCATCGGAAATGCAAAATCAAGCGCACTGGCACACTCCACGCTCGGCACCAGAACCATGGAGACAGGTATCTACAGCGCCTACTTTGCGCTTGCCGTCATCTACTTCTGGTTTGGAGGCATGAAATTCACCCACTACGAAGCGGCAGGACTGGTTCCACTGGTCAGCAACAGTCCGTTTCTGGGTTGGGTCTATGGCATTTTCTCGGTTGACATCTTCTCCAGCCTGCTCGGCCTATTGGAGATATCGATCGGCGTTCTGATTGCAGGCCGTTTGCTTTCGCCGAAACTGTCGCTGACAGGGGGTGCATTGTCCGCTGGCCTGTTCTTCACGACCCTTACCTTCATGTTCTCCACCCCGGGCGTCATTGAGCCTGGCTTGGGCTTCCCGGCGATTTCCGTGATGCCAGGCCAGTTTCTGCTCAAGGATTTGGGTTTGCTTGCTGCTTCGGTATTTGTTGCCGGTCATTCGCTGGTAGAACTGGAAAACCGTAAAGCCAATGCATAAGTTGCTCGTTCAATGGCCCAAGGCACTGATGCCTTGGGTCAACCTGCCTTCATTTGCCCCCGCCAGATCTTTCATCCAGTCGCGAGGGCTCAACCCCGTCTTGCGTCTGAATGCACGAGACAGTGCCGTAGGGCTTTCGTAGCCGACTTGAGCTGCAATCAGCGTTATCGAGCGCCCTTCTCGCATTAGCTTCTGAGCCAGACTGATTCGCCAACTCAACAGATAATCAGCCGGCGTCTGCCCAATGACATTCTTGAAATGCAGCGCATACGCGGCGCGTGACATATTTGACTCGCTGGCCAACTCCGCTATCGACCAGGCACGTTCGGGTGAGTCATGCATCTGCAAAAGTGACCGGACCAGCCGCGTGTCGGCCAGCCCTGCCATCATTCCGGCCCGCAACTGGTGATGATCGAGCAGATGACGAAGCAACAGGATGATCAAGAGTTCAAACAGGCGATCAAGCGCGGCCTCCCTTCCACAATGCACATTGGCTGCCTCGGCGAACATCCATCTCAATGTATCTTCCAGCATGGGCAGATCATCGAGAGCGAGCACCAGACAGTCCGGAAGTGAAGTGGACAACGGATTATCAATCCCGCCCCCAAACTCCATGGAGGCGCACAACAACCTTGCGCCATCAGACTCCGCCGCAAGCAATTGATGCTTGGTGGGGCGTGGCATGAAAATCAGAGTGGGACGAGTAATCTGCAAATCCTTGCTATCGGGACGTAACAGCGTCACGCTGCCGGCCTGGAGCAGATGGACATAACCTCGCCGCTCAGCGTCATCGTAAGATGACAAACCGCACAGATCGCCGTTGTAGAACAGATTGGCCCGCACGCCGAAGCGCGAAAGCAAATGAGACAAACGATCCATTGCCCCCTCCTTGATGAGTCAGATTGCCCGAGCATACCATCGCCGATTTCCGGCCTGACGCGGAACTGCTTAGCCGATTTTCACGTTCATGGTGATGCGCGCTGTAAACACCTTCACCCCGCCCTCATCAAAAATCTCGACCGGCACAACCTTGTCACCCGCCGTCTCCCAGTCGATCAGGCTGCCATCTGCGATCGCATGAATGGAGGTCCTGGCTTTGGCCAGGTATTCAACGCTCATGCCTTTTGGAATCCAGCGCGCGCCGCTCGGGATGGACACCTCAGTCATCATGCCGCCTGCAAGTTCTGCCGCATTGCACAGCGCAATGGCGTGAACTGAAGCCAGATGGTTGGTGATTTCCTTGCGGAACGGCACTTTCACTTCACTGCGACCCGGGCTCAATACCGAGATTTGTGGATTGATGGTGCCGAAATACGGCGCCATCTGGCAGGCCATGTTGCTGAACGCGGACGGGCCTGCGCTTTGATACATGCTGAGAGTCTGGCTCATGGGATTCCTCGGGCTCAAGTGAATTGACAGAGATAAACAGAATACTGCTCTGTTACAGAACATTATTCTGTAAAAGCTCGCCAGTCAATCACTCGTGCCCTGCCATTGATTGAATTACCATGGCTCTTTTTTGCCTGGGCTGAGAATGGAACCTGATGACCTGCTTGAGCGCTGCTATCCAGGGCGTCGTGCCGAATCCAAGCGGCACATCCTCAAATGTGCTCTGGCACTTTTCAACCAGCAGGGCATTGAAGCGACCACGATTGATCACATCCGCGTAGACAGCGAGATGAGCGTTGGGGCCATCTATCATCATTTCCAAAACAAGGAAGGGCTGGTCGCCGCGCTGTACATGACCGCTCTTGATGACCAGGCACAACTTAGGGATAGCTACCTTGCAGAGGTCACGTCGACCAAGGAATGGGTTCAAGCATTGGTCTACAGCTACGTCGATTGGGTCGTCCGTCAGCCGGACTGGGCGCGCTTTCAGTACCAGGCGCGCTTTGCCGTCGCGCAAAGCAGTTTTAGCGATCAGCTCAAAGAAGCCAATCTGCGCCGAAACGCTCAACTGAAAGACTGGTTCAACAACCCCGCCCATCGCCGGGACCTGCTGGAGTTACCCTTTGAATTAATGCCGTCACTCATCGTCGGTGCTGCGGAGAGTTATTGCCGGGCCTGGCTGTCTCAGAGAGTCAAAGGAAGTCCTGAGGATCACCGGCAACAGCTTGCGCAAGCGGCATGGCGCGCAGTGGGCGGTCAGGACTGAACTATCCCGTTCCATAGGACTGACATATGACCGATTTGATAACCGGCCTCCAGGGGCCCCGAACTGCCCGGCAGGAATTGTTTTATGACCTCGAAGACGCCGCCTCCATTATCGGTTGGGCAGTGGTGCAACTGTCCGCCATGGCGGACAGCGAATCCAGTAGCGCAAAGGTTGATGCGCTGAGGAAGATCTGCGAGCTGATGAGTAACGAGCAGATCAAGCTCGCCGGTTATGCCGACGAGGTAAAGGCAGGACGAATTGTTCGTTCTGAGGCTGAATGATGTTTAAAACCGCCGGGTAATGGCGGATTTGCATGATCTGGACGGATGTGAGGCAGCCTTCGCGAGCAAGCTGGCTTCTGCGGCGATTGGGAATATCCGCACACTCACTCGCCCATCAACCTGCGCACCCGCGAAACCAGCGTGTCAATAGCAAACGGCTTGGTCAGCACATGCATCCCCGGCTCGAGGTGGCCCTGAGCAATCGCAGCGGTTTCTGCATACCCCGTAATGAACAACGTCTTCAATCCAGGGCGAACCTCCCGGGCGGCGTCTGCCATCTGCCGCCCGTTCATGCCACCGGGCAAACCTACATCCGATATCAGCAAATCAATACGCACGCCGGAACGCAGGACCTTGAGTCCTTCAGCACTGTCCGCTGCTTCGATGACGCAATAACCCAATTCTTCCAGCACCTCTACCAGCAACATGCGCACTGTGTGCTCATCATCCACCACCAATATCGTCTCACCGACGTTTGTAGCCGCGGGGGCACTGGCGCTTTCGGCATGCTCCTGAACACTCGCGTCACCCACATATCGCGGCAGGTAAATACACATCGTGGTCCCGCGTCCCACCTCGGAAGAAATCCGCGCCTGGCCGCCTGACTGTTTGGCAAAGCCGTAAATCATCGAAAGACCGAGACCGGTGCCCTGCCCTATAGGTTTGGTGGTGAAGAAAGGATCGAACGCTTTCGCCACGATCTCGGGCGTCATACCTGTTCCGGTGTCGCTTACACACAGCGTCAGGTACTGGCCTGCCGGCAGGTCCAGCGCTGGCGCCTCCTGCGCGCTCACCCACTGATTGGCAGTGGTGATGGTGATGCGCCCACCGTTGAGCATGGCATCACGTGAGTTGATGCACAGATTGAGCAGGGCATTTTCCAGCTGGCTGGGATCCACCAATGCCGGCCAGAGATCCTCTGCGCCGACTGTCTCCAATGGGATGCTGGGGCCTACGGTGCGCTGGATCAGCTCGCTCATGCCCTCGATCAATGCATTGACATTGGTCGGTCGCGGATCGAGGGTTTGCCGCCGGGAGAACGCCAGCAGTCGATGCGTCAAAGCGGCTGCCCGCCTGGTGGCGCCTTGTGCCGTCTGCAAATACCGATCAACGTCGGAAAAGCGCCCTTGACTGATCCGCGTGGCCATCAGTTCCAGAGCACCGGATATGCCGGCCAGAAGATTATTGAAATCATGGGCCAGGCCACCCGTCAGTTGGCCGACTGCCTCCATCTTCTGCGACTGACGCAACTTTTCCTCGGCCTGCATCAACTCCGACGTACGCTCGGCGACACGCTGTTCCAGGGTTTCATTGAGCGAGCGCAATGCAGCGGTGGCACGGTCACGCTGCGCCTCTACCGAGCGACGCTCTTCAACGTCGATCACGACGCCCGGGAAACTGGTCGGCGTGCCGTCCTCAGCGTGATCGACGCGGCCGTTGGCTTCGATCCAGTAATACTTGCCGTCAGCGCGACGCACCCGGTATTGGTGGGCATAAGCGCCGCCGCGGGCAATCACCTCATCGATTGCCCTCTTCAACCCGGGTTGATCCTCCGGGTGGACAGTGGCAATGACCTGCTCGAGACTCAAACCTTCGTGACCCAAGGCCGGATCGAGGCCAAAGGCCCGCGCAAACGCCTCGTCCACGGTGAAACTGTCTTTGGTCAAATCCCAGTGCCACGTGCCGAAGATCGCACCTGCCGCAAGGGCGAGCTGGACCCGTTCGATGTTCGCCCGAGCGATCATCTCACTCTGGCGCAGACGTTCTTCGTCAGCACGGCGTCCGGTCACGTCACTGAATAAAATCGCCAGTTGACGATCGGCGCGATCGCCCACGGGCACGGCGCGCACGTCAAACCAGCGGCCAAACGCCTTGGCATAGCTCTCGAAGTTGGCCGGCACGCCGGTTTTGGCCACGCGGCCATAGGTTTCAAACCAGAAACGCTCAAGATCGGGGGCAAATTCAGTCACCCATTTGCCGCGCAGGTTTACACCTGCCTGACGCTCGAAAGCCGGGTTGGCTTCCAGGAACCGATAGTCCACCGGCTGATCGTCGGCATCAAACTTGACCTGCACGATGGCGAACGCCGCTTCGATGGTTTCCAGAATCGTGCGAAAACGTTCTTCGCTCTGCCGCAGCGCGGCTTCTGTGCTGCGTACCCGCGTCAAATCGAGCATCGCGCCGATCATACGCAGCGCACGGCCGTCCTTGTCGCGGATGACGTGGCCGCGATCAAGCACTTCGGCGTACGAACCGTCAACCCGCCGGAAGCGATATTCCTCGGTCCAGGCAGTGCCGTTGCCATCGATTACGGCGTGAATGGAAGCATGGATACGCTGCTGATCGTCCGGGTGAATTTGCCCGATCCACCAGTCGCCGTTCATTTCGATATTGGCCAGCGCATGACCATAAGCCTGCTCGAGAGCGTCGTTCCACTGCACACGATTGGAGGTCAAATCCCAGTCCCAGATCGCATCATTGGTCGCTTTGACGGCTAACCGATAGCGCGCCTGGGCTTCTTCGATCGCGCGGCCCGCGAGGTGCTCGTTGGTGCGGTCGCGCAGAATCTTGACGAAGCCGAGGTGAATAGCGTGGTCACCCCAAAGCGGCATCATCTCTCCAGAGGCCCAGAAGCGCTGCCCGTCCTGACGCAGGTGCCAGCGTTCATCGGACGCTCGCCCGTCGCGCAGCGCACTGGCCATCTCCAGCTCGATTCGCCCGGCCGCGCGATCCTCCGGGGTAAAAAAACGCGCTGCGGTACGGCCACGCATTTGTTCCGCGGTCCAGCCCATCACCTGAGTCGCGCCGGAGTTCCAGTCGGTGATCTTGCCACTCGGGTCGGTCAGGATCATCGCAAAATCAATGGCGCTGTCGAAGATTGCCCGCTGACGCGCTTCACTGCTGGCCAGGGCCGAGCGACTGGCTTGCAGCTCCGCCTGAATTTTTGCCGAAGCGCGTCGATCAGCCAGCACGGCACCTGGCGGTCGCTGGTTGCCGTGTGCGCCTGTGTCCGCGGCTAGCGTTGCAGACCCGGCGTCGTCGCGCAGGGAATCATCCCGGCCGGAGCGCGGTATTTGCGCCTCAAGTCTGGCAGCACCAAGCGCCAGACGAAGGCTCGCGACCTCGGCCTCAAGTTCCTCTCGGGATAAATGTTTCAGGATGTCCCCCAACTGATGCACCGTCTCTTTTTCAGTCTGATATCAAGAGTGACTCAAGGCATTGCAGGTTCGGTCATGGCGACCCCGCTGCGCCCTACTTGTTTGACGCCATACATCGCCTGATCCGCTGCTTTGAGCAAGGTATCGAGACTTTGCCCGTGGTCCGGACACTGTGCGATGCCGATGCTGCACGAGATGGCAAGCTCCCCTGCGCTTGTGACAACGGTCTGTGCAATGGATTCAAACACCCTCGCGGCCATTAGTTGCGCATTGTCCTGGCGAGTCAGACCGGACAGCAGAATGACGAATTCATCTCCGCCATAGCGGGCAACGGTGTCACACGAGCGAGTGGCTTGCAGCATGCGCTTGGCCACCGCTTGGAGCACTTGATCACCGGCTTCATGGCCATAGTGATCGTTGATCTCCTTGAAATGATCCATGTCGATCAACAACACGGCAAACTGCACCCCGTTTTCCAGCCAGTTCGAATGCGCCTGGTCAAACCGATCGGCGAACAGGTAGCGATTGGGCAGCTGGGTAAGCACGTCATGCGTGGCGAGATAGGCGGAACGTTGATGCTCGGCGTCTGCCCGCTCTACGGCCTGGAAGTGTCTGATCAGCACCACGGGCATCCCGATCAGTACGCCGGCGAGTACGGTCAGGATGATCAGCATTTCGTTGGTCAAGACGTCCGCAAACCTTAACTGGCGCTCGAACAGCAGGGTCATGGGTTGCGACATATTGCGAATCTCGACCCGCTCGGCCAAACGCGGCAAAAAAAAGTGATCGAGCACACCGGTTGGCAGCGGCGGAGTGGAGAAAACCGGACTTTCAGTGCCGGCCGCCGTATTCAGGACGGCGTCAATGCGCACCAGCGGATCAACGTTTGCGTTGTTCACGGCATCAAGCAGCGCGCCGGTCTTGACCAAAAGCAACGACATCATCGTGCTGCCGAAGAAATTCGGCCGCACTTGCTCCCGCGTCTGGGAGGGCCGTGTGACCGACTGCATCAGGATGTATGCACTATCGCCCTCGTACATCGAGAAAACCGGCGATACCACCGGTTTTTGATGGTGGCGGGTCAACGCCAGGGCGTAGGACAGGTGGCCGACGGTTTCCAGCCGCACGCCGTAGATCGAACTGGACTCCGGCAGCGACGGGTACATGAATAACACTGGCCAGGTTTCTTTGAGGTATGCCTGAGGATGGCCCGGTTGCTGGGCCAGGTTCGGGAAATCCTTGAGTTTGAAATCTGCTCGCCAGGTACGTTGAAGCAATGCTTCGAACGCAGCTTGCTCGGTGACCGGAACCGCCCGCGCCGCTTCCAGCATGTAAATGTGCGGATAAGCGGATAAAACGGCGGCGGCATACCGGGCGGCGGCTTCCGTATCGCTCTGATCGACAGCTTGCAGGAAGGCGGAAAACCCTGCCAATACAGCTTCATTGGTGTCGAGCTGATTGCGCACAATGCCGGAAATATTCTGCACGTATTCCGAAAAACGCGTTTCCCTGCGCTGGGTTTCAGACTTGAGCAACAGCAACGCAGAGAACCCGACCAGGCCGACGGCGAGGACGATGAAGCCAATCAAGGAACTGCGCCGCTTGGTCAGCATTGCGCCGTGCCCATGCCTGAAAAGAGTACGAAGTCCGGGTTAGCCGCTTCCGGATGCAGATTCCACATAGCGTCTAGTCCCTGTTTCAAGCGGCTGGTATGCGCGGCTTCTGGATATTAGCGGCTGATTCTAAGGCAACGTGCCACGGTTAAGAATAGGGAAAAGTGCCAGTAGTTGTGCTGCGGTGTGGGAAGAGTAGCGGCGATGCAAATCCGACCAGCTCCGGCCGGTCTGCGCGATGGCACTCTGTCAGGCGAAATTGACTGGATCAGATGCCTGCAACGGGGCACGGGCCTCCGGCATCCGCCCAGAGTTTGAACTGCGCGACGAAAATGTCATGCGGCACTGGCACCGGTGCCCTGCCCTCGCCCGGGTTCCAGCCCCACAGCACCAGTTTGTCCTCGCTGACGTGTTTGAGCATGGCGGCGAAATCACGGTCGCCATTTTCGGAGCGGTCTTTGATCATCGCGCAGAGCTTGTCGGCCGGCAGACCGATCCAGGCCATTTTGTGCGCCGCTGGCGGCAGGCTCCAGTGAGGCGCGCCGGGCGGCATATGCGGGCCGTAAGTAGCGGGCGGATTACTCTCGGCATGGCACGTCGTGCAGGGCAAACCGCCCGCGCCTTTACCGTCCAGTCCACGGACCACGTTCATCGCGTGTGGAATGCCTTCATCGAATTGCAGCGGCGAGTCACCTGGGATATGACAGTTCTGGCAACGTGGGCTCTGCAAGACTTTTTGCACGGTATCGAATGCCTTCAACGCAGCCTTGTCATCAGCAAACAGATCGGTCGCGTAGGTGGTCAGCCCCACCATCACCACCGCGCCGAGTAAAAGATGTCGTTTCATTTCACACCCCCGACAGCTGCAAGGGCAACTCGCGCAGTCGCTGTCCGGTGAGCGCGAACACTGCGTTGGCCACCGCCGGCGCTGTCGGTGGCACGCCTGCCTCGCCGACGCCGCCGGGTTTAGCGCTGCTCGCGACGATATGCACTTCGACCCGCGGCATCTCGTTCAAACGCAACACTTGATAGTCATGGTAATTGGACTGCTGCACCTGCCCGTCCTTGAACGTCAGCTTGCTGTGCAGGGTAAATCCGAGGCCGAAAGCGATAGCCGACTCCATTTGCGCGGCGATACTCAACGGGTTGACCGCGATGCCACAATCCACTGCGCACACCACCCGGTGTACGCGAATGCCCAGATTGTCCTGCGACACTTCCGCAACCTGCGCTACATAACTGCCAAACGATTCGTGCACCGCGACGCCCAGCGCATGGCCATCGGGTAATGGCGCCTGCCAGGCAGCTTTCTCCACAGCCAGATCAAGAACCCCCAGATGCCGCGGATGCTCCCTGAGCAACGTCCGTCGGTAATCCACGGGGTCCTTGCCAGCCGCTTCAGCCAGTTCATCAATCAATGATTCCATCACAAATGCGGTGTGGGTGTGCCCGACCGAGCGCAACCACAATACGGTGATCCCGGTTTGCGGCGAGTGCAGGTCGACTTGATGGTTGGCCAGTTTTGCCAGATAAGGGCTGTCCGCCACGCCCTCAACCGAAGTTTTATCGACACCTTCCTTGACCATGCTGGCCTCGAGCAGGGTCCCGGCCATGATCGATTGCCCCACCAGCACGTGCTTCCAGGCGATCGGCGAACCGTCTGCATCCAGGCCAACGCGAGCCTGATGCAGGAACGCCGAGCGGTAATAGCCGCCGCGAATATCGTCTTCGCGCGCCCACACGGTTTTGACCGGCATACCGGCCGCTTTTGCCACCTCCACCGCCTCGGCGACGAAGTCTGAGGTCGGATTGGCGCGACGGCCGAAACCGCCGCCGAGGAATTGGGTATGAATCTCGACCTGCTCAGGTTTGAGCCCGGTGATCTTGCCCGCGATCATCTGGTCGAGCGTCTGGAATTGCGTGCCGGTCCAGATCTCGCATTTGTCCTGGGTGATCTTCACCGTGCAATTGAGCGGCTCCATTGGCGCATGTGCCAGGTACGGCACACTGTATTCGACGTCAATGGATTTGGCGGCGTTGCTCAACGCCTGCTCGACATCGCCGGCTTTACTGGCAGAAGCCCCGGCGGTGCCAGCCAGTTTGCGAAAGTCTTCAAGCAGGACCTGGCTGTCGAGCCCGGCGTTGGCTCCCAGGTCCCAGTCGATCTTCAGCGCATCGCGCGCCAATTTTGCGGCCCAATAATGGTCGGCAATCACGGCGACACCGCTCGGCACTTGCACAACCTTGTGCACGCCAGGGATCGACAACGCTTCTGCGCCTTCAAATGATTTGACGCTGCCGCCGAGCACCGGCGAGCGGGCGACCATCGCGGTCATCAGTCCGTCAAATTGCACGTCAATGCCGAATTTCGCGCGACCGGTGATTTTCTCCGGAGTGTCCAGACGTTTGGTCGGCTTGCCAATGAGTCTCCAGTCCCTCGCCTCCTTCAATGTGAGTGCGGCCGGATCCGCAACCGGCAGCTTGCCGGCGTCATCCGCCAATTCGCCATAGGTGGCACGCCGGTCGCCGGCGATAACCACCCCTGGCTCGGTACGCAGGGTCGACGGTGCGACGTTGAAACGCCTGGCGGCAGCGTCGATCAACATCAGGCGCGCGGCGGCACCGGCCTGACGGTAGCGATCGAATTCCATCCACGTGGAGGTAGAACCGCCGGTGATCTGCATCCCGCCAAATGCAGCCAGGCCATAATCTGCCGCCGAGGCCGGGGAATGCTCGACGCGGATCTTCGACCAATCGGCGTCAAGCTCCTCGGCGATCAGCATGGTCAAACCGGTCCAGATGCCTTGGCCCATCTCCGAGTGGCCAAGCAACACGGTGACGCTGTTGTCGTTGCCGATCCGCAGGAACGCATTCGGGGCGAACACCTCGCCCTGATTTTCAGCGCCCATGGCAAACCGGTGAGCACCGGGCAACACAAACGCGACGACCAGACCACTGCCTAGCAGCGCGCTGCCTTTGAGAAAACCACGGCGAGATATCGGATTGCTGCTCTTCATCGCTGAGCCTCTGCGCATCAGCCGATGTCGGCGGCGCGTTTGATCGCTGCACGAATGCGTGGATAGGTGCCGCAGCGGCAGATGTTGCCGGAGAGAGCCTGGTCGATGTCGCTGTCGGTCGGTTTGGGGATTTTCGCCAGCAATGCCGCGGCCGACATGATCTGCCCGGACTGACAGTAGCCACACTGCACCACATCGAGTTCGGCCCAGGCTTGCTGCACCGGATGCGAACCGTCGATGGACAGGCCTTCGATCGTGAGAATTTTCTGCCCATGGGCGACCGCTGTGGCGGGCGTGACGCAGGCACGTACGGGCGCACCGTCGACGTGCACGGTGCAGGCGCCGCACTGGGCCATGCCGCAACCGAACTTGGTCCCGGTGAGGTGCGCAACATCGCGCAATACCCAAAGCAAGGGCATGTCTGCCGGGACGTTCAGTTCCTGATCCTGGCCATTGATGTTGAGGGTCAGCATTGCGAAGGACCTCAGACTCACAGTGTTCTGAAGGGCGTCGCTGCGACGATCAACTGCCTGCGCGCGCCTCGGGTTTATCCCTACAGCTAAGCGCAAAATCCCGGACAAGACCGGTTCATCGACCACCGGTCACCCTTAAACAAGACCTGCAACCCTCAAGCGCGGATAGTGCTTCAGACCCGAGGAGTCAGCAAAATACCGGTGTACTTCCACAGGAACAGAGCAAACGCCACACACCAGAACAATGCTGACAAAGCCAAGCCAGTCGATGAAAGCGGCACCAGCAACACCCGACAAAGCCCTGCGATCAGCAGCAACGCAAAGCCTGGCACTATCGCCCTTGAAGGCTGCAGCGCCCGACCGGTATGGCCAAGACTGACGCGCGCAATCATCGCCAGAATCAGCCCGCCCATGGCGCCAACCGACAGCGCATGCGTCGCCAGGCTCTGTTGCGGCAAAACGCCGATGTGCCACAAGGCCATGGCCAGTGCGGCCACCGCCAGCCATAGGTAAGAAACATAAAGTGACCACAACAGCGGCAAGCGCCAGATACCCCGATCATGCCAGCGCCAGAGGCGTAGCAGGTGCAGTCCGCCCAGCAAACCAAAGAATCCACCCAGCCACGCTGACGGCTGATCATTCAAGCCAGCGGCGAAAGACACTGCAACGAGTAGGCTACCGATCAACAGCAGGCGCGTCGGCAGCACCGGCACCGAAGCGGGAGTCGGTCGATCGAGCCCGCGCTGGATGAAAAACGGAATCACCCGGCCGCCGATCACGGTCATCAGCGCGCCCACCAGCCAAACGGCCGCCAGCACGCCGTTGCGCTGCAAGCCGGCATTGTCGCAGTAGATTCCGGCGAGGGTCATCGCCTGACAACCCGCCAACAAAATGAGCACCAGCACAATTGGATAATGGTCACGCTTGCGCGCCGCCACCAGCTCCCGGCCCATCAGCCAGGCCAGCAATGGCAGAAAGGGCATCTGCAAGGCCAACAGGAGAGCGACTGGCAGCGGCAACAGCCAGGCTGAACGCGCCACTAGCCACACCAGTAGCAGACCGATCAGCGGCCAGCCCTGGAGGCCCGGTCGCCCGGTCCAGTTCGGCACTGCCGTCAGTAGAAATCCGCCAATAATTGCCGTCGCAAAACCGAATGGCATCTCATGCCGATGCCACGCGAGCATCCCGCCAGGTGTGTGCGCATCCGGCCAATGGCCATAGAGCCACAATCCCCAGATCGCCACGGCAATAAGCGCGAAGCCTGCGCCGGCGAGAAAAAAAGCGCGAAAGCCAAGACTGAAGACCGGCGCTGCCGCCAGGCGGCGGATCATGCCAGCGACCCGACCTGCATTTTTCCCAACCGGTATTGCGCCAGCAGGCGCATGACGTAACCGATTTTGATCAGCGTTGGCCCGGTGATCGTGCCGGCGTGCATCAGCACTTGCACCGCGATGGGCAGATACCCTGTATAGAGATAGGCGCCGTAGATTCCGACCAATAAAAGAACAAGGCCCGCCCAGAGTATTTTGCTCGACAGGTGCAGGACGTTTTGCAAGTTGCTGAAGTAAGCAAACATTTTTCGTACTCCTGAAGCATTGAATTGTATTGAGAATACTTCAGGAAGCGTGCCAGGTAATTAATACATGAGGATCAGTGAGTTATACTCAATGCAGTCAATTCGACGTCGACGGGGATTGGTCCTATAGACTCCAGAAAGGTCATTTTGACTCGCTGTAAATGGCGTGCGCTGGCAGCAACCGCCGCTGTTCAGAGCGACGCTGCACATTTCCCCTCGGGCGCAGTGTGTCCCTGAACGCGCCGGGATTTCTGATCAGCGAATTTGTCGATGTGGAGGGTGCCAAATACACTCCAGGCTGGCTTGCCGAGGAATGCCACGATGAAACATTCGCCAGTAAAAAATGCCGACATGGCTCCGCGCTTCTGGCGCGACCCCGCCCTGCCCTTCATCGAAGCCCGTGCCGTCGCCGACGGTCGCGAAGTCTGCTACACCCGGCATTCCCACGCACATTTTTCCATCGGCGCGATCACGGCCGGGCGCAGCACTTACGTGCATGAGCATATGCAATGCGAAATCAGCGCCGGCACCGTCGTGTTGATGAACCCCGGTGACGTGCACGCCTGCAATCCGATCAACGACCAGCCCTGGTCCTACCTGATGCTGTATGTGGAAACGCCATGGCTCAGCGATTTGCAGCGCCAGCTTGGGGTCAGCCACGACCAGGCGTTTCGCCGGTTTGCCGTGACGCATACTGCTGATGCCTGGCTGTTTGACGGGCTGAATAATCTTTACGCGGTGCTGACCGATTCCGACCAGGATATCCTGTGCAAACATAGCGCAGCGGTGGAATATTTTACCGAGGTGCAGCAACGCCTCAACCCCGCCGAGCAACCGCTGCGCGAAGCCAATGCCAGGCTGGAACGTGCAGCCGAATACATTCGTGAAAACTGCACGAAGATGCTCAAACTCGAAGATATCTGCGCGGCGGCGCAACTGTCGCCGTCGTACTTGATACGCGCCTTCAAACAGCATTTCGGCATGACGCCTCACGCGTTTCTGCTCAACCGGCGTATTCAGTTTGCCCGAGAGCAGCTGCGTCGAGGCAGATTGATCGCCGATGTCGCCCTCGAAGCCGGTTTTGCCGATCAGGCACATTTCCAGCGAGTATTCAAACAGCATTTGGCGGCGACGCCGGGGCAGTATCAGCGTTAAGTCTTCAATGTCCGTGCTCGGCTGTCACGGGTTCTGCGACAGCAATGCCGATGTGGCGCGCGCGGCTTACACCATTACGCGGTTGAAAACGGGCCGTTTCAACGCGCTGGACCCTACGACAGATAACCTTCCAGGCGATTTGAGCTGAGCACCGACTCGCGCCACCGGTTTGCCCGGCGACGTGGCGTGGTGCATCAACAAGCCGTAGGGATCAGGAATAAACCAGATACCCGGCGCTGCCCGCCAACAACAGAGCCATGGTCCGGTTGAACCAGCGCAGGTTACGGGCATTGTTCAGGTATTGCTTGAGGAATGTCCCGGCATATGCCCAGCACGCGACCGACAGATAACAGATCACCAGGTACACCGCCGCAAACTGCCAGACCAGCGATGTATCGCCATCCGCAACGAACGCGCCCATGCCGGCGATGCACGCCAGCCAGGCTTTCGGGTTGAGCCATTGCATGACGGCGCCGTAGAGCATCGATGGCGCTGTACTGGCCTCTTTGCTCTGCAGCTCGCCGTTGTCCGACGCCAGCTTCCAGGCCATGAACAGTAGAAATGCGACGCCCGCAATCTGTACCACTTGAGTCAAGGCCGTCCACATGGACAACACCTCGTGCAGGCCCAGCCCCATCAACACCAGCAGCAACACAAAACCCAGGGTCGCCCCGGCCACATGCCGCTGACTGGCACGAAAGCCGTACTGCGCGCCGGAACTCAACGCAACGATATTCACCGGCCCCGGCGTAATGGACGCCACTAATGCAAACGCCGCCATTGATACCATTACACTCATCGCACACCTGCTCTATTCGATTGAACAAGGCCGCAATGTAGCGATGTGTTCGGCGCGGGTATTGAACAAAACTACCCAACACTCTAATTCTTCGTAGCAGCTGCCTAGGGCTGCGTTAGCGCACTACCAGATGACCAATGATCATCAATTGACACCGGCTCCGCCGGACGCAGGCTGCGCCAGCTGCTACAGGGTCTGTGCTGCACCGAAACCTGTAGCAGCTGCCGAAGGCTGCGTTAGCTCACTACCAGATGACCAATGATCATCAATTGACACCGGCTCCGCCGGACGCAGGCTGCGCCAGCTGCTACAGGGTCTGCGCTGCACCGAAACCTGTAGCAGCTGCCGAAGGCTGCGTCGGCGGCCTACCAGATGACCGGTGATCATCAATTTAAACCGGCTACGCCGGACGCAGGCTGCTACAGGGTCTGCGGCGCACCGAAACCTGTAGCAGCTGCCGAAGGCTGCGTCGGCGGTCTATCAGATGGCTGGTGATCATCAATTTAAACCGGCTACGCCGGACGCAGGCTGCGCCAGCTGCTACAGGGTCTGCGGTGCATCGAAACCTGTAGCAGCTGCCGAAGGCTGCGTCGGCGATCTTCTAAATGGCCGGTTATCATCAGGTGAAACCGGCTACGCCGGACGCAGGCTGCGCCAGCTGCTACAGGGTCTGCGCTGCACCGAATCCTGTAGCAGCTGCCGAAGGCTGCGTCGGCGGCCTAAGAGATGACCGGCGATCATCAATTTAAACCGGCTACGCCGGACGCAGGCTGCGCCAGCTGCTACAGGGTCTGTGCTGCACCGAAACCTGTAGCAGCTGCCGAAGGCTGCGTCGGCGGTCTACCAGATGGCTGGTGATCATCAGGTGAAACCGGCTACGCCGGACGCAGGCTGCGCCAGCTGCTACAGGGTCTGAGGTGCACCGAAACCTGTAGCAGCTGCCGAAGGCTGCGTCGGCGGTCTACCAGATGGCTGGTGATCATCAGGTGAAACCGGCTACGCCGGATGCAGGCTGCGCCAGCTGCGACAGGGTCTGTGCTGCACCGAAACCTGTAGCAGCTGCCGAAGGCTGCGTTGGCGGTCTACCAGATGGCTAGTGATCATCAATTTAAACCGGCTACGCCGGACGCAGGCTGCGCCAGCTGCTACAGGGTCTGTGCTGCACCGAAACCTGTAGCAGCTGCCGAAGGCTGCGTCGGCGGTAAGCCAGTTGGCCGGTGATCATCAGGTAAAACCGGCTACGCCGGACGCAGGCTGCGCCAGCTGCTACAGGGTCTGCGGTGCACCGAAACCTGTAGCAGCTGCCGAAGGCTGCGTCGGCGGCCTACCAGATGGCTGGTGATCATCAGGTGAAACCGGCTACGCCGGATGCAGGCTGCGCCAGCTGCTACAGGGTCTGTGCTGCACCGAAACTTGTAGCAGCTGCCGAAGGCTGCGTCGGCGGACTACCAGATGGCTGGTGATCATCAGTTGAAACCGGCTACGCCGGACGCAGGCTGCGCCAGCTGCTACAGGGTCTGTGCTGCGCCGAAACCTGTAGCAGCTGCCGAAGGCTGCGTCGGCGGTCTACCAGATGGCTGGTGACCATCAATTTAAACCGGCTGCGCCGGACGCAGGCTGCGCCAGCTGCTACAGGGTCTGTGCTGCGCCGAAACCTGTAGCAGCTGCCGAAGGCTGCGTCGGCGGTCTACCAGATGGCCGGTGATCATCAGGTGAAACCGGCTACGCCGGACGCAGGCTGCGCCAGCTGCTACAGGGTCCGCTTCACCGCGATCAACGCGGTGCGCAATGAATGCATATCCACCGAGCCCAGCGCCAGCCGGATCGCATGGGGCACACTGGCGCCTATGGCAAAAGGCTCAGCAGTGGAAACGGCCACCTGCTGCTGCATCAAGGCCACAGCGATCTGGTCGGCTCGGGCATCTTCGCCCAAGGGCAACCATAAAAAATACGAAGCCGGATGACTGATGTAATCCAGCCCCGTCAATACCTCCCTGGCGAGGGCCTGCCGGGCGCGCGCATCGGCACGCTTTTGCACTTCCAGTGTGTGCACGGTGCCATCGTCGAGCCAGGCGCAGGCAATCGCAGTCATGACGCCGGGCGTGTTCCAGGTAGTGGCGCGGATTGTCCGTTCCAGCGCTGGCACACGGTCTGTCGGCGCGGCGACGAAGCCAACGCGCAAGCCCGTGGCGACATTCTTCGATAACCCTGACACATAAACCGTCCGCTCCGGTGCCAACTGCGCCAGCGGCGGCGGCGGGTCCTCGGCAAGAAATGCGTACGCACCGTCTTCGATGATCAACAGGTCGTGCAGGCGGGCAATCGATACCAGTCGATCTCGCCATGCGGCAGCCTGCACCCAGCCGAGCGGATTGTGCAGCGTCGGCATGCTGTAGACGGCCCGCACCGGTCGACGCCGACAAAGGACTTCGAGCGCGTCGAGATCAGGCCCCGAATCGGTGGCTGCAATAGGCACAAGCTCCAGATGCAACGCTTGCGCAAGCACCTTGAATCCCGAATAGGTCAATGCGTCTGCCGCCACCACATCGCCCGGTTTAAGCAAGGCCATCATCGTCACGGCCAGCCCATGTTGCGCGCCGCTGACGATCAGCACCTGCTCGGCCAGCACCTGCAAACCGCGTGTGCGCAAATGGTTGGCGACCGAAACACGCTCATGCGAACGCCCGGCATGGGGCTGGTAGCGCAGGTGCGCTTCAAGGTCGCCGGACAACGCCAGTTGACGCAAGCCATGGCGCAACAGGTCAGCCTGCCCCGGCAATGAAGAGTAATTGAAATTGAGGTCGAGAACGCCTGCCGCCACATCGGGCTGATCGACACCATGATTGGGCGGCAATGACGTTTCGCGCACGAAAGTACCGCGCCCGGCTTCACCGCTCACCAGCCCCATGGCCTCCAGCTCGGCGTACACACGGCTGGCAGTAACCAGCGCCAGCTGGTGCGTTGCGGCCAGTTCACGGTGAGGGGGCAGACGAGTGCCAGGCGCCAGTTTTCCCGAGCGGATGTCAGCGGCGTAGGCATCAACGAGCGACTTGTAACGGGAGCGCGGCATGTCGAGATGTATCCATGACAATTTTTTGATTGTCTTGATAATCGGTCATACGATGCGCTGAGGCAACCCGCCGATCAATCATCAAGTGAGCCCCACATGGAACGAGCAACAGGCCTGCACAGCCAGCCCCGCGAGAACACTTCCAGCGGCTGGATCAACGGCTTGATTGGCGTGGTGATTTTCAGTGGTTCGCTGCCGGCTACGCGGGTGGCGGTGCTGGAATTTGATCCGGTGTTTCTAACCGTTGCGCGGGCGACCATTGCTGGCGCGCTAGCGCTGTGCCTGTTGTGGCTGTTCAAGGAACAGCGCCCAGCCCGCAATCAATGGCTGCCGCTACTGATTGTCGCGCTCGGCGTGGTGGTCGGGTTTCCCCTGCTGACGGCGCTGGCGCTGCAGTACGTGACGTCCGCGCATTCAATCGTCTTCGTCGGCCTGCTGCCTTTGGCAACTGCCGCGTTCGGTGTTCTGCGCGGTGGCGAGCGACCCCGCCCGGTGTTCTGGGTATTCTCGATTCTCGGCAGTCTGCTGGTATGCGGTTATGCCTTGGCACGAGGAATGACGGCCTCACCTGCCGGCGACATCCTGATGCTGCTGGCGATTCTGGCGTGCGGGCTCGGTTATGCCGAGGGTGCAAAACTGTCCAGAACACTCGGCGGCTGGCAGGTGATTTGCTGGGCGCTGGTGCTGTCGCTGCCGGTAATGGCGATCTTGACCGGCCTGCTCACGCCAGCGTCGTTCAGCGGGATCAGTACGCCAGCGTGGTTGAGTCTGGGTTACGTCTCACTGTTCAGCATGCTGATCGGGTTCGTGTTCTGGTATCGCGGGCTTGCACAAGGCGGGATCGCCGCTGTCGGCCAACTGCAGCTGTTGCAGCCCTTCTTCGGCCTGGCGCTGGCGGCCACAGTGCTGCACGAGCCGGTGAGCCTGGGCATGTTAGGAGTAACGCTGGCGGTGATTGTGTGTGTGGCTGGCGCAAGAAAGTTCGCAAGGTAACCGACTGTACCGGGTTCGAGGTATTTCGCTGTCGGGGTCTCGCGGCAAGGGGCAGTGGCAAAAACAATGCTCGCGCTGCTGGAGTCGATCATGCAGCTCGCCCGCGAAGAAAAATTGCCTGTCGATTTTCCGGTGGAGCTCTCCGGCAACGCCACTTATGCTCAATCCATGAACCTACAAAACGCTGCACTTCCGCCCCACGCCGAGATGATCCGCGCCATGCTCGAACGGGACACCGCTTACGAAGGGGTGTTCTTTACGGCAGTGAAAACTACGGGCATCTTTTGTCGTCCCAGTTGCACGGCGCGCAAGCCCAAGCCGGAGAATGTCGAGTTCTTCGCCCACGCCGATGACTGCCTGTCAGCCGGCTATCGCGCCTGCCTGCGCTGCAAACCGCTGGATGCTGCGGCCATTGCGCCAGAATGGGTGCAGACCCTGCTGAGCGCGGTGGATGCCGATCCCGAGGTACGCTGGAGCGATGCGCAGTTGCTCGCCCAGGGCATTGAGCCGCTGAAACTGCGGCGCTGGTTCAAACAGCATTTCGGCATGACCTTTCATGCCTGGCTGCGCACCCGACGCCTCGGGATGGCGTTGGGCGGAATAAAACAGGGCCACTCGATTGACCACGCCGCGTTCGATTCAGGCTATGATCCCTGAGCGGTTTTCGCGATGCGTTTCAAAAATCCTTCCACATCACCCCCGGTCGCGCCGCCCGCAGCGAGCCCTTGCTGTTCAGCCGGCTGACTACGCCGCTGGGGCCGATGATCGCCATGGCCGAACGACGCGGGTTGGTGTTGCTGGAGTTCCTCGATCGGCCGGCCCTCACGCGCGAAGTCGAAGCCCTGCAACAGCGCTACGGTTACGCTGTGGCGCCCGGCCACAATGAGCACTTGCGCCAGATAGAGCTAGAGCTGGCGCAGTATTTCGCCGGCAAACTCAGTGAATTCAAGGTCGCCCTGCACCTGCCAGGCAGCGAATTCTCGCAGCAAGTCTGGGCACAGCTGGCGAAAATCCCCTATGGGCAGACCAGCACCTACGGCACCATCGCCGCGACATTGGGCAAGCCGGGTGCCAGTCGTGCGGTCGGCCTCGCCAATGGGCATAACCGGGTGTCGATCGTCGTGCCCTGCCACCGGGTGATCGGTGCGGATGGTTCGCTGACGGGCTATGGTGGTGGACAACCGCGCAAGGCGTTCTTACTCAGGCTTGAGAAGGCTGCGGTGCAGATCGGGCAAGCAGTGAAAACGCCTTCGCGAGCAAGCCTTGCTACAGGGGACTTGTTCTGAGCTGGCTTGCAGAATCCACCCTCACCTCAGGAGCAAGGTTTGTCCGTAAATCCATATTTGTCTGCCAGTGAGTACCTGGCGTGCATCGACGACGACTGGCGTCGCCACATCGCCGCCATTGGCCCGTGTCTGCACCAACCGCATCCGGCTCGCGATCCCTATGAATCGCTGGTGCGAGCCATTGCGTATCAGCAACTGCACGCCAAGGCTGGCGATGCCATTGTCGGGCGACTGGTGGCGTTGTTTCCTGACCGCCCCTTCCCACGACCTGAACAGATTCTGGCCTGCGGATTTGATCAACTGCGGGGCTGCGGATTCTCCGCGAGCAAGATTACGACCCTCCAGGGCATCGCTCAGGCAACACTCGACGGTGTGGTGCCGGACTACGCGACAGCGCTGGCCATGGAGGATGAAGCGCTGATCGAGCGCCTGACCGCCCTGCGCGGCGTCGGTCGCTGGACGGTGGAAATGTTGCTGATCTACAGCCTGGAGCGGGCGGATATTCTGCCGGCGGATGATTTCGGCGTACGCGAAGGTTTTCGGCGTTTGAAGCGATTGGAAAAACAGCCGGGCAGGAAGCAGATGATCGAGACCGGACTGGCGTGGAGCCCTTATCGGACAGTGGCTGCCTGGTATCTGTGGCGGGTCCCGGCGAGGTAGACCGCGTTGGCGTTCATCGCCAGCAAGCCGGCTCCTCCAGGATTAGTGCCGATCATGGAATATGTTTTCGACACCACAGGCGGAGCAAGCTTGCTCTCGATGAAGCCGGCAGCACCGCCACATATCTTCTAGGCTGAACCCCACCCCTCATCCCGACCGAGGTCCCCATGCATCTCGAAGGCTCCTGCCACTGCGGCGCGGTTTCATTCAACTTGACCAGCGCGCACCCCTACCCTTACCAGCCATGCTACTGCTCGATCTGCCGCAAAACCCAGGGCGGAGGTGGTTATGCGATCAATATCGCAGGCGATGCCACCAGCATGAAGGTGCGCGGGCGCAAGCACATTTCGATCTACCACGCTCGGCTCAAGGACGATGGCGACAAACGCGCCCACCGCAGCACTGCCGAACGGCATTTCTGTTCAGTGTGCGGTTCGGGATTGTGGGTGTTCAGCCCCGAGTGGCCCGAGCTGATTCACCCTTTTGCCTCGGCCATCGATACGCCGCTGCCGGCGCCGCCACAACACACGCATGTGATGCTCGGTTCGAAAGCGCCGTGGGTGGACGTTCATGTGCAACGCGGTGACCAGCAGTGTGATCGCTGGCCGGAGGAGTCCATCGCCGAGTGGCATCAGCGGCTGGGTCTGGAGGGCTGAATCAAGTCTGTTCGACGGGATGCAGGCAGCCGGCCGGATCCACATTCTCTGGTCACCGCCCGCGCTGCAGAACCTGGCAGGCCGTGCGTTGATCAACCGGCATTCACGGAAATTCCAGCGGCCCATCACCCTCGCTGATCGACAAAGACTTCCGGCTTTCTTGGGCGCATGTTGATACCTCAACCGGAGGGATTCGATATGCTCGACACACTCAAACAAATCAACTCAACGTCAGCTTTCAACCGTTGGGCAGGTTTTGAAGTCACCCGCGCCGAGCGGGGCGAGGTCGAACTGACCCTGGCTTTTCGCCCCGTCGACATGGCGCAATACGCAGGTTTTCTGCACGCAGGCATGATCGGCGCGCTACTCGACACCGCTTGTGGTTTCGCGGCGGGAACGGTAGCCGGTACCGTGTTGGCTTCACATTTTTCGGTCAACTGCCTTGCCCCGGCCGTCGGCGAAGTCTTCGTTGCACGAGGTCAGGTGGTGAAGGCAGGCAAGAAGCAGGTGTTCGCCCGCGCCGAGCTGTTTGCGCAAAGCGGTGATCAACTGAAACTGGTGGCCACCGGCGAGGCGATTCTAGTGCCCGTGGATGCGCGCTGAGCGCAAAGTCGATTAATTTGATGCAGCTTTCGGCACGCCACTGTGAAAACGGAACTCCACGTCCGGCGATTCGATCAGCTCCTGCTCGGCGGCACGGACTTTGTCGATCACCTGTGCAATGTCTTTGGCATCCCCGTACTGGTAGGCCAGTTTCAGGTAGCCCTGGAAGTGCCGGGCTTCGCTTTTCAGCAGGCCGAAGTAAAACTTGCCGAGTTCTTCGTCCAGATGCGGCACCAAGGCCTCGAAACGCTCGCAACTGCGCGCTTCGATGAAAGCGCCGACCACCAGCGTATCCACCAGCTTCACCGGCTCATGGCTGCGCACCACTTTGCGCAGCCCCGATGCGTAACGCCCGGCGGACAGCTGGCGGAGTTCAACCTTGCGCTTTTTCATCAGGCGCATGACCTGCTCGTGATGGACCAGCTCTTCCCGGGCCAGACGCGACATCAGATTGATCAGATCAACGTGGCTGTGGTATTTCGCGATCAGGCTCAACGCGGTGCTGGCGGCCTTGAATTCGCAGTTCTTGTGGTCAATCAGCAGGGTTTCCTGATCGGCCAAGGCGGCCTGAACCCAGCCGTCCGGGGTGCGGCAGCCAAGGAACTCGTGGATTTCGGGAAGGATCATGGGGCTCACGGCGAAAGGTCTGATACGAAGGGCGGCGATTATACCGGCCTGTCGCCAGACCACCAGCCGCGACCGTTGATATGCATCAAGTCCCGGATACGCTCGTAGCAACTATAGTTGTGCAACGCCGTATTTTTCTTTTCTGGAGATCCCGACCATGCAAGCCATCCGCAGCATTCTGGTGGTCATCGAACCTGAACATTCGGAAAGCCTGGCGCTTAAAAGGGCCAAGTTGATTGCCGGCGTGACTCAGGCTCATCTGCACCTGCTGGTCTGCGACCGCAAGCATGATCACGGCAGCATGCTCAGTGTGCTCAAGGCCGGGCTGCTGGAGGATGGTTACAGCGTCACTACAGAGCAAGCGTGGAATGAAAGCCTGCATGAAACCATCGTCGATGTGCAGCAAGCGGAAGGCTGCGGATTAGTGGTCAAGCAGCATTTTCCTGATTCATCGCTGAAAAAAGCCTTGCTGACCCCGGCCGACTGGAAACTGCTGCGCTACTGCCCGACGCCGGTATTATTGGTCAAGACGTCCAGGCCGTGGACGGGTGGCGTGATTCTGGCGGCCATCGATGTCGGCAACACTGACGGCGAACACCGCACGTTGCATGCGACGATCATCGATCACGGTTACGACATCGCCAGCCTGGCCAAGGCGCATCTGCACGTGATCAGTGCACATCCTTCACCGATGCTGTCGGCAGCCGATCCGACACTGCAACTCAGCGAGACCATCGAGGCGCGCTATCGCGAACAGTGCAAGGCGTTTCAGGCGGAATTCGACATTGATGACAACCATTTGCACATCGCTGAAGGACCGGCTGATGTGCTGATCCCCTTCACCGCGCACAAGTTGGGGGCGGCGGTGACGGTCATCGGCACCGTGGCGCGCTCGGGATTGTCCGGGGCATTGATCGGTAATACGGCGGAAGTGGTGCTGGATGTGCTGGAGAGTGATGTGCTGGTGTTGAAGCCGGACTCGATCATGGATCATCTGGAGGAAATTATGGCGCAGCATTGAACTTGAAAAGCAGAGACTGAACAGTCACCCGCCAAAAGCGTCTTTGAGAAACCCTGGCGCGATGTAGCGCTGGTAATGCGCCTCGGAGAGCAAAAAGAACTCCCGATCAATCGCATCGCGCAGTTCCGGCAAATTCCAGTCGCGAAATTCCGGCATCAGCACCATTCCGTAGGCTTCCAGATTGTTGATCACTCGCGCCCCGCGGGCGATCAACTGATAGGCCCAGCAATATTCCGACTGATGGGGCACAAAGCGAATTTTGCGCTGTTCCAGTTGCAGGCGCAGGCGCTGAGGATCAAATATCTCGAGTTTGCTGGCCATCACTTGAGACAATAATTGCTCCAGACGCAGCCACACCGCGCGCTTTTCTTCCTCGTTGTAACCGTTCCAGTTGATCACTTCGTGGTGAAAACGCTTGCAGCCGCGGCAGACCAGGTCACCGTAAACAGTGGAGCAGAGGCCGACGCAGGGAGTCTTGATGGTCTGATTGGGCATAGGTAGAAAAGTACAAGAAAGCAGAACAGGTCGGCATGTTAGCCCTTTGTCCAATATTGATCACCCACCAAAGTCCAATAGCCCCTCACTTACCTTTAAATTTTTTTTGCCGTAGAATCAGCCAGCCTTTTAAGGCGCCAATGTCCGTTTGAAGCTGTTTTCAAAGCGTCACGAGCACAGTCGTTCCTTCAGAGCGGTGTTGGCGAAGGGTTTTTCCAGCGGGGAAAAGCGCTACGCCAACCCTCATCAGCTCCCCGTTCTGCAGGCGTAAAACTTTGAAAGCAGCTTCTGTAAGGAATTGCCGGTAATTCTGGCTAAGTGGCCCACAACGCCATGCAGCGCATGAGTACGGCAATTTCGGGATGAGCGTCCCGGACACCCATTTGGGACCACTGATGAGGGTAATAACTGTGCTTGAAGCCTACCGCAAACATATCGAAGAGCGTGCAGCACTGGGTATCGTTCCCCAGCCGCTAAACGCCGAACAAACTGCAGGCCTGGTCGAGCTGCTGAAGAATCCCCCGGCTGGCGAAGAAGCTTTCCTCGTTGACCTGATCACCAATCGCATTCCACCTGGCGTGGACGAAGCGGCCTATGTAAAAGCCGGTTTCCTGTCTGCACTCGCCAAAGGCGAAGCCACCTCTCCTCTGATCGACAAAAAACGCGCGGTTGAACTGCTTGGCACCATGCAGGGCGGCTACAACATCGTCACCCTGGTTGACCTGCTCGACAGTGAAGAACTGGCTGCCGTGGCTGCCGCTCAGCTCAAGCACACCCTGCTGATGTTCGATGCGTTCCACGACGTCGCGGAAAAAGCCCGCAACGGCAACGAACACGCCAAGGGCGTGATCCAGTCCTGGGCCGACGGCGAGTGGTTCCGCAATCGCCCTGTCCTGGCCGACAAGATCAGCCTGCGGGTATTCAAGGTCACCGGCGAAACCAATACCGACGACCTGTCCCCTGCTCCGGATGCCTGGTCCCGCCCGGACATCCCGTTGCACGCCCTGGCCATGCTGAAAATGGCCCGCGAAGGCATCGTCCCGGACGTTCAAGGCGTTACCGGCCCGATGAAGCAGATCGAAGAAATGCGCGGTCAAGGCTTCCCGATCGCCTACGTCGGTGACGTGGTCGGTACCGGTTCTTCGCGTAAATCCGCGACCAACTCGGTGCTGTGGTTCTTCGGCGACGACGTTCCTTACGTGCCAAACAAGCGTGCCGGCGGCTTCTGCTTCGGCAGCAAGATCGCACCGATCTTCTACAACACCATGGAAGATGCCGGCGCACTGCCAATCGAATTCGACGTCACCAACATGAACATGGGCGACGTGATCGACCTGTACCCGCATGCTGGCAAAGTCTGCAAACACGGCACCGATGAAGTCCTGACCACCTTCGAAATGAAGACCCCGGTGCTGTTGGACGAAGTCCGCGCCGGCGGCCGTATCCCGCTGATCATCGGTCGCGGTCTGACCGACAAGGCGCGCGCCGAGCTGGGCCTGGGCCCAACCGATCTGTTCAAGCTGCCGGAAGCACCTGTCGACACCGGCAAGGGCTTCACCCTGGCACAGAAAATGGTCGGTCGCGCCTGCGGCCTGGCAGAAGGCAAAGGCGTTCGTCCTGGCACCTACTGCGAACCGAAAATGACCACCGTGGGTTCCCAGGACACCACCGGTCCTATGACCCGTGACGAACTCAAAGACCTGGCTTGCCTGGGCTTCTCGACCGATCTGGTGATGCAGTCGTTCTGCCACACCGCGGCCTATCCAAAGCCGATCGACGTGACCACCCACCACACCCTGCCTGACTTCATCATGACCCGTGGCGGTGTATCGCTGCGTCCAGGCGACGGCATCATCCACAGCTGGCTGAACCGCATGCTGCTGCCGGACACCGTCGGTACCGGTGGTGACTCCCACACCCGTTTCCCGATGGGCATTTCGTTCCCGGCCGGTTCCGGTCTGGTCGCGTTCGCCGCAGCCACTGGCGTGATGCCACTGGACATGCCGGAATCGATCCTGGTGCGCTTCAAAGGCAAGATGAAGCCTGGCATCACCCTGCGTGACCTGGTTCATGCCATTCCTTACTACGCGATCCAGGCTGGCCTGCTGACCGTAGAGAAGAAAGGCAAGAAAAACGCCTTCTCCGGCCGCATCCTGGAAATCGAAGGTCTGAACGACTTGACGCTGGAGCAGGCTTTCGAGCTCTCCGACGCCTCCGCTGAGCGTTCGGCTGCCGGTTGCACCATCAAGCTGTCGAAAGAATCGGTGACCGAGTACCTGAACTCCAACATCACCCTGCTGCGCTGGATGATCGGCGAAGGCTACGGCGATCCACGCACCCTGGAACGTCGCGCCCAAGCGATGGAAGCCTGGGTTGCCAACCCGGAGTTGATGGAAGCCGATGCGGACGCGGAATACGCCGAAATCATCGAGATCGACCTGGCCGAAATCAACGAGCCGATCCTCTGCGCACCAAACGACCCGGACGATGCCCGTCTGCTGTCGAGCGTTGCCGGTGAGAAGATCGACGAAGTGTTCATCGGTTCGTGCATGACCAACATCGGTCACTTCCGCGCTGCCGGTAAGCTGCTGGAACAGGTCAAGGGTCAGCTGCCAACCCGTCTGTGGCTGTCGCCACCGACCAAGATGGACGCTCACCAACTGACCGAAGAAGGTTACTACGGCATCTACGGCAAGGCCGGCGCACGCATGGAAATGCCGGGCTGCTCGCTGTGCATGGGTAACCAGGCACGTGTTGAGCCGAACTCGACTGTGGTGTCGACGTCGACCCGTAACTTCCCGAACCGTCTGGGTGACGGCGCCAACGTCTACCTGGCCTCGGCCGAGCTGGCGGCCGTCGCTTCCACCCTGGGTCGCCTGCCGACCGTCGAAGAGTACATGGGTTACGCAGCGAAACTGGACACCATGGCCAGTGACGTTTACCGCTACCTGAACTTCGACCAGATCGCCGAGTTCCGCAAGATCGCAGCAAGCGCCAACATCCCGGTGATTCAAGCCTAAGGGTGTGTTGATGTAGTTTGACTTGGTAAACAAGCGCCGCGTATCGCAAGGTACGCGGCGTTTTTTTATGCCTGGAACACAGTACTGGCAACATGCAGGAGCTGGCTTGCCTGCGATGGCGAACCTGACAGCCGACCTGGAGGCTGGATCAGACCGAGTACATATCCGTTATTCAGGTAACGGCAGCATTGGGTTCCGCTCTTACAGCGGCTCACTTTTGAACAGCGCAAAAGTAAGCAAAACGCTCTTGCCCCAACACTCGGCACCTCGCCTAGGCTCGGTGGGCCCGTAATCCGACATTGATTTGGGGGGCCGCCGCCACGCGCCATCCATGGCGCAGGGCGGCTAAACCGGCATCCCTGCCGGTTTACCCCCCAAATCAATATCGAATTCCGGCCAGCGTGTTTGACGGGGCGCCTCAAATCAAAATCAAAAGCGCGGCAGCCTTGAAGCCGACCGATGTTGAAGGCCGAACTCGGTTCAACTGTAGGAGCCGACTTGCCTGCGATGGCGGCCCGACAGCCGACCTGGAGGCTGGATCAGACCGAGTGCATATCCGTTATCCAGGTAACGGCAGCATCGGGTTCCGCTCTTACAGCGGCTCACTTTTGAACAGCGCAAAAGTAAGCAAAACGCTCTTGCCCCAACACTCGGCACCTCGCCTAGGCTCGGTGGGCCCGTAATCCGACATTGATTTTCGGGGGCCGCCGCCACGCGCCATCCATGGCGCAGGGCGGCTAAACCGGCATCCCTGCCGGTTTACCCCACAAATCAATATCGAATTCCGGCCAGCGTGTTTGACGGGGCGCCTCAAATCAAAATCAAAAGCGCGGCAGCCTTGAAGCCGACCGATGTTGAAGGCCGAACTCGGTTCAACTGCATGAGCTGGCTTGCCTGCGATGGCGGCCCAACAGACGACCTGGATGCACACTGCGCAGTCAGATAAACAGCATCAGCACTCAAGCCATAAACGAATACAGCAACGCCGTAATCGCCACTAAACCTACCGCTGTAACAAACACATTGGACGCCTGCCCACGGTATTTAGCCATGGCTGGCACCTTGCGAATGGCGTACATCGGCATCAGGAACAGGATCGATGCAATGATCGGCCCGCCCAGGGTTTCGATCATGCCGAGAATACTCGGGTTCAATGTAGCGACTATCCAGCACACCAGCAGCATGAACGCGGCAGTGATGCGATCCAGGCTCTTGGCAGCGGGACGACGGCCAGTCTTCAGCACCAGCCCCTTGAGGCCTTCACTCGCGCCGATGTAATGCCCCAGGAACGATTTGGCAATCGCCACGAACGCGATCAAAGGCGCCGCAAATGCGATGGTCGGGTTGCTGAAATGGTTCGCCAGGTACGACAGGATGGACAGATTCTGCGCCTTCGCTTCCGCCAGTTGCGCTGGCGACAGGGTCAGCACGCAGCTGAACACGAAGAACAGCACCATCACCACCATCAATGCATGGGCGCGCGACAGGATCTGTGAACTGCGCTCTTCGGCGTGCTCTGCGTAGCGACGTTTCTGGTCCACGGCAAACGCGGAAATGATCGGCGAATGGTTGAACGAGAACACCATCACCGGAATGGCCAGCCACAGCGTGTGCAGCAGCGCAGACGGCTGCGGTAGTGTGCTGGCCGTGCTGAGGATGCCTCCGTTCCAGTGCGGAATCAGGAACACCGCCAGAAACAGCAGCGCGACGATAAACGGATAGACCATCAGGCTCATGGCTTTGATGATGAACTGCTCACCGCAACGCACCACTGCCAGCAACCCGAGAATCAGCACCAAGGACAGAATCGCGCGCGGTGGCGGCGTGACGTGCAGCTGATGTTCGAGGAAACTGCCCACCGTGTTGGTGAGCGCCACACTGTAGATCAGCAGGATCGGGAAAATGGCGAAGAAATACAGCAAGGTGATCAGCGCACCGGCCTTGATGCCGAAATGCTCTTCGACCACTTCGGTGATGTCCGCGCCTTCGCGGCCGGATAACACGAATCGGGTCAGGCCACGGTGCGCGTAAAACGTCATCGGGAACGCCAACACCGCGAGAATCAGCAACGGCCAGAAACCGCCCAGCCCCGCGTTGATCGGTAAGAACAGCGTGCCGGCACCGATTGCCGTGCCAAACAGACCGAGCATCCAGGTGGAGTCGATGCGACTCCAGCTCGTCAGTGTTGCTGGTGTCGCCGCTTCGTAGCGTTCGTCGACGCTATTGGCCTGATCATTCATCCGGTGGGATCTCCGCATTCCGGTCAGTTGCTACCCGGCCAGGGCGAGTCGGAAAAATCCGACAGGCAGTGCCCTGGTCGAAACAGGGGCGCGATTGTCCGGGATAAGTGAACAGAAGCAAAGACTTAGCTGAGGAGCGGTCAAGCGGATCGGGCGGCCGAACACGGCTTCACCCTGTGGGAGCGGGCTTGCTCGCGAATTCGTCAGGTCAGACAACAATGATGTCGAATGGCACGCCGCCTTCGCGAGCAAGCCCGCTCCCACATTGATTTTCCGCTCACTCAAGAACTGTGGAACCAGCATCCACTAGCCAAGCAACAGCGCGCGACTCGATAACCGTCTACCGTCATGCATTCACACAGCAGTCTTCATCACTCAGAGGTCCATGCCATGCCACTGGTCCGCATCAGTCTCAAACAGCAAGACGACCCCACGTACGCCAAACGCATCGGCCAACTCGTCTACGCCGCCATGCACAGCGCGATCAATGTCCCGGAGAACGATAACTTCCAGATCCTCACCGAGCACGATGAACAGCACTTCATCTATGACCCGCAATACCTGGGGATCCAGCGCACCGACAGCCTGGTAATCATTCAGATCACGCTCAGCGAAGGTCGAACCGTCGACCAGAAGAAGCTGCTCTACACAACCATCGCCGAGAACCTGAATACGCAACTGGGGCTGCGCCTCGAAGATGTTTTCATCAACCTGGTTGAAGTGAAAAAGGAAAACTGGTCGTTTGGCAACGGAATCGCCCAGTACGCGCTCTGAAACTCACCTGCAAACGTCGGGCTCCGGCCCCTGCCCCCGGAAGTTTGCAGGTGACCGGAGAACTTTTTTGCTGTCCGAAAACCTTCCGCTGGCGTTCCGCTATGATCATCTGAAGGCGGTGTCTTTGCTCATTGCCAAAGCGCATACAAGCCAGCCTTCTCAAAGAATCTTCGAGCAACAGGAGCCCAGCATGCCCGCAACTGTTCTGGTACTGGTTGAAACCATCAACGATTATTTGCCGATTCTTGAACATCAGGGCTTCCACCTGATTCTGGCCCCGACTCCTGCCGAACGTGCTCAGGCCATTGCCACCCACGGCGCGCGGATTGATGCCGTATTGACCCGTGGCCCTTTGGGTCTGTACGCCGAAGAGATGGCTGCCCTGCCCGCGCTAAAGATTATCTGCGTGATCGGTGCCGGCTACGAACACGTCGATCTGCAAGCCGCGTCGGACCGCGGTATCACCGTTACCAATGGCGCCGGCGTTAACGCCTCATCGGTCGCCGACCATGCCATGGCGTTGCTGCTTGCACTGGTGCGTGACATTCCCCGCTGTGATGCCGCCGTGCGTCGCGGCGAATGGCCGAAAATCATGCGGCCGTCGCTGGCCGGCAAGCACTTGGGGATTTTGGGCCTGGGTGCGGTCGGCATGGCCATTGCCAAACGCGCCGCCGATGGTTTCGACATGAAAGTCTGTTACCACAACCGCCAGCATCGCAGCGACGTACCCTACACATTCTGCTCAACGCCCAACGAACTGGCGCGCGCTTCGGACTTTCTGGTGGTCGCCACTCCGGGTGGATTGGGCACCAGGCATTTGATCAACCGATCTGTACTCGATGCCTTGGGACCTAACGGATTCATCGTTAACATCGCGCGTGCCAGCGTCATTCAGACGACGGATCTGATTGGCGCACTTGAACAGCGGCGCATCGCCGGCGCGGCGCTTGATGTGTTTGATCACGAGCCTCAGGTCCCGGACGCTCTCAAGGTGTTGAGCAACGTGATTCTGACCCCGCACGTTGCAGGATTGTCGCCGGAAGCCACCAAGGGCACCGTCGAGCTGGTCGGGCGAAACCTGGCAGCGTTCTTTTCCGGGCAACCGGTCTTGACCCCGATTGACCTGCCGGAAGCGGAAAGTCAGGCCGTCTTGTAGGACGATTCAAACAGGCGTATCAAAAGCAATGATTGCCCGGCAACACGCTCACCTATAAGGGGTGATCGTGGTTGTCGCTATCAGGTGCGCGCATTAGATTAGCCAATAGTTTCAGGCCTCCAGAATAAGCAGAAGGGATAAACATGGCGCTTACTGACCAGTCCACCCGAATCCGCAGCGGCGAAGAACTCGATGCCAGCCTGATCGATCCCTACGTAAAGGCCCATATCCCGGGACTCAGCGGCTTGCCACGTATCAGCCAGTTTCCAGGTGGCGCGTCCAACCTCACTTACCTGCTCGAATACCCGGAACAGGAGTTCGTCCTGCGTCGCCCGCCGTTTGGCCACAAGGCCAGGTCCGCCCACGACATGGGGCGTGAATTTCGCATCCTTAATCAATTGCGCGACGGCTTCCCGTATTGCCCGAAAGCCTACGTGCACTGCACTGACGAGTCGGTGATCGGCGCCGAGTTCTATGTGATGGAGCGGGTCAAGGGGATCATCCTGCGTTCCGATTTGCCGCCGGAACTGGGGCTGGACTCGACGAAAACCGAGGCATTATGCAAAAGCTTCATCGACAAATTCGTCGAGCTGCACCAGGTCGATTACAACGCCTGCGGGCTCGGCGACCTGGGCAAGCCGGAGGGTTATGTCGCCCGCCAGATAAAGGGTTGGAGCGAGCGCTACGAAAAGGCGCTGACCCCCGATGCGCCGCAGTGGGAAGCGGTGAAGGCCTGGCTCAATGACAAGATGCCCGCCGACCACCCGACTTCAAGCATCGTGCACAACGACTATCGCTTCGACAACGTGATCCTCGACCCGAACAACCCGATGCAGATCATCGGCGTGCTCGACTGGGAACTCACTACCCTGGGCGATCCGCTGATGGATCTGGGCAACACGCTCGCCTACTGGATCGAAGCCGGCGACCCGGCACCGGTGCAATTGCTGCGTCGGCAGCCAAGCCATGCGCCGGGTATGCTGACCCGCCGTGAATTTGTCGATTATTACGCGCAACGCTCAGGCATCGAGATCGACAATTTCGATTTCTATTACACCTACGGGCTGTTCCGCCTGGCCGGTATCGTGCAGCAGATTTACTACCGTTTTTTCCACGGCCAGACCCAGGACAAACGCTTCGCGCCGTTCATTCACATGAACAAATTGCTGGAGCAGATGAGCCTGCAGGTCATCCACAAATCCAGCCTTTGATTACGCCCCTAGGCCAACAACAAGACTTTTCACAAGGGAATCCCATGTCCAAGACACAGCTGTTCGACCTCGATGGCAAGATCGCGTTCGTCTCCGGTGCCAGCCGCGGTATCGGTGAAGCCATCGCCAAATTACTCGCGCAGCAAGGCGCCCACGTGATCGTCTCGAGCCGCAAGCTCGAAGGCTGCCAGCACGTCGCCGATGCCATAATCGCCGCCGGTGGCAAAGCCACGGCGGTTGCCTGTCACATTGGTGAAATGGAGCAGATCAGCCAGGTGTTCGCGGGCATCCGCGAACAATTCGGGCGCCTGGACATTCTGGTCAATAATGCCGCAACCAACCCGCAATTCTGCAACGTGCTCGACACCGACCTCGGCGCCTTTCAGAAAACCGTCGACGTGAACATCCGCGGCTACTTCTTCATGTCGGTTGAAGCCGGCAAACTGATGCGCGACAACGGTGGCGGCAGCATCATCAACGTGGCTTCGATCAACGGTATTTCGCCAGGGATTTTTCAGGGCATCTATTCGGTGACCAAGGCCGCAGTGATCAACATGACCAAGGTATTCGCCAAGGAATGTGCGCAGTTCAACATCCGTTGCAACGCCTTGCTACCGGGTCTGACTGACACCAAGTTCGCTTCGGCACTGGTAAAAAACGACGCCATCCTGAAGACCGCTCTGGCGCAGATCCCGCTCAAGCGCGTAGCAGACCCGAGCGAGATGGCAGGTGCGGTATTGTTCCTCGCCAGTGATGCGTCGAGCTACACGACTGGAGTTTCGCTGAACGTGGACGGCGGTTTCCTGTCCTGATCAGGCAGCTACCCGACTACTGCGTCACACATCGGGTCGTTTTGGTCACGCGAGTCACCTGCCCCTGCGCCCTCATATCACCGAGCACGTCGGTTTCTTCGGCGGTTTCGCAGGTGCGTTGGGGGATGGGTGGCGGCGCGGCAGGTGGTGGGGGCGCAGGACTGGCGCAACCACCTGAAATGGCTGCGCAGAAAGCGAGTGATAGTGGCGCAATGACGCGTTTCCCAAGACTGTTCATAGGCTGACCCGCGATAAGTGATCGACAGATTTTTACAACACGACGCGCGGTGCAGTGCACAGCGCAACCGTGCTGCATAAATCCTTCGTATTCCTTATAGCTCAGTCGGGTGGCGATGCCAGTCCTTAGCACCGGTATCGCCTGCACGCCTGCATAAAACCATTCCGATGACAGGCGGAGCCTACAGCACAGGATCCGGCCGATGGAGCGTATTGCTTTCCAGCTCGTAGCGCAGCTCTTCGATCAAAGCCTGTACGGACTCAGCGCTGACCAGAGTGGCAACATTCAGCCCGGTCACCACCAGATCTACCTCACCGGTGTCCGGACTATAGAGTTTCACAGTCAAAGAATGATCCCCGGTCAGCGTGCATTCACAGGCCAGAGGGGAGAAGCTCTGCTCCAACTGCGCGCGCAGATGCGCCAGCGAGATCATTCCGACTCACCGTGACAGAGTTGTTCAGTCAACCGTGTGCTACTTGCGATCATATAGATTGCTGATCCTTTTATACCGAGGGAAACGATACCGACACAGTCCGCTATCGCACCCCTACAGGCTAAGAACCACGGCCCAGATTCAACACATGAATATGCACCAGGCAGTCTAGTGCATTTGCACCTTAACGCTGGCCCGGATGCCGGTCGCTGGAAAACAGCCCACGTTCGCGCGCCCAGACGATCGCCTCGCTGCGACTGTGAACGTCCAGTTTGGAGTAAACCGTCGCCACATGATTGCGCACGGTATTGGGCGCGAGCTTGAGACGGGCGGCAATCTCCTTGTCGGCCAGACCTTCGCAGATCAGCCCCAGCACGTCGCGCTCACGAGCGGTCAGGTCGGTATACGAAACACTGGGCAGGTTGGGTGAACTCACGCTTTTCACGTTGGCCAGTTTTTCGATCAGCGTGCGGCTGAACCAGGAAGCGTCTTTCATCACTTCTTCGATGGCCGCTACCAATTCCAGCTCCGTGCGTTTGCGCTCGGTAATGTTCATCAACACCAGCAGGTAGCACGGATTGTCCTGAATGTTGACGGTGTCGGCCGACAATGCGCAATCGATCAGTTCAGTGTCTTTTTTGCGCACCCGCACATCAACGCGATCCAGCCGGGCGTTTTTCTCCAGTGCCGCGAATAGCCGGGAGCTGGCAGCCTTGTCGTGAAAAAAACCAATGTCGGCAACGCTTTTGCCCAGCACTTCTTCACTGGGATAAGCGAGCGTGTCGAGGAACGCCTCGTTGACGTCCATCACCACCTGACTACTGGCGCTGCACACCAGAATGGGTACCGGGCTCAGGCGGAAGGCTTTGGCAAAGCGCTCCTCGCTTTGACGCAGGGCAACTTCAGCCTTGCGACGGGGTTCGACGTCCACGAACGAAAACAGCATGCAGTCTTCGTCATTGAGTTCCAGCGGCTGGCCCGCAACTATCACTTGCTTGACGCCTCCGTCGGGCAGGCTCAGTTCCGCCTGCATCTGCGGGATAGTGCCGCCTTCGCGCAGGCGCTGTTTGGCAAGGTCCTTGTTTTCGGCACCTTCCAGAATGTCCAGCTCATAGGTCGCCGTGCCGATAACCTGATCGCGGGCATACCCGGTCATCTCGAGAAAGCCCGGGTTGACCTTGATGTAACGCAAATCGCTAAGACGACAGATCACTGCCGGGGCCGGGTTGGCGTTGAAGGTTTTTTCAAAGCGCTGCTCGGCGCTGGCCCATTCGGTGACGTCGTCCATGATCAGCACCATGAATTCCGCTTCGCCCTGGTTGTCGGTCAGCACCATGCCACGAACTCTGTGCACCCAGTTGCGCTCGTCGTTGTCGGCGTGAGTCACTTCCACCAGCACATCGTCGAACATTTCCCCACGGGCCACGCGGTGGATGGGGTAGTGGTCGGCCGGGACAGCGTGATTATTGCGATATCGCAGCGCAAAGCGCTTGGCGTATTCCTTGGCGTTGCGCCCCATATCACTGACTTGCGCCACGCCATGCATAGCCAGCGCGGCCTCATTTGCCCAACGAATGGTCTTATCGGGATCCAGCACAATCACGCCGTCGGACAACCCGGCGATGATCTGCTGCAAATGGCGACGATTGGTTTCGGTTGACAGGACGTCCTGGCTCATTGGGTCTCCACATTTCTTGTCGCGCCAGCGGGTGGCGCTCTGTGAAGATGTCGACCGCAGAGGGTTGCGATAGTGCGAGCAAACAACGCACGTCTGCAGGAGCGAACCTGCCCCTACATTGGCGGCGCGCACAGAATCTGCAGTCGGCGTGGGGACAAGCTTTGCTTTAATGGCACTCGTCAATTCAGCCGGCGAGCCCCCCGCCTGCAATAGCCGTCGAAGCCGCGAGCATTGCCCGTAGCAGCACCGCGCACCCTGCCGCAAGATCCTCCGGCGCTGCGTTCTCGATTTCGTTATGACTGATACCGCCCTCGCACGGCACGAAAATCATCCCGGCCGGGCCGAGTTCGGCGAGGAAAATAGCGTCGTGCCCCGCCCCGCTGACGATGTCCATGTGCGATAAGCCCAAGCCTTGCGCAACACCGCGTACGGCGTCGACGCAGCCCTTGTCAAAATACAGTGGCGGGAAGTCGGCAGTGGGTGTCAGTTCGAACAACAGGCCGTGCTCTTCACAAGTCGTTTCGATGACCTGGCGGACCTCAGCAATCATCGAATCGAGTTGCGCCGGTTCCATATGACGGAAATCGAGCGTCATGCGAACTTCCCCGGGGATGACGTTGCGTGAGCCGGGATAGGCTTGCAGGCAACCGACTGTGCCACAGGCGTGAGGCTGATGGCCGAGGGCTGCGCGATTGACCGCGCCTACAATAAGCGCCGCACCGACCAGGGCATCCTTGCGCAGGTGCATTGGCGTCGGACCGGCATGGGCTTCGACGCCGCGCAGTTTCAGATCGAACCATTTCTGTCCGAGCGCGCCCATAACGACTCCGATGGTTTTGCGCTCGTCTTCCAGGATAGGGCCCTGTTCGATATGCGCTTCAAAATAGGCGCCGACCGCATGGCCGCTGACGGCGCGAGTGCCGGCGTAACCGATGGCGTTGAGCGCTTCGCCAACGGTGACGCCTTCGGCGTCGACCTTGGCCAGGGTTTCCTCAAGGGTGAATTTCTCCGCAAACACACCCGAGCCCATCATGCAGGGGGCGAAGCGTGACCCTTCTTCGTTGGTCCAGACCACCACTTCCAGCGGCGCTTCGGTTTCCACGCCGAGGTCGTTGAGCGTGCGCAACACTTCGACGCCGGCAAGCACGCCGAAGCAGCCGTCGAACTTGCCGCCGGTGGGTTGGGTGTCGATGTGGCTGCCAGTCATCACCGGTGGCAGGTCCGGATTGCGCCCGGGGCGACGGGCGAAGATATTGCCGACGCCGTCGATGCTGACGGTGCAACCGGCGTCTTCACACCATTTGACAAAAATGTCGCGGGCCTGACGATCGAGATCGGTCAGGGCCAGACGACAGACCCCGCCCTTGACCGTGGCGCCGAGCTTGGCCAGTTCCATGAGCGACTGCCAAAGGCGATCGCGGTTAATGTGCTGATGGGCGGAATGCAGAACGTCTACGGCTGCGTTCATGGGGATCTCCTCAGGCATTTGTTATAGGTTTGTTCAGGCAGTTATTGGAAGAATCTGATGCCGCATCGCGAGCAGGCTCGCTCCCACATGGAATTCGCATTCCCCTGTGGGAGCGGGCATGGCCGCGAAAGGGCCATCCGCTACACCGCAGATTTCACGATTGAAAGCTGTGGTTTCATCACGCACAAACCGTAATAAATCACCCCGCCCAGCGCCGAACCGGTGAACCAGCCGTAGCTGTAAAACCAGCTGAACGCGTCACTGCCCAGCGACAGCAGCGTCAGCGCCACCGGCACACCGAACGCGATGAAACCGAACCAGTTCCACGCCGGGTAAACGTCATCGCGATACAACCCGGCGAGGTCCAATTGCTGCTTTTTGATCAGGAAGTAATCCACCACCATGATCCCGGCGATCGGCCCCAACAGACTTGAATAGCCCAGCAACCAGTTCGAATAAACCGTTTCCAGGCTCACGTCGGACACGATCAAGCCGAGCTTCTTGAACAATTCATGCGCCATCAGCACCAGGCCGACCAGCCCGGTCAGCATCACCGCTTTGGTGCGGTTGATAACCTTCGGCGCGATGTTCTGAAAGTCGTTGGTCGGCGAGACGATGTTCGCCGCCGTGTTGGTCGACAGCGTGGCGATGATGATCAAAGCCATGGCGACGGCCACCCACACCGGGCTCTGGATATGCCCGATCAAGGTCACCGGATCGGAGACCGTCACACCGACCAGTTTCACCGATGCGGCGGTCATTACCACGCCCAGCGCGGCGAACAGGAACATAGTCAGCGGCAAGCCGACGATCTGCCCGACGATCTGGTCCTTCTGGCTTTTCGCATAGCGGCTGAAGTCCGGAATATTCAGCGATAACGTCGCCCAGAAACCGACCATCGCGGTCAGCCCTGCGGCGAAGTAACTGACAACGCTCGCGCCTTCAGGTCGCTTGGGCGGGATCGCCATCAGCTCGGTCATCGACACATTCGGCATCGCCCAGACCAACAGGCCCACGCCGACCAGAACCAGCAGTGGCGCCGAGAGAGTTTCCAGCCATTTGATCGACTCGGCGCCGCGTATGACCACCCACAGGTTGAGCGCCCAGAACAGCATGAAGCCGATAACTTCCCCGGTCCCGCCGAGGGATTTCCAGCCATCGAACACCGAGCCCAGAAACAAGTGAATGGCCAGCCCGCCGAACATCGTCTGGATGCCGAACCAGCCGCACGCCACCAGCGCACGAATCAAACACGGCACGTTGGAACCGAGAATGCCGAAGGAAGACCGTAATAACACAGGAAACGGGACGCCGTATTTGGTGCCAGGGAAGGCGTTCAGCGTCAGCGGAATCAACACGATGATGTTGGCGAAAAGAATCGCCAGCAGCGCTTCGCCAACGCTCAGCCCGAAATACGCGGTCAGCACGCCGCCAAGGGTGTAGGTCGGCACACAGATCGACATGCCGACCCACAGCGCGGTGATGTGCCATTTGTTCCAGGTTCGTTCGTGCACCTTGGTCGGTGCCATGTCGTGGTTGTAACGGGGACTGTCGAGGACGTCGCTGCCGGCTTCGAGCTCGAACAAGCCGTCGCGTTCGGTCACTTGCGATCTGATCTGTTGCATGGCCGCTCCACTGTTCTTTGAATTATTTTTTGCTCATCAGGGGCTGGCGGCATCAATAAACGTGCCGGGCACTCCGTTTGCGCATCGGGCAGTTCCATAAACTTGCAGTAACGTATTGATGTTGTTGTGTTTATAAATGCATTCCGGAGAGTCTTGAGCAACTTGCGAGGCTCCCAGCACTGATGCCGGACGAGTTGTCGATAAGCTCAGGACTCAATGTGGTGCATGCATCTTTTCTCAAGCGCTGCGTACCAACCATAGACCATTCTCAAGCGGCTGATTTCATATGGAAAATCTTGACCATATTTGGATCCTGTCAAGTGCGTCAAAATGGACAAGCGCCTCACCATTTTGGTGATTCTGACGATTAATCCTTATATTTCAACAAGTTATAAAGTAAATAAGCTTATTAAAATTGTTCTTGCTGATTCGCCATTCTAAGACTAGCTTCTATTCCTGACAGCGCTGACAGGAATACACCTGTTTACGCCTGCTTCATATAAAACACTTAGAACCGGCATAAGTCGGTCATAGCCTGGGAGGAATTCGGCATGTCTTTGTTGATCCGTGGCGCCACTGTTGTTACCCATGATGAAAGTTATCGTGCCGATGTGTATTGCGCGGACGGCGTGATCAGAGCCATCGGTGAAAACCTCGACATTCCCGCCGGCGCCGAAGTGCTCGACGGCAGCGGCCAATACCTGATGCCGGGCGGCATCGACCCGCACACGCACATGCAGCTGCCCTTCATGGGCACCGTGGCCAGTGAAGACTTTTTCAGCGGCACCGCTGCGGGGCTCGCCGGGGGCACGACTTCGATCATCGATTTCGTGATTCCCAATCCGCAGCAATCGCTGATGGAAGCCTTTCACCAGTGGCGCGGCTGGGCCGAGAAGTCAGCTTCGGATTACGGCTTTCACGTCGCCATTACCTGGTGGAGCGAGCAGGTCCGCGAGGAAATGGGCGAGTTGGTGAGCCACCACGGCGTCAACAGCTTCAAGCATTTCATGGCTTACAAAAACGCCATCATGGCGGCCGACGACACCTTGGTCGCCAGCTTCGAGCGTTGTCTGGAACTGGGTGCGGTGCCAACCGTGCATGCGGAAAACGGTGAACTGGTTTATCACCTGCAACGCAAACTGATGGCGCAGGGCATGACCGGTCCGGAAGCGCACCCGATGTCGCGACCGTCGCAAGTGGAAGGTGAAGCCGCCAGTCGGGCGATCCGGATTGCCGAAACCCTGGGCACGCCGCTGTACCTGGTGCATGTCTCGACCAAGGAAGCCCTCGACGAAATCACCTATGCGCGCAGCAAAGGTCAACAGGTTTACGGTGAAGTTCTGGCCGGGCATTTGCTGTTGGACGATAGCGTCTATCAGCATCCCGACTGGCAGACCGCCGCCGGTTACGTGATGAGCCCGCCGTTCCGTCCTCGTGGTCACCAGGAGGCGCTTTGGCACGGTTTGCAATCCGGCAGCCTGCACACCACCGCCACCGACCATTGCTGCTTTTGCGCCGAACAAAAAGCCGCCGGCCGTGACGATTTCAGCAAAATCCCCAACGGCACGGCCGGCATTGAAGATCGCATGGCGGTGTTCTGGGATGAGGGGGTCAACACCGGGCGCTTGTCGATGCAGCAGTTCGTCGCGCTGACCTCGACCAATACTGCGAAGATTTTCAACCTGTACCCGCGCAAGGGGGCGATTCGAGTTGGCGCCGATGCCGACCTGGTGCTGTGGGATCCGCACGGGACGCGGACGATTTCGGCAAAAACGCATCACCAGCAGGTCGACTTCAACATTTTTGAAGGCAAGACCGTGCGCGGCGTGCCGAGCCACACCATCAGCCAGGGCCGCGTCGTGTGGGCCGACGGTGATCTGCGCGCCGAGCGCGGGGCTGGACGCTATGTCGAACGCCCTGCGTATCCGGCGGTGTTTGATTTGCTGAGCAAGCGGGCGGAGTTGAACAAGCCTGCTGCTGTGAAACGCTGAAAGCGGCCTGCGGCCTATCGCGAGCAGGCTCGCTCCCACAGGGATCTCAGGTGTTCACAAATCCTGTGGGAGCGAGCCTGCTCGCGAAGACGCCAGTCCGGACACCACAAAACTCACTGCCCACCAGAGGCAGCACCTCAACAAACCTGAGGCCAACACCGTGATCAAAACCCTGAACCATCTTCCGCACCCGCACGAAACCGCAGCCGCCCTCGCGAGCCATTTCAGCGATCTGGCGCCGCCGCTCAACGACCGTCAGGCACACCTGGAAGCTTCACGCTGCCTGTATTGCTACGACGCACCGTGCGTTAACGCCTGCCCCAGCGACATCGACATTCCGTCCTTCATCCGCAACATTCATCAGGAAAACGTTCAGGGCGCGGCGCAGAAAATCCTCTCGGCGAACATCCTCGGCGGCAGTTGCGCCCGGGTGTGCCCGACCGAAATCCTTTGTCAGCAAGCCTGTGTGCGCAACAACGCACAGGAATGTGCGCCAGTGTTGATCGGTTTATTGCAACGCTACGCGGTCGACAACGCCCACTTCAGCGCTCATCCTTTCCAGCGCGCTGCGGCAACCGGCAAACGCATCGCCGTGGTAGGCGCCGGCCCGGCCGGTTTGTCCTGCGCTCATCGCAGCGCCATGCATGGGCACGAGGTGGTGATTTTCGAGGCACGGGAAAAAGCTGGCGGACTGAATGAATACGGGATCGCCAAATACAAGCTGGTCGACGATTACGCGCAGAAGGAACTCGATTTCCTGCTGCAGATCGGCGGCATCGAAATCCGTCACGGGCACAAACTCGGGGAAAACCTGACCCTCAGCGAACTGCATCAGCAGTTCGACGCCGTGTTCCTCGGCCTCGGTCTGGCTGCCAGTAAACAGCTCGGGCTCGCCCGCGAAGAGGCGCCGGGCCTGCTCGCCGCCACCGACTACATCCGCGAATTGCGCCAGGCTGACGATCTCACGCAACTGCCGCTGGCTGACCGCTGCATTGTGCTCGGCGCCGGCAATACCGCCATCGACATGGCCGTGCAAATGGCTCGACTCGGTGCCCGCGACGTCAATCTCGTCTACCGCCGCGGTGCCGAGGACATGGGCGCGACGGGTCACGAACAGGACATCGCCAAGGCCAACCAAGTGTGCTTGCTGACATGGGCGCAACCGCAAGATGTGCTGGTCGACGAAAGCGGCAAGGTGCGCGGCATGCGTTTCGCCCGCACAACGTTGGTGGAAGGTCGCCTGCAAACCACCGGCGAAACTTTCGAACTGGCCGCCGACGCGATCTTCAAAGCCATCGGCCAGGCCTTCGATTCAAGTGCCCTCAGCGACCCGCTGGCCCGTGAGCTCAGACGCATCGGCGATCGCATTGAAGTGGACGCCAACTTGCGCACCAGCATTCCCGGGGTGTACGCCGGCGGCGACTGCACCAGCCTCGATCAGGACCTCACCGTACAAGCCGTACAGCACGGCAAACTCGCCGCCGAGGCGATCAACGCGCAACTGATGCTTAATGTGGAGGCTGCGTAAATGGCCGATCTTTCGATTGTCTTCGCTGGCATCAAATCACCCAATCCGTTCTGGCTGGCCTCCGCGCCGCCGACCGACAAGGCCTACAACGTGGTCCGCGCGTTCGAGGCCGGATGGGGCGGCGTCGTGTGGAAAACCCTTGGGGAAGATCCTGCGGCGGTCAACGTGTCGTCGCGCTACTCTGCGCACTTCGGTGCCAACCGCGAAGTGCTGGGTTTCAACAACATTGAATTGATTACTGACCGCTCGCTGGAGATCAACCTGCGGGAGATCACCCAGGTGAAAAAGGATTGGCCGGACCGCGCGGTGATTGTTTCGCTGATGGTGCCGTGCGTTGAAGCGTCGTGGAAATACATTTTGCCGCTGGTGGAAGCCACCGGCGCTGACGGCATCGAGCTGAACTTCGGTTGCCCGCACGGCATGCCGGAACGCGGCATGGGCGCGGCCGTCGGCCAGGTGCCGGAGTATGTCGAGCAGGTCACGCGGTGGTGCAAGACCTATTGCTCGCTACCGGTGATCGTCAAGCTTACGCCGAACATCACCGACATTCGTGTCGCTGCCCGCGCAGCGCATCGTGGCGGTGCGGACGCGGTGTCGCTGATCAACACGATCAACTCGATTACCAGCGTCAACCTGGAGCGCATGGTCGCCTACCCTACCGTCGGCAGCCAGAGCACTCACGGCGGTTATTGCGGTTCGGCGGTCAAGCCAATTGCGCTGAACATGGTCGCCGAAATTGCCCGCGACCCACAAACTCACGGCCTGCCGATTTCCGGCATCGGCGGTATCGGCAACTGGCGTGACGCGGCGGAGTTCATTGCGTTGGGCAGCGGATCGGTGCAGGTGTGCACGGCGGCGATGCTGCATGGCTTCCGCATTGTCGAGGAGATGAAAGACGGCTTGTCCCGCTGGATGGACACTCAGGGCTACGCCAGCCTTGCAGATTTTTCCGGACGCGCAGTGGAGAACACCACGGACTGGAAGTACCTGGACATCAACTATCAAGTGATCGCCAGGATTGATCAGGACGCGTGCATTGGCTGCGGTCGTTGCCACATTGCCTGTGAAGACACCTCGCACCAGGCAGTTGCCAGCGTCAGACAGAACGACGGAACGCACAAATATGAAGTGATTGATGACGAGTGTGTGGGCTGCAATCTTTGCCAGATTACTTGCCCGGTGGAGGACTGCATAGAGATGGTGCCGATGGAGAACGGCAAGCCGTTTCTGGACTGGAATCACGATCCGAGGAATCCGTATCATGTGGTTTGATCTTTGAATGAACGCAACCTCGTTGCTCTCAACAGCTGCTACAGGGAATCGCGTTTCTGCACGAGACGCGTAGCAGCTGTCGAGTGCAACGAGGCTGCGATCTGTCAATCAACCTGCGACCTGTTAACTACGGCTCCAATCCAATCCCGCGCAAAATCACACTCGTCACCGTCTGCACCGCTCTTTCAAACTGCATGTCTGACAGCGGCTGGTGATCATTCAGAATATTCACCTGATGATCAAAATCCGCGTAATGCTGAGTCGATGCCCAGATCATGTACAGCAGGCTCGAAGGCTCAACCGGCAGGATGCGTCCGTCTTCTACCCACTGGCGAATTTTCGCCTCTTTCATCTTGGCCCAGTCGTACAGACTGACGTCCAACGCCTCACCTAGCGTAGGAGCGCCGTTAATGATTTCATTGGCCCAGACTTTCGAGCCGTGCGGGCGACTGCGGGAGTGATTCATTTTGGCGCGGATGTAGCTGCTGAGCACCACGCGGGGGTCGTCGAACATTTCGAAACACAACGCGTCCTGCTTCCAGACCTCGAGCAAATCGAACAGCACTGCACTGTAAAGCTCACCTTTGGTACTGAAGTAGTAATGCAGATTTGAACGCGGCAACTGCACTTCAGCAGCGATGTCGGCCATCGCAGTGCCGCCGAAACCCTTTTCGGCAAAGACTTTCTCGGCCCCCAGCAAAATTTTCTCAACGTTACTGCGGCGTATCTCGATCTTGTGATTGCCCATGAGGGCTCCCTGACTGCAGCGTTGACCAAGACTAGCATCCGCTCTACCCCGCGGCGACCGCGTAAAAGCAAACGTCGTATGCGCGGTGTCTCGAAGGTAAACTGCGCGCTTATTCGAACCTGCCCGCGAGGTATCCACGATGCTGCTCAAAACCGCCCTGACCACCGCCGCCCTGCTCGGCTCACTGCTCGTCGCTTCCTCGGCATTGGCCCACGCGCACCTGAAAAGTTCGACCCCGGCGGCCGACAGCACCGTGGCTCCGCCGCCGTCAGAATTGAGCCTGGTGTTCACCGAAGGCGTCGAAGCGGACTTCAGCACGGTCACGCTCACCAAGGACGGTGACGAGGTACTGGTAAAAACCCTGAGCACTAACGGCAGCGACAAGAACACCCTGATCGTGTCGCCCGCAGCGCCACTGACGGCCGGGGATTACACGGTCAAGTGGAATGTGACCTCGGTCGACACCCACAAACTTGAAGGCACTTACAGCTTTACGGTTGGCGAGTAACTCATGCCGGATGCAATGGTGCTGTGCCGTTTTGTGCACTTCACCTTAGTACTGATGCTGTTCGGCGCGTGGGTGTTCAAGCCGTTGTTGGCGCCCGGTGAAAGCACGCTCGATGCATCGCTGCTGCGCATCAGTCGCTGGCTGGCCGTGGTGGCGCTGGTCAGTGGCATTGCCTGGTTGCTGCTGATCACCGCGACATTGACGGGGAGGCCTGACGCGGCGTTCGATCCTGCGATGATCGGCAAGGTGTTGGGCAAGACCTTCTTTGGAGAAGTGTGGGTCTGGCATCTGTTGTTGAACGTCTTGTTGATGGGGGTGCTCTGGTCTCCCCTGCGCAACCACCTACCGCTGCGCCTGATGTTGAGCGGCTTGCTGCTCTCCACACTGGCGCCGATCGGTCATGGTGCATTGCTCGATGGGCTGAGCGGCCAATTGCTGATTCTCAATCAGATCGTTCACCTGATTTGCGTGGGTGCCTGGCTCGGCGGGCTGATGTGGCTGGTAATGATCCTGCGGCAACCGGGCGACCATGATGTTCGCGTGATTTTGCGCCGCTTCAGCGGGATCGGTTATGCGCTGGTTGCGGGATTGGTGATCACAGGGTTGATCAACGTGCGCGTACTCACAGGGCAATTCTGGCCTACGCCGTGGTTGAGCGGGTTTGCATTGATCCTGTTGATCAAGGTCGTGCTGGTGGGTCTGATGCTCGGGTTGGCGCTGTTCAACCGCATGCAGATCAATGGGCGCGAGCTGCGCATGGCAACCTTACGCACCAGCGTGATGCTGGAATGGCTGCTGGGCATTGGCGCGGTGGCGGCTGTTTCTCTGTTGGGAACGCTGCCGCCGATGATTGCCGGCTGAAACACATATCCCTGTGGGAGGAAGCTTCGCTCCCACAGCTCCCACAGCCCGGTTCACGCACGGGCTCGCGGTGATAGCCGGATATCACTTTGAGTCATCCTATAAGTTCTGATTGACATTCCCCTAACCCCTCGCAAATAATCGCCGCCATGTTGTACGACGACGTATAACGACAATAAAAACAAAAAAGCAGCAAGGGAGCGTCATAGTGATCAAGCTCGTCCGCAATTCCTCCGTCAAAAGTCTCCGTCCAGCCTTCGCACCTCGTCATTCCCTGAGCCTTCTCGGCCTCGGTGGGTTAGCTTTCGCTTTGCCGATGACCGGCAACGCTGCAGGTTTCGTCGAGGACGGCAAAGCCACGCTCAACCTGCGCAATGCCTACTTCAACCGTAACTTCACCAACCCGGCCAATCCGCAGGGCAAGGCTGAAGAGTGGACGCAGAGTTTCATCCTCGACGCCAAGTCAGGGTTTACCCAGGGCACCGTGGGTTTTGGCGTTGATGTGCTCGGTCTGTATTCGCAAAAGCTCGACGGTGGTAAAGGTACCGGCGGCACCCAGTTGCTGCCGATCCATGACGACGGTCGCCCGGCGGATAATTTCGGACGACTCGGTGTAGCGCTCAAAGGCAAAGTCTCCAAGACAGAATTGAAGGTCGGCGAGTGGATGCCGGTGCTGCCGATCCTGCGTTCCGACGACGGCCGCTCGTTGCCACAGACCTTTCGCGGTGGCCAGGTCACGTCCAGCGAAATAAACGGGCTGACGCTCTACGGCGGCCAGTTCCGCGGCAATAGCCCTCGTAACGATGCCAGCATGGAAGACATGTCCATGAACGGTCGCGGCGCGTTCACTTCGGACCGCTTCAACTTCGGCGGCGGTGAATACGCGTTCAACGACAAGCGCACGCTGGTCGGCGTCTGGTATTCGGAACTGTCCGACATTTACCAGCAACAATATTTCAACGTCAGCCACAGCCAACCGGTTGGCAGCTGGACCTTCGGCGCCAACCTCGGGTTCTTCAATGGCAAGGAAGACGGCAGCGCGCTGGCCGGCGACCTCGACAACAAAACCGCATTCGCTCTGCTTTCGGCCAAATACGGTGGCAATACCTTCTACGTCGGCCTGCAGAAACTCAGCGGCGACAGTGCCTGGATGCGCGTCAACGGCACCAGCGGTGGCACACTGGCCAACGATAGCTACAACGCCAGTTACGACAACGCCAAGGAAAAATCCTGGCAGCTGCGTCACGATTATAACTTTGTCGCCGTCGGAGTTCCCGGCCTGACCCTGATGAACCGCTACATCAGCGGCGACAACGTGCACACCGGCACAATCACCGACGGCAAGGAGTGGGGCCGCGAATCGGAACTGGCCTACACCGTACAGAGCGGCGCGTTGAAAAACCTCAACGTGAAATGGCGTAACGCGACGATTCGTCGGGACTTCAGCACCAACGAATTCGATGAGAACCGGATTTTCATCAGCTACCCGCTTTCGTTGTTGTAAGGCGTAATCGGGCCGGCATGGACGCGGATGTCCAGATGTGCCCGATCAATGTGGGAGCCAGCCTGCTGGCGATGAGGCCGAGTCAGTCGCCGTCACGGGTGGCTGGCCCGCCGCCTCGCGAGCAAGCTCTGCTCCCACAGGTCAGGTGTAAAACGGTGTGTCGCAACCCTCCGTCAACTACCACCAAAGTCGCGTTGACAAGACAAGGAAAGGCTTACGATACTTCGATTATGTCGTACGACAACCTACAACAAATTCAATAACGACTGCGTGTCCAGGGACTTCCATGACTACCACTTCAGCCCCTTTCAATCGTTTGCTGCTGACCGGTGCCGCCGGAGGCCTTGGCAAAGTCCTGCGCGAAAGCCTGCGGCCTTACACTAATGTGCTGCGCCTTTCGGACATCTGCGAGATAGCGCCGGCGCGTGACGAACACGAAGAAGTCGTGATCTGCGACCTCGCCGACAAGCAGGCCGTGCATCAACTGGTCGAAGGCGTTGACGCGATCCTGCACTTTGGCGGTGTGTCGACCGAGCACTCGTTCGAAGAGATCCTCGGCGCTAACATCTGCGGCGTCTTCCACATCTACGAAGCGGCGCGCCGGCATGGCGTAAAGCGCGTGATTTTCGCCAGCTCCAACCACGTTATCGGCTTCTACAAGCAGGACGAAGTGATCGACGCCCTCTCCCCTCGCCGCCCGGACAGTTACTACGGTTTGTCCAAATGCTACGGCGAAGACATGGCCTCTTTCTACTTCGACCGGTATGGCATCGAGACCGTCAGCATCCGTATCGGCTCTTCGTTTCCTGAACCGCATAACCGCCGGATGATGAGCACCTGGCTGAGTTTCGGCGACCTGACGCAATTACTCGAGCGTTCGCTGACCACTCCGGGCGTTGGCCACACCGTGGTGTACGGCATGTCGGATAACAAGGACATCTGGTGGGATAACCGCCACGCCGCGCTGTTGGGTTTTCAGGCAAAGGACAGCTCTGAAGTGTTCCGCGACAAGATCGAAGCGCAACCGATGCCGGCCGCTGATGATCCGGCGCGGATGTATCAGGGCGGCGCCTTCTGCGCAGCCGGCCCGTTTGGCGACTGAACCTGCGTGTATGCCCACAATAAAAACCCAGGGAATGAGTTGCCATGCACGTTGAATTGATTGTCGATGCCCGTAATGCGGTCGGTGAAAGTCCGGTCTGGGTGCCCGAGGAAAATGCCCTGTACTGGGTGGATATTCCGGCCGGCGGCCTGCAACGCTGGAACGCTGACACTGGCCACGTTGACGCGTGGACCGCGCCGCAGATGCTGGCGTGCCTTGCGCGTCATCGCGATGGCGGTTGGGTCGCCGGCATGGAAACCGGCTTTTTCCGCCTGCGCCCGAACAACGATGGCAGCCTCGACAGCGAACCATTGGCAGACGTGGGCCACGCACGTCCCGACATGCGCCTCAATGATGGCCGCTGCGACCGTCAGGGCCGTTTCTGGGCTGGCAGCATGGTGCTGAACATGGGTGCAAATGCCGCCAACGGCGCACTGTATCGCTACAGCGCCGGGCAGCACGCACCGATCGCCGCGCAACTAGACGGCTTCATTGTGCCCAACGGCCTGGCGTTCAGCCCGGATGGCAAAACCATGTATCTGTCCGATTCGCACCCGTTGATCCAGCAGATCTGGGCCTTCGATTACGACATCGACAGCGGCACACCGTCGAACCGCCGCCTGTTTGTCGACATGAACCAGTTCCCCGGTCGCCCTGACGGCGCTGCGGTCGATGCCGACGGCGGCTACTGGATCTGCGCCAACGATGCCGGGCTGATTCACCGTTTTACTCCTGATGGCCGCCTCGACCGCTCACTGGAAGTACCAGTGAAAAAACCGACCATGTGCGCCTTTGGCGGCAGCCGCATGGACACCTTGTTCGTGACCTCGATTCGCCCCGGCGACGACCACGACGAGCAGTCCCTGGCCGGCGGCGTGTTCGCCCTCAACCCTGGCGTGAAAGGTCTGGCTGAACCCGTTTTTAATCCCTAGCGACACTGCTCCACTGCTGCGCCTTGAATGAACACAAAAAAAATAACAACACTGGAGACACCCTCATGGGCTTCAAACGCACCTTGCTCGCCGCTGCACTCCCGCTGGCCTTCACTTTCAGCAGCGTCGCTCACGCGCTGGAACTGAAAATTGCCGACATCCACCCCAAGGGTTACCCGACCGTGGTGGCGGAAGAACAAATGGCGAAAACCCTCACGGCCGAAAGCAACGGCGCACTGACCGTCAAAATGTTCCCCGGTGGCGTGCTGGGTTCGGAAAAAGAAGTCATCGAACAGATGCAGGTCGGTGCCATCCAGATGGCTCGCGTCAGCCTTGGCATCGTTGGCCCGGTGGTGCCGGATGTGAACGTATTCAACATGCCGTTCATCTTCCGCGACCAGGCGCACATGCGCGCGGTCATCGACGGTGAAGTCGGTGACGAAATCCTCGCTAAAATCACCGACTCCGAATTCGGCCTGGTGGCGCTGGCCTGGATGGACGGCGGCACCCGCAACATCTACACCAAAAAACCGGTGCGCAGCCTGGCCGACCTCAAAGGCATGAAGATTCGCGTGCAAGGCAACCCGATGTTCATCGAAACCATCAACGCCATGGGCGGTAACGGCATTGCGATGGACACCGGCGAGATCTTCAGTGCGTTGCAGACAGGCGTCATCGACGGTGCCGAGAACAACCCGCCGACCCTGCTCGAGCACAACCATTACCAGAATGCCAAATACTACAGCCTGACCGGTCACCTGATCCTGCCTGAGCCGATCGTGATGTCGAAAATCACCTGGGAAAAACTCACCCCCGAGCAGCAGGCACTGGTGAAGAAAACTGCCAAAGCCGCACAAGCTGAGGAACGCGTGCTGTGGGACAAAAAATCGTCCAGCAGCGAAGAGAAACTCAAGGCTGCCGGCGTCGAGTTCATCACCGTCGACAAAAAACCCTTCTATGACGCCACCGCGTCGGTCCGCGACAAATACGGCGCGCCATACGCTGACCTGCTCAAGCGTATCGAAGCCGTTCAGTAAATCTCTATAGCAATCAAACAGGCCCGGCGCAGCTGACTCGGATGTCGGTCAGCGTGCGCCCGGTTACGGTGGAACCCGATGAAGAATTTGCTGCTGCGTATTAACGACAGGATTTACATGTCCTGCATCTGGGTGGCCGGTCTGTCCGTGTTAGCCATCGCATTAATCATTCCCTGGGGCGTATTCGCTCGCTATGTCCTCGGCACCGGCTCGAGCTGGCCGGAACCTGTTGCAATCCTGATGATGCTGGTGTTCACCTTTATCGGTGCTGCCGCCAGCTATCGCGCTGGCGCGCACATGGCCGTAGCCATGGTGACCGACCGCATGACGCCGAAATTGCGCAATAGCATGAGCATCGTTTCCCAGTTGCTGATGGCTACCATCTGCCTGTTCATGACCATCTGGGGCGCCAAGCTCTGCATGTCAACGTGGAACCAGTTCATGAGCGCCCTGCCGACCCTGCGCGTGGGCGTCACGTACATGCCGATTCCGATAGGCGGGCTGCTGACCCTGGTGTTTGTTCTGGAAAAACTTCTGCTCGGTGACCAGAGCAACCGGCGGGTCGTGCGTTTCGACCTGGTTGAAGAAAGCGAAGGTGCCGCATAAATGGACGCTTTGATTCTGTTGGGCAGTTTTATCGCATTGATCGTGATCGGCATGCCGGTCGCTTACGCCCTGGGCCTGGCCGCCCTGATCGGCGCGTGGTGGATCGATATTCCGTACCAGGCGGTGATGATTCAAGTCGCCGGCGGTGTAAACAAGTTCTCTCTGTTGGCGATTCCGTTCTTCATTCTGGCCGGCGCAATCATGGCCGAGGGCGGCATGTCGCGGCGGCTGGTGGCGTTTGCCGGTGTGCTGGTGGGGTTCGTGCGCGGCGGTTTGTCGCTGGTCAATATCATGGCCTCGACCTTCTTTGGCGCGATCTCTGGTTCATCGGTCGCGGACACCGCCTCGGTAGGTTCGGTGCTGATCCCGGAAATGGAAAAACGTGGTTATCCGCGTGATTTCGCTACTGCGGTTACCGTCAGCGGTTCGGTACAAGCGTTGCTGACGCCGCCGAGCCACAACTCGGTGCTGTACTCGCTTGCCGCAGGCGGCACGGTGTCGATTGCCTCGCTGTTCATGGCCGGCATTGTTCCCGGCCTGTTGATGAGCGCGTCCCTGATGGTGCTGTGCCTGATCTTCGCGAAAAAGCGCAACTACCCTAAAGGCGAAGTGATTCCGATGCGCCAGGCGCTGAAGATCTGCGGCGAAGCGCTGTGGGGCCTTATGGCGATGGTCATCATCCTCGGCGGCATCCTCTCGGGGATTTTCACCGCAACTGAATCGGCGGCGATTGCCGTGCTCTGGTCGTTCTTCGTGACCATGTTCATCTACCGTGACTACAAGTGGAGCGAACTGCCGAAACTGATGCACCGCACGGTACGCACGGTTTCGATTGTGATGATCCTGATCGGCTTCGCCGCGAGCTTCGGCTACATCATGACGCTGATGCAGATCCCGGCGAAAATCACCACGATGTTCCTGACCCTGTCGGACAACCGCTACGTGATCCTGATGTGCATCAACGTCATGCTGCTGTTGCTGGGCACAGTGATGGACATGGCGCCGCTGATCCTGATCCTGACGCCGATTTTGATGCCGGTGATTCTGGGCATTGGCGTGGACCCGGTGCAGTTCGGCATGATCATGCTGGTGAACCTGGGGATTGGATTGATAACACCGCCGGTGGGCGCGGTGCTCTTTGTGGGGTCGGCGATCGGCAAAGTCTCGATCGAAAGCACCGTAAAAGCACTGCTGCCATTCTACGCTGTACTGTTCCTGGTGCTGCTGGCCGTGACTTACATTCCTGCACTGTCGCTGTGGTTGCCTAATCTGGTGTTGTAATCCACACGGCCAACTCCCCTCTGTAGGAGCTGTCGAGTGAAACGAAGAGGCGATGTTTTGATCTTGTCGTTAAACAGGATCAAGGGATCGCAGCCTCGTTTCACTCGGCAGCTGCTACAAAGGCGTCGGTGGATTTGAGGATTGATATGACTTCAAAACTTCTCGAACTCGAAGACTCGCTTACCCGCCTTACCCTCTCCCCCGAACGCGGCGGTGCCATCGTCAACTGGACGGTCATCGGCAGCGGTCAGCCGCTGTTCCGCCACAGCGATTCCCACGCGTTGAACACCGGCCTGGCAAATAAACTGGGTTGCTTTCCGCTGGCGCCGTGGTCCAATCGCATTGCCGGTGGCGGATTCGATTGTCCGCACGGATGGCTGGCACTCACGCCCAACAGCCTCACCGAAGCGCTGCCCATTCACGGCAGTGCCTGGCAGCAACCGTGGCAGCTACTGTCCCAAACCGATGATGAAATCATCCTGCAACTCGATAGTTCCCAGCCATTCGCCTACCGCGCTCGACAACGATTTCATCTGCGTGAAGGCCGCTTGAGCATTGAGCTGCGGGTGACTCATATGGATGATTGCTCTGCGTGGCACGGTCTTGGTTTACACCCGTACTTCCCGCGCACTGCCAACACACGGTTGCAGACCAAGGCCGAGCAGGTCTGGTTGTGCGACGCTACCAGACTGCCGACAACGCTTGGCAAGTTGCCAGCGGAATGGGATTTCCAGCAGCTGCGAGCGTTACCCGACACATTGGTCGATAACGGTTTCTGCCAGTGGGATGGACGCTGCCGAATCGAGCAGCCTGACCTGGGTTATGCGCTGGATTGCCACACCAGCGGCAGCGATTACTATCTGCTGTACTGCCCCGTGGATTTGGGGTTTTTCTGCATCGAACCAGTCAGCCATCCGGTCAATGCGCACCACTTGCCCGGTCGGCCGGGGTTGCGCCTGCTTGAGCAAGGGCAATCGGTTGAGCTGACGTTCGCCCTGCACTACCGCCCTCTCTGAGTTTCATGCGCGGATCAGCATATACGCCGCGAGCAGCAGGCAAATGCTCGCAAACCCGACCTGCAACGCCCGCGCCGGTACCTTCGCGCAAAGCCTGCGGCCGATTACCATGCCGACGATGCTGGCGATAATAAAGGTGACACCCACATCATCGATGCGCACCCCGGCGTGAAATGCGCCGATCACACCAATCGCCGAAATCAGGCTGATCACCATCAACGAAGTCGCGACGATGCCGCGCATTTGCACGTCAGTCAGTTGCTTGAAGGCCGGGACAATCAGAAACCCGCCCCCGACGCCCAGCAGACCTGAGACCACACCGGTCACCGCGCCCAGGGCAGCCAGTGTCGCCGTGCATTTGGCGGTCCACGAGAAGCGCCCGGTGTGCTGATCGAGCATGCAGTTTTTCTGACCCCAGTTGGCATGGCCATGGTCGCTGGGACCTGAATCCTGGCGCTCGCGGCGCAGCATGCGCCAGGCAACCATGATCATCAGCAGGCTGAACAGGACCATCAGGATTTTTTCCGGCAACTGATGGGCGAAGTAGATGCCGAGCGGGGAAAACAGCGCGCCCAGCAAGGCGATCAACAACGCGGCGCGATAACGCACCAGGCCGTGACGCAAACCGTCTAGGGCGCCCACTGCCGCTGCGCTGCCGACCGCGAACAAGGCGACGGGGGCGGCTTGCGTCATGCTGAAACCCAAACCGAGCACCAGCGCCGGCACGGCCAGGATTCCACCTCCAGCACCGGTCAACCCAAGTACCATGCCCATGACCAGCCCAAAAAAACTTGCCAGCACCATAAAACGCTCTTGATCAGTGAAAAGCCGGGAACGCCCGGTATCGATAGGCGACAGGATAAAGCCCGGGCCTGTTTTTAGTGAATTGAATTGATTCGGCGCTGGTCAACGCAGGGAAAATGAATTTACCCTCATGGCTCGCCCAGAGAGAATCTGCTGCCATGCCTGCCTTGATCGAACCCTTCCTCGACCCCGCCTCTTCGACTTACAGCTATGTGGTCTATCAAGTCGATGGAGGCCAGTGTGCAATCGTCGATCCGGTGCTCGACTACGATGCCGCGAGTGGGCGAACCGGCACGGCGCAGGCAGACAAGGTAATCGCTTACGTGCGCGAGCATCGCTTGCAAGTGCAGTGGTTGCTGGAAACTCATGCGCACGCCGATCACTTGTCAGCGGCGCCTTACCTGCGTCGGGAACTGGGTGGCCAGATTGCGATTGGCCAGTCGATCAGCAAGGTTCAGGACGTATTCAAGACGCTGTTCAATCTTGGGCCGGAATTGCGCAGCGACGGCTCGCAGTTCGATCATCTGTTTGCGCCGGACGAGTCGTTCATGATCGGCAATCTCAAAGCCACCGCCCTGCACGTCCCTGGCCACACGCCGGCGGACATGGCGTATGTCATCGACAGCAACTCGATCCTGGTCGGCGACACCTTGTTCATGCCGGACGTCGGCACGGCCCGCTGTGACTTCCCCGGCGGCAATGCCAGCCAGATGTTCAAATCGATCCGCAAACTGCTGGCCTTCCCGGCCAGCGTCAACCTCTACGTCTGCCACGACTACCCGCCCGAGGGCCGCGAGTCGCGGTGCATGACGACCGTGGGCGAACAGCGTCAGAGCAATGTTCATGTGCGCGATGGCATTGATGAAAGTGCCTTCGTCGAGATGCGCACCGAGCGCGATGCGGGGCTGGGGATGCCGGCACTGTTGCTGCCGGCGATTCAAGTGAACGTTCGCGCGGGGAACATGCCGCCGGCCGAAGATAATGGCGTCACGTACCTGAAAATCCCGGTTAATAAGCTCTAGGATTCAAAAGATCGCAGCCTCGTTTCACTCGACAGCTCCTACAGGCACGGCGTGCGTCCGAGTAGCAGCTCAGGAGCACGTTGTGGCGAGGGGATTTATCCCCTAGCCACAAAGCGGCTACGGGGGATGTTTCAGTTGGCGAGGGTCAGGCCATTTGCGGGCAACGGCAGGGCCGTCTTGTAGCGCACCTGCTTGAGCGCAAAGCTTGAGCGAATGTTGGCGACGCCGGGGACTTTGGTGAGAAAATCCATCATGAAGCGCTCCAGCGACTGAATGGTTGGCACCAGCACGCGGATCAGATAATCCGGATCGCCGGCCATCAGATAGCACTCCATCACCTCCGGCCGATCCGAGATCGCCTCCTCGAAATGCTGCAGCGCCTCCTCCACCTGTTTTTCCAGACTGACGTGAATGAACACATTGACGTGCAGCCCCAGCAAATCGGCATCCAGTAGCGTCACCTGCTCACGAATCAACCCCAATTCCTCCATCGCCTTGACCCGATTAAAGCAAGGGGTGGGCGAGAGATTGACCGAGCGTGCGAGGTCAGCATTGGTGATGCGGGCGTTCTCCTGCAGGCTGTTGAGAATGCCGATATCGGTACGGTCCAGTTTGCGCATGAGATAAAAACACCTGCTTTTTATGTTTATGCAGGTTTTTTATCTCCAAATGATCACCAACGCAATGAAACAGAGATAAATATTCTTCTGCGCCGCGCCTATGATGTTTGTAGGACAAGATTTCCATCACACATGGAATGACGGTCAGCTCACTACAAGAATTTCACAAGATCGAGCGTAGAAGCCATGACTCAAGCATACGAACCGCTGCGCCTGCACGTTCCCGAACCGTCCGGCCGACCAGGCTGTAAAACCGACTTTTCCTACCTGCGGCTGACTGACGCCGGCACGGTGCGCAAACCCGCAATCGACGTAGAACCTGCCGACACGGCTGACCTGGCCAAAGGCCTGATTCGTGTGCTCGACGATCAGGGCAATGCCCTCGGTCCGTGGGCTGAAGGCGTCCCCGTCGAGATCCTGCGCAAAGGCATGCGTGCCATGCTCAAGACGCGGATTTACGACAACCGCATGGTCGTCGCCCAGCGTCAGAAGAAAATGTCGTTCTACATGCAGAGCCTTGGCGAAGAAGCTATCGGCAGCGGTCAGGCCCTCGCGCTGAACGTCGACGACATGTGCTTTCCGACCTATCGCCAGCAAAGCATCCTGATGGCGCGCGAAGTGCCGTTGGTCGATCTGATCTGCCAGCTGCTGTCCAATGAGCGTGATCCGCTCAAGGGTCGTCAATTGCCGATCATGTATTCAGTGAAAGATTCCGGTTTCTTCACTATTTCCGGCAACCTCGCCACCCAGTTCATTCAGGGTGTCGGCTGGGGCATGGCCTCGGCGATCAAGGGCGACACCAAGATCGCATCAGCCTGGATCGGTGACGGCGCTACTGCTGAATCCGACTTTCACACCGCCCTCACCTTCGCCCACGTTTACCGCGCCCCAGTCATCCTGAACGTGGTCAACAACCAATGGGCCATCTCGACATTCCAGGCCATCGCCGGCGGTGAGGCCACCACATTTGCCGGGCGTGGCGTCGGTTGCGGGATTGCCTCCCTGCGGGTCGATGGTAACGATTTCGTCGCGGTTTACGCCGCCTCTGCCTGGGCCGCCGAACGGGCCCGGCGCAATCTAGGCCCGACCATGATCGAATGGGTCACTTATCGCGCCGGCCCGCACTCCACCTCCGATGATCCGTCCAAATACCGTCCGGCCGATGACTGGAGCTTTTTCCCGTTGGGCGATCCCATCGTGCGTCTCAAGCAGCACCTGATCAAGGTTGGCCACTGGTCGGAAGAGGAACACGCCGCCGTCAGCGCCGAGCTCGAAGCCGAAGTAATCGCCGCACAGAAAGAAGCCGAACAATACGGCACCCTTGCCGGCGGCCAGATCCCGAGTGCGGCGACCATGTTCGAAGACGTCTATAAAGAGATGCCGGAGCACTTGAAGCGCCAGCGTCAAGAGTTGGGGGTCTGACATGAACGATCACAACAACAATATTCAGCCGGAAACCGCCATGACTACCACCACCATGACCATGATCCAGGCCCTGCGCTCGGCCATGGATGTGATGCTTGAGCGTGATGACAACGTTGTGGTATTCGGTCAGGACGTCGGCTACTTCGGCGGCGTGTTCCGCTGCACCGAAGGCTTGCAAACCAAATACGGCACCTCCCGCGTATTCGACGCGCCGATTTCCGAAAGCGGCATCGTCGGCGTCGCCGTTGGCATGGGCGCTTATGGGTTGCGGCCGGTGGCAGAGATTCAATTCGCCGACTACGTGTACCCGGCATCGGACCAGATCATTTCCGAAGCCGCCCGCCTGCGTTACCGCTCGGCCGGCGAATTTACCGCACCGATGACCCTGCGCATGCCTTGCGGCGGCGGCATCTATGGTGGCCAGACGCACAGCCAGAGCATCGAAGCGATGTTCACTCAAGTCTGCGGTTTGCGCACGGTCATGCCGTCCAACCCGTACGACGCGAAAGGCCTGTTGATCGCCTCCATCGAAAACGATGACCCGGTGATCTTCCTTGAGCCAAAACGCCTGTACAACGGCCCGTTCGATGGCCACCACGATCGCCCTGTCACGCCGTGGTCGAAGCACCCTGCCGCGCAAGTGCCGGACGGATACTACACCGTGCCGCTCGACGTTGCGGCCATTACCCGCCCGGGCAAGGACGTCACGATCCTGACCTACGGCACCACTGTCTATGTGTCGCAAGTAGCCGCCGAAGAAACCGGCATCGACGCCGAAGTCATCGACCTGCGCAGCCTGTGGCCGCTGGACCTCGAAACCATCGTCAAATCGGTGAAAAAGACCGGCCGTTGCGTGGTCGTTCACGAAGCCACTCGCACCTGCGGGTTCGGCGCCGAACTGGCCGCCCTGGTGCAAGAGCACTGCTTCCATCACCTGGAAGCGCCAATCGAGCGTGTAACCGGTTGGGACACTCCTTACCCGCACGCGCAAGAGTGGGCGTATTTCCCAGGGCCGTCCCGAGTGGGCGCGGCGTTGAAACGGGTCATGGAGGTCTGAATGGGCACGCACGTTATTAAAATGCCGGACATTGGCGAAGGCATTGCAGAAGTTGAATTGTCAGTCTGGCACGTCAAGGTCGGCGACATGGTCGTCGAAGATCAGGTATTGGCCGATGTCATGACCGACAAGGCGATGGTCGACATTCCATCGCCGGTGCACGGCAAAGTGATTGCCCTGGGCGGTGTGCCGGGCGAAGTCATGGCGGTCGGCAGTGTATTGATAAGCATTGAGGTGGAAGGCGCGGGCAATGTGAGAGAGTCGGCTCAGCCGGCGGCGGTTGCTGCGAAAGAAGCGCCGGCTGCCGTGCCGAAAGTCGAGCCTGTCGCTGAAAGCAAACCCGCTGTGGCTGCGACTGCATCGCCACGCACAGCGGTTTGCCCGGGTCCGATGGTGGCACGTGAAGCAGATGAGCGCCCATTGGCCTCGCCGGCTGTGCGCAAACATGCGCTCGACCTCGGTATCCAGTTGCGCCTGGTGCGCGGCACTGGCCCAGCGGGTCGGGTCTTGCACGAAGACCTGGATGCTTATCTGGCTCAGGGTCAGTCAAACGCATCGACCGCCGCCAGCGCTTACGCCGAACGCAACGACGAAGAACAGATTCCGGTCATCGGCATGCGCCGCAAGATTGCCCAGCGCATGCAGGATGCGACTCAACGTGCGGCACACTTCAGTTATGTCGAAGAAATCGATGTGACGGCGGTGGAAGAACTGCGCGCTCACCTGAACGAAAAACATGGCGCCACTCGCGGCAAGCTGACGTTGTTGCCATTCCTGGTACGCGCTCTGGTCGTCGCCCTGCGCGACTTCCCACAGATCAACGCCCGCTATGACGACGAAGCGCAGGTCATCACCCGCCTTGGCGCGGTGCATGTGGGCATCGCCACGCAAGCCGACATCGGCTTGATGGTCCCCGTGGTGCGTCACGCCGAAGCTCGTAGCCTGTGGGACAACGCGGCGGAAATCTCACGCCTGGCCACAGCTGCGCGCACTGGCAAGGCCAACCGCGATGAGCTTTCGGGCTCAAGCATCACCCTGACCAGCCTCGGCGCCTTGGGCGGCATCGTCAGCACGCCAGTACTGAACCTGCCGGAAGTGGCGATCGTGGGCGTGAACAAAATCGTCGAACGGCCGATGGTGGTCAAAGGCCAGGTCGTGATCCGCAAGATGATGAACCTCTCCAGCTCCTTCGATCACCGTGTGGTCGATGGCATGGACGCGGCGCTATTCATCCAGGCCATTCGTGGCTTGCTCGAACAACCCGCCACCTTGTTCATGGAGTAAACGATGCAGACTTTGCACACCACACTGCTGATCATCGGCGGCGGCCCCGGCGGTTATGTGACGGCTATTCGCGCTGGCCAACTGGGCATTTCGACCATTCTGGTGGAAGGCGAATCCCTGGGCGGCACGTGCCTGAACATCGGCTGCATTCCATCGAAGGCGCTGATCCACGTGGCTGAACAGTTTCACCAGACACAGCAGCACAGCCAGCACTCGGCGCTGGGCATCAGCGTGTCGGCGCCGACCCTCGACATCAGCAAAAGCGTCGAGTGGAAGGACGGCATTGTCGACCGCCTGACCACCGGCGTCGCAGCGCTGCTGAAAAAGAACAAGGTTCAGGTCATTGAGGGCTGGGCCAAGGTCATTGACGGCAAGACTGTTGACGTCGGCGACACGCGGATCCAGTGCGAGCATCTGGTGCTGGCCACCGGTTCGAAAAGCGTGAACCTGCCGATGTTGCCCATTGGCGGCGCGGTAGTTTCTTCCACTGAAGCGCTGGCACCTCAGTCGCTCCCCAAGCGGTTGATCGTGGTCGGCGGTGGGTATATCGGTCTTGAGTTGGGAATCGCTTATCGTAAGCTGGGCGCGGATGTCAGCGTGGTCGAGGCGCAGGATCGTATCCTGCCGGCCTATGACGCCGAGCTGACCCAACCGGTGCACGACGAACTGAAAAAGCTTGGGGTGAAGCTTTACTTGAAGCATAGCGTTCAAGGCTTTGATGCTGCAGGGAATATTTTGCAGGTGTCGACCCCCGATGGGGTCGCGTTGAATCTGGAAAGTGATCAGATTCTGGTGGCTGTCGGCCGCAAACCGAATACCCAAGGCTGGAACCTCGAAGCCCTCAACCTGGACATGAACGGCTCGGCGATCAAAATCGACAGTCGTTGCCAGACCAGCATGCGCAATGTCTACGCCATCGGCGACCTGAGCGGCGAACCGATGCTCGCGCACCGAGCGATGGCTCAAGGCGAGATGGTTGCCGAGTTGATCAGCGGCAAATCCCGCGAATTCAACCCGACCGCCATTGCGGCAGTGTGCTTTACCGATCCGGAACTGGTGGTGGTCGGCAAAACGCCGGACGACGCCAAGGCGGCGGGTCTGGACTGTATTGTCTCGAACTTCCCGTTCGCCGCGAACGGTCGGGCGATGACGCTGGAATCGAAAAGCGGTTTTGTCCGGGTCGTGGCGCGTCGCGACAATCATGTGATTGTCGGCTGGCAAGCGGTGGGTGTTGGCGTGTCGGAATTGTCGAGCGCATTTGCCCAGAGCCTGGAAATGGGCGCACGACTGGAAGACATCGCGGGCACCATCCACGCGCACCCGACCTTGGGCGAGGCGGTGCAGGAAGCGGCGTTGCGGGCGCTCGGTCACGCGTTGCACCTGTAATTCGCACGCAATCCTGTAGCAGCTGCCGAGCACCGCGAGGCTGCGTTCGGCGACGAAGTCGACGTGCTCCGTTAAATTCGTCTCACTGCAATTCAAGGTTAGACGACGGTGTTGCGCTGAACGCAACCTCGCGGTGCTCGGCAGCTGCTACAGATGTGCCACCGGGCGAGGCTGCGTTCGGCGACGAAGTCGACGTGCTCCGTTACATTCGTCTTACTGCAATTTAAGGTTAGACGGCGGTGTTGCGCTGAACGCAGCCTCGCGGTGCTTGGCAGCTGCTACGGGGACATGTGCCGCCGGGATATAGAGTTCACATTGCGGGCTGCGAAATGGGTACGGAATGAAGTATTGTTGTCCCCATCTAAAATATGTCAGAAGCCTTGAACCGCTTCGGCGGTTGTTCAGTGATAGAGGGTGTCATGGGTAACGAAAGCATCAATTGGGACAAGCTGGGTTTTGACTACATCAAGACAGACAAGCGTTTCTTGTCGTACTGGCGTAACGGCTCCTGGGACGAAGGCACCCTGACCGAAGACAATGTGCTGCACATCAGCGAAGGCTCCACTGCCCTTCACTATGGTCAGCAATGCTTCGAAGGCATGAAGGCCTATCGTTGCAAGGACGGTTCGATCAACCTCTTCCGCCCCGATCAAAACGCCCTGCGCATGCAGCGCAGCTGTGCACGCCTGTTGATGCCGTTCGTTGAAACCGAGCAGTTCATCGAGGCCTGCAAGGCAGTAGTTCGCGCCAACGAACGTTTCATTCCGCCATACGGCACTGGCGGCGCGCTGTACCTGCGTCCGTTCGTGATCGGTGTGGGTGACAACATCGGCGTGCGCACTGCGCCCGAATTCATCTTTTCGATTTTCTGCATCCCGGTGGGTGCCTACTTCAAGGGCGGACTCACCCCGCATAACTTCCTGATCTCCAGCTTTGACCGTGCGGCTCCGCAAGGCACCGGCGCGGCCAAGGTCGGTGGCAACTACGCCGCCAGCTTGATGCCAGGTTCCCAGGCAAAGAAAGCGAATTTCGCCGACTGCATCTACCTGGACCCGATGACCCATTCGAAAATCGAAGAAGTCGGCTCGGCCAACTTCTTCGGGATCACCCACGACGACAAGTTCATCACGCCGAAGTCGCCTTCGGTTCTACCGGGCATCACTCGCCTGTCACTGATCGAACTGGCCAGTTCCCGCCTGGGCCTGGAAGTGATTGAAGGTGACGTGTTCATCGACAAGCTGTCGGACTTCAAGGAAGCCGGCGCCTGCGGTACTGCTGCCGTGATCACCCCGATTGGCGGCATCAACTACAACGATCACCTGCACGTGTTCCACAGCGAAACCGAAGTCGGCCCGGTCACCCAGAAGCTCTACAAAGAGCTGACCGGTGTACAGACCGGTGACATCGAAGCGCCGCCAGGCTGGATCGTCAAAGTCTAACCAGACATCGGCGGCACCAGGCCCCCAATTGCTCGCGCAATCGGGGGCTTTTTCATGAGCTTTGATTGCGCTCCTGCTCACCCAAGGCGATGCGCTTGCCACCCCTGCCCTTGATGCTGCTGGCTTGACCATCCTGCTGTTTACCGGTGCGCGCCTGGGTGATCAGCCCGGGAATCAGCGCACCCTCCGGCAAATTTTTCCAGAAGCGCGCTGGCAAATGCCCTTGCATGACTTTCGGATTCAGCCGCGCCGGATTAAAAATGTGGCTGTAATACGTCAGCCACATCTGCCCGTGGGGATCATCAACGTTTTTCGCCAGTTGCTGCCATTCCGGCGGGCATAGCCGCTGGTGAATCAATTGTTCACCGTCGTAGTAAACGCCGTCGCGGGGCGTGGCGATCAACCAGCGATGGCGGCCCATGCGCCCGATGAAATGCTCACTGGCGCTGTGCAGGATGTCGTGCGCCGGCTCATGCCAGGCAACATACTGCGGCCCCTCGCTGAGCGGTGTTTCGACAAAACGAACGAACGCATGCAGATGGTGGGCTTCGCGCCGGACCTGCTTGATTCTGCGTTGCAATTCGCTGCCCAGTTTGTCACCGGCCATCATCGCCGTGCGGTCACCATGACTGACCCGCCACAGCACTTCATATAGAACGCTCCAGCGCTGATCTCCCCGATAGCGCGCTGCACTTTCGAGGGTTTCGAGCAATGCTCGTGGGATCCTCGCTTGAAACGGCCCCTGAGTGTCCGGCGGTGCGTTGTCGCTGGCAAACAGGTCGGCGACTCCTTCGCTGGCCCAGCTCACCCGGCTGGGATCGACCTCATGGCTGAGCAGCCAGCGGGCCTGCTGACGCCAGGTCTCGAACAAGTCGTCGCAGTCGAGGTTGATCATCCCCACAACCCCATCTGCTGCGGTTGTGGCCGGTCGCGAAGCTGCTGATAAAGCATGTGGCTAGTGACCTCGGCCTGCTGCGGATGGTAATCGCTGGTAATGAAAAACGGCTTGGCCTTGGCCAGGACGCAACGCATCCGCGCGAGGTCTTCATAGCGGATTCGACGCTGCTGGCGCAACGCGACCAAGCGCTCGGTGGTACGCAGGCCGATCCCGGGAATGCGCGCGATCAAGGATGCTTCAGCGCGATTGAGGTCCAGTGGAAAAACCTCGCGATTCTGCAACGCCCAGGCCAGCTTCGGGTCGATGTCGAGCGCCAGATGCCCAGGGCCCTTGAACAGTTCTCCTGCCTTGAAGCCGTAACTGCGCAACAGAAAATCAGCCTGATACAAACGGTGCTCCCGCATCAATGGCGGCGCAGCTAACGGCACGCTTTTCGGACTGTTTGGAATCGGGCTGAACGCCGAGTAATACACCCGGCGCAGTTTGTAATTGCCGTACAGCGCCTGCGCGCCGTGAAGAATGGTGCTGTCGTCAGTGTCATCGGCGCCGACGATCATTTGCGTGCTCTGCCCGGCCGGGGCGAACTTCGGCGAACGTGGCTCATTGAGCACCGTCTGTTCGCCGGTGTAGATGGTTTTCATCGCTTGCTTGATCGAGACCAGCTGCTTCTCAGGCGCGAGGGTTTGCAAGCTTGCATCGGTCGGCAGTTCGATATTGACGCTGAGGCGATCGGCGTACCGCCCCGCTTCCGCGATCAGCGCCGGGTCGGCCTCGGGAATGGTCTTGAGGTGGATGTAGCCGCGAAACTCATGCTCTTCGCGCAGCAGCCTGGCCACACGGATCAACTGCTCCATGGTGTAGTCGGCTGATCGAATGATCCCGGAGCTGAGAAACAGCCCGCTGACGCAGTTGCGTCGGTAAAAATCCATCGTCAGTGCCACCACTTCTTCGGGCGTGAAGCGTGCACGCGGCACGTCACTCGAACGCCGGTTGACGCAGTACTGGCAGTCATACAGACAAAAATTGGTCAGGAGGATTTTCAGCAGCGAAACGCAGCGCCCGTCCGGCGTATAGCTGTGGCAAATACCCATGCCATTGGTTGAACCGAGTCCGCTCTTGCTCTCGGAACTGCGCTTGGGCGCGCCACTGCTGGCGCAGGACGCGTCGTACTTGGCGGCGTCGGCGAGGATGCTGAGCTTGTCGATGAGTTCCATAAGGGCACGCTTTTCCACTGTGTGGATGTACAGTAAAGCGTCCAGATCATTGAAACAAGTCGCTAACCGACCCTTGGTCGGGACGGGCAGCTCTGCACGAATCGTTGGCGCAGGCAGAGCGACGTCATAATGACTTCATCGTTTGTCTTTATGACTCTTTATGCGAATAGTCATAAAAACTACACCACCTGCCCAAGCCAGGTTTTATAAGGCCTGCATAACTGGCGCGAATATTGAACTGTAGGCACAGCGCTCAACGATTTCGATCGCTGCAGTTATCAGGTCAATCATCAGAAGAGGACTCGCGGTATGCACAATGAATTTCTGAATCGCCTCGCCGTTGTCACCGGCGCCAGCTCCGGAATCGGCCTGGCCGTTACCCGACTGTTATTGGAACGTGGCTCGCGCGTGCTGGCGATGTCACGTCAAGTGGGCGATCTGGCAACGCTGGCAGAAGGTTATGACGGGCAGCTGAGTTGGGTTGCCGGCGACGTAACGCGCGCAGAGGATTTGGCCAGGCTGGCCCAACGAGCGAAAGATTTAGGCCCCGTCGATTTTGTTGTGCCTAACGCGGGCATTGCGCAATTGGCTGACGGTCTGGATGTATCGGCGTTCGATCGACAATGGGCGGTCAATGGTGCGGGGGCATTGAACACCCTGGGCAGCTTGCGCGACCACCTTGCCGAATCGGCCTCGGTGGTGTTCATCGGTACGTTTCTGGCGGGGGTGACGTTTCCGGGTCTGGCGGCCTACATCGCTTCGAAAACGGCACTCATCGCACATGTCCGCACCCTGGCCGTTGAGCTCGCGCCTTTGGGTATTCGCATCAACACCGTATCGCCAGGCCCTACCGCGACGCCGATCTGGTCCACGTTGGGTCTGGCGGATGAACAACTGGGTGAGGTCGCAAACGTGGTCAATCAACGTTTACTGGACGGCAAATTCCTGGAGCCGGATGCGGTAGCGGAGGTGATTCTGTTTCAGCTCGGGCGTGGAGCGCGCAGCGTTTATGGGCAGGATTGGGTTGTGGATAGTGGGTATACCCTGCGATAAGTTGGGCCTGCTCGCGAAAGCGCTGGGTCAAGTGACGTATAAGTTAAATGACCGGGCGCCTTCGCGAGCAATCTTTGTTCCTACGGATACGTGCAGCGCCCGGTATTGCGTTGCTGCCACCTCACAGCAGGGGGTTGGTCAATCATCCCGCGTCAGCACCTCCAGCAGCTCGATTTCGAAAACCAGATCCGAATTTGGCGGAATCGACCCCATGGTCCGCTCGCCATAGCCCAAATGCGCCGGCACCTGCAGTCTGCGCTTGCCGCCGACACGCATTCCCATGATCCCCTGGTCCCAGCCTTTGATGACTCGCCCCGTCCCGATCACACACTGAAACGGTTTGCCACGGCTATAGGAAGAATCAAACTCGGTACCATCCTCCAGCCACCCGCGATACTGCGTGGTGATCAGCGCGCCTTTGACGGCAGCCTTTCCCTCACCCCACTTCAGATCAACAATCTGCAATTCGTCGTTCATGCGCCTTACTCGTCAACTGTCGCCCGAATGTAACGGGCGCGAACGGAGGTTTTCGCAGAATTGGCCCGTATTGGCAATCCATGGAACCGAAAGCCTGCCCGCCCCCTCACATGAGTAACGACTTCGTACTCGGGTAAGGATGCTCTGATGACCGACTCACGACCGCTGCACAGTTTCATTCCTCCCTACATCCTCAACCGAATCATTGCTCATGGTTCTGAGCGTCAGCGCTCCAGCGCCCAGACCACGCTGACCCATGTCCGCACACTTCGACACACTCCCGCCCCGCCGCAACGCCCACCCGCTACTACACTTCTGCCGCAACCTGGCAAACCTGGCCTGGCGCAACGCAGCGTCCATGACGCGCAGGGCAAAATGCTTTTGCCCGGGATGCCCGCCCGGCTTGAGGGCCAACCCGCCACAGGCGACCCGGCGGTGGACGAAGCCTACGATGCCCTGGGCGCCAGCCATGATTTTTTCTGGAAGGTATTCGGTCGTGACTCCATCGACAATCAGGGCTTTGCGCTGATCGGCAGTGTCCATTACGGGCAAGACTATGAGAATGCTTTCTGGAACGGCGCACAGATGGTGTTCGGTGACGGCGATGGCGAGATTTTCGAACGTTTCACTCGTTCACTGGACGTCATCGGCCACGAACTTTCCCACGGTGTGATCGAAAGTGAAGCGGGCTTGATTTACGCCAATCAATCCGGCGCCTTGAACGAGTCGATTTCAGACGTCTTTGGTGTACTGATCAAACAATATGTGCTGGGGCAGACAGCAGCAGAGGCCGACTGGCTGATCGGCGCCGACCTGCTCACGCCTCGAATCAAAGGTATTGGCTTGCGCTCGATGTCGCATCCGGGCACCGCCTATGACGACCCGCTGCTCGGCAAGGACCCACAACCGGATCACATGCGCAGATTCGTCATCACCCAGGAGGACAACGGCGGCGTGCACATCAACTCCGGCATTCCCAACCGCGCCTTTTATCTGGCGGCCGTGGCGCTGGGCGGATTTGCCTGGGAGAAAGCCGGACGCATCTGGTATGACACATTGTGCGATAAGCAACTGTCCAGCGAGGCGACATTCGAAGCGTTCGCGATGTTGACCGTAGCGCATGCGCGCAGGCATTTTGGCGCGGATGAGGTTCGAGCGGTCGCTCAAGCCTGGACTGAAGTGGGGGTCAAACTGACTGAGGAGGCTGCATGAAAATCCTGCCGACATTGGGCGATGAGGCCGTAGTGCGCCTCTCGCGGCAAGGCGGTTTTGCGCCGATCCATGCGCTTTCACGCCCTCGCGAAATCGAGTTCGCGCAATGCGATATCGATCAGCGCACGCGCATCTGCACAATACTCGAAGGTTGCCTGCCACTGAATCAGGAAAGCTCAGGCAAGAATGACCAGCGCTTTTACGAAATCGAAGTGCGCTATCGCCTGAATGAAAAGGATGACCGGATGGTGCTGAAAGTTCCTGAGGACAAAGCGCCTGGCGAGTTGGTGCATTTGTGGGACAAAGGGGAAATGATCTGAAGGCGTAGCGTTCTGGCCCTCCATGGCCAGCGGATCACAGAAGACCGATCACTTTTTCTTGACCGGGGTGATTTCCACGATCGTACCGTTGGTGGTCTTCACGCGCATGTACTTGCCATTGTTCTCAACCCACTGTTCTTCTTCCCCAGGCGCTTTCAGGCCTTTGGCTTTCCAGTCGATGGCCTTGTCGGAACGCATGTAAATGTCCGGAGCGCGATCGTTTTCGACCAGCTCGCGGGTATTGGTGGAGCTAGGCTGAACAGTCTTGTGCGGCTCATCTGCCTGAACCGTCGCGCTGACACCGGCCATCCCGGCAACAAGGGCAAGGCTGGCAATAAGGGTCTTGTTGTTCATGGGTGAACCTCCGGTAATGTTTTCATGACAGCACTCCGACTGCGGCGTTAACGAAACATTCCGTAATGATGCGCGTAAATGCGCAACAACCGCTCATTCATACAATCTTCCACGTCTCGGGCTGACGTTCGCCACCTCACGCTTTATCCTTGTTGCCCCCGCCGTATCCAGTTCTGGAGTTCTCCATGCCCCATGAAGGCAACCTGTTGCAAGCCGCCGTCGTGTTCCTGTTGGCGGCCGTGCTCACCGTTCCGCTGGCCAAGCGCCTGCAGCTGGGGGCTGTGCTCGGGTATTTGTTTGCCGGGGTGATCATTGGCCCGTCGGTGCTGGGATTGATCGGTAATCCGCAAAGCGTCAGCCATTTCTCGGAACTCGGGGTGGTGTTGCTGCTGTTCATTATTGGTCTGGAGCTGTCGCCGCGACGTTTGTGGGTAATGCGCAAAGCGGTGTTCGGCGTCGGCCTGGCGCAGGTGCTGCTGACGGCCTCGGTGATCGGCGTCGTCGCGTTGTATGGGTTCGGGCAGGCGCTGAACAGTGCCATCGTGCTGGGCTTGGGTCTGGCGCTCTCTTCCACCGCGTTTGGCCTGCAAAGCCTGGCCGAACGCAAGGAACTGACCAGCCCCCACGGGCGGCTGGCGTTCGCGATCCTGTTGTTCCAGGACATCGCCGCGATCCCGCTCATCGCCATGGTGCCGCTGCTGGCCGGCAGCGATCACACCAACAGCACGGCCGAAGACATCAATCACGGCTTGCGCGTATTGGGCAGCATTGCCGTGGTGGTGATCGGCGGACGTTATCTGCTGCGCCCGGTGTTTCGCGTGGTGGCCAAAACCGGTTTGCCTGAAGTCTCGACAGCCACGGCGTTGCTGGTGGTTATCGGCACGGCGTGGTTGATGGATCAGGTCGGCGTGTCCATGGCGCTGGGGGCGTTCCTCGCCGGATTACTGCTGGCGGATTCTGAATACCGCCACGAACTGGAAGCGCAGATCGAACCGTTCAAGGGTTTGCTGCTGGGCCTGTTTTTCATCAGCGTCGGCATGGGCGCGAATCTGAGCTTGCTGCTGAGTGCGCCGATTACCGTGCTGGGACTGACGCTGTTGTTGATTGCCATCAAGCTGCCGCTGTTGTTTGCCGTCGGTCGCCTGGCGGGCGGCCTGGGCAAGGTCAGTGCGATTCGCCTCGGCATCGTATTGGCAGCAGGTGGTGAATTCGCCTTCGTGGTGTTCAAGATCGGCCGCGACCAAGGTTTATTCGAACCACGCCTGTACGATTTGCTGGTGTTGACAATTACTCTGTCCATGGCCGTCACGCCGTTGCTGCTGTTGGTTTGCGCGCGATTGGTCAGCCCGAAGGTGCAACCGGTGGTGGTCCCGGAACAATTTCGCGAGATCGACACCGACGAGCCGCGCGTGGTGATTGCCGGCATGGGCCGGATGGGGCAGATCGTGGCGCGGATCCTGCGGGCGCAAAACATCAGGTTTGTCGCCCTCGATACGTCGGTGGAGACGATCGAGCTGTCGCGTAGTTTTGGCGGCGTGCCAGTGTTCTACGGCGACCCGATGCGACCGGAAATCCTCAGCGCGGCCAAGGTCGAGCAGGCCGAATATTTTGTGATCGCCACGGACGATCCGGAAACCAACATCAAAACGGCCGAGGTGGTACATCGCTTGTACCCGCACATCAAGATCATCGCCCGAGCCCGAAACCGTCAGCATGTGCACCGGCTGGTCGACCTCGGTGCCGAGGCGATTCGCGAGACCTATTATTCGAGCCTGGAAATGAGCCGGCGCACGCTGGTCGGATTGGGCCTGACCCAAGCGCAGGCCGATGCGCGGATCAAGCGCTTCAAGCATCACGATGAGCAAGTGCTGGAAGCGCAGCACGCGGTATACGACGATGCCGCGAAGGTGCTGCAGACCGCCCAGGAAGCCCGGGCGGAATTGGCGAAGCTGTTCGAATCCGACCAGCTGGAAGAGCAATCGGCGAGGAATCACTGATGGCTGCCGATCAACCCGCCCCTGCCCTCAAGGAAATTTTCAACGCGGCCCGCCTTGAGCACATCGCCTGCGAAATGATCGCGGTCTACCCGGCGTTCGACGCTAGAGCATTCCTTGAAATGGCCAACGAGGGGCTGGCCGAACTGTCGATCATGCAACGCATGGCCCGGGTCAGCGAATCGTTACATGCCGTATTGCCGCTCGATTTTGAACAATCACTCAAGGTGCTGTACGCCCTTGCCCCGCGCCTGAATAGTGGCTTTGTCAGCATCTCACTGCCGCATTATGTGGCGATGTATGGCGTTCGCGACTTCGAACGGTCCATGGCAGCGCTTAAATACTTCACCACGTTCGGCTCTGCAGAATTTGCGATCCGGTATTTTTTGCGCAGTGACTTTGAGCGCACCCTGGCGGTGATGCATGAATGGTCGCTGGATGAAAATGAACATGTGCGGCGCCTGTCCAGTGAGGGCAGTCGACCGCGTTTGCCGTGGTCGTTTCGCCTCGAGCCCATTCAGGCGGACCCAACGCTTGCGGCGACGATCCTCGATAACCTCAAGGCCGACGAAAGTCTGTACGTGCGCAAATCGGTGGCCAACCACCTCAACGACATCACCAAGGTCCACCCCGAGTGGGTGCTCGACCTCATTGAAGGCTGGTCGCTGGACAACCGCCATACGGCGTGGATTGCCAGACATGCACTGCGCAGTCTGATCAAACAGGGCAACAACCGCGCACTGGCGATCATCGGCGCGGGCGGCAAACCTGAGGTTGAGATCATTGCTGCGAACGTTGAACCCGCGGTCGTCAGGCTCGGGGAGAAAATCACCCTGTCGTTCACCGTCAAATCGACTGTCGAGAACAGTCAACGGCTGGTGATCGATTACGCCATCGACTACGTAAAGGCCAACGGCAGCACCTCGGCAAAGGTGTTCAAACTCAAGGCCCTGACACTGCCCGGCAAGAGCAGCGAATTCGTGGCGCGCAGTCAGCAGATCAAGGAACTCACAACCCGTAGACACTACGCCGGACGCCACGCCGTGCACATCCTGGTCAACGGCGAACGCCTGGCCAGCAGTGAATTCGAAATAGTGCCTTGATGCAAAGGCGATCTGGAGGCGATCCGCTGTGGGAGCGAGCCTGCTCGCGAAGCGGTGCGCCAGTCGCTATTCAATTGACTGACCCGGCCCCATCGCGAGCAGGCTCGCTCCCACAATAATCCAGTGCGAACGCCAAGTTCGTGGTCTTCGCAGATCCCCTGTGGGAGCGAGCTTGCCCGCGATGAGGTCGGGACAGCCAGCAGATATCTTGCGGCTGACACATCGCTTTCGCGAGCAAAGTTACTCCTACGGGCCGGGCATTCCCAGCAACAGGTTCTGCTCGCGCTCGCACAACTCCACCACGTAATCCCAGACCACGCGCAAGCGCACGGATTTGTGCAGTTCGCGTCGGGTGCTGATCCAGTAACTGCGCTGGATACTCTCGTCCGGCAACAGCGCCACCAGGTCCGGATCAGCGCTGGCCATGTAGCAGGGCAACACCGCAATCCCGAGCCCGGAGCGTGCAGCCTGTTGCTGGGCGATGACGCTGGTGCTGTGGAACACCACCTGCGGATTGCGACAGAAACTGTTGAGGAACATCAATTCCTGGCTGAACAGCAAGTCATCGACGTAGCCGATCCACGCATGCCGGGCGAGGTCTTCGCGGCTGCGCAGCGGCGGCGAGCGACCCAGATAGGTCTGGCTGGCATATAGCGCCAGACGATAGTCTGAGAGTTTGCGCGTGACCAGCATGTCTGCGGCCGGGCGCTCCAGGTGAATACTGATCTCGGCTTCGCGGTTGAGGATGCTCACAAAACGCGGGACCGCCACCAACTCCACTTCCAGCCCCGGGTAACGCTCAAACAACCCGTTCATGCGGCTGGCGAGAAACATGACGCCCAGTCCCTCTGTCACGCCGACGCGAATCTTGCCCAGTGGCGCCGTCGACTGAGTGATTTCCTCTTCAGCCAGCAGTGCTACATTTTCCATCGCCTCCGCGTGCTTGAGCAGCGCTTCTCCCGCCGGCGTCAGCTCATAACCCTGCGCATGTTGAACAAACAACGCAGTCCCGAGACTTTTTTCGATGGCTTCGATATGCCGCGCCACGGTGGCGTGCGTGGTGTTCAACCGCCGGGCGGCGGTGAGCAGGCGTCCGCTGCGCTGCAGTTCGAGAAAGAATCTCAGATCATTCCAGTCGAACATGAACCTTCCTTGAAGTGATGTTGTTTGAAAACGCACAGCGGCTGCGCAAAAACTAACATTCTTTTAACGAAAGCTAACAACTAGGATGACTGACGACAAGAACAACAATAAGAGGTCAGGGATGCAGACTTCCCTTGATGAATTCGATTACATAGTGGTCGGCGCGGGGCCCGCCGGGTGTCTGCTGGCCAATCGACTCTCGGCCTCGGCGCAACAACGCGTGCTGCTGCTCGAAGCCGGTGGCCGCGATAACTATGCTTGGATTCACATTCCTGTGGGTTACCTGTTCTGTATCGGCAACCCGCGCACCGACTGGTGCTTCAAAACCGAGTCACAACCCGGCCTGCAAGGGCGCGCCCTGAGCTATCCGCGTGGCAAGGTATTGGGCGGTTGTTCCTCTATCAACGGCATGATCTACATGCGCGGGCAGGCCAGCGATTACGATGGCTGGGCCGGCGACGGTAATCCGGGGTGGGCCTGGAACGATGTTCTGCCATTGTTCATGAAAAGTGAAAATCACTTCGCCGGCGACTCGCAATTCCACGGCGCTGCCGGCGAGTGGCGCATCGAACGCCAGCGCCTGTCGTGGCCTGTTCTCGATGCTTTTCGCAGCGCTGCCGAACAAAGCGGCATCGCCAGCGTGGACGATTTCAACCAGGGCGATAACGAGGGCTGCGGCTACTTTCAGGTCAATCAGAAAGCCGGGATTCGCTGGAACGCGGCGAAGGCCTTTCTCAAACCGATCCGGCAGCGGCCTAACCTGACCGTGTTGACCGGTGTGGAAGTCGACCGTGTATTGCTGGAAAACGGCCGGGCATCTGCGGTCAAGGCTCAGTGGCAAGGCCAGGCAAAAACGTTCAAGGCGCGCAAGGAAATCGTTTTGTGCGCTGGCTCGGTCGGCTCTCCGGGCATCCTTCAACGCTCCGGCATCGGCCCTCGCCCGCTGCTGGAAAAACTCGGCATCGGCGTCGCCCGCGATGTGCCCGGGGTGGGCGGTAATCTTCAGGATCACCTGCAATTGCGCCTGATCTACAAACTGGAAAACGCGCGGACGCTGAATCAGATCGCGGGGAGTGTGTGGGGCAAGATGGGCATGGGCCTGCGTTATTTGTATGACCGCAGTGGACCGCTGTCGATGGCGCCGAGTCAGCTTGGCGCGTTTGCCCGCTCGGGGCCGGAGCAGACCTCAGCCAATCTCGAATACCACGTGCAGCCGTTATCGCTGGAACGCTTCGGCGAGCCGCTGCACGCCTTCCCTGCCTTCACTGCGTCAGTCTGTGATTTGCGCCCGAAAAGCCGCGGCCGGATCGATATTCGTTCGTCCGACCCGCAACAAGCGCCGGTGATTCAGCCCAATTACCTGAGCGATCCGGAAGATCTGCGGGTTGCTGCCGACGCCATTCGCCTGACCCGACGCATCGTTGCCGCGCCGGCCCTGCAAGCATTCAAACCCGCTGAATACCTACCCGGCGACAGTTTGCAGACAGAGGAAGAGTTGCACGAAGCCGCTGCGCGCATTGGCACGACGATCTTTCATCCGGTAGGCACTTGCCGTATGGGTAATGACGAGCAATCGGTGGTCGATGCCCAACTCAAGGTGCACGGTATTCCCGGCCTGCGCGTCGCCGACGCTTCGATCATGCCGCGCATCGTCTCGGGCAACACCTGTTCGCCTACGCTGATGATTGCCGAGAAAGCCGCGCAGCTGATTCTGGAGCCAGATACCCGAAGCATCGCCACACCCAGGGTGTTAGCCACACACCCGTAATCATCCACGGACATTGCAGGAGCTGGCGAAGCCTCGGGCTGCGATCGGACGATCTTCGTTTTCGAGATCAAAGGTCGCACGCTCCTGCAGGATGTGCAGTACGGGAACTCGACGCAGGTAGCGTCGAATTGACAGGAGCGGCGCCAGCCCACAAGGCCGGCGCTGACAGTGGAACAACAAAAACAATCACTGTGAGGGATACCGATATGTCAGAACATGTTCAGCCTCTGGATGCCGTGCCCGGTGCGATCACCAGCCCGGATACGCGAAAGGTCATCTTTGCCTCATCACTCGGTACGGTTTTCGAGTGGTACGACTTTTTCCTTTATGGCGCCCTCGCGGCGGTCATCAGCAAGCAGTTCTTTGCCGGGGTCAATGACACCACGGCGTTCATTTTCGCTTTGATGGCGTTCGCCGCCGGTTTCATAGTGCGGCCATTCGGTGCGTTGGTATTCGGTCGATTGGGCGACATGATCGGGCGCAAGTACACCTTCCTCGCCACCATCATCCTGATGGGTGTGGCGACTTTCTGCGTCGGCTTGCTGCCGACTTACGCCAGCATCGGCATCGCGGCGCCGATCATCCTTGTAGTGCTGCGCATGTTGCAGGGCTTGGCATTGGGCGGTGAATACGGTGGTGCCGCGACTTATGTGGCAGAACACGCACCGATGGGTAAACGCGGCTTCCACACCAGCTGGATTCAATCGACAGCCACCCTCGGGCTGTTGCTGTCATTGCTGGTGGTCCTGGGTTGCCGCTACTTCACCGGCGATCAGTTCGAAGTCTGGGGCTGGCGCCTGCCGTTCCTGTTTTCCATCGTGTTGCTGGGCATCTCGACCTGGATCCGTCTGAGCCTGCACGAGTCTCCTGCATTCGTAAAAATGAAAGAAGAAGGCAAGGTCTCGAAATCACCACTGCGTGATTCGTTCGGCAAATGGGAAAACCTCAAGGTCGTGCTGATCGCCCTGTTCAGCATCAATGCCGGGCAAGCGGTGACGTTTTATGCGGCGCAGTTTTATGTGCTGTTCTTCCTCACTCAATTCCTGCGCATGGATCCGGCACTGGCCAACAGTTTGCTGATCGTCAGCGTTATGATTGGCGCGCCATTCTTCATCTTCTTCGGCTGGTTGTCGGACAAGGTCGGGCGCAAACCGATCCTGATGATCGGGCTGTTGCTGGCCACTGCGTTGTATTTCCCGATTTTCAAGACCTTGGCCCACTACGCCAACCCGGCAATTGATCAGGCCAGCCGCCAGGCGCCGATCACTGTTCTGGCCGACCCCGCGACCTGCACTTTCCAGTTCGATCCGGTGGGCAAGGCGAAATTCGACAGCCCGTGCGACAAGGTCAAGACCTTCCTGGTCAAGCAGGGCCTGCCCTATTCAAGCGCAGAGGCCCCGGCAGGCAGCGGCGTGCAGGTCAGCATTGGCGACGTAAAAATCGACGGTTACGACGAATCGGCCTTGCGCGGCGCGGTGACCCTGGCAGGCTATCCGTCCCAGGCAGATGCGCAGGCGATCAACAAGCCAATGATCGTGGCGCTGATCGTGGCGCTGATCATCATCTCGGCGATGTGCTACGGCCCGTTGGCCGCGCTGATGGTGGAGCTGTTCCCGACGCGGATTCGCTATACCTCGATGTCGCTGCCCTATCACATCGGTAATGGCTGGTTTGGTGGTTTCCTGCCTACCGTGTCGTTCGCGCTGGTGGTGTACACGGGGGATATTTTCTATGGGCTGTGGTACCCGGTGGTGATTACGGGGGTGAGCCTGGTGGTGGGGATGATCTGTTTGCGCGAGACCAAGAACGTGGATCTTGATACTAACTAACTGACTGGGTCTGGGTGGGTGGCAGTGGCGGGTTTTGATTGGGAGGGTACATATCCGTTGATGTGGTGATGGCTGCTATCGGTTCCGCTCTTACAGCGGGTCACTTTGGAAAAGCCTACGCGGCCCGGCCCAAAGTAACCAAAGCGCCTGCGCCCCTGACGTACGGTGGCTAGCTAAGGCTCGCCATACCCTCGCTCCGGTCCTGCTCCGTGGGCCCGCTGCCATCGGCCATCCATGGCCGGCGGCAGCTAACCCGGCATCCATGCCGGGTTGCCCACTGCGCAGAACCTGCACTCGGCCTTCCGACGGGGCAGATCAAGATCAAAAGCAAAAGCAAAAGCAAAAGCAAAGCAAAGAGCCCGAAGCACCACAGAACCTGTAGCAGCTGGCGCAGCCTGCGTCCGGCTGCGCAGCAGTCGTCTCGTCTCGTCTCGTCTCGTCGTCGTCGATCCCCGAGCATGCGTTTATCTATCAAACCGCGCCGCCTGATTTTACGACTGCTCCGCAGCCGGACGCAGGCTGCGCCAGCTGCTACAAGGATTTGTGTGGTGGCGCAATACCGCAGCCGGACGCAGGCTGCGCCAGCTGCTACAAGGATTTGTGTGGTCGCGCAATACCGCGCGCCAGGTCGGCTATCGGGCCGCCTTGGCGGCTGTAGAGTTGAGCGCACCGTCGGGAGGCTGAGCGCAGGTTCTGCGCAGTGGGCGAGCCGGCTGACCGCAATAACGGATATGTACACCAGCAAAACCTGACCGCCCACGCCATAGCCATACCCATAGCCACCGCTGGCAAGCCAGCTACAGTGGATCGCTTACGTCCTCGGGAAGGAAGGTCGAACCAGAAAAGCTTTCGCGAGCAAGCTTTGCTCCTGCAACTGATCCGAAACCGCAGCAGATTCACAGGCCAACAGAATTACCCCAAACCCAAGCCATTTTCGCTACTCTGACCCAACACAACCGCCCCGCCACTCACCGAACGAGGCACCATGATTATTTCATCCGCATCCGACTACCGCGAAGCAGCACGCCGCAAACTGCCACGTTTCCTCTTCGACTATATCGACGGCGGCGCCTACGCCGAACACACCCTCAGGGCCAACAGCGCCGACCTCACCGGTATCAGCTTGCGCCAGCGGATCCTCAAAAACGTCGAAACCCTGAGCCTTGAGACCACCCTCTTCGACCAGCCGCTGTCCATGCCCGTCATCCTCGCGCCGGTCGGCCTGACAGGCATGTTCGCCCGCCGAGGTGAAGTGCAGGCGGTCAGAGCGGCCGAGAAAAAAGGCATCCCATTGTGCCTCTCCACGGTGTCAGTGTGCTCGATCGAGGAAGTGGTGGCGCAGACCGAGCAAAACATCTGGTTTCAGCTGTACGTATTGAAAGATCGCGGCTTTATGAAAAACGCCCTCGAACGGGCGAAAGCCGCCGGGGTGAAAAATCTCGTGTTTACCGTCGACATGCCGACCCCCGGCGCTCGATATCGCGATGCCCACTCGGGCATGTCCGGGCGCTTCGCCTCGTCACGGCGTCTGCTGCAGGCCATGACCAAACCTCAGTGGGCCTTCGACGTCGGCCTGATGGGGCGCCCGCACGACCTCGGCAACATATCGAAGTACCTCGGCAAAGCCGTCACCCTCGAAGACTACATGGGCTGGCTGGCCAACAACTTCGATCCTTCGATCAGCTGGAGCGATCTGGAGTGGATTCGCGATTTCTGGAAAGGCCCGATGATCATCAAAGGCATACTCGACCCCCAGGATGCCAAAGATGCCGTCAGCTTCGGTGCGGACGGCATTGTGGTGTCGAATCATGGCGGGCGGCAGCTGGACGGCGTGCTGTCGACCACCAGGGCATTGCCGCCGATCATGCAAGCGGTGGGCAATGATCTTACCGTGCTGGTCGATTCCGGCATTCGCTCGGGGCTGGATGTGGTGCGCATGCTCGCGCTGGGCGCGAAAGGCGTAATGCTCGGTCGCTCAATGGCGTACGCGCTGGCGGCCGATGGTCAACGCGGCGTGGAGAACCTGCTCGACATCTTTGCCAAGGAAATGCGCGTCGCGATGACCCTGACCGGGGTCACGACGATCGCTCGGATCGACGAATCGGCACTGGTAAGCACTACCCGATAACAGAAACCAGGACGCCGTGCACAGGCACGGCGTTGGGCGCAGGCGTTTACCTTAAAAACTTGCTTTGACCGACACCATGAAGTTACGCGGATCACCGTAATAGTTGCCGAAACCCTCGGTACCGATGGTGCTGTAGTAGCGTTTGTCAAAAAGGTTATTGCCATTTAATGCCACCGACCAGATGTCGTCGATGCGGTAACCGATGCGTCCGTTCCAGATCGCATAACCTGATTGGCCAATTTTCTCGCCACTGGTGGGCGAGACCCGGAAATTATCGCTCTGCGCGTTGACGCCGGCTCCGATGGTGAACCGCGCAAGTGAGCCGCTCAACGCATAATCGCCCCACATGCGCAGCACATGACGCGGCAAATAACTGTTGAACACGGCACCGTTCAGGCTGCTGTCGATATCATCCAGCGTCTTGGTCTGAGTGTAGGTGTACCCCGCGAGCAATTGCAGGCGCTCAATCACTTCCCCGCTGATTTCCGCCTCGAAACCCTGGGCGCGGACTTTGCCCGCGTTGACGTAGCAGTAGCCATCCGATGACGGGCAGGATGAGTTGTAATCCGTTTGCGCCTGGTCCTTTTGAATGGTGCGGAACAGGTTGAACGAGCTGTTCAGGCGACCATCGAACCAGGCGCCCTTGATCCCCAATTCGTAGCTCTGTCCAACGAGCGGTTTAAGGGCTGAACCGTCCTCTGAGCGGTAGTTGCCTTGTGGCGTGAAGATATCCGAGTAGCTGGCGTAAGCCGTAAGGTTTTCATTGAGGTCCAGCAGCAGGCCGGCAAAGGGTGTGACCTGCCCGGTTTCCGTGGTGCTGGAGTGTTCCGAGGTACCGGTATTGATGAACTCCGAGTCGGTGTCCGAGTTGTACCAGCTCACTCGACCGCCGACGACCAAGGTCAACGGATCGGCCAGTTTGAGGCGCAAGGTCGAATAAACACCCTTCTGTTTGGTGACGGAGTTGACTGGCCCGCCGCGAGACGAGTTATTGATGAAGTAGCTGTCGTCCGGCTCAGGAATATGCCGGTCTGGATTGAATACGTTTTGCCGCTGCGGCAAAAACGCCACTGAGTAAAAGTCATCTTTTTTCGCCCGGCTGGCGTTGAAACCGACCACCAACTCATGACGCTGGCCCAACGCGTCGAACTTGCCATCCACGTAAGCATCCAGGCCGTAGTCAACCTGATCGTAATCGTAGAGGCTGCCCAACATGCCCGTGGTGTTGACCCCGGGTGTGACGGCGCCGGAGGCGAACGCGTATTTGATGTCCTGAGTGTTTTTTGTATAAACACTGGCGACTTTCAGAGCCCAGTCATCGTTGATCTGGTGTTTCAAATCACTGAAAAACGTGGTGCGCTGGCTGCGCCAGGTATTCCAGGAAGGATCAAGACAGGTCGAACGCCCCAGTTGCAAATCACTGCGGTCACGATAACGCGGCAGTCCCCCCCAGCACGGACTTGCATCCACGTCTTCGTAGGCAACGCCGAGCCCGACCGTGGTGTTCGGGCTCAGGTCGATATCAAGAGCGCCGTAGTACACCTGATCCTTGCGATTGGCATCGTCCACAAAATAATGCCGGCTCTGCTGGGCAATCACCCCCCGCCCGCGAATCGTTCCGGCATCATTCAGCGGTCCCCCGGTGTCGACCTGCCCGCGATAATTGTCCCAGCTACCACCGGACAGCGTGATGTCGGTATGGGCCGCAGCCTGTCCGCGCTTGCGCACGAAGTTGACTCCACCCGCAGTACCGCCCGCCCCTTTCATCATTCCCGCGGCGCCGCGCAGAATCTCCACCCGGTCGTAATACGCCATGTCACCGCTGAAACTGTCGGCCTGGACATACAGGTTGCCCATGTCCAGCGGCACACCATCGTATTGGTACTGACCCGACATGCGGAACCCGCGCGAGTAAAAATATTTACCGCCCATGGTCGAATCGTAAACCGTGATGCCTGGGGTCTTTTCCATCACTTGATCGATGGTGTTGAGGTTCTGGTCATCGAGCATCTTGCGGGTCATGACCGTGACCGATTGCGGCGTTTCCTTGAGCGAATGCTCACCCTTGCCAATCGTCACCGCGCCGGTGGTGTACGAGCCGCTGTTCTCGGTGGTTGCGCCCAGCAACTGACCATTGATGTTGGTGGTGCCCAGTTCCAGCGCAGATCCCGCGGCCGGCACTGGCCTCAGCACGTAAGTCCCGTTAGCCTGCGGTTCGGCTTGCAGGCCGCTGGCTCCGAGGATCCGCGCGAACCCTTCACTGACACCGAACGCACCTTTGAGCCCTGGTGAGCGTAAACCTTCGGTTTGTCGCGCATCAAAGGAAATAGCGGCGCCGGCGGCGCTGGCGAAATGACTGAGCACTTCGGTCAGGCTGCCCCCGGCGATATCGAAAGAGTGCACCGATTGCTGCTGCGTCGGCGCCGCTGTTGCTGCGCGAGGCCACGCGGTCATCGACGCTGCCGCGATCAAGCCGACCTTGATTGCCATTGCCAGCCGACCTGGCGCATCCACTTGAGACATGCTTAACCTCCCCCAAAGCTATCAATAAATACTCACTGAGGGATGAGCCGAACGATGTGTCTCAAAAGTGCAAATGATTGAAAAACTATTTTTCCCCAATCCGGCCCACACTGCCGCCGCCCTGTAGCAACTACCGAGGCACGAGGCTGCGTCGCGTGTCCGCAGGACCGCCCTGCGCAGCTACGCGCAAAGTTAACGGACATCTTCAAGCCGAAACATTAACCCAATAACGGCTCAATCGAGTGACACGCAGCGAGAACCCGCTTTCCAGCGCGGCGAGCGCACGGTCGGTATCATCAATTGGAAAGGCGCCGGACACTTTCAATTGAGCGACACGCGGATCGCAACGGAGCACGCCCGTACGGTAACGCGATAGCTCGGCAAGCAGCCCGACCAAGGGCCGATTGATGGCGATGATGCTGCCTTGCTGCCATGCGCCCGTAGACTTATCGTTGTAGCGGACAGTGCCCAGTGCAGCGGCAGTGAAATTGATCGACTGCCCCGCCTCGACACGCACCTTCGGACCGCCGCCAGCGGCGCTGACTTCAACCGCTTTTTCCAGCACGGCCACCTCGCCCCCCTCGTCCCGGGAGCGCACGATAAACCGCGTGCCCAGCGCCAGGACCTCGCCGTGGCGGGTGCTGACGGTGAATGGCCGCTGCGCAGGATCGGCGGCCGTCGTGACCAGGACCTCGCCGCGCAACAGGTGCAACAACCGTTGCCGACCATCGAAACGCAGGTTCACCGAGGTGTCCGTGTTCAGCAGCAATGAACTGCCATCCGCCAAGTGCCATTCACGGCGCTCGCCGACAGCGGTACGCAAATCCGCAGACAGATTCTGGCGTGACTCACTGCGCCATCCCAACCAGCCCAACGAACCGGCCGACGCCAGCACCGCAAAACCGCGCAAGACCTGTCGACGTGATCGATCTGCGCCCCGCAGGACGGGTGATGCCAATGCGCCCGGAACGCTGCCCATCTGGTCGCCGATGGCCGTCATGCGCTGCCAGGCTTGCTGATGCACAGGGTCGGCCATCAGCCATTCATTCCATTGCGCACGTTCGGCATCGGTAGCAACGCCCGATCGAAAACACGCACACCAACGGGCGGCGGCACTGATGGCCCGCAGTTCCGCGGATGACAGGCTCATGGCAGCTCCAGACGAATCTGCATCAGACAGCAATGCTCCATCGCCTTGGCCATATAATTGTTAACCGTACGCACACTGATGTTCAGACATTCGGAAATCTGCGGGTAAGTCAGCCCTTCGAATTGAGACAGGATGAACGTCTGCTTGATTTTGGGCCCCAAGCCTTGCAGCAAACGATCAATTTCCATCAGGGCCTGCAGCAGGATCGCCTGTTCTTCCAGCGAGGTCTGTTGCCATTCGGGCATGGCCGCCAGCGCTTCCAGGTAAGACTCCTCAAGCGAACGGCGACGGAACAGGTCGATCAGCAGCCCTTTAGCAATCATCGACAGGTAGGGTCGCGGCTCGCGAATGTCATGCGCATTGCGCGCCTTGATCACTCGAACAAAGGTGTCCTGGGCAAGGTCGGCGGCATCGAAAGCATTGCCCACACGCTTGCGTAACCAGCCATTGAGCCAACCGTGATGTTCGCAATACAGATCGTTGACGGCGCTGCGCAGAGACAAATCGTTGGCGGACATGACGATGGAATGGTTCGCGACTGATAATGACTCGCATTATCGAGCCAGCCACCAACGATTGGCAAGAGCCGCTGACAGCAAAATGCCCCAGCACATTGGCGAACTACACAGCTGCGCGAGCTGCCCACTGCCAGTGCGCAGAACGGGACAAGTCACTCAACGTCTTTGAGAATCTCGAATGTCACCTGATCGGGATAGAACGCCACATAATCCTTGATCTGCGCCACCGACACTTTGGGATCCTCATACGTCCACACTGCATTGGCGCCCTCGTGCCCGGGAATCTGCAGGCTGTAATAGCTCGCGTCGCCTTTGTAAGGGCAGTAGCTGGTGTGGTCGGTACGGGCAAAATACTCTTCGGCAATGTCCTCACGCGGCACGTAATACACCGGCGGGTAGTTAGCCTCCAACAGCACCAGCGCGCGGGTGGACGCGGCAACTTGAATACCGTGGAATTTTACCAACAGACAACCTGGCTGCTCGGCGATAGTAATGACAGGACTGGGACCGGTGCTTTTCATGACTTGCATTCCTCGTTACGACGACAAACCTGTGGGAGCGGGCAAAATGCGAAATCCGCTTTGCCCGCGATGGGCCATGCAGCGGCTGCAACAAATGAGACCACGGTTGATCAGGTATAACGCAAATTTTCAGTCAAAAGCGCCTGCCAGCCCAACGGAGTGCAGTTCGTCTGCAGCAAACCGGCGCAACAGCTTTGCTGTACATCCATACAGATAAAGATTGCCCGATCGCTTCTCAGCCGCCATCCTGTGGTTCTCGGCACTTGATGAACGATGGTGGTTATGCGGCTGTACCTCTGTGAAAAACCTTCCCAGGCCAAAGACATTGCGGCGGTGCTTGGCGCCAGACGGCGCGGCGACGGCTGCTGGCTGGGCACAGACGTCACGGTCACCTGGTGCATCGGCCATTTACTGGAAACCGCCCCGCCGGATGCCTATGACGCCCGGTACAAGCGCTGGGTACTGGCGGATCTGCCGATCATTCCGGACAAGTGGAAGATGACCGTCAAACCGCGCACCGCCAGCCAATACAAAGCGGTCAAGCGTCTGCTCGGTGAAGCCGATGACCTGGTGATCGCCACCGATGCCGACCGTGAGGGCGAGATGATCGCCCGGGAACTGGTCGAGCATTGTCGCTACCGCGGGCCAATACAGCGCTTGTGGTTATCGGCGCTCGATGACGCGTCGATCCGCAAGGCCCTGGCTTCGCTGAAGCCCGGCGCCGAGACCTTCAGCCTGTATCACTCGGCACTCGGGCGTTCACGGGCGGATTGGCTGATCGGCATGAACATGAGCCGGTTGTTCACTTTGCTCGGAAGACAGTCCGGTTATCAGGGCGTTTTGCCGGTGGGCCGGGTGCAAACGCCGACCCTGCGTCTGGTCGTGGATCGTGATCGCAGCATTGCCGATTTCGTGCCGGTCGCTTACTGGGCCATTGACGTGCAACTGCTGCACGAGGGCACGGCATTTACCGCGCAGTGGCGCGCGCCCTCTGACGCGTGCGACGATCAGGATCGCTGCCTGAATCAGCCGCGGGCGCAACAGGCAGCCGCGGCGATGCTCGGCGCGACGACGGCCCGGGTGATCAAACTCCGCACCGAGCGCATGCGTGAAGTCGCACCACTGCCGTTCGATCTGGGCACGTTGCAGGAAGTGTGTTCCAAGAAACTCGGGCTCGGTGCTCAGGAAACCCTAGACATCGCCCAGGCGCTTTACGAAACCCATAAAGTCATCACCTACCCGCGCAGCGACTGCGGTTATCTGCCTGTCAGTCAGCACGCTGAAGCATCAAGCATCCTCGCGGCGCTAAGGCAGGCCGATCCCACACTGAGTGCCTTGCAGGATCTTCTGCAACCGCAACGCCGTTCGCGCGCCTGGAACGACGCCAAGGTCAGCGCTCACCACGGGATCATTCCAACGGCTGCGGCGAAAAATCTCGAGCGTCTGGTGGGCAAACAGCGTGCGGTCTATACCCTGATCCGCGCTCGCTACCTGGCGCAGTTTCTGCCCCATCACGAATACGATCGCACTCAGGCCGACTTTGACTGTGCCGGGGAAACCTTGCGCGCCGTTGGCAAGCAGATTGTCGAAGCGGGCTGGAAGCGTGCCTTGCCCGAAGCACTGGCGCCGGCCAAAGGCCGCGAAGCCCCGCCAGCGCAAACGCTGCCCGCATTGGCCGAGGGCGGTGACTGCGCAGTGGCCGATGTCAAGCTGAAGGATCTCTGGACCCAGCCACCCAAGCCGTTCACCGAAGGCGACCTGATCAAGGCGATGAAAAACGTCGCCAAACTGGTGGAGGATCCGCTGCTCAAGCAAAAACTCAAGGACACCACCGGCATCGGCACCGAGGCGACCCGCGCGTCGATCATTCAAGGCCTGCTCGACCGCGGTTATCTGATCAAGAACGGCAAGGCACTGGCGGCGACGCCGGCCGCTTTCAGCCTGATCGACGCGGTACCACGCGCCATCGCTGACCCGGGCACTACAGCCATCTGGGAACAGGCCCTGGACATGGTGCAAAGCGGCGAGATGAGCCTGGAAGAATTCGTCACCAAGCAAGCCGCGTGGATGAGCAAGCAGGTCGCGCGATGTGCCGGCCTGAGTCTTACCATCAGCGGCCCGGCCGGACGGGGTGCGACACCCTGGAAAAACAAACGCAAACCCGCCAAGCGCAAGCCTGCAACCTCTGCCAAACGCAGCGCAAAGCCCGCCAGGAAAGCCTGATCGCGCAAAAACGTTCCGCAAACATCAGGCGATTTTAATTCCAAAATGTCTTTGTCGGACAATATGTAGTGTCTGAAAATAATCACTACAAAACCGTTGACGCCTCCGATTTGCCCTTGCATGATGCAGACGTCACCCCGATCGGGAGACAGGCAACATGTTTGAGCAAGCTCGTCTGACCGCCGAGCTGTTATTCCGGATACACGCTGCCCACAAGGCAGATTGAAGAAGCTGACCTGGCCTGAACGTCCAGTACAAGGACGAGAAGCGCTGGCGATCAATCCTCATGAAGCTTGTGACCGACCCTCAAAGCGTCGGCAGTGGCCAAAAGGTTTTCGCCGCTTCTCCTCGTTGTGACGCTATTGCGTAGCAGTTATTCAACACGACTACATGCAACAGATGCGTGCCCCCGTCATTTCGACGGTCGAGCGCTGACGTCCTGGTTTCGGTGCCAGGGATCAACTAACCGATGGGCTACCTGTATTAGCGAATCAACTTTGAAAGATCACCAAATGGTCAAGGGGTTTACATGATGAATCTGAATAATCAACCGACTATCGATGAACTGGCTCGTCTGTTCGCTGCGCAAAAAGACAGCCACGACAGCCACATTCTGTGGATCAGCAAATCGGGTCAGGTGCACATCGACTGCCTGTCGCCGCACACCCATGAAGCCGAGTTCGACCGGAACAACCAGAACCTGCTGGCCCGACTGAAGATGTACCGTCGCGGCCAAGGTTATGTCGGCAAGAAAGCCGCCGCTGACAAGGACTTCATCGGTAATGTGCTGCAAACGCTTAAACAGGCCTGGGCCTCGATGCAGAACCAGAATGAAGCGCGGGTGATCGACCGGTTCTACTGATACGCCTGATAACTGAAAAGGCCCCGCCCGAGTCATCGAGCGGGGCCTTTTGTTTGCCGTCTGCACAAAAAATGCAGCTATTGTTAACGGTATCCAGCAGTGAGCCCATGGAGATGAGAGATGAAGTCCGTTTTGACAATCATGGCGTTGTTGATGACTGCGAATGCCGCTCAGGCCAACAGTGTCCCAGGAGTGCCGTCATTCATCGTTGAGTGCCCCGGAAAACTGTTGGTGCAGGCGGACCAGGATGGAGCTGTAATGATCGGTACCCAGGAAGCCGAAACCAAAGCCATCAATGACCGTCGTTTTGAGTCCAAGGGGACGGATGTGACGCTTGCAATCGTGATCGCCGAAGACGATTCGGTCGCAGTCTCGTCCAAGGGCAAAGCATCCAACGGAGTGTGCGAGTCCGTAGAGGACTGACGCGGTAGTAAAACCGCGTCTTGACTGGTGGTCGTCTGGGGAATGTTAGCGTTTCACCGACAGATCGGTCTGCCGCATTCTGCTCCGAATGGTGAACACGCCGTCACCCGAGAGAATCGCGCTGCGGGCGAACAGCCGTCCGCTCTCCCAATTGGAAAGACCCAGTTCCGGCTTGTTCAGAGCGTACTGGCCGTCGACCCAGCGGGTGATGCCATCGCCAACGAACGGAGCGTTGACTGCGTTATAGAATCGTTCCTGAGTCGCCGCATTTTCGCTGATCAGCGACACGGTGAACTGCGGACTGTAGTGGTTGAACAAAGCAATGCCGCTGTCGAGGTCGTCGATAATGTTCAGGCTGACTTCCGGCGTCTCCTCCCACTCCCACTCTTTACCGAGCTGCTCTTGCGCCAACGGCTCGGCCAGAGGCTCAGTCCGGTAGCCCTCGGGGCGACAGACCTCAACGCTGGCGGTTTGCCAATCACTCGGCAAGTACGTTTCGCTGCCTGCGACGATGTGCAACTTGCACCCCTGCCCTCGTGCGAGGCCGGCCTGTTTCAGCGCGTCGAGGAACAACGGCACCAGGTCGGCGGCGCGGTCTCGGTGAATCAGACAGACGTTGAGGGTGTTGCAGACTTTACGGTCCAGCGAGTTGCGCACCACGGCGGCGAAGCGCCCGGCATCGGCATCGTGTTCGGCTACCAGCCACGCGCCGCCAGTACCGTGCAGGCTCACGGCCGTACCGGCCTGTTGCGCGATGCTGCCCAGCTGACTGACCGCGCGCCCCGAACCGCGAGCCACCGCCAGTGAAAGACGCCGATCGGCAAACATCGCCCAACCGGCAGCATGATTGACGCTTTCCACCAGCGACACCGCGCCAGCCGGTAATCCGGCGGCCTCCAGTGCCGGATTCAAGGCGTGTGTGACGATCGCTTGCGCCGTCCCCAACGCATCACTGCCGATGCGCAGCACCGCGGTGTTGCCGGTGCGCAACACACCGGCAGCGTCGGCGAAAACATTTGGCCGACCTTCAAACACAAAAGCGACGATGCCCAACGGCGCGACCACTTGCTCGACGGTCCAGCCGTCATGCTCGACGCTGCTGATCACTTTGCCACGGGATGCCGACGCGTCACGCCAGGACCGCAGGCCGGCAATCATGTCACTGCGCATGCGCTCATCGGCGAGCAGCCGTGTGGTCGATCGCCCACGCGTCTTCGCTCTCTCGATATCGGCGCGGTTGGCGCTCGCGATCAACGCCCAGCACTGCGGATCTTCCAGACGCTGGGCAAAATGTTCAAAGAATTCGCTGATGGCGTCATCGGAAACGGCTGACATCGCGCGAAACGCGGATTCGGCTCGCGCGATCGCGAGTGTCGCCGCTTGCTGGTCCGCCACCGGGATCAGCAGCAATTCACCGCTGACCTGCTCCACCAGCAAATGGTCCCCAGGCTGAAAACGCGCGGCCAGTTCGGGGCTAACCACCGTGACACGGTTACCGGCGAAAGGAATCGGCGTGCCAGCGACTAGACGTTCGAGCGCGAGAGACATGAAGCGGTTTCACCATGCAAGGGACGGCCGGAAAATGTATAGCAAATCTTCCTGAGCGTCATCTCCCCGACGGAGACACGGCTCCTGTAGCAGCTGGCGCAGCCTGCGTCCGCCTGCCTCTGTAGCAGCTCGCGCTGCACCCGCCGCCTTTGTAGCAGCTGGCGCAGCCTGCGTCCGGCTGCGCAGCAGTCGTTTGATCAGCGGTCGCGGTGTGTCAGAACACCCATGTTACGACTGCTTCGCAGCCGGACGCAGGCTGCGCCAGCTGCTACAGGGTTGCAAGGTCGCAAGGTGCAGGGTTGCAAAGTCGCAAGGTCGCAGGGTTGCAAGGTCGCAGGGTCGCAGGGTCGCAGGGTCGCAAGGTCGCAGGGTCGCAAGGTCGCAAGGTCGCAGGGTTACAGGATTACAAGGCCACCACGTGACGTCTTGTATCCGCCTGTATACAACCCCGCCTCAGACACACCAGCCCATAAAAGCCACCCGGAAAGACACATCACGGATACACCCGCTTGATCAACTGTGCCGGTCGATTGGCTCCGCCGATCAAAGCGCATCACACCCCCGCGCGGGGCCTGCTGCAGCCCCCCCTCCCCGACTACCGGAGATCAAGCCCATGACCACCTCACTTTCATCGGCCGTGAAAGGCCTGCACCTGAACCTCGACCGTGCCGGCCACTGGCTCACGCCGCTGACGCTGCGCGTGTTCCTCGCCTGGGAGTTTTTCGAGTCGGGGCTGGAGAAATTCAATGGCGAAAACTGGTTCGCCGACATTCAGCAGCGCTTCCCATTTCCCTTCAACCATGTGCCGGCCACCTGGAACTGGGAACTGTCGATGTGGGCTGAGTTGATCTGCGCCCTGGCGCTGCTGGTCGGGCTGGGCACGCGTATCAGCGCATTCATCCTGATTGTGGTGACGATCGTGGCGACGGCTGCCGTTCACTGGCCCGCCGATTGGTCTACATTGAGTGAGCTTGCCCAAGGCTATGCGATCAGCAACAAAGGGCACGGCAACTTCAAACTGCCGCTGATCTACCTCGTCGCCCTGCTGCCCCTGGTTTTTTCCGGCGCAGGCAAGCTCAGCCTCGATGCGCTGCTGTCGCGATTCTTCTGGCACCGCGACAATCGCTGAAATGATAACGTGGCAGCCTTCACCTTTACTTCACTTGTGCAGACAGGAGCCACCATGAGCGTGACCACCCAATGGATCGACATCGACAGCGCCGACGGTAAATTCGGCGCTTACCTGGCGATTCCGCACACCGGCAAGGGCCCGGGCATCGTACTGATCCAGGAAATTTTCGGGGTCAACGAACACATCCGCTCGGTCGCCGAGCAATACGCGGCCGACGGTTACGTTGTGATCGTTCCGGACTTGTTCTGGCGCAGCGGCCACCGTATCGAACTCACCTACGATGAACCGGGCTGGAAACGCGCCGTCGAGTTGATGAACGCCACCGACATCGACAAAGCCCAGGCCGATATCGAACTGGCCATCAATGCCTTGAAAGCACATCCGGGTCTGGACGGCGGCATTGCCTCGATCGGTTACTGCTTCGGCGGCCTGCTCTCGTACCACACCGCTGCCAATGGCTTGGTGGATGTGGCGATCGCCTATTACGGTGGAGGTATCCAGGACCAGCTGGAACGTGCCGATCAAATCGAAGTACCGCTGCTGATGCATTTCGGTGAAGAAGACAGCCACATTCCGCTGGAAGCCGTGGAGAAGATCGCCGAACGTTTCGAGAACAACGAAAACGTCGAGATCGTTGTGTATCCGCAGGCCCAGCATGGTTTCAACTGCTCGCACCGCGACAGCTACAACCAGCGGGCATCGGCCGAAGCTCATGGCAATACATTGATCTTCCTGGGCATGGAACTGTAAGTCCGCAATATTGAACGGAGCACGGCCCGGTTGATGAAGCTGATCGAGTCTTCTTCGCCGGCAAGCCGTGCTCCTGCAGCCTGGCGCGCTACTTCGTCGTTCCTTCCTGCGGTTTGTAGAACCTGAACAGTCCGATGTCTACGGTTTTGATGTAAGTCCTCGACCAATCCGGACGCACCGTACGGTCGTGGAAATACAGCGCCCCTTTGGTCCGGTCCGCGAGCTGCCGGTTGAGCGCCTTGCGGGCGATTTCCTTGGCGAGCGCGTAAGGCGCTTCTTCCTGAACCGAATCCGCGCGACCGTCGCACCACTATGAGAACTGGCAGTTCCTGGCTTCTGAACCCTGCTTGACCACACCGCACACCGTGTCCGGGAAACCCTTGTGGCCGAGCCGATTCATGACGACGCTGGCGACAGCTTCCATGTCTGCGGAATCCTTGCCCTTGGCTTCCCAGTAGATTGATCGCGCCAGGCAGGTGATGGCGTCATCGAGCGGCGCGGCGCCTTCGGGGTCTACGGCCTGAACTTCTGATTGGGTGATGGCTTCGGCTTTCGGCGCGGGCGTCGAACGGCTGTTATCGGCGGCTTTTTGCTCGAGGACTTCAGCCTTGTTTTCGGCCGCTTGTTGCTTTTGTTCCTGTTCGGCGGCAGCTGCCGGACCAACGAGAAGAGTGATTGCGAGGAAGGTGGCTATCCAGTTTTGGCGCATAGTCGGATTAACTCGGTTGGCCGTGGTCGGTTGAGTGTAGTAGTGAAATGATAGCCACTGGTGTGCAACATTTTGCGCAAATGCACTGCCTCAACAGGCGCAACTTCACGCATCATGGGCACCGTCCGTTCAAGGGAGATATTTCATGGGTTTCACATCATTCGTCAGGCGTTGTGCCGCGTTGTCGTTGGGTCTGTCGTTCGCCATGAATGCATGGGCGGTCGATGAGAAACAGCTGATCGACTCGATCAACGTCTACCGCAGCGAAGTGCAGAAATGTGCCGGCGAGGTCTCGTCCGAGCTGCCACCGCTGGCTGGCGACCCACGGCTGGCGCTATCGGCCACTGGTGTGGGCAATCTGCAGCAGGCGATGACCACCGCGGGTTATCCGATGGTCAATGTGCAGGCGATCAGCCTGTCGGGGCCGCGGGACGCGCAGTCGGCGATGACGGCCATTCGCGAAAGCTTCTGCAAAGTGGTTCTCGATCCGCAGTTTGTCGATATTGGCGTCAGTCGCGAAGGACGCGAATGGCGCATTGTGCTGGCGCGCCCGCTGTTGAGCGCGCGCTTGGGCGACTGGCAGGCGGAAGGTCAAAAGCTGCTGGCCGAACTCAATACCGCACGCAGTCGGGCCCGCCAGTGCGGCAGCCAGAACTTCGCCGCCGCCGCGCCGCTGACGTGGAACGCAGTCCTGGGGGCAGCGGCCGAAAGCCACTCTCGGTCCATGGCCAACAACAACTACTTCGATCACAAGGATCGCGACGGTCGGACACCGGGCGACCGGGCGGAATTGGGCGGTTACATCGGTCAGCAGGTCGGCGAGAACATCGCCGCCGGGCAAGATACCGTGCGCAGAGTGGTTGACGGCTGGGTCGCCAGCCCCGGTCATTGCGCCAACCTGATGAATCCGCAGTTTCAGGAGCTGGGCGCGGCGTACGCGGTCGATCCGAAGAGCGATTCGGGGATTTACTGGACAGCTATGTTTGGGACGCCGTGAAGCCTGAACGAATCAAATGAAGGGGCCGCTTCGCTGCCCAACGGGGGCAAGCCCCCTCGCCACATATGACTGCCAGTGAAAGCGGCCTTGCTCATGAAGGAGCCGGGTCAGCCAACATTGATGTGTGCTGGAAGCCCACAATAGGGATCAACATCCTGCAAGGGCAAGTGGGCGGGTTACTGAACCGCAAGCTGGGCGATGGTGCCGGAAGATACAAGTGCTTTGAGTGATGAGTCGAACTGCTTCAGAGCATTGACTTGCAACGCAGTTTGCTGCTCGATCTGCGCCGCAATCTCTGGCACCGCTTTGCCTTTCACCCACACTGAAGGCATCTGCTGCATCCGCGAGCCTTCAGCCTTGCCGATGTATTGCAGGTTCGAATCGTAAAACTTCGCCATGAAGCGCGCTTCAACCTGATTGTTGCGCTTGGACACCAGACGGCTGTACGTGTCGAGCATCACCACCACATCCGGTCGGGCCTGCATCAGCGCGTCCAGGTTGTCGTAGACCGTCACCGCCGCAAACTCTTTCTGCAACGAAGCCATCAGCCAGTTGATTGCCCGCTGAGGATCGGAACTGTCGACGAACGCCCGGCTGATCCGCGAATCCAGCTCGGTGTTCTTCGCGCCTTTGAGCGCTACAGAGTGGTACTGCTCGAGGTACGCCAGCGTGTCGATGGTATTTTCGCTGTACAACACGCCAACCGTTTGAGCGTGCTGCAAATGGGCGGCGCTGTCGGCCACCGGCAGGAAATGGCAGGACGGTTCGGCAGCATAAGCCGGCACGACAGCCGTGAAGCTTCCGGTCATTACGGCGATAAGGGCCAGCCAGGTAGACATTCTCATCGCGCAGGTTCCTTCAGAGGCGAGTCAGGTATGACGCTATCCTCCTCTCATGACAGAAAAACAGAACTTGCGTTTCTTGATGATCGATATCGATTAAACCAATGATTGTCCTGACCAGCGCAAATTTGTGACAGCGGCCGAAGGCCGCGTCCGACACTACCTCGCGTACTAGCCGAAAACGTATTGAACCGCACGCCCTGTCGAAGTTTCGAAACTCTACCAGCGCTGAACTAAGCTCCAGGGAAGCGCCATTGGAGAGGAAAACCCGATGAACAGTAGAGTTCTGCTTCTGATCGCCAGCCTCAGCCCCACCCTGGTCTTCGCCGAAGCCTGTGACGTGCAGACCCGCTCGCAAAGCACGTCCGTGCCGGTCGTCGAATCCCATAGCTGTTACGAGTACGAAGGCATGCCGGTAAACTCCATCGACTGGTCTTGCAGCAATGAAAGCAAGGAAATGGTCACCAGTACCAAGAAAAAAGTCGCCCAGTGCGAAGAACGTTATCAGGCGACCTGCGTCGCCACGCTGACACAGGAATCACTGGCGAACCCGCATTCCACCAGCAAAGACAAAAACAGCGAGCGGCCCAACGTACCGGACAACGCACAGGTCACTACCTATTATTACGGCGCCGATAACCTGAGCCAGGTAAAGATTGATTGCGAATCGGGCGGCGGTCACTGGAAACCGAAATAACCCCGTATGACCCGTGAACTCCGTAGCCCCCATACGACCCGTACGACCATACGACCCATATGACCGTACGACCATACGACCATACGACCCATATGACCGTACGACCCGTACAACCCATATGACCGTACGACCCGTACGGTCCGTAGGAGCTGTCGAGTGAAACGAGGCTGCGATCTTCCAATCGAACTCGCCGCTAATAAAAAGATGGAACCCGGCTGCAAAAAAACCACCTAATGACAAGACCTTAGGAGGTGACCAATGCAAATCGAAACCATCTGGATCGTACTGGCGGCAATTCTTGTACTGGTCGAGCTATGGGCTATCAACAAAGTCCGCAAAGCCGAAGGCAAATCCAGCGACAAAATGGTGTGGATCGTTGTCATCGTGTTCGTGCCTTTGTTCGGTTTGATCGCATGGGCAGTGGCGGGACCCAAACACAAGAATCCAAATCCGCATTCGCCGCAGGCCAGGCAGTAACTCAAGCTTGCATGCGTCAGTTGTCAGGAAGAGCGAAGATTAAAAACAAAGCCCCGATCGGAAGTCGGGGCTTTTGTTTTTTTTTCGGGACTGCGGACGCAGCCTTCGGCAGCTGCTACAGAGTGTTCGTTTCAGGATCAGAAGTTCGCCGGAGTGTTGGCGCTGATGATTTCCGCTTCATCCTGACCGATGTTGCGAAACCGATGCGGCAGCGTCGTCGGGAAATAATAGCCATCGCCGGCATTCAGCACACTGATCTGCCCATCCACCGTCAGCTCGACCGTGCCGCGCGTCACGAGTCCGCACTCCTCGCCTTCAGCATGCACTATCGGCTCTTCTCCTGAACTTGCTCCGGGTGCGTATTGTTCACGCAAGAGTCGCATCTGCCGGCTCGGCACCGACGCACCGATCAGCAGCAAACGCAGGCCGTGGCGGCCGAGGTCGGGCTGTTCATTGGCGCGGAAAACGTATTGGTGTTCACGAGGCGGTTGGTCGAAGGTGAAGAAATCCGCGAGGGACATGGGGATGCCTTCGAGCAGCTTCTTCAGGGAGCTGACGGAGGGGCTGACGCGGTTCTGTTCGATCAGGGAAATGGTGGCATTGGTCACGCCACTGCGCCGGGCCAGCTCGCGCTGGGAGAGTTTGTAGCTTTCGCGTACCAGTTTGAGTCGTGAGCCCGTGTCCATGACAGCCTTATGCGAGAAATACTTAAGGGTTATGGGGGTGGATGGCGGGCGACTTTTGGCCGCGAAAGTACCGCTTTCCCTGTCCCGGAAATTAAAGGCGGGTATTAAATCACGTTTGCGGTTGTTGCTGTAGGCTGAGGTAGATGGCGATTGGGGGGTGCATGATTGGGTTTGTGTCTGCAGTGATGGCCTCTTCGTCGGAACGCCGCCCGGACCAGGCTCACTTCTACAGTTTGATTCGGGCCGCCAGACTGTGGGAGCGAGGCAAAAGCGTCGAAACGTTCGGCGTCGCCGCGGATCATTTCACTTATCAGTTTGCCGGCCAGGTGCGAACAGGTGACGCCGTGACCACTGTAGCCCTGCATGTAGTAGGCGTTTTTCTCGATGCGACCGAATTGCGGCATGCGCGACATGGTCAGCAGGAAATTGCCGGTCCAGCGGTAATCGATCTTCACGTCCTTGAGCTGCGGGAAGGTCTTGAGGATCTTCGGCTTGATCAGCTGTTCGATGTCATCCGGCTCACGCGCGCCGTAGACCACGCCACCGCCGTACAGCAGGCGGTTGTCGGCGGTGAGGCGATAGTAGTCGAGCAAATAATTGCAGTCTTCCACACAATAGTTGTTTGTGATCAGGCTGCGCGCGACGTGCTCGGACAACGGCTCGGTGACGACGATTTGCGAGCCGCACGGCATGCTTTTGCTGGTCACTCGATTGTCGAGTCCTTGGGGCAGATACGCGTTGCCGGCGATCAGCAGATAGTTGGCGCGCACGACGCCTTTGGCGGTGCGAATGGTGATCGGCTCGCCGTAGGTGATTTCCAACGCCGCCGACTGTTCGTAGATCTTGCCGCCCAGGCCAATGATCGCCGAAGCTTCACCGAGCGCCAGGTTCAAGGGATGGACGTGGCCGCCCTGCAGATCAAGCAGGCCGCCGACGTAATTGTCGCAACCGACTTCACGTTTGATGTCTGCCGCGTCGAGCATCTTCAGGTTTTCGTTGCCGTAGCGTTCCCAGTTGCTTTTCTGCTCGGCCAGGCCTCTGAGCTGCTTTTTATTGAGCGCCGCGAAGATGCCGCCAGGCTGGTAATCACACTGGATGTCGTAGTGCTGGATGCGCTGACGAATGATGTCGGCACCTTCAAATATCATGCTGCCCAGCACTTCAGCGGTCTTGTCGCCATAGCGG
>NZ_CABVGX010000004.1 GCF_902497625.1 Pseudomonas fluorescens | reverse complement strand
TCAACCGAGGCGCGCATTCTACAGCGCTCCGTGTTTCTGTCAAGCGGTTATTTTAAGAAGTTTTCAAAGTTTCGCTTGGAAATCCTTAACAACTTCAACCACTTGCGCTTCCGATCTCTCGTTAGCGGGAGGCGAATTCTACAGCGTTACTCGCTGCTGTCAACACCTCTTTTTCTCCGCTTTCGACCGAGAAGATCGAATCGTTAAAAGAGCCAAACAACACCGCTCTTCCAACTCCTTCCAGGCTTCGATGATCTGAAGCAAGCTCGCCGTCGAAAACCGCGTAACTCTTTGTTTACCAAGGAGTTTTCCGTTTCGACTGCGCCGGAAGTGGGGCGAATTATAGACTTCCAGAATCTGCCGTCAACCCCTGATCTACGCTTTATTCCAATTTAAGCGTAATCCGCGCAAATGCCTTCTTCCCGGCCTGGCAAACATGAGTCGCGCCCAGTGCGTACATGAAGGTGCGATCAACAACTTCACCATCTATACGTACACCACCGGAATTGAGCAGATCCCGCGCTACCGCAGAATTCTTCACCAAACCCGCCTTATTAAGGACAGCAGCGATCGGCATGGCTTCGGCAGCAGTCAGCTCGATCTCTGGCAGGTCATCCGGCAGCTCGCCCTCTTTCATACGGTTACCCGCGGCACGATGAGCATTGGCCGCAGCCTCTTCACCATGAAACCGCGCGACAATTTCTTCAGCCAGCTTGATCTTGATATCACGCGGATTGGCACCCGCCTCGACATCCGCACGGAAAGCATTGATCTCTTCCATCGAACGGAAGCTGAGCAGCTCGAAGTAGCGCCACATCAGTACGTCCGGAATCGAAACCAGCTTGCTGTACATCACGCCCGGCGCTTCCTGGATGCCGACATAGTTGCCCAAGGACTTGGACATCTTCTTCACACCATCCAGACCTTCGAGCAACGGCATGGTCAGAATGCACTGCGGCTCCTGACCATAACCACGCTGCAGTTCACGGCCCATCAGCAGGTTGAACTTCTGATCGGTACCGCCCAGTTCGACATCCGCGCGCAATGCGACCGAGTCATAACCCTGAACCAGCGGATAGAGGAACTCGTGGATAGCGATAGGCTGGTTGGTGGTGTAACGCTTGTCGAAATCATCGCGCTCAAGCATGCGAGCTACTGTGTACTGCGACGTCAGACGAATGAAATCGGCCGGACCCATCTGGTCCATCCAGGTGGAGTTGAAAGCCACCTCGGTTTTGGCCGGATCAAGAATCTTGAAGACCTGGGTCTTGTAGGTTTCGGCGTTTTCGAGAACTTGCTCACGGGTCAGCGGAGGGCGGGTCGCGCTCTTCCCGCTCGGGTCACCGATCATCCCGGTGAAGTCACCTATAAGGAAGATCACCTGATGCCCCAGATCCTGGAACTGGCGCAGCTTATTAATAAGCACGGTGTGACCGAGATGCAGATCCGGTGCGGTAGGGTCGAAGCCCGCCTTGATACGTAGCGGCTGGCCACGCTTGAGCTTTTCAATCAGCTCGGACTCGACCAACAATTCTTCCGCACCACGTTTGATCAGCGCTAGCTGCTCTTCAACCGACTTCATAACAGACCCGTAAGGCTTGAATTCAAAGGGAACCAACCATACAAGATCGCGCGTCAAATACAAAATTTGGCCGGCGCAATGACGCCAATCCGCTGGCAGAGTGTTCGCGGACTTGCTTCAGAGATGATTTGGTTATATTTTATACAGTTATTTCATCTTCATCATGTCATTCATCTTTTCCAATCCATCTTTTCAAAGTCAAAAATTACCTATGATCAAAGAATCGTCTAAAGCGCCACCGCTTTACCCGAAGACCCACCTGCTCGCAGCAAGCGGTATTGCCGCCCTTCTGAGCCTGGCGCTTCTGGTATTCCCATCCAGCGACGTTGAAGCAAAAAAGACAACTCTGAGTCTTGAACTGGAAAGCCCTGCTGAACAACTGACACAAGATCAAGACGCTGCTGAAGCCGTTCAAGCCACAAATGAACCTGCGCAATCGCCATTCGCACAGATTGAAAACAGCGCCGAAGATGCCCCGCAAACAGCCGAAGCAACACCAGCTCCCGTGCTCGAGCCGGTCGCTGAAGAGAAGAAGACGCCATTTCACAAGGAAATAGTCGTATCCAAGGGCGATACGCTCTCTACCCTGTTCGAAAAAGTAGGCCTCCCTGCCACCGCTGTGCTTGAGGTGCTGGCAAGCAACAAGCAGGCAAAGCAATTCAGCCAGCTCAAACGCGGGCAGAAACTCGAATTCGAACTGAACCCGGAAGGTGAGCTGACCAACCTGCACAGCAAAGTCAGCGACCTTGAAACCATCACCCTGACCAAGAATGACAAGGGTTACGCTTTCAATCGCATTACCACCAAGCCCACTGTGCGCTCTGCCTACGTTCACGGCGTCATCAACAGCTCGCTGTCCCAGTCGGCGGCACGTGCAGGCCTGTCGCACAGCCTGACCATGGACATGGCCAGCGTGTTTGGCTACGACGTCGACTTCGCCCAGGACATTCGTCAAGGTGACGAATTTGACGTGATCTACGAACAGAAAGTCATAAACGGCAAGGCTGTCGGCAACGGTCCGATCCTGTCCGCACGTTTCACCAACCGCGGCAAGACGTACACCGCCGTGCGTTACACCAACAAACAAGGCAACAGCAGCTATTACACTGCTGACGGCAACAGCATGCGCAAAGCGTTCATCCGCACCCCGGTTGACTTCGCGCGCATCAGCTCAAAATTTTCCATGGGCCGCAAGCACCCGATCCTGAACAAGATCCGCGCCCATAAGGGTGTCGACTACGCAGCCCCGCGCGGCACGCCAATCAAGGCTGCCGGTGACGGCAAGGTGTTGCTGGCCGGTCGCCGCGGCGGTTACGGCAACACCGTGATCATCCAGCACGGCAATACTTACCGCACGCTATATGGCCACATGCAAGGTTTCGCCAAAGGCGTCAAGACCGGCGGCAGCGTGAAGCAAGGCCAGGTGATCGGCTACATCGGCACCACGGGTCTCTCCACCGGCCCGCACTTGCATTACGAGTTTCAGGTCAACGGTGTGCACGTAGACCCGCTAGGGCAGAAAGTAGCGATGGCTGATCCAATCTCGAAAGGCGAACGTGCGCGCTTCCTTGCACAGAGCCAACCGTTGATGGCGCGCATGGATCAAGAGAAATCCACCCTGTTGGCTTCGAAGCGTTAAGTCATGGCGTTCTATATAGGCGTGATGTCCGGCACCAGTCTTGATGGACTGGACATTGCGCTGATCGAGCTGACCCCGGCGATCAAGATGGTCGCCACGCACTACATTCCCATGCCGGAAACCTTTCGCTCCGAGCTGCTCGGCCTGTGCGCCAGCGGGCCAGACGAGATCGCCCGCTCCGCCATCGCCCAGCAGAACTGGGTGAAACTGGCCGCCAAAGGCATTCACACCCTTCTCGACAAGCAACAGCTGAAACCCGAAGACATTCGCGCGATTGGCAGCCACGGTCAGACCATTCGCCACGAACCTGCGCGTGGATTTACCGTGCAGATCGGCAACCCTGCCCTGCTGACCGAGCTGACCGGAATCACCGTGGTCAGTGACTTTCGCAGCCGAGACGTCGCCGCTGGAGGCCAAGGTGCGCCGTTGGTTCCCGCCTTTCATGAAGCGCTGTTCGAAAAACGACAAGGCAACCGAGCGGTATTGAATGTCGGCGGCTTCAGCAACCTCAGCCTGATCGAACCTGGCAAGCCGGTGGCTGGATTCGACTGCGGACCGGGCAATGTGTTGCTGGATGCCTGGATCCACCTGCAACGCGGTGACAATTTTGATCGTGGTGGTCAATGGGCTGCTACGGGCAGCGTTCAGCCAGCTTTGTTGAAAGCATTGCTCAGCGATCCATTCTTCCTCACCCAAGGTCCGAAAAGCACCGGACGCGAAGTGTTCAACCTGCCGTGGCTGACGCACCACCTCGGGCAACTGCCAGTGTTTGCTGCCGAGGACGTGCAAGCGACCTTGCTTGAACTGACCGCAAAGACGATCGTCGAATCGCTGCAAAGCGCCCAGTCGGATACCCATGAGTTACTGGTCTGCGGCGGCGGCGCACACAACGCCACCTTGATGAACAGGCTGGCAACGCTCTTGCCGAATGCAAAAGTCAGCAGTACCGATGCTTATGGCGTTGACCCCGACTGGGTCGAAGCAATGGCGTTCGCATGGCTGGCTCATTGCTGCCTGGAGGGCATCGCGGCCAGTCGCCCCAGCGTCACCGGCGCTCGGGGCTTGCGTGTTCTGGGGGCGATCTACCCAGCCTGAACACAGTGAAAAACCTACACACAAAAACGCCACAGTACCGTGAGGCCCTGTGGCGTTTTGTAATGCAGTGTGAGATCAGATCGAGAACGAAGACCCACAACCACAAGTGGTGCTGGCATTCGGATTCTTGATGACGAACCGCGAACCTTCCAGCCCCTCCTGATAATCCACCTCGGCACCCGCCAGGTACTGAAAGCTCATTGGATCGACCACCAGACTCACACCTTCGCGCTCCACGATGGTGTCGTCATCGGCCACTTCCTCATCGAAAGTGAAACCGTACTGAAAACCTGAACAACCGCCGCCCGTAACAAATACGCGCAGCTTCAAGCGATCATTCCCCTCTTCATCGACCAGGCTCTTCACCTTGTGCGCAGCACCGTGAGTGAATTGCAAAGCCGTGGGGGTGAAGGATTCGACGCTCATGCTGACTATCTCCCGGCGTTACGCCGCCATAATGCGTGATGACGCGCATTATCCGCTTCTCCTAGAAAATTGGTCAACTATTAGAAAAGCAGCGGCAAGCTTCAAGCGGTCAGCTTCAAGCTTGCGGCTTACAACTTGGAGCTTGCAGTTGCTCTTAGGGCAACATGCCGGCGTGAGACAACCCGAAGCGTTCGTCCAGACCGAACAGGATGTTCATGTTCTGCACCGCCTGCCCTGACGCGCCTTTGACCAGATTGTCGATGACCGAAAGGACGACCACCAGATCACCGTCCTGTGGGCGATGCACAGCAATGCGGCACACATTGGCGCCGCGCACGCTACGTGTTTCAGGATGACTGCCGGCCGGCATCACATCGACGAACGGCTCGTTGGCATAACGCTTTTCAAACAGCGCCTGCAGATCCACTGAGCGATCAACAACCGTTGCATACAGTGTCGAGTGAATGCCGCGGATCATCGGCGTCAGGTGCGGCACGAACGTCAGACCGACGTCCTTGCCAGCGGCACGGCGCAGACCCTGACGGATTTCCGGCAAGTGACGATGCCCTTTGACCGCGTAGGCCTTCATGCTTTCTGAAGTCTCGGAGTACAGCGAACCAACAGAAGCGCCACGACCGGCTCCGCTGACACCGGATTTGCAATCGGCGATCAAACGCGTGGTGTCGGCCAGACCGGCTTCGAGCAATGGCAGGAATCCCAGCTGCGTCGCCGTCGGGTAGCAACCCGGAACCGCGATCAGGCGGGCCTGTTTGATTTGCTCGCGATTGACTTCCGGCAGACCGTAAACGGCTTCTTCCAGCAGTTGCGGCGCCCCGTGCGGCTGACCGTACCACTTGGCCCACTCATCAGCGTCCTGCAGGCGGAAGTCTGCTGACAAGTCGATGACTTTGGTGCCAGCAGCCAGCAATTCGCCGGCCAGAGCGTGGGCAACACCGTGCGGGGTGGCAAAGAACACCACGTCGCAAGCGCCCAGGGTTTTAACGTCCGGCACGCTGAATGCCAGGCCGTCGTAGTGACCGCGCAGGTTCGGGTACATGTCAGCCACGGCCAGACCGGCCTCGGATCGGGAAGTGATCACGACCACTTCAGCTTGCGGATGCTGGGCCAACAGACGCAACAGTTCGACACCGGTGTAACCTGTGCCGCCGACGATACCGACCTTGACCATAAACCTGCCCTCAACGAACCCACTGGAAAGCCGTCGATAATAGGGGCCGCGCGCGCCTGCGACAACCGCCAAGGTGACGTGCGGCCGCTCTACCCTCTACTATCGTGGCTACCGTGAACCTGGGAATAACTAAAAATGCTCTATCTGTGGCTCAAAGCGTTTCACATCATCAGCATGGTCTGCTGGTTTGCCGGCCTGTTCTACCTGCCACGGCTGTTCGTCTATCACGCGCAAAGTGAAGACACAGTCAGCAAGGAACGCTTCAGCCTTATGGAGCGCAAGTTGTATCGCGGCATCATGGGACCGGCGATGATCGCTACGCTGATTTTCGGTATCGCGCTGATTTACCTCAACCCGAGCATCTTCAGCCAAGGCGCGTGGATTCACGCCAAACTGACTCTGGTCGTACTGCTGATCGGCTACCACCACATGTGCGGTGCGCAGGTAAAACGTTTCGCCCGTGGCGAAAACACCCGCAGCCATGTCTTTTATCGCTGGTTCAATGAAGTGCCGGTTTTGATATTGCTGGCTATCGTAATTCTGGTCGTCGTTCGGCCGTTCTAACTTCAATCGGCACCACTTACCGGGGTACTTCCAATGTCGCTGCCCGCTTTGCTCGAAGAACGTTTGCGTTTGCCCGTGGTGGTTGCGCCGATGTTCCTGATTTCTAACCCGCAGCTGGTCCTCGCCTGTTGTCGCAACGGCATAGTGGGCAGCTTTCCCGCACTCAATCAGCGCGAGAGCAGTGGTTTCAAAGCCTGGCTGGAAGAAATCGAAGCGGGCCTGGCAACACTCGAAAATCCCGCGCCGTATGCCGTGAATCTGATCGTGCACAACAGCAATCCGCGCCTGCAGGCGGACCTGGATATCTGCATCGAACACAAAGTACCGATCGTGATCACCAGCCTCGGCGCCGTGAAGGAGTTGGTGGATGCCGTGCACGGTTATGGCGGTCTGGTCTTTCATGATGTAACCACTCGCCGCCATGCGGAGAAGGCCGCCGAGGCGGGCGTCGATGGTTTGATCGCGGTGGCCGCTGGTGCCGGTGGCCATGCCGGTACCTGGAGTCCGTTTTCGCTGATCGCCGAAATCCGTCAGTTCTTCGACAAGACGTTGTTGTTAGCTGGCTGCCTCAACCACGGTCATGAAATTCTGGCGGCACAATTGCTGGGTGCGGATTTGGCCTACTTCGGGACGCGATTTATCGCTACTACTGAAAGTCACGCTCCTGATGCCTACAAGGAGATGTTGCTGACTTCCAGAGCCGCCGACATCATTCATACTCCGGCGGTGTCCGGCGTGCCGGCAAGCTTCATGCGTCAGAGCCTTGAAGCCGCAGGATTCGACATGGCGGCGCTTCAGGGCAAGGGCGAAGTCAACTTCGGCTCAAAGCTCAAGCCGCTGGAGCGATGAAGCCAAGGCATGGAAAACCGTGTGGTCCGCCGGCCAGGGTGTTGGCGACATCAATGATCTGCCGAGCGTGGATGAACTGGTGGCACGCCTTGATGCCGAATACCGCAAGGCACAGCAAAGGGCGAGCCAATTGCCTGAACGCTGGCCGCGCTGATCCCCGGCTCGGCCAGCGGTGCAGGGCTGCCTTACCACACTCATATTTTTTCTGACTACGCGACAAGGATGCCTCGCAATGAGCGAAAACCGTTTCAAAATCGTCTTCGACGGCGCTCTGCTGCCAGGCGTGGATATCACGACTGCCAAACTCAATCTGTCCGACCTGTTCAAAAGCGATGTCGCCTCCATCGAGCGCTTGTTCAGTGGCCGACCGGTTGCACTCAAGCGCGATCTGTCACAGGCAGATGCGCAGATTTATCTTCAAGCGCTGAAAAAAACCGGCATTGATGCGCGAATCGAAAGCGAGCCGTCGATCGAGCTCAGCCTGGCCGATGTCCACGAGCATGCCGCGCCTGATAATCACCTATCGGCAGAGCCTTCTTCGCCTTACGCGCCACCGCGGGCAGCTGTCGGCGATGCCCTGCCGGCGTTTGCAGCGCTGAAGCCGTTCAGTACAGACGGCCGCATCGGTCGCTTGCGCTACCTGGCCTGGACCATGGTGCTGACGCTGGTGACGCTCGGCATCGGCAGCGTGTTTGCCATGTTCGGCTTTGCCCTGATCAGTTCGGATTCCACTGCGGGCCTGATTCTGGTTGGCCTGCTGGCCTTCATTCTGGTGGTGGTACTCGCGATTGCCACTGTGCTGTTCATGATCCAGAGGCTGCACGATATCGGCTGGTCCGGCTGGCTGTGGCTGCTGATCCTGGTGCCTTTTGTCGGGAGCATTTTCCCGCTTGTGATCATGGTGATGCCCGGCAATGCTACCGCCAATCGCTATGGTCCACCTGCTCCGCCCAACACCACTGCGGTCAAAGTACTGGCTGCACTTTGGCTGGTGTTCATCGCTCTCGGATTCATCGGTGGGCTGGCCGGTGGCCTCACCGCCATCCAGAGCGAGTATGAAAGCGCTGCTCAAAGTACCTACGAAAGTGACTCCATGACCACCGATGAGATCGAAGATCCAACTGCCGTGGAAGTTGAGCCGGTGCCCGATGCAGTCGAGGATTCAGCCGAAGAAGCCGCGCCACCTGTAGACTCTGCGAAAGAATGAACAGCGCTCCCCGCTCCCGACACTGCGTTGCCGGCGCGGAGCTGTTGAGATGGAGAATTGCATGACCCGTTACGCTCTGATCACTGGCGCCTCCAGCGGCATCGGCTTGGCGATGGCCGAGGCCTTGGCCCGCCGAGGCCGCAGCCTGATTCTGGTGGCCCGACAGCGTGACCAGCTGGAAAGCATTGCGATTGAACTGACTCAACGGTTCGGCGTGGAAGTATTGTTTCGTGCCTGCGATCTCGGTGAGCCGCTGAGATTGTCCGGATTTCTGCTGGAACTGGAAGAAGGCGACCGGCAGATTGATCTGCTGGTCAACTGTGCCGGCATCGGCACTTGCGGACCTTTCCTGGCGCAGGACTGGATGACTGAGCAAGATCTGATCGAGGTCAACATTCTGGCCCTCACGCGCCTGTGTCACGCCGTTGGCAATACAATGGCATTACAGGGGGGCGGGCAAATTCTGAACGTCGCCTCGATCGCAGCTTTTCAGCCGGGCCCCTGGATGAGCACTTACTACGCAAGCAAAGCCTACGTACTGCATTTTTCCGAGGCATTGCGTGTCGAGCTGAAAAAATGCGCGGTCAAGGTTTCAGTGCTGTGCCCCGGTCCGACCCGGACGGCTTTTTTCCGTACCGCACAATTGAACACTGACAAGCTCAAGGACCATAACCGGCTGATGAGCCCTGAGGAAGTTGCACTCTATACCGTGCGGGCACTTGAAAAAAATCGCGCGATCATTATTCCCGGCCGGCGCAACCGCTGGACAGCATTCCTGCCCCGTTTCGGTTCGCGCTGGCTGAACCGCACGATCGCCGGTCGGATCAACAAGGCTTACTGTCCTCGCTGAAGGCCTGAAGCAAAATTCTGGGCTGCTGCATTTCTCCTGAGTACACTCAGGCCAGCCCCTACAACGGAGAAAACAACTGTGGATACTCTGTTTACCAAGATCATCAACCGGGAAATTCCGGCGAAGATCATTTACGAGGACGACCAGGTTCTGGCCTTCCACGACATCGCCCCACAAGCACCGGTGCATTTTCTGGTGATTCCGAAAAAACCTGTGCGCACCCTCAATGACCTCACCGAGGAGGACAAGGCGTTGGCCGGGCACATTCTGTTCACCGCGCAACGTCTGGCGCTGGAACTGGGCTGCGAAGAAGGTTTCCGCGTGGTCATGAACTGCAATGAACTCGGTGGGCAAACTGTCTATCACATTCACATGCACGTGCTGGGTCAGCGCCAGATGAACTGGCCGCCGGGTTGATAGAACACGGATGACCCAGCGCAAACCTTCGGCGGCCTGTTGCGTTAAACTGGACGCCGAGATTTTTCCCGGAGGTCAGCATGACTACCCAACGTCACTATTCGCCCATTGACCGTCTTCTGCTGCAAGCCGATGCCGCCATGCGCACCCTGCTGCCTTCCAGTGGCCAACCGTATCGTCCGTCGCCGGCCATCGTGCAGCCGGAAGTGCAACTGAGCGATAAAGACACTCGCCACGTCGCGGGTCTGATGCGCATCAATCATACCGGCGAGGTCTGTGCCCAGGCGCTCTATCAGGGTCAGGCACTGACGGCCAAGCTGCCGCAAGTGCGCGCCGCCATGGAACACGCTGCTGAAGAAGAGATCGATCACCTGGTCTGGTGCGAGCAACGTATTCATCAGTTAGGCAGCCATACCAGCATTCTCAACCCACTGTTCTATGGCATGTCTTTCGGAATCGGCGCCGTGGCCGGGCTGATCAGCGACAAAGTCAGCCTGGGTTTTGTTGCAGCGACTGAACACCAGGTCTGCAAACACTTGAACGAGCACCTCGAACAATTGCCTGCCGAAGATGAAAAGTCCCGGGCGATTCTTGAGCAGATGCGTATTGATGAAGAACATCACGCTGAAAGTGCACTGGACGCAGGCGGATTTCGTTTTCCGGCGCCGGTCCGGTTCGGGATGAGCCTGTTGGCGAAGGTCATGACCAAGAGTACTTATCGGATCTGAAAGATAGCGGCCTGGCTGAAGGCCTCTTCGCGGGCAAGCTTTGCTCCCACGGGTCATGCGACAGATATGAAAAAGGCGACTGCCGTGAGGAAGTCGCCTTTTTTGTACACCAGGAATCTTAGGTCGGCATGTTGCGTGCGTAGAAGATTTCGAGCATTTCGTGTTTCACACGATCTGTCACTTGCGCACGTTGTTCGGTGGACAGATTGTTGGTCGCGTCACCGAACAGGTAGTTATCCAGTTCGAAGTTCTTCAACAACATTTTGGTGTGGAACAGGTTTTCCTGGTACACGTTCACGTCGGTCATTTGGTACGCGTCGCGGGTGTCTTCGGAAAGGTAGTTCTGAATCGAGTTGATCTCGTGGTCGATGAAATGCTTCTTGCCTTCGACGTCACGAGTGAACCCGCGCACGCGATAATCCACGGTCACGATGTCCGAATCGAACTGGTGAATCAGGAAGTTGAGCGCTTTAAGCGGTGAAATGACGCCACAGGTCGACACGTCAATGTCCACACGGAAAGTTGCAATACCGTCTACCGGGTGAATTTCCGGGTAGGTGTGCACTGTGATGTGGCTCTTGTCGAGGTGGGCCAGGATAATTTCAGGCAACGGGCCCGGCGATTCTTCGATCTGGCTGTCGGTCGGAGTCACCGGCTCCTCAGAGATCAGAATCGTGACGCTGGCGCCTTGTGGATCGTAATCCTGACTGGCGATGTTCAGGATGTTGGCACCAATGATATCGACAACTTCTGTGAGAATCTGCGTCAGGCGTTTCGCGTTGTACTCTTCATTGATGTACTCGACGTAAGCCTGCTGGTCTTGCGGGGTTTCCGCGTAGCAGATGTCATAGATGTTGAAGCTCAAGGTCTTTGTCAGGTTATTGAACCCGTGGAGCTTGAGTTTGCTTTTCACCGTTAAAAACTCTCTATGTATTGCGGCCCGGCCGCGTGATCAAGCATGCCCGTCAGATGCGAACGACGCACCTGCGTAGGACGGTTAACACCTCTTCGCGATGGCGATTTTGGTTGTCTGTCCGGGTGCGAGGTCTGTCGACTGACCGACCACTACCCTGAAAAAAGTGGCGCATTATGCAGACGTCAGCGTGGGATCGCCAGAGTCTGCACTGCTTTTATGATAGTTGAATGTCGATTCAACCGAGTTCGACGATTTCGTAATCGTGCGTAATCTCAACCCCGGCCGCGCCGAGCATGATCGACGCTGAGCAGTACTTCTCGGCGGACAGTTCGATGGCACGCTTGACCTGCGCTTCTTTCAGGCCTCGCCCCTTCACCACGAAGTGCATATGGATCTTGGTGAAGACCTTCGGATCTTCGCTCGCGCGCTCGGCTTCCAGGAAGGCTTCGCAGCTCTCGACGGCCTGACGGGACTTTTTGAGGATGCTGACCACGTCGAAATTGCTGCAACCGCCAACACCGAGCAAGAGCATTTCCATCGGACGAACCCCCAGGTTACGACCACCGGACTCGGGCGGACCGTCCATGACCACGACATGACCGCTGCCGGATTCGCCGAGGAACATGGCTTCGCCAGCCCATTGGATGCGTGCCTTCATCGCCAAGACTCCACTGTATAAAAAGGGTCGCCAGCTTAGCACAGGGCCTTGGGTTGACAGGCCTGACCAGTCCTAGGACATATCCGTCCGCCCGGTAAGGTAAATGCTCGAATGTTGCTGGACGTGTCTGGTAAGCTGACGCCAATCCGCTGGCGCATAGCCAGCTTCGCGGCGAACCGTTCTGCAGCATTCGCCAGCAACCACAAAAAATATCAAATACGCCGTGCAGTCTTTTCGGGATACAACCATGGTTGCTATTGCCCCAACACCCAAAATCAAAAACCTCGACAAACTGCTGATGCATTGCCAGCGTCGCCGTTATGCGGCCAAGAGCAACATCATCAGTGCCGGGGACCGCTCGGAAACGCTGTTCTTCATCATCAAGGGTTCAGTCACCATCCTCATCGAAGACGATGACGGTCGTGAAATGGTCATCGCCTACCTGAACTCCGGCGATTTCTTTGGCGAACTCGGCTTGTTCGAGCAGGCCGGTCACGAGCAGCAGCGCAGTGCCGGAGTGCGGGCGAAAATCGAATCCGAAGTCGCCGAGATCAGCTACGCGAAATTTCGCGAACTGTCCTTGCATGACCCCGAGATTCTTTACGTCCTCAGCGGACAAATCGCACAACGCCTGCGCAACACCACACGCAAGGTCGGTGACCTGGCATTCTTCGACGTCACCGGACGCGTCGCCCGCTGCCTGCTGGAGTTGTGCAAACAGCCAGACGCGATGACGCACCCCGACGGCATGCAGATCAAGATCACGCGTCAGGAAATCGGAAGGATTGTCGGCTGTTCTCGGGAAATGGTCGGCCGGGTGCTCAAGGATCTGGAAGAGCGCAACCTGGTGAACGTCAAAGGCAAGACCATGGTGGTTTTCGGTACGCGTTAAACCTCGAACATCTGCGCCAGCGACTGCCGGTACAACACATCGAGCCGTTCAAGTGCATCCGGGGCATTGAATTTTTCATGGAGGGCGATGTGGCTCTCGGCGCGAACCCGCTGCTCGAGGCCGCAGGCCTCATTGAAGCGGTTGACGGCCGCGACCATCGACTCGCGCTCATTCTCCAGCAACATGGCACCGTGAACCAATCCGACCGGCCGCGTACCACCCTTGCTTTGACGCCAGCGCTGAGCGGTACCCACCATCTTGCGTCCGTCAAGGTTGACGTTGAAACGGCCATCGCAGAATGCGCCATCGATTTCACCCAGCGAAGAAACGCCGCCCAGTTCATCGAGCACCTGACAGATCGGATCACAGAGTCGGCGGTAGGCGCTTTCGATGCGGTTCTGATCGCCCTCGCTGCGTGGAGGTGCGTAGACCAGCGCAATGTTGATGGTTGATGAGGACTGCGGGACGGGCTCGCCGCCGGTTTCGCGCAGCAGCACCGGCCAGCCGGAGGCTGCAGATACTTCACAAGCCGACTCGAAACCGGGCAGGCGATTCAAGCGGCGCGGCATGACCAGGGCGCGGTCGCTGGGTTGCCAGAAGAGCAGGCTGAACTGCGCGTCGCCGGTGCAGACCTGGGCGAGGAGATCCTGTTCGGCTTGCAGGCCGACTTCAACGGTGAGAGAAACTGGCTGAAACATTGGAGACTCCGTAAATCGTGAAGTCGGGATGCTGCTGATGCCCGCATCGTCGAACGCCGCCCGGACCAGGCTCGCTCCCACATTGGTCCGTGCTTTTTCAGACAATGGTGATCAACTGTGGGAGCGAGCCTGGTCCGCGCTGCGTTCCGACGATGGGGCCGGCACCCACCCTCAGTCGAGGGTAGAACCACTCACCAAAACACCGCGCTCTGGAAAGAACAAACGCTGCAATTCGCTGCCAGGGTTTTCAGCACGCATGAACGCCTCACCTACCAGGAACGCGTACACGTCGCTGATTTCCATCAGTTCAACGTCGGCCCGATTGAGTATGCCGCTTTCAGTAATCACCAAACGATCACGCGGTATACGCGGTAACAGATCCAGCGTGGTTTCCAGATTGACGTCGAAGGTATGCAGGTTGCGGTTGTTGATGCCTACCAGCGGCGTATCCAGGGTTCTCAGAGCCCGTTCCAGTTCGTCACCGTCGTGGACTTCCACCAGTACGTCGAGACCGACGCTTTTCGCGACTGCCGCCAGCTCTGCCATTTTCACGTCGTCCAGTGCGGAGACGATCAACAGCACGCAGTCAGCACCCAACGCACGCGCTTCGACGATCTGGTAAGGGTCGATCATGAAATCCTTGCGGATCACCGGCAGGTTGCAGGCAGCCCGAGCCTGCTGCAAGTACGCATCGGCACCCTGGAAGTAATCGATATCGGTCAGCACCGACAGGCAGGTTGCGCCGCCCTTTTCGTAGCTTTTGGCGATGTCGGCAGGGACGAAGTCCTCTCGAATTACGCCTTTGCTTGGCGATGCCTTTTTGATTTCAGCGATCACCGCCGGCTCTTTCAGCTTGGCCTGAGCGATCAGTGCCTGGGCAAAACCACGGGGTGCATCGGCCGCCCTGGCCAGATTTTCCAGCTCGGCGAGACTCACACGAGCGCTGCGCTCGGCGACTTCTTCGACTTTACGCGCCAGAATGTTTTCCAGAACCGTCGGTACACTCATCCCTCATTCTCCACTCTGAATACCGCGGTAAATGCACCCAGCTCCTCAAGCTTTTCCCGAGCGAGGCCGGTGTGCAGCGCATCGTGCGCCAGGGCAACGCCCTCTTTCAAACTGCTCGCCAGGTCGGCGGCGTACAGCGCCGCACCGGCATTGAGCACAATCATTTCGGCGGCTTTCTGACCGTTCTCGGTCTTGCGCTTGCCGAGGGCATCGCGAATCAGTTCAAGCGAAGCTGCCGGGCTTTCGACCGCCAGGCCGTGCAGGCTCTGGCTTTTCATGCCCAGGTCTTCAGGCTCGACCCAGTACTCGGTGACCTGGTCATTCTTCAATTCCGCGACAAAGGTCGGCGCTGCCAGACTGAATTCGTCGAGGCCGTCCTTGGAATGCACCACCAGGACATGCTTGCTGCCCAGACGCTGCAAGACTTCAGCCAACGGCCGGCACAACGCCTGACTGAATACGCCAACCACTTGATGCTTCACGCCGGCCGGATTCGTAAGCGGGCCGAGCATGTTGAACAAGGTGCGCAGCCCCAGCTCGCGGCGGGGGCCGGCGGCATGTTTCATCGCACTGTGATGAGTCTGCGCGAACATGAAACCGATACCAACGTTGTCGATGCAACGCGCGACCTGGACCGGCGTCAGGTTCAGATAGATACCGGCTGCTTCAAGCAGATCGGCGCTGCCGCTCTTGCCCGACACTGCACGGTTGCCGTGTTTGGCGACCGTGCAACCGGCGGCCGCCACCACGAACGAGGATGCGGTTGAAACGTTGAAGATGTTCGCGCCGTCGCCGCCGGTGCCGACCACATCAACCACGCCATCAAGCGTTTTCAGTTCGACCTTGTCTGCCAGCTCGCGCATGACCGACACCGCGCCGACGATCTCGTCGATGCTTTCGCTCTTCATGCGCATGGCCATCATGAACGCGCCAATCTGCGCGTCCGAGCATTGCCCGGTCATGATTTCGCGCATTACATCGCGCATTTCTTCAGTGCTGAGGTCAAGCTGATCGACGATTCGGCTCAGGGCTGTCTTGATATTCATGGAAAGTCCTTAGCGCGTGCCGCCGGTTTGTTTGAGGAAGTTGGCGAAGAGCTCGTGGCCCTGTTCGGTGAGGATGGACTCGGGGTGAAACTGCACACCTTCGATGTTCAGCGTCTTGTGGCGCAAGCCCATGATTTCGTCAACAGCGCCGTCATCATGCTGAGTCCAGGCAGTCAGCTCCAGACAGTCGGGCAAAGTCTCGCGCTTTACGATCAACGAGTGATAGCGCGTAACTGTCAGCGGATGATTCAGTCCTGCGAACACGCCTTTGTCTTCATGGAATACCGGGCTTGTCTTGCCGTGCATGACCTGGCGGGCGCGGACCACATCGCCGCCAAAGGCCTGGCCAATCGATTGATGGCCGAGGCAGACGCCGAGAATCGGCAGCTTGCCGCCAAAGTGTTTGATCACGTCAATCGAGACACCGGCCTCGTTTGGTGTGCACGGGCCGGGGGAAACGACAATCCGCTCGGGGTTGAGGGCTTCGATTTCGGCGATGGTGAGTTCATCGTTGCGCACGACTTTGACCTGAGAGCCAAGCTCACCGAGGTATTGCACAACGTTGTAAGTAAAAGAGTCGTAGTTATCGATCATCAGCAACATGGCGTTAAAAACCTCTTGAATTCACTGACTTCAGTTCAGCCTTCGGATGCGTTGCCCGCAGCGTCCTGCGCTTTGTCGGTCGCTGGAATCGCGCCTCAAAGCGGTTTGTCTTGCGGGTATGGAAGGCAAAGCGATGAAAAACCGGCCAAGCCGGCAGAAGGATTCAGGCGCGCCAACGCCAACGGGCGTGTGCCTTGATGACTTGATCCAGTAGCTTGCTGACGATCAACACGGGGAAGGTCTCATTTATGCGTCCGGGCACAGTAACTTAGCTGGGCAGAGCGTGCAATATGGGCGATTGAAGCGCGTCTGACATTCCAGCAGGTTCGCGCCAGACGGCAACACGCTCTATAGTTTTTGGCACTGTCGTTTCACTCACCAAAACAATAACAAAACGGATTTGCCCATGCCTAGACAGAAACTGGCTGTACCGCTCGCAGGCTGCTTGCTCGCCATGGCCTGCACCCAGGCGATCGCGACGCCCAACCCCTACTCGAACTTCATTGTATTTGGCGACAGCCTGAACGATGCCGGGCAGTTTACCGACGCTGGCGGACCTGCCGGTTCAACCGTGCGCTTCACCAACCGTATCGGACCGCTTTATCAGGACGGCAGTGGTGAAGTCTTTACCGCCAACTCGACGCAGTTGCTGGGCGGCAGGCTTGGCTTCTCGCCGGACCAGACCGCGGCATCAACATCGGCCGCACGTGCCGGCCAAGGTTTGCCGGACGGTAATAACTGGGCCGTGGGTGGTTACCGCACCGATCAGATCCTGACGTCGATCACCACCGCCTCCGCCACCGGTGAACGTGCGCGTCAGGGTTATCTGCCGGGCAATGGTTTTCGCGCCGATCCGAATGCTCTTTATTACCTGTCCGGAGGGGGCAACGATTTTCTTCAGGGGCGCGTGCAAAGCGGCGCACAGGCCAACGCTGCGGCAGACCGGCTGGCTGATAGCGTGCAAGTCCTGCAAACCGCCGGCGCCCGCTATGTGATGGTCTGGCTGCTGCCGGACCTGGGCCTGACCCCGGCCATCAATGGCACGCCCCTGCAAGCCGGCACTTCACAGCTGAGTGCCGCCTTCAATCGGCAGCTGGTCACTCGACTGGCAGGAATCGACGCCGATATCATCCCCCTCAACGTGCCGCTTCTGTTGCAGGAAACCTTTGCTGACCCGGCGCGATTTGGCCTGGCTACCGGCCAAAACCTGATCGGCACCTGCTTCAGCGGCAACGGCTGCGTGGAGAATCCGCTGTATGGCATCAACAGCGCCACGCCGGATCCGAGCAAGCTGGTTTACAACGATGGCGTGCACCCGACCGAGTCCGGGCAGCGGCTGATTGCCGATTACGCTTACTCCCTGCTGGCGGCGCCTTGGGAACTGACACTCTTGCCGGAAATGGCTCACGCCACATTACGTGCGCATCAGGATGAACTGCGCAGTCAATGGCAATCGGATTGGCAGGACTGGCAGGCGATTGGTCAATGGCGGGCGATCGTCGCCGGTGGCGGCCAGCATCTGGATGTCGACAGCCAAAGCAGCGGCGCCAGCGCCGATGGCAGTGGTGCCAACCTGAACATCGGTGGCAGCTACCGTCTCAATGAAGCCTGGCGGGTGGGCGTTGCGGCGGGCTTCTATCGGCAGAATCTGCAAGCTGGCAGTAACGATTCGGACTACAAACTGAACAGCTATCTGGCGACCGTGTTTGCCCAGTTTCAACAGAATCGCTGGTGGGCCGATGCCGCGTTGACCGGCGGGAAACTGGACTACGACAACCTCAAGCGCAAGTTTGACCTCGGCCCCGGTGAGGGTGCGGAGAAAGGTGACACCGACGGTCATCTGTGGGCGTTCAGCACGCGTCTGGGTTATGACATTGCACAACCGGGCAGCGATTGGCATTTGTCGCCGTTCATCAGCGCCGACTATGCGAAGGTGGAAGTTGACGGTTACTCGGAGAACAGCAACCGCTCCACCGCGTTGAGCTTCGATGATCAAGAGCGTGATTCAAAACGCCTGGGCGCGGGATTGCAGGGTAAATACCAGATCACCCCGCAGACGCAGGTCTTCGGAGAATACGCCCACGAACGTGAATACGAAGATGACACGCAGAAAGTGAACATCGCCCTCAACAGCCTGCCCTCGCTCGATTTCAGACTGGATGGCTATACGCCGCAAAGTCATTTGAATCGTGTGAGCCTGGGGATTACCCATAAGTTGACGGCCGACCTGGCGTTGCGCGGTGGTTATACATTTCGCAAGGATGATGATTTCACCCAGCAGGGCCTCAATGTCGGGGTTGCGCTGGATTTCTGAATCGCGGGTATAAAAAAACGCGGCGCCTCGCAGGTGCCGCGTTTTTTTTTGTGCTGATGAAGCCCCTGTGGGAGCGAGCTTGCTCGAGATGGGTGCATCACCGCCAACATTGATGTTGCCTGACCAACGGGGGCAAGGCCCCTCGCCACAGAGGCTCGTTGCAAGTTCAAGCGTCCGGCGTTTGCTCGGCCAGCGCCACCGCGCGGAACATCGCGCGGCGTTTGTTCAGGGTTTCTTCCCATTCGAGCGCCGGCACCGAGTCGGCGACGATGCCGCCACCGGCTTGCACGTGCAGTTCGCCGTTCTTGATCACCGCTGTGCGGATCGCAATGGCGGTGTCCATGTTGCCATTCCAGGCGAAATAACCGACAGCGCCGCCATAGACACCGCGCTTGACCGGCTCCAGCTCGTCGATGATTTCCATCGCGCGGATTTTCGGCGCACCGGACAAGGTGCCCGCCGGCAGAATCGCCCGCAGTGCGTCCATCGCGGTCAGCCCGGCCTTCAGTTGCCCGGTGACGTTGGAGACGATGTGCATCACGTTGGAATAACGCTCAATTACCATTTTCTCGGTGAGCTTCACCGAACCGATCTCCGAAACGCGACCGGTATCGTTGCGCCCAAGGTCGATAAGCATCAGGTGCTCCGCGATTTCCTTGTCGTCGGACAGCAAGTCTTTTTCCAGCGCGACGTCGGCCTCTTCGGTGGCTCCACGTGGACGAGTGCCCGCAATCGGGCGCACGGTGATCAGGTTGTCTTCGACCCGCACCAGCACTTCCGGGGAACTGCCGACCACGTGGAAGTCGCCGAAGTTGAAGAAGTACATATACGGCGTCGGATTGAAGCAACGCAGCGCCCGATACAGATCAATCGGGGCCGCTTTGAAGTCGATCGACATACGCTGCGACGGCACGACTTGCATGCAGTCGCCGGCGAGGATGTATTCCTTGATGGTGTCGACGGCTTTTTCGTAGTCGCTTTGCGTGAAGCTCGAACGGAACACCGGGTCAGCCGCTTGCTGCTTGCTGAAATCCAGGCCACGACGCGGGGTGATCGGCTGGCGCAGTTGCTCCAGGAGTTCTTCCAGGCGAGCCTGACCTTGCTCGAAGGCATCGTCCTGCGACGGATCGGCAAGGACAATCGCGTGCATCTTGCCGGCGAGGTTGTCGAAGACCACCACGGCGTCGGAGACCATCAGCAGAATGTCTGGCACGCCCAGCGGATCCGGGTTCGGGCATTTGCCCAGGCGCTTTTCCACATAGCGCACGCAGTCATAACCGAAATAACCCACCAGGCCACCATTGAAGCGCGGCAGACCGGGGATGGTCGGCACGTTGTAACGGGCCTTGAACGCTTCGACAAACGCCAGCGGATCTTCGACGTCGTGGCTTTCGATCTCGACGCCGTCATGGGTCACGCTGACATGATGGTCATGCACCCGCAGCACGGTGCGGCATGGCAGGCCGATGATCGAGTAACGGCCCCACTTCTCTCCGCCCTGTACCGATTCAAGCAGGTAGGAATTGGGCTTGTCAGCCAGTTTCAGGTAGATCGACAGCGGTGTGTCGAAGTCGGCCAGGGTTTCACAGGCAAGCGGGACGCGGTTGTAGCCGGCAGCGGCCAAACGCAGGAATTCTTCGCGGATCATGGGGTAGCCTCGTGGCTTGAGGTTGTAACGGTCAGGTATGCAAATGCGCCGGGATACCGGCCAGGATCAAGTCAGGCGCGCCAACGCCAGCGGGCCAGGGCCTTGATGACTTTCATCCAGAGTTTGCGAGTGACCACCACGATGGCGTTTCCAGAATAGGGTTGAGCAGCGTCGGGCAACGTTATCCCAGAGGCCAGATCCAGGCAACCGGGAATTAATTTGCGCAAATCGTCGATCACCAGCGCCGGTGATTCTTCGGCGATTGGCCGGCCATGGTTGTAGCCATAACTGAGGGCCACGCATTTGACCCCCGCCGCTTTCGCCGCCAGCACATCGCTGCGCGAGTCCCCGACGAACAAGGATTGCGAGGCGGGAATATTGGCCATTTTCATCACAAAAAACAGTGCCGCAGGGTCAGGCTTTTTCTGCGGCAGAGTATCGCCGCCGATAATCCATTTGAAGTAACGGCCGATCTTCATCTGGTCCAGCAACGGCGCGACGAAGCGTTCCGGTTTGTTGGTGATCAGCGCCATTTCGACGCCCTGCTTGCTCAGCCACTTCAGGGTGTCGCGCACGCCGGGGTAAACGACGGTCAGGTTGTGATTTTCGCTGTAAGCCTCCATGAAAATATCCAGCGCGACCTCAGCTTCAACGTCGTCGACCGTGGAATGCTCGATTCCACCTGCCAGTGCCCGACGAACCAGGACCGGTGCGCCGTTGCCGACCCACTCGCGGACTGATTCGAGACCGGCGGGCGCACGCCCGAGTTTGAGCAGCATGTTATCCACAGCCGCGGCGAGGTCCGGGACCGAATCGATCAGTGTGCCATCCAGATCGAACATCACCAGCCGCGGCAAACGCCCCGGGAACAGCTGCTCAAAGCCACTCATGGGCGGGTGAGCGCCAGTTCGGAGCGCATCTTATCGATCACTTCCTGGTAGTTCGGCGCATTGAAGATCGCCGAGCCGGCGACAAAGGTGTCGGCGCCGGCAGCGGCGATTTCACGAATGTTGTTCACGTTCACGCCGCCGTCGATTTCCAGGCGAATGTCACGCCCGGACGCATCGATCAAGGCCCGAGCTTCGCGCAGCTTGTCGAGGGTGCCAGGGATGAATTTTTGTCCGCCGAAGCCCGGGTTGACGCTCATGAGCAGGATCATGTCGACCTTGTCCATCACATACTTGAGCACATCCAGCGGGGTCGCCGGGTTGAACACCAGGCCGGATTTGCAGCCGCCTTCGCGGATCAATTGCAGGGAACGGTCGACGTGCTGCGTGGCTTCCGGGTGGAAGGTGATGTAGGTCGCGCCGGCTTCGATGAAGTCGCCGACGATGCGGTCGACCGGGCTGACCATCAGATGGGCGTCGATGGGCGCGGTGACGCCATACTTGCGCAGCGCCGCACAGACCATCGGGCCGATGGTCAGGTTCGGGACGTAATGGTTGTCCATGACATCGAAGTGCACGAAGTCGGCGCCAGCGGCCAGGACGTTGTCCACTTCTTCACCCAGGCGGGCGAAGTCGGCGGAGAGAATCGACGGAGCAATGACGAAGGGCTGCATGACGCACCTTTTTTGGACAGAATCACGATGGCGCGCATTGTATACCTCATGCTTTGGCGCGCGCACCGTGACTGCGATGATTGGGTCCGACTAGTAGGCAGCCCGGTAGATCTTCTCGATATCGGCCGCGCTCAATTTGCGTGGGTTGTTGCGCATCAGACGTTCGATCCCCGCCGCCTCTGCCGCCATGGCCGGGATCGCTTCTTCTGGTACGTTGAAGCTGCGCAGGCCGACAGGAATTTCTACGGCGGAGCAGAGGGCGGTCATCGCTTCGACGGCTTTGTCGGCCGCTTCGTTGGCGCTCAAGTGCGCGGTCTTCACGCCCATTGCTTCGGCAATGTCCTGCATGCGCTCGACGCAGGCCATTTTGTTCCAGGTCATCACGTAGGGCAGCAATAACGCATTGCTGACGCCGTGGGCAATGTTGAAGCGCCCGCCCAATGGATACGCCAACGCATGCACCGCGCCGACCCCGGCATTGCCGAACGCCATGCCGGCCATGAGGCTTGCGGTGGCCATGTCTTCGCGCGCCTGCAGGTGGGAAGGATTGGCATAGGCCTTGGGCAGCGCCTTGGCGATCAGCTTGATGGCGCCGATGGCCAGCGCGTCAGTGATCGGCGAGGCGTTGACCGACAGATACGATTCGATGGCGTGCACCAACGCGTCGACGCCACTCGCCGCGGTGACACTGCGTGGGCAGGTCAGGGTCATTTGCGGGCTGACCAGTGCAACGTCCGGCAACAGGTAGTCGCTGACGATGCCCTTTTTCAACTGCGCGACCTTGTCGGAGAGGATCGCCACGTTGGTAACTTCCGAACCAGTGCCGGCGGTGGTCGGGATGGCGATCAGCGGCGGTCCTTTGCGCGGCACCTGGTCGACGCCGAACAAGTCCTCCAGCGCGCCGTGGTAGCCGGCGTAGGCAGCGACACTTTTGGCAATGTCGATCGCACTGCCACCCCCGAGCCCGATCAACCCGTCATGCCCGCCGTCGCGGTAGGCACGCATGCAATCTTCGACAATGGCGATTTCCGGGTCGGGCAGGACGCGGTCGAATATCTCATAGCTGCGCCCGCCCAACTGCGCCAGCGCCAGCTCGACCGTGCCTGATTTGACCAGTGCGGCGTCGGTAACGATCAGCGGGTTGTCGACATCGAGGCGAGTGAGTTCAGCGGCGAGTTGCTCGATGGCAGCGGCGCCGGTGATCAGTTTGTGAGCGATTTTGAAAGAGGAAAGACTCATGGTGCGCAGCCTCTTATAGGCAGGGGAGCTGGGCACAATAGTAGCTGGGGATTTCGGGTTGTCTGCTATTCAGGGGGTGAATGACTGTTCGGAGCCAACGCCCAACCCCTGTGGGAGCGGGCTTGCTCGCGAAAGCGGTGTGACAGTCAACATCAATGTTGGATGTGAAATCGCCTTCGCGAGCAAGCCCGCTCCCACAATGGATCGAGTAATAGCTTCAGACCTGCGCAGTGCGCAGTTTTTCGCTGCGACCGCGCAGCCATTCCAGGATCAGTAGCAGGATCACCGAAAATGCAATCAACAGCGTTGCCGCCGCTGCAATGGTCGGACTCAGGTTTTCGCGAATACCGCTGAACATCTGCCGCGGCAACGTCGCTTGCTCGGGACCGGCGAGGAACAACGTCACCACCACTTCATCGAACGACGTCGCGAAGGCGAACAGCGCCCCCGAGATAACGCCCGGTGCGATCAGCGGCAAGGTCACGCGGCGGAACGCTGTCAACGGCGAAGCACCGAGACTGGCCGCCGCCCGTACCAGGTTATGGTTAAACCCCTGCAACGTCGCCGACACCGTGATAATCACAAATGGCACACCGAGCACAGCATGCACCACGATCAGCGAGAAGAAACTGTTGCCCAGACCCAGTGGTGCAAAGAACAGATAGCTCGCCACACCGATGATCACCACCGGCACCACCATCGGCGAAATCACCAGCGCCATCACCAGTGCCTTGCCCGGGAAGTCGCCGCGCGTCAGCCCAATCGCTGCCAAGGTGCCGAAGATCATCGCCAGCACCGTCGCCGCCGGGGCGACGATGATGCTGTTCTTCAGCGCACGCATCCACTCTGCCGAGGCGAAGAAGTCGTGATACCACTGCAGCGAAAATCCTTGCAGCGGGTACACCAGGAAACTGCCGGAGTTGAACGAAAGCGGGATGATCACCAGCACCGGCAGAATCAGGAACAACAAAATCAAGCCGCAGAGAATCCGCAAGCTGTAGAACCACACCCGTTCGATGGGCGACATATAAGGATTCAGCATTTCGATTCTCCCTTAGCTCAGGCGCAGACGACCGGCGCCCACCAGCCAGCTGTAGATCAGATAAAGCACCACGGTCGCCAACAGCAACAACCCACCGAGCGCGGTCGCCATGCCCCAGTTGATGCTGGTGTTGGTATAGAAGGCGACGAAGTAGCTGACCATCTGATCGTTCGGGCTGCCCAGCAATGCCGGGGTGATGTAGTAGCCGATGGCGAGGATGAAGACCAACAGGCAACCGGCGCCGACTCCGGCGTACGTCTGCGGGAAGTACACCCGCCAGAAACTGGCGAATGGGTGGCAGCCAAGGGAAATCGCCGCGCGCATGTAAGTCGGCGAGATGCCTTTCATCACGCTGTAGATCGGCAGAATCATGAAAGGCAGCAGGATGTGCACCATCGAGATGTAGACCCCGGTGCGGTTGAACACCAGCTCCAGTGGCTTATCGATGATGCCCAATGCCATCAGGCCGCTGTTGATCAGGCCACCCGACTGCAGCAAAACGATCCACGCGGCGACGCGCACCAGAATCGAGGTCCAGAACGGCAGCAGGACCAGAATCATCAGCAGGTTGCTTTGCCGCGACGGCAGGTTGGCCAGCAAGTACGCCAACGGATATGCCAGCACCAGACAGATTACGGTGATGACGAAACCCATCCAGAACGTGCGCGCGAAGATGTCCAGGTAGATCGCCTGATCGGGCGTGGCCGGTGCGACTTCGCCGAGGTCGTCGATACGGTGATCGACCGACGCCAGCAAATAATACGGGGTGATGCTGCTGGTGTTGCGGCGCACCGCTTGCCAGTAGGCCGGGTCGCCCCAACGCTCGTCGAGACCTTCCAGTGCTTCTTTATAGGAGGAAGGTTCGCTGGCGAATGGTAGCGCCCTGGCGGTTTTGGTCAGCAGGCTGCGATAGCCGGCCAGTTCCATGTTCAGACGCTTGGACAGATCGCCCAGGGTCTGATTTTTGCGCGCCTCGGCGAGGTCTTCGCTGGCCGCTTTGTAGACCGGCTCTGCGGGCAGACCACGGCCGTCCCAACTGGCGATGGCCGCCACGGTGCGCGGCATGCCGCCGACCACTTCCGGGTTACCGACGCTTTTGTAGAGTAGAGCCACGATCGGCACCAGGAACACCAGCAGCAGGAAAATCACCAGCGGCGCAATCAAGGCCTGGGCCTTCCAGCGGTTGATCCGCTCGGCATGCTTGAGCCGCTGCTTCAAGGTGGGGTCTGTGCCCGCGTTCACGGGAATGGCGGTGGCCATGGCGTACTCCGGAAATCTTTGATCATTACAGAGGCGGCGTACCGCCTCTGTTGTGTTGAAACACCGCAACCTGTGGGAGCGAGCCTGCTCGCGAAAGCGGTGGATCAATCAACATAAATGTTGAATGTTATGCCCTCTTCGCGAGCAGGCTCGCTCCCACAGTGGGTTGTGATTATTTCGCAGCCCAGGAATTGAAGCGCTGCTCCAGTTGCTCGCCGTTGTCAGCCCAGAAACTGACGTCGATCTGCACCTGATTGGCGATGTTTTCCGGAGTGGTCGGCATGTCTTTCAGGACATCCTTGTTCAGCAGCGGTACTGCCTGGGTGTTGGCCGGGCCGTAGGCGATGTTTTCCGAATAGGTCTTCTGCTGCTGCGGCTGCACCGAGAAGGCGATGAATTTCTTCGCCGCTTCTGCGCGCTTAGGGTCCAGGCCACGAGGAATCGCCCACGCGTCGAAGTCGTAGATGCCGCCGTTCCACACCACTTTCAGGTTGCTTTCTTTCTGCACGGCAGCGATCCGGCCGTTGTAGGCCGAGCTCATGACCACGTCACCGGAGGCGAGGTACTGCGGCGGTTGCGCGCCGGCTTCCCACCATTGAATGCTTGGTTTGAGTTCATCGAGTTTCTTGAACGCGCGATCCTGCCCGTCTTTGCCGGCCAACACTTTGTAGACGTCTTTCGGCGCCACGCCGTCGGCCATCAAAGCGAATTCCAGGGTGTACTTGGCGCCTTTACGCAGGCCGCGTTTACCCGGGAATTGCTTGGTGTCCCAGAAATCCACCCAACTGGTCGGAGCCGTCTTCAGTTTGTCGGCGTTGTAGGCCAGCACGGTCGACCACACGAAGAAGCCCACGCCGCACGGCTGAATTGCGCCCTTGACGTAGTCTTCAGCCTTGCCGAACAGCGCCGGGTCGAGTTGCTCGAACATGTCTTCATCGCAGCCACGGGACAGTTCCGGCGATTCAACTTCCACCAGGTCCCAGGACACGCTCTTGGTGTCGACCATGGCTTTGACCTTGGCCATCTCACCGTTGTATTCGCCGGCGACGATCTTGCCGTTGCCCGCCGCCTCCCACGGTGCGTAGAAGGCTTTGACCTGCGCGGCCTTGTTCGCCCCGCCGAAGGACACCACGGTCAGGTCCGGGCCCGCCGCCATTGCGTGTGCCGCGCCGATCATGCCGACAACCAGGGCGGTGAATTTCAGGGATCTCAACATTTATTGTTCTCTCCACGTGCAGGGTTGGTGTAGCAGGGGGCGATCAATTCGCCTCTAAAAGCGGATCGAGCGCGCGAACGTGTTCGACTTGCCAGCCAAGCGGTACCACGTCGCCGACGGCCAGCCCGGGGTCGAGCTCGGCAATCGGTTGTTTCACAAAGAAGTCGGTCTTGCCGCAGACTTCCAGGCGAACCCGGACGTGATCGCCCAGATAGATGAATTCCGCCACCCTCCCTGAGAAGCGGTTGACGCAAGATTCGCTCAAGCCGTTGAGGCTGATGCGCTCCGGGCGAATCGACAGCGTGACGGGCTCGCCGGTCCTGCCGACGTTGACGGCCAGCGCTTCTACCTTTTCACCGCGCGCGAGCTCGACCACACAACGATCGCCCGTGTGGCTATGCAAGCGGCCGTTGAGGCGGTTGTTCTCGCCGATGAAGTTGGCAACGAAGGTGTTTTTCGGTTCTTCGTAAAGGCTGCGCGGCGGAGCGATCTGCTGGATTTCACCTTGATGAAATACGGCGACGCGGTCAGACATGGTCAAGGCTTCACCCTGATCGTGCGTCACGTAGACCACTGTCACGCCAAGACGCTGGTGCAGGTGTTTGATTTCCATCTGCATGTGTTCGCGCAGTTGTTTGTCGAGTGCACCGAGCGGTTCATCCATCAGTACCAGTTGCGGTTCGAACACCAACGCACGGGCCAGGGCCACGCGCTGTTGCTGACCGCCGGACAATTGCGCCGGATAACGCTGGGCAAAGGTATCGAGCTGAACCATGCTCAGGACCTTTTTCACCTTGTCGCTGACATCGCTCTTGTTCAAGCCGCGCACGCTCAGTGGGAAGGCCAGGTTCTCGGCGACCGTCATGTGAGGGAACAACGCGTAGTTCTGGAACACCATGCCGATGTCACGCTTGTGTGGCGGCACATTGTTGATGGAGCGCCCGGCCAGCAGAATCTCGCCGGCGGTGGGGGTTTCGAAACCGGCGAGCATCATCAGGCTAGTGGTCTTGCCGGAGCCGGACGGCCCGAGCAAGGTCAGAAACTCACCTTTGCGAATGTCCAGGTTGAGGTCTTTGACGATCAGGTTCTCGCCGTCGTAGCTTTTTTGCACTCCACGAAAGCTGACCAGAACGTCACTGGCCCCTGCGCTTGAATCGACCTGGCTCATACCCACACCTTTGTTATTGATGACTGCTGTGGATTAAGCCTAGTGGACGCCGCAGAGCACGCAAATCGGGGCGCAGGAGAGAATCGCCTCAGCCGGATGGAAGGTTGGGGGTAGGGATTGCCCTACAGAGATGGCGCGTTTTGGCAAACGCAGCGTCAAGTTTCAAGCCGCAAGCGGCAAGTAGAGGCAAAAGCAGGTTTACGGAGTGTCGCAAATGGATATGCCAACACTGAACCTGTGGGAGCTAGCCTGCTAGCGATTGCAATCAGTCAGCCAACATTGCAGTGACGGACATTCCGTAATCGCCAGCAGGCTAGCCCACATAAGCAAGGCGGCGCGGCTCAGAGCAGTTTGTGCTCCATCGCATATTTCACCAGCTCAGCCAGCGAGGTGATGTTGAGCTTTTGCATCAGCCGCGCCTTGTGGGTGCTGATGGTCTTGCTGCTCAGCGCCAGTTGCTGGGCGATATCGTTGACGTTAGCGCCCTGGGCCAGACGTTCGAACACCGAGAATTCGCGTTCCGACAACAAAGAATGCAAGGGTCGCGAATCGGTCAGACCGACTTCGAAGACCATGCGGTCCGCCAGGTCCGGGTCAATGTAGCGCCCGCCCGCCGCAACCTTGCGAATTGCCGTCAGCAACAACGCCGGATCGCTGTCCTTGGTCGCATAGCCCGCTGCACCGACTTTCAACGCCCTGGCGGCCATTTGCGCTTCGTCGTGCATCGACAGCACCAGAATCGCCGGCGGATTGTTCAACGCGCGAATGCGCGGGATCGCTTCCAGGCCATTTACTCCGGGCATCGAAATGTCCAGCAACACCACTTCGCAGGGAACATGCCGCAAGGTCTCGAGCAGTTGCTCGCCATTGCTCGCCTCCCCCACTACCAGCAAATCCTTGGCGAGGCCGATCAATTGCTTGATGCCTTCGCGAACGATGGTGTGATCTTCGGCTACCAGTACACGGATCACTTGCCTCTCCTCTAAATGGGTTGATTGCCGGTAAGGATCGCAGCCTTCGGCAGCTCCTACGGGGTACGCGCTCAGCGTAGGAGCTGCCGAAGGCTGCGATCGTTCAGCGGTCCACCGGCACCCGCACGCTCAACGTCGTGCCCTCACCCGGTTCACTCTCCAGCCACAACCGCCCGCCCATGATCAACACCCGTTCACGCATGCCCACAACCCCGAAGGATGCCGGCCTGCCGACGGCGGGCACAAATCCTACGCCATCATCACTCACTGTCAGGCACAACTCTTCGCCTTCCAGCGTCAAAGTCAGTTCGACAGTATGCGCCTGGGCATGGCGCATGACATTGGTCAGCGCTTCCTGAAGGATACGGAACAAGCCCACTGCCTTGGCATCGCTAAGCACCGGCAAATTCTCCGGCACTTGCACCAGGCATGGGATCTGAGTGCGCGCCTCGAATCGACGGGCCTGCCATTCGATGGCCGAGGCGATCCCCGCATCAAGGATCGGCGGGCGCAGTGCAGTGGCGACATCGCGCACCAGCTGAAACAGTTGAGCGATCAGGCGCTTCATACTGTTCAAGCGTTCGTTCAGACCTGGATCGAGTTGTGCGTAGGCCAGTTCACACATGGACGTTTCCAGCTTCAACACCGTCAACATCTGTCCCAATTCGTCATGCACTTCGCGGGCGATACGCGCCTTTTCTTCCTCGCGCACGCTTTCCAGGTGCGCCGACAGCTCACGCAATTGCTCGCGGGAGCTGGCCAGCTCCAGTTCTATACGTTTGCTTTCGCTGATGTCCCAGACAATGCCGTCCCAGACATAGGCGCCGTCTTCAAGGCGGCGGGTGATCGCTTTAATCTCGGCCCAGCGTTGTTCGCCCTGACGCGTGAGGATGCGACCTTGCCACGACCAGTCACTGTCGGTATCCAGCGCGTGGTCCTGCGTCTGGTGATAACTCACCTTGTCGTCCGGGTGCACCAGGCTGCGCAGGCCTGTGTCGCGATGGGCCAGGGTGGCCGGCGAGTAGCCCACCAGACTCTCGCTGCCCTCACTGATGTAGGCAAAATCGATCTGACCTGTCACCGGCGCGCGCTCGAGGCGAAAGACCAGGCCCGGGACATTGGCGGCAATGCCTTGCAGCCGCGCTTCGCTCTCCTGCAAAGCCGCCAGTGCGCGTCGGCGCTCGGTGACGTCGTTGAGGTAAACCACCAGGTATTCGCCCTCGCGGAAGCGCAAAAAGCTCAGCGAAACATCTGTTGGCAAAACGCTGCCGTCGGCGCGCAGGCAATTGGTTTCGAAACTTGGCGGGCCTTCTTCGCTGGCCCGCGCGCGTTTCCACAGGTTGAGCCAGCGGTCCATGTGCAGGCCGGGCTCGAAATCGATCAGCGGCCGGTCGATGACGCCACCGGGCGGATAACCCAGCATCGTTTCGGCGGCGCGATTGGCATAGCGCACATGGCTGTCCCAGTTGACCCAGAGAATGCCGACAGTGCTTTGATCGATGGAAAACTGGGTAAGTCGCAACGCTTCCTCGCTGGCGGCGCGCAAGGCAATGTCTGCGCGCGCCGTCAGCAGTCGTTGCTCCAGACTGTGTTGCTGACGGCGCTGCCAGGACACGATCGCCATGCTGCTCAACATCAACACTGCCAACAGCAGACACAGGTTTTGCCAGAAACCCGGCGAGTCTGTCAGCCGCGGGTATTGAGGTTTCAGCCACTGATTGTGCAATTGTTCCAGGTCTTTGGCTGGAATGGCCCGCAGCGCGCTTTCAACAATAGCGGCCAGTTCCGGCCAGTCCCGGCGCGTCGCTACGCGCAACAGCTGCGGCAGACCGATGTCACCCACCACCACCAGTGCGGCGAACTCCGGTTCGACCGTAAGGCGCCCCAACTGCGCTTCGTCGACCACTGCGTAGCTGGCCTGCTGACTCAACAATAACTGCAAGGCCTGACGCTCGACGGGCACGCCTTGCAGATTCAGTTGCGGATAGTTGCTGCGCAGGTAATCGGCGGTGACACCAGGCATGCGCACGGCAACGCGGGTCTGGCTGTCAAGTTTTTCCAGCTCGACCGCGCCGCTGCCCTTTTGATCGCTGACCAGCAGCTGCGGCACGCGCATGTACGGATCGGAAAATTGCCACAGGCGCAGTCCTGCGGGGGTTTGGGTCAAGCCGGGCGCGAGGTCGATCTCGCCATCGCGAGCCGCTGCTTCCAATTGCGCAAGGTCGGGGAAATTACGCCAGCTCAGCTCGACCTTGAGTGCCCTGGCCAGCCATTTCATCAGCTCGACATTGACCCCGGACAGTCGCTGCAGGCGACGATCGTATTGTGCGTAGGGCGCTTGCAGTACAACGCCGACGCGCAATTGGTCGCGCTGCGCCAGCCATTCGTGCTGGCTCGCCGACAATTGTGCGACATGTAACGGTGGCGCGGGCGCCGTCCACCCCGTCAAGGGGAACAACAAACAGCCGATAACCCACAGGCAGCGAAAACGCATCATCGAAGTCTCATACACTGACAAACACTGACCAACCTATTAGGCTGCCGGAATAAATTCTGGCCTGGAAAATCCGATGCCCCTTGTCTACCGCCTGGCGCTGCCAGCATTGTGCCTGTCGTTGCTCCTGCCCTGCGCGTTTTCCGTTGCCGCCGCTGAAACAGCGCCGGCCGCTGCGGAAGAATCCGTCGGCGAAAAACCACTTGAGCGTCAGCCGTTGCCGGAACGTAGTCAGGAAGAAGCGGCAGCGCTTGAGCGAAAACTTCCCGCTCAGGAACAACAACAGCTACAAGCTGGCAACGACACTTTTCTGGCCTTGTGGAAACCGGCAAATACTGCCGAACCCAAAGGCGCGGTCATCATCGTCCCGGGTGCTGGCGAAACGGCAGACTGGCCGCAAACCATCGGCCCAATGCGGCGTCAGTTGCCCGACGCCAAATGGAGCAGCCTGAGTATCACCCTGCCCGACATGCAAAGCGATGTCATTGCCCCGCGCGTGGTAGAGGTACCGGCAACGATCAAGGCCCCCGACGTTGGCAGCAAGGACTCGACGACTGCGGCGCCGATCGAACAGGCAGCCGGTGGCGAGGCGGAAATCGTCGACAAGTCCGTAGCTGAAACCGGTGAGGATCAATCGAAAGCCGATGCCGAGAGAATCTTTGCACGCATCGACGCAGCGATTGCCTACGCAGAACAACAAAGTGTTCGCAGCATTGTGCTGCTGGGCCACGGTACCGGCGCTTACTGGGCGGCGCGGTTTCTGAATGAAAGACAACCGCCGCAGGTTGAGAAGTTTGCCATGATCGCAGCGCAGACACCGACAGCGGCGAAACCTCCTCTGGTGGACCTGACGCCGACCCTGAAGCTGCCGACTGTGGATATTTTCTACAAGGACAAACCGCTGGATCGCAACCTGGCGCTGGAGCGACTGCAAGCGAGCAAACGCCTTAAGGCCGTCGCTTACAGCCAGGTTTCGCTCAAAGCGTTGCCGGGAGATGCCAAGGCTGAACAGGAGCAACTGGTTCGTCGGGTGCGTGGCTGGTTGAACCCGAAGCCGCCGGCGAATTGATAAACGAGCCTGCCAGCGCTAACGGAAACACATCAAACATGATGGTTGGCTGAGCCACCGTCAGCGCTAGCAGGCTAGCTCCCACAGAGTTGTCAGCGCGCTTCGATGTTGTGTCGAACGCGAATCCATGTGGGAGCTAGCCTGCTAGCGATCGCGGCGTCGACCTGCCGCAATCGTGCATCTCTAGCGAAAATCCCGCCGCTCGCGAATCAACGTATAAGCCGTGTGCAACTCGCGCGTCTTGTCCGTCGCCTCACGCACCTGCTTCGCCGTCGCACCGCTGCCGGCGATCTTGTCTGGATGATGACGACTGAGCAAACGCCGATAGGCTCGCTTGATCTGCGCCGGCTCCGTGGTGGGGGTGACGCCGAGCAAACGCATGGCATCCTGATAGGTCACGGCGCTCGTCACCAGCGCACGCTTGTGCGGCTCATAGTCCTCCGCCAGCGCCTGCACCTGCTGCCGTGTCCAGCCCAGCCACTTGCCCCATTGGCGCACCAGCTCAACCTCACCGACACCGGCGCGACCATCCGCCCAGACCATCCGCCAGCAAGCGCGCAATACGCCCTCGGCGGCATGCGGCTGGGCTCTCATGCGACGCAAATACCCGCTCAAACGATCGTGCCCGGTCTTGCCACGATTGAACGCCGTGATCGCGCGGCGTTGCGCCGACTCGCTCATCTCCAGAGACCGCATCTCCTGACGCGCCTGCTGGATGTGCCCGTCCGACACGCGCCCATCGCACTTGGCCAATCGTCCCAGCAGCACGAACAGCAGTTCATCATTGCGCAGCATCGGCCGACCGCCGAGCCTCTCACGCAAATGCCCCCAACTTTGCAGTTGCAGGCGCCGGTCCAGCGCCTGTCCCAACAAAGCGCCAAGCATGGCCCCCGGAATGCTGGCGATGACATACCCCACTCCGGCTCCAATCAGAGTCCCTGGCCACAGCATCTCAGCGACTCGCTTCTATCAAGGTTTCAACTTCTGCGAGACGTTCGTGGGTGCCGACATCGACCCAATGCCCGTGCAACCGTTCACCGGTGACCTGGCCTTCGGCCATGGCAGTGCGCAGTAATGGCGCCAGCTTGAAGGCACCGGCGGTGCAACCGTCGAACAGCTGCGGGTGCAATACAGCGATGCCGCTGTACGTGAGGGTGGGTGCTGACGGCTCAGCGTCGCGCACCTGCCCATCGACCAGGGTGAAATCGCCCGCCGGGTGATGCGCCGGGTTAGCGACCAGCACCAGATGGGCCAGCCCGTCGATAGGCTGATGCAGCACGCTGAAGTCGTAATCGGTCCAGATGTCACCGTTGACCACCAGGAACGCGTCATCGCCCAGCAAAGGCAATGCGCGAAAAATACCGCCACCGGTCTCCAGTGGCTCCCCTTCCGGCGAATACTCGATCCGCACACCGTACTGCGAACCGTCACCCAGATAGTCTTCGATCTGCTGACCGAGCCAGGCGTGGTTGATCACGATCTGCGTAAAGCCGGCCGCCGCGAGGGCTTTGAGGTGGTACTCGATCAACGGCACCCCGCCCGCGCGCACGAGAGGCTTTGGCGTGGTCAGCGTCAACGGGCGCATGCGCTCGCCTTTGCCTGCAGCCAGAATCATTGCCTTCATGCTTGAACTCCGGCGCGCAGGCTTTCCAGCAACTCAGCCAGTTCGGCCAGCTCCGGACGACGATCCACCACCGCCTCTATATAAGCAAAGAACCGCGGCACGTCGGCCAGATAACGGGGCTTGCCATCGCGGTGACAGATGCGCGCGAAAATGCCGATGACTTTCAGGTGACGCTGTACCCCCATCAGATCGCTCGCACGGAGGAAATCCTGCAGGTCCGGCTGAACCGGGATACCGAGGGCGCCGGCTTGCTGCCAGTAATTTTCCAGCCAGCCAAGCACACGTTCCTCGGGCCAGCTGAGAAACGCGTCTTTGAACAGGCACGTCACGTCGTAGGTCACCGGGCCGTACACCGCGTCCTGGAAATCCAGCACGCCGGGGTTCGGCTCGCTGAGCATCAGGTTGCGCGGCATGTAGTCACGATGGACCAGCACCTTGGGCTGGGCCAGGGCACTGTCGATCAACAGGTCGCTGGCCCGTTGCCAGAGAGACTGCTGCGCAGCGTCAAATTCAACGCCCAGCTCGCGCTTCACGTACCACTCGGGGAACAACTCCAGTTCGCGGCGCAGCAAAGCAACGTCATAACCGGGTAATGGCGCAACCATCGGCAACTGCTGGAAAGCCAATAGCGCCTGCAAGGCATCGTGGAACAAATCGTCGGCATTTTCGCTGTCGATCACGTCCAGATAAGTCTTGTTGCCCAAGTCATTGAGCAAGAGAAATCCGCGTTCGAGGTCTTCGGCGTAAATTTTTGGAACATTTATTCCGGATTTCGCCAGCAAAAAAGCAATATCCACGAACGGTTTGCAGTTTTCCTGGGGCGGTGGAGCATCCATCACCACGAAGCTGCGGCCCTCGCCTTCCCAGCGAAAATAGCGTCGAAAACTCGCGTCACTACTGGCCGCAGTCAACGTGGCTGGGGGTACAGCCCCCCAATCGTGTTCTGCAAAGAGGATTGCCAACTGCTCGTCGAGCCAAACTTTCAGGTGTTGCAAACGGACATCTTGGTCAGGCATTACAAGGGTCTCCGACGGCGCTAGCCGTCAAGCGGGTCATGCTTTATTATCCAGCATCTTTTTCAGACCATCGAGAGGCGTGCGGCCCACACCGCGGGCAGATGGCACGCAGGAAGCCCGGACTAATAAGATGGCATTGAAATCCCCCGCGTTTCGTAAAAAATTTCCGTTGTTGGTTACCGGCAGTCTGCTGGCCCTGCAACCTCTAGCCACTTCGTTCGTGGTCGCCGCGGAACAGTATGACTGCTCAGTCTCTGCTTCGGGTGCCTGGGACTGTGCGCCGAAATCTCCAGCCGCTGCGCTGCCACCGCGTCCCGTCCATGACGGCAGCGCTGTGAGCACGAGCGGCGAGACTCCGGCCGACGGCAGCTCCAGTCAAGACACCGGCGACAAAACTGTGCTGGTCACCGAGGCTAACGGCCGCGGCCTGACGTCCCGTAGCGCAGACTACAGTCACCTCGACTGGGTTCCACGCGAGAAGCTCACTGCAGCGCAATTGGCCGAAACCGGTCCTTACTGCTCTGGTTCCTATATCGAACCAATCCGTCCTGGCATGAATGACAAGACGGATAAAAGTGATGCGCCAACCTTCGTAGGCGCCAAAGCCTCCCGCTACAAGCAGGATGAGCAGGTCGCCACACTGGCCGGTGACGTCGTCTTGCGTCAGGGCAGCATGCAGGCCGAAGCCGACGAAGCGAACCTCTATCAGGCTGAAAGCCGTGGCGAACTGAGCGGCAACGTGCGCATTCGCGACAACGGCGCACTGATCGTCGGCGACCATGCCGACGTGCAGCTCGACACCGGTGAAGCCAAGATCGACAACGCTGAATACGTGATGCACAAATCGCGTATTCGCGGTAGTGCGCTGTACGCCAAACGTGCCGAGAACGCGATCATTCGCCTCAAGGATGGTACGTACACCACGTGCGAACCGAACAGCAACGCCTGGCAGCTCAAGGGCAACAACATCACCTTGAACCCGGCCACCGGTTTCGGTACCGCGACCAACGTGACGCTGCGGGTCAAGGACATTCCGGTGCTGTACACGCCGTATATCTACTTCCCGATCGACGATCGACGTCAGTCCGGTTTCCTGCCGCCGACCATCGGCACAGGCACCGATACTGGCTTCCTGCTCGTCACGCCGTATTACTTCAACCTGGCGCCTAACTACGATGCCACGTTGTACCCGCGTTACATGAGCAAGCGTGGCATGTTGCTGGAAGGCGAGTTCCGTTATCTGACCAAGTCCAGCGAAGGTCAGTTCGGTGCGTCGTATCTCAATGACGACAACACTGATCGTAGCGACCAGACCGATTACGAAAAAACCCGCTACATGTACAACTGGCAGCACAAGGGCGGTCTCGACTCCCGCGTGCTCACCGAAGTTGACTACACCAAGATCAGCGATCCGTATTACTTCCAGGATCTGCAGACCGATCAGATCGGTGTCAAAAGCGAGGATTACGTCAATCAGCAGGGTTCTGTCAGCTACCGTGGCGACAGCTATGTCGCGCGGATCAATGCGCAGGCGTATCAACTGGCCACCGTTTCTGACATCACGCCGTATGACCGCTTGCCGCAGATCACCTTCAATGGTCAGCTGCCGTACCATCCGGAAGGCCTGGATTTCGATTACGAAACCGAAGCAGTGCGCTTTGATCGTGATCTGAAAACGGGTCAATTCTCTGACGAAGACGGCAACCTGTCGCCGCGTCTGGACACCAACGTGGCCGGCCTGGCTCGTTCTAACGGTACTCGCTTGAACCTGAAACCAGGTGTCAGCCTGCCAATGGAATGGACTTATGGTTTCCTGAAGCCTTCGCTCAAGTATCAATACACGCAATACGACCTTGATCTTGATCAGCGTGGGCAAACCACCCTGCTCCCAGGTGAAGACTTCAAGAGTAACCAGAACCGTGGCGTGCCGATTGCGAGCATTGACAGCGGGCTGTACTTCGATCGCAACACCACCTGGTTTGGCAAGAACTACCGCCAGACTCTGGAACCTCGCCTGTTCTACCTCTATGTACCGGAGAAAGATCAGACCGATATTCCTGTGTTCGACACCGGCGAGTCCACGTTCAACTACTCGTCGCTGTTCCGTGACAATCGCTTCTCCGGCTCCGACCGCGTCGGCGACGAGAACAAATTATCGCTGGGCGTGACCAACCGCTGGATCGAAGACAACGGCTTCGAACGTCAACGCATCAGCGTCGGCCAGGCCTTCTATTTCAAGGATCGCAGGGTTCAATTGCCAGGTATCGACGCAGACACTCGCGAAGATGCGCAATCCAGTGTCTCGCCGTACGCACTCGAGTATGAATACCGCTGGAACCGTGATTGGCGTACCACTGCCGATTACAACTGGGATCCGGACAGCCGCAGCCCTCGCTCGGGTAGCGCGATGTTCCACTACCAGCCTGAAGACAACCCGAACAAGGTCATCAACGCCGGCTATCGCTATCGCAATGACCAGGTCCGTTATGACCAGAACACCGGTCGTTGGTCGGTGGGCGGCGGTGATTACGGCACTCCGGGTACTCCGGGTTACGTGAAGGACTACTACAAGATCCAGCAGCATGACTTCTCGGTCATCTGGCCGGTGGTGCCGCAATGGAACGTCATCAGCCGCTGGCAGTACGACTACAACCGCAATCGTACGCTGGAAGCCTTCGGTGGCTTCGAGTACGACAACTGCTGCTGGAAGTTGCGCGTGATCAACCGTTACTGGGTCGACTATGACGAAACCAGTCAAGACGCTCCGGAAAATGAGAAAGGCGACCATGGCGTCTTCCTTCAAATCGTCCTGAAAGGTCTCGGCGGCCTCACCGGCGCCAAGGTAGAGAGCTTCCTCGACAAAGGCATCCAAGGTTATCGTGAACGTGAAGACCAAGCTTTCTGATTGTCTGCGCCCGCTGATGCTGGGCGCGTTGTTCCTGGGTACTGCGGCAAATGCCGCAGTACAGTCCATCGACAAAGTGGTGGCCATCGTCGATAACGACGTGGTCATGCAGAGCCAACTGGACCAGCGTGTTCATGAAGTTCAGCAAACCATCGCCAAGCGCGGCGCTGCGGCTCCGCCACCAGGCGTGCTGGACCAGCAAGTGCTGGAACGCCTGATCGTCGAAAACCTGCAACTGCAGATCGGCGAACGCTCCGGCATCCGCATTACCGATGAAGAACTGAACCAGGCCGTCGGCACCATTGCCCAGCGCAATAACATGTCGATTGAACAGTTCCGCTCAGCCCTGGCTCGCGACGGCTTGTCTTACGACGACGCTCGCGATCAGATCCGTCGTGAAATGATCATCAGCCGTGTGCGTCAGCGTCGTGTGGCCGAGCGTATCCAGGTATCCGAGCAGGAAGTGAAGAACTTCCTGGCTTCCGACCTTGGCAAAATGCAGCTGTCGGAAGAGTTCCGTCTGGCCAACATCCTGATTCCTACGCCGGAAAGCGCCAACTCCGAAGCGATTCAGACTGCTGCCAAACAGGCTGACGCGGTTTACCAGCAGCTCAAGCAAGGCGCTGACTTCGGTCAACTGGCCATTGCCAGGTCTGCCAGTGAAACTGCGCTGGAAGGCGGCGATATGGGCTGGCGTAAAGCCGGTCAATTGCCACCTCCGTTCGATCGTCTGCTCAGCACCATGGCCGTCGGCGATGTGACTCAGCCAACGCGCACGCCGGGGGGCTTCATTATTCTGAAGATCCTTGACAAGCGTGGCGGCGAAACCCAGGTGCGCGATGAAGTGCACGTGCGCCACATCCTGATCAAGCCAAGCGAGATCCGTAGCGAAGCCGAAACCAAGCGCTTGGCTGATAAACTCTACGACCGCATCGAGTCGGGCGAAGATTTCGGCGAATTGGCGAAAAGCTTCTCGGAAGATCCGGGTTCGGCCCTCAACGGTGGCGACCTCAACTGGATCGACCCGAATGCGCTGGTGCCGGAATTCCGCGAAGTGATGGCTAATACCCCGCAAGGCCAGCTGTCCAAGCCATTCCAGACCCAATACGGCTGGCACGTCCTGGAAGTCCTCGGCCGCCGCGCTACAGACAGCACCAGTCAGGCCCGCGAGCAGCAAGCCATGACTGTATTGCGGAATCGCAAGTACGACGAAGAGTTGCAGAGCTGGCTGCGTCAGATCCGTGACGAAGCGTACGTAGAGATCAAACTCCCTGGTGCAGACCAGGCAGCGCAGTGAAACCGAAACGTTTCGCGCTGACACCCGGTGAACCGGCCGGCATAGGTCCTGACCTGTGCCTGCTGCTCGCCTCGCACATCCAGCCCCATCCCCTGATTGCCATTACCAGCCGCGATCTGCTCCTTGAGCGGGCCGCGCAGCTGGGTGTGGTGGTCGATTTGTTGCCGGTCATGCCAGATGCCTGGCCCGACGTTCCCGCGCCGGCCAACAGCCTGTACGTCTGGGATACACCGCTCGGCGCTCCGGTTCATGCTGGTCGACTCGATAAAGCCAACTCCGCTTTCGTTCTGGAAACCCTGACCCGAGCGGGCCAAGGCTGCATGGACGGAGCTTTTGACGGCATGATTACGGCTCCGGTACACAAGGGTGTGATCAACGAATCGGGTATCGCTTTTTCCGGCCACACGGAATTTCTCGCCGAGCTGACCCACACCGCACAAGTGGTGATGATGCTGGCGACGCACGGATTACGTGTGGCGTTGGTTACCACCCACCTGCCCCTGCGCGAGATTGCCGATGCGATCACGCCGGAGCGGCTGGAGCGTGTCACGCGAATCCTGCACAGCGACCTGCAAGAAAAATTCGGCATCGCCCGGCCGCGCATTCTGGTCTGTGGACTCAACCCGCACGCTGGTGAAGGCGGCCACTTGGGCCATGAAGAAATCGACATCATCGAACCCACCTTGGAGCGCCTGCGCGCTGAAGGCATGGACCTTCGCGGTCCCCTGCCCGCCGACACTCTGTTTACCCCCAAATATCTGGAGCACTGCGACGCGGTGCTGGCGATGTACCACGACCAGGGCTTGCCTGTGCTGAAGTACAAAGGCTTCGGCGCGGCCGTCAACGTGACGCTCGGTTTGCCGATCATCCGCACTTCGGTCGACCACGGCACAGCCCTGGACCTGGCCGGCAGCGGCAAGATCGACACCGGCAGCCTGCAAGTCGCCCTGGAAACCGCCTACCAGATGGCCGAGACCCGTTTATGACCGAGCATTACCAACACAAGGCGCGCAAGCGCTTTGGCCAGAACTTTCTGCATGATGCCGGTGTTATCGACCGCATCCTGCGCGCCATCCGCGCCAAACCCGAAGATCGCCTGCTGGAAATCGGACCGGGCCAAGGTGCGCTGACTCAGGGCCTGCTCAACAGCGGCGGGCAGCTGGATGTCGTCGAGCTGGACAAGGACCTGATCCCGATCCTCAACCAGCAGTTTGCCGACAAGAGCAATTTCAACCTGCATCAAGGCGACGCATTGAAGTTCGACTTCAATAGCCTCAATGCTGCACCGAACAGTCTGCGTGTCGTCGGCAACTTGCCGTACAACATTTCTACGCCGCTGATTTTTCACCTGCTGAACAATGCGGCGATCATTCGCGACATGCACTTCATGCTGCAAAAGGAAGTGGTCGAGCGTCTGGCGGCGGGTCCTGGCGGTGGGGACTGGGGCCGTTTGTCGATCATGGTTCAGTACCATTGTCGGGTCGAGCATCTGTTCAACGTCGGTCCGGGCGCATTCAATCCACCGCCAAAGGTCGATTCGGCCATCGTGCGCCTGGTACCCCACGACGTACTGCCACACCCGGCCAAAGATCACAAACTGTTGGAGCGGGTCGTGCGCGAAGCCTTCAATCAGCGCCGCAAGACCTTGCGCAACACACTCAAATTGCTGCTCAGCAATGATGAGATTGAAGCCGCCGGCGTCGATGGCAGCCTGCGCCCCGAGCAACTTGATCTGGCCGCCTTCGTGCGACTGGCCGACAAGCTCAGCGAACAGGTCAAACCGGTCGCCGATTGACTGGTGATGAACGCTATCGGGTAGGACGTCAGTCTGGTTTACTACCCGATACTTGGCCTAGACTGAATCCATCAGCTACGCCCGCGTTCCGCTTCGTTTTTAAGGCCTTTTGCATGTCCGATCCTCGTTACCAGGTCGACGTCAGCGTCGTCACCCGCTATCTGGCAGAACAATCACAACCCGATCAGGAACGCTTTGCGTTCGCCTATACCATCACCGTGGTCAACAACGGCCTTGTACCAGCCAAGCTGCTGACACGGCACTGGGTGATCACCGACGGTGACGGACATGTCGAGGAGGTTCGCGGCGCGGGTGTGGTTGGTCAGCAACCATTGATCGACCCAGGCAAAAGCCACACCTACAGCAGCGGCACGGTCATGACTTCTAAAGTCGGCACCATGCAGGGCACCTACGAGATGCTTGCTGACGATGGCAAACATTTCGATGCCATCATTGCTCCCTTCCGACTGGCGGTACCCGGAGCCCTGCACTGATGGCAACGTATGCCGTTGGCGACCTGCAGGGGTGTCTTGAACCCCTGAAGTGCCTGCTGAAGCAAGTTGCCTTCGACCCTGCCCGGGACAAACTGTGGCTGGTCGGCGACCTGGTCAATCGCGGTCCGCAGTCGCTGGACACTCTGCGCTTCCTCTATAACATCCGCGAATCGCTGGTGTGCGTGCTCGGCAACCATGACCTGCACTTGCTGGCCGCCGGTCACAACATCGAACGCTTGAAAAAAGCCGACACGCTTCGCGAGATTCTCCAGGCACCTGATTGCGCGGAGCTGCTGGAATGGGTGCGTCAGCAAAAGCTCATGCATTACGACGAGGCGCGCAATATCGCCTTGGTGCATGCCGGCATACCGCCACAGTGGTCTCTGCGCAAAGCCTTGAAATGCGCCGCGGAAGTTGAAGAGGCCCTGCGCGACGACAACCGTTTCACCCCTTACCTGGACGGCATGTACGGCAATGAGCCGTTAAAATGGGACAGCGACCTCAAAGGCGTGACGCGCCTGCGGGTAATCACCAATTATTTCACCCGCATGCGTTTCTGTACGGCCGAGGGCAAACTGGATCTCAAGAGCAAGGAAGGTCTCGAGTCGGCCCCACATGGCTACAAACCCTGGTTCCAGCACAAGGAGCGCAAGACCAGGGATACGAAGATCATTTTCGGTCATTGGGCTGCGCTGGAAGGTCAGTGTAACGAGCCGAACGTTTTTGCCCTCGACACCGGGTGCGTCTGGGGCGGATCGTTGACCCTGATGAATGTCGACACCGGCGAGCGCCTCCCTTGCAAATGCGACGAACACGGTAACGCGCAGACGCCAGGCACCCCCGCCCCATCCGAACAAACGCCAGCCAGCGCTGGGCGCTAGACTGCGCTTTCAGCCGAGCTACAGGAGCCGCCATGAGCGAATTCAAACGTATCCCCCCAGAGCAGGCTCAAGCCCTGCGTGAACAAGGTGCCGTGGTCGTCGACGTACGCGATCCAGCGACGTTCGCCGCGTTGCATATCAGCGGTTCGAAGCATCTGGATAACCACTCCCTGCACGCTTTCATTCAGGGCGCTGACCTGGACGCGCCGACCGTAGTAGTCTGCTACCACGGTAATTCCAGCCAGGGCGCCGCCGCTTACCTCATCAGCCAGGGCTTTTCCGACGTCTACAGCATGGACGGCGGCTTCGAGCTGTGGCGCACGACTTATCCTGCTGAAACCGCGCAAGGCACCCCCGAATGATTTTTTTACAGCGCTCAAGCCCCGGCCTCCGCGGGCTTGGGCGGTGGCAGACGAACGGTCTGCCACAACTAATTACGTATCTCGCCTTTACCTCCTGAATTCCCAACTATCCTTAAGCGCAGGCCATCCAAAACAGGGGAGAGCCGGTACACCGGCGCGCGGGTCATCGGGAGTAGCTTTCGGCATTGTGCGTCGAAAGAGTTCTGGGGGGTAAACAGCGACTGCCTGTTCGGTTGCTGCCAGCATCGACTGAGTGATCCGGCGTCGGCTCCACGTATCGAGCGAGGTGACGTCATGAGTATCTTTAGCCACTTCCAACAACGCTTCGAGTCCACACGCCAGGAAGAACTCTCTCTGCAAGAGTATCTTGAGCTGTGCAAGCAGGACCGCAGCGCCTACGTTTCCGCCGCCGAGCGTCTGCTGCTGGCCATCGGGGAACCGGAGCTGCTGGACACCTCGACCAACTCGAGGCTGTCGCGAATCTTCTCCAACAAGGTAATCCGTCGCTATCCGGCGTTTGAGGACTTCCACGGGATGGAAGAATGCATCGACCAGATCGTGTCGTACTTCCGCCATGCCGCACAGGGCCTGGAAGAGAAGAAACAAATCCTCTATCTGCTCGGCCCCGTCGGTGGTGGTAAATCGTCGCTGGCCGAGAAACTGAAACAGCTGATCGAAAAAGTGCCTTTTTATGCGATCAAGGGCTCGCCCGTGTTCGAGTCACCCTTGGGTCTGTTCAACGCCACTGAAGATGGCGCGATCCTCGAAGAAGACTTCGGCATTCCACGGCGTTATCTCAATACCATCATGTCGCCATGGGCTACCAAGCGCCTCGCCGAGTTCGGTGGCGACATCAGCCAGTTCCGCGTGGTGAAGCTCTATCCGTCGATCCTCAACCAGATCGCAGTCGCTAAAACCGAACCGGGCGACGAAAACAACCAGGACATCTCGGCACTGGTGGGCAAGGTCGACATCCGCAAACTCGAGGAATATCCGCAAAACGACGCCGACGCTTATAGCTACTCCGGAGCGCTGTGCCGGGCCAACCAAGGCCTGATGGAATTCGTCGAAATGTTCAAGGCGCCGATCAAGGTGCTGCACCCATTGCTGACCGCCACTCAGGAAGGCAACTACAACAGTACCGAAGGTCTCGGCGCGATTCCGTTCACCGGGATTCTGCTGGCCCACTCCAACGAATCGGAATGGCACACCTTCCGTAACAATAAGAACAACGAAGCCTTCATCGACCGGATCTACATCGTCAAAGTGCCGTACTGCCTGCGGGTCAGCGACGAAGTGAAGATCTACGACAAGCTGCTCTTCAACAGTTCGCTGGCCAAAGCTCACTGCGCGCCTGACACCCTGAAGATGCTCGCCCAGTTCACCGTGCTATCGCGTCTCAAGGAGCCGGAAAACTCTAATATCTACTCGAAGATGCGGGTGTATGACGGCGAGAACCTCAAGGACACCGATCCAAAGGCCAAGTCGATTCAGGAATACCGCGACAACGCCGGCGTCGACGAAGGCATGAACGGCCTGTCGACTCGCTTCGCCTTCAAGATCCTGTCCAAGGTGTTCAACTTCGATCCGCACGAAATTGCCGCCAACCCGGTACATCTGCTCTACGTGCTGGAACAACAGATCGAACAGGAACAGTTCCAGGCTGAAACCCGTGAACGTTACCTGCGTTTCCTGAAGGAGTATCTGGCACCGCGGTATATCGAATTCATCGGCAAGGAAATCCAGACCGCTTACCTCGAGTCGTACAGCGAGTACGGTCAGAACATTTTCGATCGCTACGTGCTGTACGCCGACTTCTGGATTCAGGATCAGGAATACCGTGACCCGGAAACCGGCGAAATCCTCAATCGCGTCGCGCTCAACGAGGAACTGGAGAAAATCGAGAAACCGGCCGGCATCAGCAATCCGAAGGATTTCCGCAACGAGATCGTCAACTTTGTCCTGCGCGCCCGGGCCAACAACAACGGCAAGAACCCGACCTGGCTCAGCTATGAAAAACTGCGGGTGGTCATCGAGAAGAAAATGTTCTCCAACACCGAGGACCTCCTCCCAGTCATCAGCTTCAACGCCAAGGCCAGCAAGGAGGATCAGCAGAAGCACAACGACTTCGTCACACGGATGGTGGAGCGCGGCTATACCGACAAACAGGTTCGGCTACTTTCCGAATGGTACCTACGGGTCCGTAAGTCGCAGTGAGGCAGCTGCAAGCCCCAAGCCACAAGCTGCAAGGAAAAAGCGCGTAAGCCCAAGATCCGGGTGATTGCTTTCACTTGCAGCTTGCAGCTCACAACTTGAAGCTGCCCGGAGGGCCCCCTATGAGCTATGTGATCGACCGACGACTGAACGGCAAGAACAAGAGCACGGTGAACCGTCAGCGATTTTTGCGGCGCTATCGTGACCACATCAAGAAGGCTGTCGAAGAGGCGGTCAGCCGGCGCTCCATTACCGACATGGAGCATGGTGAACAAATCAGCATTCCCGGTCGTGATATCGACGAGCCGGTGCTTCACCACGGCCGTGGCGGCAAGCAAACGGTCGTTCACCCCGGCAACAAGGAGTTCACCAGTGGCGAGCACATTGCCCGCCCCCAAGGCGGTGGCGGAGGGAGAGGCCCGGGCAAGGCCGGCAATTCTGGTGAAGGGATGGACGAATTCGTCTTCCAGATCACTCAGGAAGAATTTCTCGAATTCATGTTCGAGGACCTGGAGTTGCCCAATCTGGTCAAACGTAACCTGACCGGTACCGATACATTCAAGACCGTGCGCGCAGGCATCAGCAACGAAGGTAACCCGTCGCGCATCAACATCATCCGAACCTTGCGCTCGGCCCATGCGCGGCGGATCGCTCTGTCTGGCAGCAGTCGCGCAAAACTGCGTGAAGCCAAGGAAGAATTACTGCGGCTCAAACGTGAGGAACCTGATAATTTCGGGGACATCCAGGAAATCGAGGCTGAAATCGAAAAACTCAGTGCGCGTATTCATCGCGTGCCGTTTCTCGACACTTTCGACCTCAAGTACAACCTGCTGATCAAACAGCCTAATCCAAGCTCAAAAGCGGTGATGTTCTGCCTGATGGACGTTTCCGGTTCCATGACTCAGGCGACCAAAGACATCGCCAAGCGCTTTTTCATCCTCTTGTACCTGTTCCTCAAGCGTAACTACGACAAGATTGATGTCGTCTTCATTCGCCACCACACCAGCGCGCGCGAAGTAGACGAGGAAGAGTTTTTCTATTCCCGTGAAACCGGCGGCACCATCGTTTCCAGCGCCCTGAAACTGATGCAGGAGATCATGGCCGAGCGTTACCCGAGTAACGAGTGGAACATCTACGCTGCGCAAGCGTCGGACGGCGACAACTGGAACGATGACTCGCCTATTTGCCGCGACATCCTGATCAACCAGATCATGCCGTTTGTGCAGTACTACACTTACGTCGAGATCACCCCGCGTGAACACCAAGCGCTGTGGTTCGAATATGAACGCATCGCCGATGCCTTCTCCGACACTTTTGCCCAGCAACAACTGGTCTCGGCCGGGGATATCTACCCGGTCTTCCGTGAACTCTTCCAGCGCAGGTTAGTGACATGACCGCCAAAGAGCAGAAGCGCCAACCTATCTCCACCGGCTCCGAGTGGACGTTCGAGCTGATCCAGGCCTACGACCGCGAAATCAGTCGTATCGCCGCTCGCTACGCGCTCGATACCTATCCGAACCAGATCGAAGTGATCACTGCCGAGCAAATGATGGATGCCTATGCTTCCGTCGGCATGCCGCTGGGCTACCACCATTGGTCCTATGGCAAACATTTCCTCAGTACCGAGAAATCCTACAGCCGGGGGCAGATGGGCCTGGCTTACGAGATCGTGATCAACTCGGATCCGTGCATTGCGTACCTGATGGAAGAAAATACTATCTGCATGCAGGCGCTGGTGGTGGCTCATGCCTGCTATGGGCATAACAGCTTTTTCAAGGGCAACTACCTTTTCCGCACCTGGACCGATGCCAGTTCAATCATTGATTACTTGGTGTTTGCCAAGCAGTACATCATGCAGTGCGAAGAGCGCCACGGCATCGACGCGGTCGAGGACCTGCTCGACTCGTGCCATGCGCTGATGAACTACGGCGTTGACCGCTACAAACGCCCTTATCCTATTTCGGCAGAAGAAGAGCGCCGCCGGCAGAAAGACCGCGAAGAACATCTGCAAAAACAGATCAACGACCTGTGGCGCACGATTCCCAAGGGGGCAGACAAGTACAGCGACAAGGACAATGCGCGCTTCCCCGCAGAGCCTCAAGAAAACATCCTTTATTTCATCGAAAAACACGCGCCGCTGCTGGAGCCCTGGCAGCGCGAAATAGTGCGGATCGTGCGCAAGATCGCACAGTATTTCTACCCGCAGCGTCAGACTCAGGTGATGAACGAGGGCTGGGCGACGTTCTGGCATTACACGCTCATGAACGACCTCTACGACGAAGGCCTGGTCACTGATGGCTTTATGATGGAGTTCCTCACCTCTCATACCAGCGTGGTTTACCAGCCAGGTTTTGACAGTCCCTATTACAGCGGCATTAATCCGTACACCCTGGGCTTCGCCATTTACCGCGACATTCGACGCATGTGCGAGCACCCTACCGAGGAAGACCGCCGGTGGTTCCCGGAACTGGCCGGCAGCGATTGGCTGTCGAGCATCAAGTTCGCCATGAGCAGCTTCAAGGACGAGAGCTTTATCCTGCAGTACCTGTCACCACAGGTGATTCGCGACCTTAAACTGTTCAGCATTCTCGACGATGATCAGAAGGATGATCTGCTGGTACCGGCCATTCATGACGAAGAGGGGTATCGCACTATTCGTGAAACCCTGGCTGCTCAGTACAACCTGGGTAATCGTGAACCCAACGTGCAGATTTACAGCATCGACCGACGCGGCGACCGTTCGTTGACCCTGCGTCACCAGCAACATGACCGCAAACCACTGGGCGACTCTACCGATGAGGTGCTCAAACACCTGCACCGCCTGTGGGGCTTCGATATTCATCTGGAAACCTTGCAAGGCGATCAGGTCATGAAAACCCAGCATGTGCCGCCGCGAAGCGAACATGAGGGCGATTACGGCCGGTTGGACCTGGCCGTCATCCACCTTTGAGCCTGTTTTGGCCTCCGCAAGTTCGACGCAACGGTTATTCTGTCGAGCTAACGGAGGTTTTTTATGCAGATTTATAAAGTCGGTGGAGCGGTCCGTGATCGCCTGCTGGGCAAACCCGTCACCGACATCGACTGGGTTGTGGTGGGCGCCACTGCCGAAGAAATGCTCGCCAAGGGCTATCGTCCGGTGGGCGCTGACTTTCCGGTTTTTCTCCATCCCAAGAGCGGTGAGGAATACGCCCTCGCCCGCACGGAACGCAAAAGCGGTCGTGGTTACGGCGGTTTTACCTTTTACGCAAGTCCTGAAGTGACGCTCGAAGAAGACCTGATTCGTCGTGACCTGACAATCAATGCGATGGCTGAAGACGATCAGCAGAATATCACTGACCCCTACCATGGCCAGCGAGATCTAGAAGCACGCCTGTTGCGTCACGTATCACCTGCGTTCGCCGAAGATCCCTTGCGGGTTCTGCGCGTTGCTCGCTTCGCCGCCCGTTACGCCGCGCTGGGTTTCACTGTCGCACCTCAAACCATTGAGTTGATGCGACAGCTGAGTGAATCGGGTGAATTGCAATCGCTGACCGCAGAACGCAGCTGGAAGGAAATTTCCCGCGCTCTGCTGGAAGATCAGCCGCAGGTTTTTATCGAGGTGTTGCGCAGTTGCGGCGCGCTGAAAGTATTGATGCCTGAAATCGAGGCATTATTCGGTGTTCCCCAGCCTGAAGTTCATCACCCGGAAATCGACACCGGCGTGCACACTCTAAGCGTGCTGGAGCAATCGGCATTGCACAAACAGCCACTGACCGTACGCTGGGCATGCCTGCTGCATGATTTGGGGAAAGGCCTGACGCCGGAAGCGCAATGGCCGCGGCACATCGCCCATGAGCACAAAGGCTTGAAGTTGATCAAAGCAGTCAATGAACGCTTCAAGGCGCCCAAAGATTGCCAGGAGCTGGCACTGTTGGTTGGGCAATACCACACGCATGGTCATCGTGCGCTGGAGCTCAAACCCTCTACTTTGCTGGAGTTGCTGCAGAACTTTGATGTTTACCGTCGACCGCAGCGGTTTGAGGAATTTATTGCTGCTTGCGAGATGGACGCACGCGGACGTAAAGGGCTGGAACAGCGCAGTTATCCGCAGGCGGATTATCTGCGCGGCGCAGCAACTGCGTCGCGCAGTGTTGCCGTGCAACCATTGCTGGAGAAGGGCTTCAAAGGGCCGGAGCTGGGCGAAGCGATCAAGCGCGAGCGGCTCCGGGCGCTGACGGCTTACAAAGAGGCGACGACTGCCTGAAAGGCCTGGCGGGTAGTCGGACTGCCGAACCGCTCGCTCCCGCAATTCGCACGATTGCCCCTTGGAGCGAGCCTTGCTTCGGGTGGCGATCCAACGAAGGCATTGTTTCCCTCACAACAAATTCGAGGGTGTCAACTGCTGACCGCGCCATTCAAATGCAACCGGCGCCAGCACCTGATCAATCTGCGCCTCGCTCCACAACATCGCAAAAGTTTTGCCGACGCCCGGATGCACCCTGTCCGGCGCAATCAGCGACAACGGCCACAGTACAAAGGCATTCTTCAGAATCTCGGCGCGCGGCAGCACCAATCCATCAAAATTGCCAACCAGGTCACCAAACAGCAACACATCGATATCGAGCGGCAAACCCTTGCGGTCGGGCGCGTATCGACCATTATCCGCCTCGATAAACTTCAGCCGGCGATCCAGTTCAACCAGTGGCAGATCAGTGTAAGCCGACACCACAAAATTGATGAAGGGACCGCTCTTGATCCCCACTGGCTGACTCTCGAACACCGCCGAGCAGCGGATATCCACCAGAAAACCTGCCAGCGCTTCAAGGCCGGCCTGCAAGTGGATTTCACGCTCGATATTGCTACCGAGCCCGAGGTAGACCTGAGTCAGCGACATCCGCGCTCGATCTCCACGCCGACCCCACCGGTTGCTGCCGGAACAGCGCCTGGCTTGGTCAGTTTCAAACGCATCCAGGTGATATGGAATTCGCTCATCAGCACTTCAACCAAACGCTCGGCAAACGTTTCCACCAACTGGAATTGCGCCTGTTCGGCAAACGCCTGGATGCGCGAGGAAACACTCGCGTAATCGAGCGCCAATGTCAGGTCATCTCCGGCAGCCGCCGGGCGATTATCCCAGGCGAAACTCAGATCAAGACGCAAGCACTGTCGGATGCCTCGCTCCCAGTCATAGGCACCGATCACGGTGTCGACTTCCAGGCCCTCGATAAACACTCTGTCCAAGCACTTTTCTCCGCTGCACGACAAGGGCGCATCGCGCCGTTAGAATCAGGGCGTCCCCGCCCGGAATAGTTAGCATGTTTTGGTTACTGGCGACTCTCGCCTACCTGCTCGGCTCGCTGTCCTTTGCCATTTTGCTCAGCCGCCTGACCGGAAATCCCGATCCGCGAATGGGTGGCTCGGGTAACGCCGGCGCCACCAATATGTTACGCCTGGCGGGCAGAAAACTCGCTGTTCTAACCCTGCTCGGCGATCTCTGCAAGGGGTTGGTGCCGGTTCTTATCGCAGACGTTGCCGGCCTTTCACTGCAAAATCAGGCCTGGATTGGCGTTTTCGCCGTAATCGGTCATCTGTTCCCGCTGTACTTTCGCTTTCGTGGAGGCAAGGGTGTAGCCACCGCTGCCGGCGTGTTGCTGGGCTTGTATCCGCCCGCTGCACTGTTGGCTGTCTGTGCCTGGCTGCTGACGTTCTACCTGACCCGAACCAGCTCCCTCGCTGCGCTGATTGCCACACCGCTGATCCTGCCCCTGCTGGCTTGGCAGGAGCCAGCCGCCCTGCTGCCGATGTGCGCACTGACAGGGCTGATCGTCTGGCGTCATCGCGGCAATCTACGCGACCTGTTTGCCGGGCGCGAACGGCATTTTTAATACCGGACATTAGCGCCACTCTACAGCGCCGACAATTGCTCCATTGGCCAGCGTGCCTGCACGCTGATTGCGAGGCTTTCGTGCTGCCCGGCTTGCAGACGCTGGCAGCCGGCAAAGGCGATCATCGCACCATTATCAGTACAGAACTCCGGACGGGCATAAAACACATCGCCGCGCAGGTCACCGAGCATTTTTTCCAGGGAAGTGCGCAGTGCCCTGTTGGCACTGACGCCGCCAGCGATCACCAGACGCTTCATGCCAGCCTGCTTCAGGGCTCGCTTGCACTTGATGGTCAAAGTCTCTACCACGGCCTGTTGAAACGCCAGCGAGATGTCGCAACGGGCTTGCTCACTGTCGTCCCCGGCGCTCACGCATTGATGCCAGGTGTTCAAAGCGAAGGTTTTCAAGCCGCTGAAGCTGAAAGCCAAGCCAGGGCGATCGCACATCGGACGCGGGAACACGAAACGCCCTTCAACGCCCTGCGCCGCCAAACGGGCAATTTCCGGCCCGCCGGGATAATTGAGTCCCATCATCTTCGCGGTCTTGTCGAACGCTTCACCGGCCGCATCGTCGAGGGTTTCCCCTAAAAGCGTGTATTGGCCGATGCCGTCGACTTGAACCAGTTGCGTATGACCGCCCGAGACCAACAAAGCGACGAACGGGAATTCAGGTGGCTGCGACTCCAGCATCGGGGCCAGCAGATGGCCTTCCATGTGATGCACGCCGAGCGCCGGAATGCCCCAGGCGAAGGCCAGCGCCTGCGCGCAGGAGGCACCAACAAGCAGCGCGCCTACAAGCCCCGGACCCGCCGTGTAGGCAATGGCATCAATCTCGGTAGCAACGCAGCCAGCTTCGGCGAGCACCTGACGAATCAGGGGCAACATGCGTTTGACGTGATCGCGCGAAGCCAGCTCCGGCACTACCCCGCCATAGGCGCGATGCAGGTCGATCTGGCTGAACAGCGCGTCGGCCAGCAAGCCGCGCTCACTGTCGTACAATGCGACACCGGTTTCGTCGCAGGAAGTTTCTAAGCCCAGTACTAGCATGGGTTTGCGCCCTGTTTAGGCTGAATTCGAAGGCGCGCATAATAGTCGCCACGGGATGCGCCGACTAGCGGTTTTCGATCAGAGGCTTTGCATTCCGGTCAATGAGGGGTTAACATCCGCAACCCTTAAAAACCGACGTCTTCAAGTGCTCTTTTGCCGCGAGGATGTTGACCCCGGTAATGAATGAAGGTAGCTCTGGATGCCAGCCGTCAAAGTAAAAGAGAACGAACCCTTCGACGTAGCTCTGCGTCGTTTCAAGCGCTCCTGCGAAAAAGCCGGTGTACTGGCTGAAGTTCGTAGCCGCGAATTTTATGAGAAGCCAACTTCTGAGCGTAAGCGCAAAGCAGCAGCCGCTGTTAAGCGTCACGCCAAGAAAGTTCAGCGCGAACAGCGCCGCGCCGTTCGTCTGTACTAATACACAGCCGATCGTAGCAAGCTTCTGCCAAGCCCGGCCCTCAGCCGGGCTAATGGCATTTGCGGACAACGCTTGATGCTTCACCGTCAAAGCCGCGCACGCGACCGAGACATACTGTTTTACAGCGTCAGACCTGGCTCTTTTGCCAGCGGTGCACGTCTTTTCTGACGAGCCTTCCAAGGCTACTGACGAGCACACCCACTGATTCCTCTTACGACGATCAGCCCAAGGCACCTTGCTTGCGTGCCCGCTTATGAGCTATCCGAGGCCAGCGACTGCCGCAGCGGATTCGGCGACACACTTTCAAATAGTCGAAGACTGATAGGTATTATCGTCAGTGGATTTCGGCAGATACACTTCCCGACAGCGATAACGCAGACGACACTGGTCGAGCCGCATTTTTTGCGCGCCTATAAAACCGCCCCGTGTTCGGCCGCCATTCGTTACGGGTCCTGACAGCGCAGATGACGAGAACGCCATGGCCGGGCTAATTCCCCAGAGCTTCATTGACGACCTTCTGAACCGCACCGACATCGTCGATGTGGTCAGCTCGCGCCTGCAACTGAAAAAAGCCGGCAAGAACTACACTGCCTGCTGCCCGTTTCACAAAGAGAAGACCCCCTCCTTCAGCGTCAGCCCGGACAAGCAGTTCTATTATTGCTTTGGCTGCGGCGCCGGCGGAAATGCCCTCGGTTTCATGATGGACCACGACAACCTGGACTTCATCCAGGCTGTTGAAGAACTGGCCAAAGCCGCCGGCATGGAAATTCCCCGCGAAGAGAGCGGCCGTCCGCATAAACCGCGGCAGCCGACCGATTCACCGCTTTACCCGTTACTCACCGCTGCTGCCGAATTTTATCGGCAAGCGCTGAAATCTCATCCTTCGCGAAAAGCGGCGGTGGATTACCTGAAAGGCCGCGGGCTGACCGGCGAGATTGCTCGCGACTTCGGCCTCGGCTTCGCCCCGCCCGGCTGGGACAACCTGTTCAAGCATCTGAGCAGCGACACCCTGCAACAAAAAGCCATGGTCGATGCCGGTCTGCTGATCGAAAACGCCGAAACCGGCAAACGATACGACCGCTTTCGTGATCGCGTGATGTTCCCGATCCGCGACAGCCGCGGGCGCATCATCGCGTTTGGCGGCAGGGTTCTGGGTGACGACAAACCGAAATACCTGAACTCGCCGGAAACACCGGTATTTCATAAAGGCCAGGAACTCTATGGCCTTTATGAAGCGCGCAAGAACAACCGCAATCTCGACGAAATAATCGTCGTCGAAGGCTACATGGATGTGATCGCTCTCGCCCAGCAAGGCTTGCGCAATGCTGTCGCTACATTGGGCACAGCCACCAGCGAAGAGCATTTGAAGCGTTTGTTTCGCGTCGTGCCCAACGTGCTGTTTTGCTTTGATGGCGATCAGGCCGGGCGGAACGCTGCGTGGCGGGCGCTGGAGGCGACGTTGCCCTGCCTGCAGGACGGGCGACGGGCGCGGTTTCTGTTTCTGCCCGAAGGCGAAGACCCGGATACCCTGGTCCGCTCCGAGGGCACCGACGCCTTCCGCGCCCGAATCAACCAGCACGCGCAGCCGTTGGCAGATTATTTCTTCCAGCAGCTGACCGAAGAATCGGACCCGCGCTCGCTAGAGGGCAAGGCCCACATGGCCACCCTTGCTGCGCCATTGATCGACAAGGTCCCGGGTGCAAACCTGCGGATCCTGATGCGCCAGCGCCTCACGGAAATCACCGGACTGAGCGGCGAAGCCGTTAGCCAACTGGTGCAGAGCGCGCCGCAAGACGCCCCGCCCGCCTACGATCCGGGCATCGATTACGACGCCATGCCGGATTACAGCGACTACCATCAGCCGCAGGCGCAGGACATGTACGCGCCGCAGCAGGAATGGACGCCGAAAAAACCCGGTGCCGGCGGCAAGAAATGGGACAAGAAACCCTGGGATAAAAGCGGCAAACGCGGCGGTGATCGCGATCAGCCCCGTGCACCCCGTACACCGATAGCCGTGGAAGCCCCGACGCTGATCGCGTTGCGCACCCTTATTCATCATCCCGATCTGGCAGGCAGGGTAGAAACCGCCAACCATTTCGCTAATGAAAGCAATACCTACGCTCAGTTACTGGTGGCCCTGATCGAGGCCGTGCAAAAAAATCCTAAGCTAAACTCAATTCAGCTGATGGCCCGTTGGCACGGGACCGAACAGGGGCGTTTGCTCAGGGCATTGGCAGAAAAGGAATGGCTGATTGATGGCGACAACCTTGAACAACAGTTTTTAGACACCATTACTAGGTTATCCGCGGCTCAACACACGGACAGTCTGGAAGCACTTATCAGAAAAGCCAGGCAGCCTGGATTGACTGCAGAGGAAGCAAATCAGATCGCAAATCAGATGCGCGACCTATTAAAACGCAATATGGCTGTATCAAACCCGACCTCAACTGGCGCGTGAGGTCATAGCTCAGGTATAATCCTCGGCTTGTTTTTTGCCCGCCAAGACCTTCAGTGGATAGGGTGTTATGTCCGGAAAAGCGCAACAGCAGTCTCGTATCAAAGAGTTGATCACACTTGGTCGTGAGCAGGGTTACCTGACTTACGCGGAGGTCAACGACCACCTGCCGGAGGATATTTCAGATCCGGAACAGGTGGAAGACATCATCCGCATGATCAACGACATGGGGATCAACGTATTCGAGGTTGCGCCAGATAAGGATTCCCTTATGCTGGCCGACGCCGATACCGACGAAGCCGCGGCCGAAGAGGCAGCAGCAGCGTTGGCAGCGGTCGAGACCGACATTGGTCGCACCACCGACCCGGTGCGCATGTATATGCGTGAAATGGGTACGGTAGAGCTCCTCACACGTGAAGGCGAAATTGAAATCGCCAAGCGTATTGAAGAGGGCATCCGCGAAGTGATGGGCGCAATTGCGCACTTCCCTGGCACGGTTGACCATATTCTCTCCGAATACACTCGAGTCACCACCGAAGGTGGCCGCCTGTCCGACGTCCTGAGCGGTTATATCGACCCGGACGATGGCATTGCGCCGCCTGCTGCAGAAGTGCCACCGCCCGTCGACCCGAAAGCCGTGAAAGCGGATGACGACACCGACGACGATGAAGCTGATGGCGACGAAGAAGACGAAGTCGAAAGCGGACCCGATCCCGTCATCGCGGCACAGCGTTTTGGCGCTGTCTCCGACCAGATGGAAATCACCCGCAAGGCGCTGAAAAAGCACGGTCGTGGCAACAAGCTGGCAATCGCCGAGCTGGTGCTTCTGGCTGAGCTGTTCATGCCGATCAAGCTGGTACCGAAGCAATTCGAAGGCCTGGTCGAGCGTGTTCGCAGTGCCCTGGATCGTCTGCGTCAGCAAGAGCGCGCGATCATGCAACTTTGTGTTCGTGATGCCCGCATGCCACGTGCCGATTTCCTGCGCCAGTTCCCGGGCAACGAAGTCGACACTACGTGGACCGATGCGCTGGCCAAAGGCAAAAGCAAATACGCTGAAGCCATTGGTCGCCTGCAGCCGGACATCATTCGCTGCCAGCAGAAGCTGACCGCGCTTGAAACCGAAACCGGTTTGACGATCGCCGAAATCAAGGACATCAACCGTCGTATGTCGATCGGTGAGGCCAAGGCCCGCCGCGCGAAGAAAGAGATGGTTGAAGCGAACTTGCGTCTGGTGATCTCGATCGCGAAGAAGTACACCAACCGTGGTTTGCAGTTCCTCGATCTGATCCAGGAAGGCAACATCGGTCTGATGAAAGCGGTAGACAAGTTTGAATACCGCCGCGGCTACAAATTCTCGACTTATGCCACCTGGTGGATCCGTCAGGCGATCACTCGCTCGATCGCCGACCAGGCCCGCACCATCCGTATTCCGGTGCACATGATCGAGACGATCAACAAGCTCAACCGTATTTCCCGGCAGATGTTGCAGGAAATGGGTCGCGAACCGACCCCGGAAGAGCTGGGCGAACGCATGGAAATGCCTGAGGACAAAATCCGCAAGGTATTGAAGATCGCTAAAGAGCCGATCTCCATGGAAACCCCGATCGGTGATGACGAAGACTCCCATCTGGGTGACTTCATTGAAGACTCGACCATGCAGTCGCCAATCGATGTCGCCACTGTTGAGAGCCTTAAAGAAGCGACTCGCGAAGTACTGTCCGGCCTCACTGCCCGTGAAGCCAAGGTACTGCGCATGCGTTTCGGGATCGACATGAATACCGACCACACCCTTGAGGAGGTTGGTAAGCAGTTCGACGTCACCCGTGAACGGATTCGTCAGATCGAAGCCAAGGCGTTGCGCAAGCTGCGCCACCCGACGAGAAGCGAGCATCTGCGCTCCTTCCTCGACGAGTGATCACAAAACCCCCGGCCCAGGCCGGGGGTTTTGCTTTTTGCAGATTAATTCCCTCCCGCTCCGCCCCCCGCCCGATTGCCCGACTACACTCGAACCATTCCCCATGCCGTAACGAGACCGTTATGCCCAGAGTGCCGACCGTGCTTTTTTTGCTGTCGATGATGACCTGGACCGCAACGGCTAACGCACTGACCCTGACGGACGAAGAACGTCGCTGGCTGGCAGCTCACCCGGATTTACGACTGGGTATTGACGCATCCTGGCCACCTTTCGAATTTCGCGATGAACAGGGTCTTTACCAGGGCCTTGCGGCGGATTACATCAATCAGATTCGTCAACGCCTGGCCATCAAGCTCACACCGATTGAGCCGGTTAGCTGGACGGTCGTGCTGCAACAAGCCAAAGAAGGCAGGATCGACCTGTTGCCCGGCATCATGTCGACCCCCGAACGCCAGAGCTTCCTGTCATTTACCCGGCCCTATCTGGATTTCCCGATCGTCATCCTCGCCCATGTCGGCGGCCCACAGCCACGTAAACTGGAAGAGCTATACGGCCTCAAAATTGCTGTCGTGAACAATTACGCGCCCCACGAATTGCTGCGCACGCATCACCCCGATTTGAACCTGGTAGCCATGCCCAACGTCAGCTCGGCTTTGCAGGCACTGGCCACTGACGAAGTGGACGCGGTGGTTGGCGATCTCGCTTCAAGTGTCTGGAGCCTGCGTCAGCTAAAGCTTGACGGCTTGTATGTCAGTGGCGAAACACCCTATCGCTATCAACTGGCGATGGCTGTGCCTCAGGAGAATAAGATACTGGTCGGCATTCTGGACAAAGTACTGGCCGACATGACACCCGCAGAAATCAGCACCATTCAGGAACACTGGATAGGCAACGTCCTTGACCACCGAACGTTCTGGTCAGACTTGCTGGTCTACGGAGTACCCGGGCTGCTCATACTGATCACGATGCTGGCTGTGGTTATTCGCATCAACCGTCGGTTGAGTTCGGAAATCGCCCGGCGCGTGGATCTGGAGCAGGAGCTTCGCAGCAGCGAATATCACTATCGCGGTTTGGTGGAGAGTCTTTCTGCGATTGCCTGGGAGGCGCGGATCACCGACTTCACCTACAGCTATGTCTCGCCCCATGCTGAAGAATTGCTCGGTTACCCGCTGTCTCACTGGCTCATTCCCGGCTTCTGGCGCAACATCATTCACCCTGCTGACCTCACTCGTGCGCAGAGTTTCTGTGATTGCGAAGTGCTGGCCGGTCGCGACCACTCTCTCGATTATCGCGTGATCACGGCGGACGGCCGTTGCCTGTGGGTGCGTGACATCGTCAGCTTGATCGAGCATGGGCATGAGCCGGTGATGCGCGGGCTGATGATCGACATCAGCGAAGCCAAACGCACGGAAGAGGCACTGCGGCTATCCGAGCAGAAATTTGCTTCGGTCTTCCAGCAGTGCCCGGACATTCTGGTGATTGCGCGGCTCAGCGACGGTTGCCTGATGGAAGTCAACAAAGCGTTTGAAGAGCAGGTCGGTCTCAGTGCTGAGGAAGTCATTGGTCAAACCGCCACGGATCTCAATATATGGGGCGTACCCGGAGTCGGGCCGGGCCTGCTTCAGCGCTTGCAGGCCGGCAGCATTCGCAACCTGGAGATGCCTTTTCGCCGCAACAATGGCCAGTTGTTCACCGGTCTGATTTCAGCCGAAACGTTCGATCTCGACACAACGCCTGCGCTGGTCGTGGTGGTGCGAGACATCAGCCAGCTCAAGGAAACCCAGCAGCAACTGCAAACCTCCGAGGAAAAATTCGCCAAGGCTTTTCACGCCTCGCCCGATGGTTTGCTGCTGTCACGACAGAGTGACGGTTTGCTGCTGGAAGTGAACGAAGGTTTCAGCCGCCTCACCGGGTTCAACAGCGCCATGTCGGTGGATCGCTCAACGCTGGAACTGGGGATCTGGGTCAACCTCAACGAACGCAAGCAGATGTTAGACCTGCTGCATCGGGACGGCTTCGTTCGCGACTTCAGCTGCCACATTCGCCGCAGTGACGGGCAGATTCGTCTCTGCGAGGTATCCAGCCGGCCGCTGCCGATTGGCGACGACAACTGCATGCTGACCATCGCACGGGACATCACCGAGCGGCACCTGATGCAGGAAAAACTGCAACAAGCCGCGACCGTGTTCGAGAGTACCGCTGAGGGTGTTTTGATCACCGACACTCAACAGCACATTAGCGCGGTCAACCGTGCATTCACCGAGATCACCGGTTACAGCGAAAGCGAAGCGCTTGGGCACACGCCCCGCCTGCTCGCTTCAGGCTTACATGACAGCGCTTTCTACGCAGCCATGTGGCACCAACTGACCGCCGAAGGCCATTGGCAGGGGGAAATCTCCAACCGCCGCAAGAACGGCGAACTCTACCCGAGCTGGCTGACCATCAGTGCGGTGCGCAATCGCGACAAATTCATTACCCATTTTGTCGCGGTGTTTGCGGATATTTCCAGCCTCAAGCATGCCCAGGCCAAACTCGATTACCAGGCGCATCACGACCCGCTGACGGGGCTGCCAAACCGCACCCTGTTCGAGAGCCGACTGCAGACCGCACTGAATCATCAGCAGGAAAACGGCGGACAGGGCGCGGTGCTGTTCCTTGACCTGGATCGCTTCAAACACATCAACGATAGCCTCGGCCATCCGGTCGGCGATCTGCTGCTCAAAGGCATCGCGGTGCGCCTGAAGGAGCAATTGCGCGATATTGATACGGTTGCGCGGTTGGGCGGCGATGAATTCATCATTCTCCTGCCCGGCTTGCAGCAACCCAGCGATGCTGATCACATCGCGACCAAATTGCTCAATTGCTTCTGCGCCCCCTTCCAGGCCGGCGAGCACGAGTTTTTCATCAGCGCCAGCATCGGCACCAGCCTGTATCCCAAGGACGGCTGCGATGTCGCCACGCTGGTCAAGAACGCCGACGCGGCGATGTATCGCTCCAAAGCCAAAGGCCGCAACCGTGTCGAAAGCTACACGCGCGATCTCACGGCCCAGGCCAGCGAACGCGTGGCGCTGGAACATGAACTGCGACGGGCCATCGAGCGCAATGAATTATTGCTGCACTATCAGCCGAAGATAAGCCTGATCGACCATCGGCTGGTGGGTGCGGAGGCCTTGGTCCGCTGGCGACATCCGACTTTCGGCGACGTACCGCCCGAGCACTTCATCCATCTGGCCGAAGAAAACGGCATGATTCTGCAGATCGGCGACTGGGTTCTCGAGACCGCATGCCGACAGATGTGCGAATGGAATTTACGCTACGAAAGCCTCGGACCGCTGTCGGTCAACCTCGCTGGCGCGCAGTTACGTCAGCCAAACCTGTTGGGGCGAATCGAACAACTGCTCAAGGACAACGGCCTTCAACCTGATTTGTTGCAACTGGAAATTACGGAAAACTTCATCATGAGCCAGGCCGAGGAAGCGCTGGCGGTGCTGCATCAGCTCAAACACTTGGGCGTGCAGTTGGCCATCGACGACTTCGGCACAGGGTATTCGTCCCTGAGTTACCTCAAACGCCTGCCGTTGGACATCCTCAAGATAGATCAGTCTTTCGTCCGCGGATTACCGGACGATCCCCACGATGCAGCGATCGTCCGCGCGATTATCGCGTTGGGCCGAAGCATGCAATTCACCGTGATCGCCGAGGGCGTCGAAACCCAGGCGCAGCAACAATTCCTCGCCGCACAGGGCTGTGAACAGATTCAAGGCTACATCGTCAGCGTGCCCTTACCCGCCGAAGAATTCGCAGCAACGTTTCTTCGTACAAAGGTAATGGATTTTTCGGATAGCACAGCCGAGAAACCATCGCTATAATCCGCGGCCTACTGAGGGCCTATAGCTCAGTTGGTTAGAGCAGAGGACTCATAATCCTTTGGTCCACGGTTCGAGTCCGTGTGGGCCCACCAAACAAGAAAGCCGCGCTATAGGCGCGGCTTTTTCGTGTCTGAAGACTGCTTCAGACGTTGGTAGCATTCATTGGAGCCAACAACGGAATCCTCTGCACTAACTCCAACCGCTCAAGCACTTCTCGCGTCAACTCCCCTTCATACGTATCCCCCGCCCTGCCCCATTGCTCCACCAAAGTCATGCCTTCCACCAGCCTGCATGCCGACTCGAGGATCGTCTCGGCCAGTCTGTCGACGATATTTTGCGTACGCAGCCAGAGAGAATCATGGATCGCCTTGAGCTCCGCCGTCAGCAGCCGGGACGATGCAGCGTCCGTGTCGGGATGTTCGATATTGCGCAGCAGATGCAGAAGCTCTCTGATTTTTGCGTAGTCCTTTTCCGCGCCGAATTCTCCTCGCAGGAAGGCGAGCGCTTGCGCCTTGTCGACGCGTTTACCAACCGCACTTCTGGCCGAAAGCGTTTGTCCCATGACGCCGGCGAACAGGACCATCACTCGCGCCTCCAGATAAGCCTTCATGTTCTCAATCGACATAATGGGTCGGGCCAGGGTGATCGCCGCGCCGCCACGGTGCCTCAGGTCCATGGTAACTGTCAGGCTCACGCCGCCCGTTTCAAATCCCAGCGCGCGAGCCGCCACGTAGTGGGCCATTTCATGGTTCGCGATCTGCACTGCGCGATCCCGCACAGCGGATGGCATCTTGTTGGTCATATCCATCGCCTCACGTAGCAGCCTGGGTCCCTGATGACTTATGGCTAATTGTCGCAGGTAAGAATGGCATGAACAGTCAAAGGCTAGACCAACGAACGCGACCCTAAATGTCCCTGTAACATGCTGACCCATTGATATGTGCCGCTGGAGACACACTTGCCTGACATGCGCCCGCCCGTCCTCGACGAAATCGATCGCCAACTGATCGCCGCCCTGCAAATCAACGCCCGCGAGAGTGTGGCCATGCTCGCGCGGCAACTGGGCATCGCCCGCACCACCGTCACGTCGCGCCTTGCCCGCCTGGAAAAGGCCAAGGTCATCACCGGCTACGGCGTGCGTCTGGGCCAGCGAGTGGTGGATGGCGGGTTGCAAGCGTATGTCGGGATCACGGTTCAGCCGCGCTCGGGCAAGGAAGTGCTGCGGCGATTAAGCGCCATGGCTCAGGTTCAGCAGTTGTGCGCGGTCAGTGGCGAATTTGATTACGTAGCGTGGCTGCGCACGGATTCGCCGGAGCAGCTGGATCAACTGCTGGACCAGATCGGCAGCGTCGATGGGGTGGAGAAGACCACGACTTCGATCATCTTGAGCAGCAAGATTGATCGGGGGCAGCCCGTTTAAACACGGTCTTCTGTGGGAGCGGGCTTGCTCGCGAAGAGGGCGTGTCAGTCGGCACTATTGTAAATTCGATCACGCATTCGCGAGCAAGCCCGCTCCCACATTTTGATCATTGTGCAGTCTGCGATCGTCACTTCTGTTGCTTATTTAGCAAAACGACGACACATTGCGTCTTATTAACGTGTTCTGCGCTCTCTAGAATGGCTGCCATCTTTTCCTATACTCAGACGCGCACCCCGCGTCCGGTCGCCAGCAAGGTCAGCCATGAACAAGCACAATCGCCATCCTGCAGACGGTAAAAAACCGGTCACCGTGTTTGGCCCGGACTTCCCGTTCGCTTTCGACACGTGGATCGAACACCCTGCCGGCATCGGCAGCATTCCGACCCACCATCACGGCGCTGAAGTGGCCATCGTTGGTGCCGGCATCGCCGGTTTGGTGGCCGCTTACGAGCTGATGAAGATTGGCCTCAAACCCGTGGTCTACGAGGCTTCCAAGATGGGTGGCCGCTTGCGTTCACAGGCGTTCAATGGCGCCGAAGGCATCATTGCCGAACTGGGCGGCATGCGTTTTCCGGTTTCATCCACCGCGTTCTATCACTACGTGGACAAACTCGGTCTCGAGACCAAGCCTTTCCCGAACCCGCTGACAGCGGCTTCCGGCAGCACCGTCATCGACATCGAAGGCAAAACCCATTACGCACAAAAACTGGCGGATCTTCCTGCCCTGTTTCAGGAAGTGGCTGACGCTTGGGCGGATGCGCTTGAGGCCGGCTCGCAGTTCTCCGACATCCAGCAAGCGATCCGCGACCGCGACGTGCCACGTCTTAAGGAGTTGTGGAACACCCTGGTGCCGTTGTGGGATGACCGCACGTTCTATGATTTTGTCGCCACCTCCAAAGCCTTCGCCAAGCTCTCGTTCCATCACCGTGAAGTGTTTGGCCAGGTCGGTTTCGGCACCGGTGGCTGGGACTCCGACTTTCCTAACTCGATGCTGGAAATCTTCCGCGTGGTCATGACCAACTGCGACGACCACCAGCATTTGGTAGTCGGCGGCGTCGAGCAAGTGCCGCTGGGGATCTGGCGTCATGTACCGGAACGCTGCGTGCACTGGCCGGAAGGCACCAGCCTCAGCTCGCTGCATCGCGGCGCGCCGCGTTCCGGGGTGAAAAAAATCGCCCACGCACCCGACGGTCGTTTCACGATTACCGATAACTATGGCGACACCCGCGAGTACGCAGCTGTCCTGACCACCTGCCAGAGCTGGCTGCTGACCACCCAGATCGAATGTGACGAGAGCCTGTTCTCGCAAAAGATGTGGATGGCCCTCGACCGCACGCGTTACATGCAGTCGTCGAAAACGTTCGTGATGGTCGACCGGCCATTCTGGAAGGACAAGGACCCGGAAACCGGCCGCGATTTGATGAGCATGACCCTTACCGATCGTTTGACCCGCGGCACTTACCTGTTCGACAACGGCGACAACAAGCCTGGAGTGATCTGCCTGTCCTACTCGTGGATGAGCGATGCGCTGAAAATGCTGCCGCACCCGGTGGAAAAACGCGTGAAACTGGCGCTGGACGCACTGAAAAAGATCTACCCGAAAGTCGACATTGCCGCGCGGATCATTGGCGACCCGATTACCGTGTCATGGGAAGCCGACCCGCATTTCCTCGGCGCATTCAAAGGCGCCCTGCCCGGCCATTACCGCTACAACCAACGCATGTATGCGCACTTCATGCAGGACGACATGCCGGCCGAACAGCGCGGGATTTTCATCGCTGGCGACGACGTTTCGTGGACGCCGGCGTGGGTGGAAGGCGCAGTGCAGACCTCGCTCAATGCGGTATGGGGGATCATGAAACACTTCGGCGGTGAAACTCACGCCGAGAACCCGGGTCCAGGAGATGTGTTCAACGAGATCGGTCCGATCGCCCTGCCCGAGTAAGAGGAATCTGAAATGCGCGTAGCCCTTTACCAATGCCCACCGCTGCCCCTTGATCCGCCCGGCAACCTGCACCGCCTGCATCAGGTTGCGCTGGAAGCCAAAGGCGCCGATCTGTTGGTACTGCCGGAGATGTTTCTGACGGGCTACAACATTGGCTCCGATGCGGTGAATGTATTGGCGGAGGTCTACAACGGTGAATGGGCGCAACAGATCGGCCGCATTGCCCGGTCCGCCGGGCTGGCCATTGCCTATGGCTATCCCGAGCGAACCGAAGACGGACAGATCTACAACTCGGTGCAGTTGATCGATGCCCACGGCGAGCGTCTGTGCAATTACCGCAAAAGTCATCTTTTCGGTGATCTGGATCGATCGATGTTCAGCGCCGGCAGTGTTGACTTGCCCTTGGTCGATCTCAACGGCTGGAAGATCGGCTTTCTGATTTGCTACGACCTGGAGTTTCCGGAAAACGCACGTCGGCTGGCAGTGGCTGGAGCCGAGCTGATTGTGGTGCCGACCGCGAACATGGTGCCTTACGACTTTGTGGCTGACGTCACCGTGCGCTCTCGGGCTTTCGAAAACCAGTGTTACGTGGCTTATGCCAACTACTGCGGGCATGAAGACGAGATTCAGTATTGCGGCCAAAGCAGCATCGCCGCACCGGATGGCAGTCAAATCGCCCTGGCCGGGCTGGACGAAGCGCTGATTGTCGGGGAGCTGGATCGTCAGCTGATGGACGATTCCCGCGCAGCCAATCGTTATTTGCAGGATCGCCGTCCTGAGCTTTATGGCGAGCTGAACAAGCGCTGATCCATCGTTATCCGCTAGCATTAGCGCTTCTCTGCTCTGGAAGTGCTCATGCCTGCGTTGAATGCCCCTAGCCTCTTCACTGAAACCCTGGCCAATGGCCTGCGTCTGACGCTGCGTCATGCGCCGCAATTGAAGCGCTGTGCGGCGGCGCTGCGTGTTGCGGCGGGCAGTCATGACGTGCTGCTGGCATGGCCTGGTCTGGCGCATTTTCTTGAGCATCTGCTGTTTCTGGGCACCGAACGTTTTCCCGCCGATCAAGCGCTGATGGCCTACGTGCAACGGCATGGCGGGCAGGTGAACGCGCGGACTAATGAACGCACCACCGACTTCTTTTTCGAGTTATCGCCTCACGCGTTCAGCGGGGGGTTGGAACGCCTGTCAGACATGCTGGCTCATCCGCGTATGAATCTTCAGGATCAGCAGAGGGAACGAGAGGTGCTGCAGGCGGAATTCGTCGCCTGGTCCGGTGATGCCAGGGAGCAGCAGCAACTGGCGCTGTTCAATGGCCTGTCGGCGAGCCATCCACTGCGCGGATTCCACGCGGGCAACCGAGACAGTCTGCCAGTTGAGCGACCTGAGTTTCAGCACGCTCTGAAGGCATTCCATCAGCAGTTCTACCAGGCCGGGCAGATGACTCTCAGCCTTGCAGGGCCACAGAGCATCGAAGAGCTGAAACGGCTGGCGATGGTTTTCTGCGACACGATTCCAGTTGCGGAACACGTCCCGCAAAGTGCGCCCGCCCTGTTAATGGAAGACGCCAATTCAAGTTATCAACAGGTGAACGCGAACAGCCTGAATCTGTTGTTCGCTCTGGAAGCACTGCCGCAGTCTTCGACAGAAGCGTTGGCCTTTTTATGCCACTGGCTGAACGCGGACAAGCCCGGCAGTTTGCTTACTGAAATGCGAGCGCGAGGCCTGGCTGAACAGCTGCACGCCAGACCGCTGTATCAGTTCGCCGAGCAAGCGCTGTTGCATATCGAATTTACATTGCCGGGCGACGCAGCCGCCCCCGCCATTACTGAATTGCTGCTCGACTGGCTGGGCTTTTTTGCCGCGCAGCAGGACTGGAGCGCGCTGCGCGACGAGTTTGCAAAGGTGCAACAGCGCCAGCGACAGATCAGCAGTGCCTTGAAACTCGCTCAATGGGACTGCGCGCAGCTTGAAGATGGCTTACCCGCGCACGGCGTAGCGGCGCTGAACGCCGTCCTCAAGCAGATCGGCGCTGTGGATCACTTCACGGGTCCATGGCAATTGCCGCCGCCTAATCCTTTTTTGCAGGCAGAGCCCGAGGCTCCCAGCGCGGGGCTGATCCGTGGCCAAACCAGCAAACACCGGGGGCTGCGGACCTTTGCTCAGGATCGTCTGCGCAATCGTCGCGAACGCTCGCCCATGCAATTCAGCCAGGCGTTGCCGGATAATACGGTCGAAGGCGCTGTTTACCTGCGCTGGCAGTTGGAGTCGGCAGTGTCCGACAGCCTGCAAACTCTTCTGGAAAATCGCCTGCGACCGCTGACAGAAGACGCGCGGCAGGCCGGCGTGGATTTCTCCTTCAGCGCATCGGGAAATGAATGGTTGCTGAAAATGACGGGATTGCAGGAGCCGATGCCCATCGTCCTCGAACATGCGTTGAAAGAGCTGAAGTCAGCTGAAACCGGCGTCGTACAGCAAGCCTCAAGCAGTCCGGCATTGATACCGATTCGACAGCTGCTCAAGGCACTGCCCGAGCAGTGTCTCGAGCGCTGCGCGGTGTCTGACAATCTGCAACAGCTCTGGTCAACCGCACACTGGGATGGCCTCGCGACCGGGATGTCGTCGCAGACTCAAGCGGCACTGAGCGTCACTCTGAGTCGAGTGCCCGGAACCGCAGACGGTGAGCCGACACTCACGCCGTCGCTAGGTGGTCGCAAAGTCTGGAGCACAATCGATACCGGTTCCAGCGAACACGCCGTGCTGCTATTTTGTCCTACGGCCAGCAACGAACTGGCTGACGAAGCGGCCTGGCGTTTGCTGGCGCACTTTTCCCAGACGCCTTTTTACCAACGCATACGGGTGGAATTGCAGCTGGGTTACGCGGTATTCAGCGGGCTGCGACAGATTCATGGACAGACCGGGTTGGTGTTCGGTGTGCAGTCTCCCAATGTCGCACCCTCGGAGCTACTGGAGCACTTGGAACAGTTCTTCAGCGGCCTGCAGTCGTTGGTTGACGGCATGGATGAAGCGACTTTCGTCGAGCAGCGTCGAGCACTTGCCGAACAATTTGATTACATCGTATTGCCCAGCGCGGCCGTCGCAGAGCTGATGTGGCAGAGCAAACTGGCAGGCCGCTCGTCGGAATACCTGAGGGAGCTACCATTGGCGATTCTGACAGCTGAGCACGGTGCGCTGGTTTCTGCCGTACAGCGATTGAAATCGGCTGCAGGCGGTTGGCACTGCCTCGCCACCGGCCCCACGCCAAGTGCCGAGTGGCATGCGCGAAAATGATCATTACCGCTGCTGCAACGAGCTTTCTCAAAGTTTCGCGGGCCAGCACCCCGTAATTTTGAGTAACATAGCCACCTAACTATCTGAACATCTCCGCGCGGAGGTGGACTATATGTATAGGTATAGAATCAGCTGTCCCATCCCTGAAAGGAGCACTCTCATGTCTTGGTCCAAACCTGCTTACACCGACCTGCGTATCGGCTTTGAAGTCACCATGTACTTCGCAAGCCGCTAAGTTTGTCCTGTGTGTCCAGCGCCTCGGTTTGCCGAGGCGTTTTTATTTTCAGCGTTGAAAAGATGGAGCCCCCATGTTTGTCCAGATTCTAGGTTCTGCCGCAGGCGGCGGTTTCCCGCAGTGGAACTGCAACTGCGTGAATTGCGCAGGTTTTCGCGACGGCAGCCTGAATGCCAAGGCCCGCACACAGTCGTCCATCGCAATTTCCGATGACGGCGTCAATTGGGTGTTGTGCAATGCCTCTCCGGACATCCGTGCCCAGCTCCAGAGTTTCACCCCGATGCAACCGGGTCGCGCTCTGCGTGATACCGGCATCAGCGCGATCATCCTGATGGACAGCCAGATCGACCACACCACCGGCCTGCTCAGCCTGCGTGAGGGCTGCCCGCATCAGGTCTGGTGCACGGACATGGTCCACGAAGACCTGAGCACCGGATTCCCGCTGTTCACCATGCTGACCCACTGGAACGGCGGGTTGAGCTGGAACCGCATCGAACTCGATCGCAGCTTTACCATTGCCGCCTGCCCGAATCTGCGGTTTACCCCGCTGCCGTTGCGCAGCGCTGCGCCGCCCTACTCGCCGCACCGTTTCGATCCGCACCCGGGCGACAACATCGGTCTGATCGTCGAAGACCTCAATACCGGCGGCAAGCTGTTTTACGCACCGGGCTTGGGAAAAGTCGATGCACCACTGCTGGAAATCATGGCTGGTAGCGATTGCCTGCTGGTGGACGGCACGATGTGGGACGACGACGAAATGCAGCGCCGTGGCGTCGGCACCCGCACGGGTCGCGAGATGGGGCATCTGGCACAGAATGGCCCCGGAGGCATGCTCGAAGTACTTGAGCAGTTGCCCGATCAGCGCAAGGTGCTTATCCACATCAACAACACCAACCCGATCCTCGACGAAGATTCGCCGGAGCGCGCCGAGTTGGCGCGGCGTGAGGTTGAAGTGGCGTATGACGGTATGAGTATTGTGCTGTAAGAATCGAGACCGCTGCGCGGTCTATCGCCAGCAGGCTGGCTCCCACAGGGTTTGGTGTTGCAACCAGATCCAATAGGCTCCCAAAGGGTTTGGTGCTGCACCCTGATCCAATAGGCTCCCACAGGGTTTGATGTTGCAACCAGATCCAATAGGCTCCACAGGGTTTGGTGCTGCACCCAGATCCAATGGGCTCCCCCAGGGTTTGGTGTTGCGACCAGATCCATTGGTCGCCCTGGGTTCGGTGTTGTAATCAGACCCAAGGTACTCACAGAACTCGATGATGTAATCAGGTCGAATGTGGGAGCCAGCCTGCTGGCGATGGAGCCAGCACTGAGACTAAGTATCCACCGGTCCTACCCGGAGAACCGAAATGACTGACACCCCGCTGTCCCGCGCCGATTTCGAAGCCGCCCTGCGCGCGAAAGGCGCCTATTACCACATCCATCACCCTTATCACGTAGCGATGTACGAAGGCCGGGCAACCCGCGAGCAGATACAGGGCTGGGTCGCCAACCGCTTTTACTATCAGGTGAACATCCCCCTCAAAGACGCGGCGATTCTCGCTAACTGCCCCGACCGTGAGATCCGCCGCGAATGGATTCAGCGTTTGCTCGACCATGACGGCGCACCCGGTGAAGACGGCGGCATCGAAGCGTGGCTGCGTCTGGGCGAGGCGGTCGGCCTCGACCCGGACCAGTTGCGTTCTCAGGAACTGGTGCTGCCCGGCGTGCGCTTCGCTGTCGACGCCTATGTCAACTTCGCTCGTCGCGCCAACTGGCAGGAAGCCGCCAGCAGCTCGCTGACCGAATTGTTCGCGCCGCAAATCCACCAATCGCGCCTCGACAGCTGGCCGCAGCATTACCCGTGGATCGACCCGACCGGTTACGAATATTTCCGCACGCGTCTGGGCCAGGCTCGCCGCGACGTCGAACACGGACTGGCAATCACCTTGCAGCACTACACGACTCGCGCCGGCCAGGAGCGCATGCTGGAAATTCTCCAGTTCAAACTGGACATTCTTTGGAGCATGCTCGATGCCATGAGCATGGCTTACGAACTGAATCGCCCGCCGTATCACAGCGTCACCGAACAACGGGTCTGGCATAAAGGAATCACGTTATGAGCTTCGACCGCAGCAAGACCCCGACCTGGCGTCCCGGTTATCGCTTCCAGTACGAACCGGCGCAGAAAGGCCACGTATTGCTCTACCCGGAGGGCATGATCAAGCTCAATGAAAGCGCTGCGCTGATTGGTGGTTTGATCGACGGCGAGCGCGACGTCGCCGCGATCATTGCCGAACTGGACGCGCAGTTCCCCGGGGTGCCCGAACTCGGTGAAGACATCGAGCAATTCATGGAGGTCGCCCGTGCTGAGCACTGGATCGAACTTGCCTGATACCGTGTCGGACAAGTTACCGCCCAAGCCGGAAATCGGCCTGCCACTATGGTTGCTGGCCGAGCTGACTTACCGCTGCCCGCTGCAATGTCCGTACTGTTCCAATCCGCTGGATTTCGCCGAGCAAGGCAAAGAGTTGAGCACCGAGCAGTGGATCAAGGTGTTTCGCGAAGCACGGGATATGGGCGCGGCACAGCTGGGCTTTTCCGGCGGTGAACCGTTAGTGCGTCAGGACCTGGCCGAATTGATCGCCGAGGCGCGCAAGCTGGGTTTCTACACCAACCTGATCACCTCGGGCATAGGTCTGACCGAGCAGAAAATCAGCGATTTCAAAAAGGCCGGTCTGGACCATATCCAGATCAGCTTTCAAGCCAGTGACGAGCAGGTGAACAATCTTCTGGCCGGGTCGAAAAAAGCCTTCGCACAGAAGCTGGAAATGGCCCGCGCAGTGAAAGCCCATGGCTATCCGATGGTGCTGAACTTCGTCACCCATCGACACAATATCGACAAGATCGATCGCATCATCGAGCTGTGCATCGCTCTGGAAGCGGATTTTGTCGAACTTGCCACGTGCCAGTTCTATGGTTGGGCGCAGCTCAACCGGGTCGGGCTGTTGCCGACGAAGGAACAACTGGTTCGCGCTGAACGCATCACCAATGAATACCGGGCGAAGCTGGAAGCCGAAGGTCATCCGTGCAAGTTGATTTTCGTCACGCCGGATTATTATGAAGAACGTCCGAAAGCCTGTATGAACGGCTGGGGCAGTATTTTTCTGACCGTTACGCCGGACGGAACTGCGCTGCCATGCCATGGCGCCCGACAGATGCCGGTGCAGTTTCCCAACGTGCGCGACCACAGCATGCAGCACATCTGGTACGACTCGTTCGGCTTCAACCGCTTTCGCGGTTACGACTGGATGCCTGAGCCGTGCCGCTCATGCGACGAGAAAGAAAAGGATTTCGGCGGCTGCCGCTGTCAGGCTTTCATGCTCACCGGTGACGCGAGCAATGCCGATCCGGTGTGCAGCAAGTCGCCACATCACGGCGTGATTCTGACGGCCCGCGAAGAAGCCGAGCACGCGACTCAAACCATCGAACAACTGGCCTTTCGCAATGAACGAAACTCACGCCTCATCGCCAAAAGCTGAATCCTTCAGCGCCGCTAAAGCCGTGGCCGCCGGTGTCGACTTCGCCGAGTTGCAAGTCGGCCCGCACGGCCTGTTCTGGAACGAGTACCGCCCCGAGGACGGCGCGTGCCGCATCTGGCAGTGGCGCGACAACAAAGCTCATTGCCTGACGCCCGCGGGTTTCAGCGCGCGCAGTCGGGTGTACGAATATGGCGGCGGCGCGTTTTGTCTGAGCGATGACGGCATTGTTTTCGTCAATGAGGCGGATCAACAGGTGTATCGCCAGTCGCTCGTCGGAGCGCCTGAAGCGCTGACCTCAAGCGCATGCCGTTACGGAGATGTGCGCTTTGCCAATGGCCAGGTGCTGGCGGTTGAGGAAAACGGTGATCAGCATCGACTGGTGGCCATCGATATGGAAACCGGCACGCGCCATCTGTTGGCCGAAGGCGCGGATTTTTACGCCGCGCCAACGCTTAGCCCGGATGGTCAGCGGCTGGCCTGGATAGAGTGGAGCCGACCCGATCAACCCTGGACAGCGACTCGCTTGATGGTCGCTGATCGTGACGGCGATGGCCGCTTGAGCCAACCGCGTTGCGTGGCCGGCCATGATTTCGACGAGTCGCTGCAACAACCGCGATTCGATGACCGTAGTCGTCTGTATTGTCTTTCTGATCGTGACGGGTTCTGGCAGCCATGGGTTGAATCGGCGCAAGGTTTGCGTCCGCTGCCGAGCGCCGCCGCCGATCATGGCCCCGCGCCTTGGCAATTAGGCGGCTGCACCTGGCTACCGCTAGCGGGTGACACTTATCTGGCCAGTTGGACCGAAAACGGTTTTGGCCGACTGAGCCTTGGCGATAAAGACTTCACGGGTGACTACAGCCGTTTTCGCAGCCTCGCACTCGATCAGCAGTTCATCTATTGCATTGCCGCCTCGCCGATCAGCCCGGCAGCGGTGATCACCATCAACCGCAACACCGGGCAGCCAAGCGTGCTGGCTGGCGGTGTTGCGCCACTACCTGCCGGGCAAATCAGTGTGCCGCAGACGCTGCGTTATCCGAGCGGCGCGGGCGAGGCGCATGGCTTCTTTTATCCCGAAATGACCGGGCTGGCAAAACCGCCGCTGGTGGTGTTCATCCACGGCGGTCCGACATCGGCGTGCTACCCGATGCTCGACCCGCGCATCCAGTACTGGACGCATCGCGGTTTCGCCGTGGCTGACCTCAACTACCGTGGCAGCAGCGGTTACGGTCGCGAGTATCGCCAGGCGCTGCATTTAAACTGGGGGGAGGTGGATGTCGAAGATGCCTGCGCAGTGGTCAGCCATCTGGCTGATCGCGGTTTGATCGATGGCGATCAGGCATTCATTCGCGGCGGCAGCGCAGGCGGCTACACCACTCTCTGTGCGTTGGCATTCCACAAGGTATTCCGCGCCGGTGCCAGTTTGTATGGCGTCAGCGATCCCGTCGCACTGGCCCAGGCAACGCATAAATTCGAGGGGGATTATCTGGATTGGCTGATCGGTGATCCCGAAGCCGACGCCGAGCGTTACGCCGCGCGAACACCGTTGCTGCACGCAGACAATATTAGCGTGCCGGTGATTTTCTTTCAGGGAGAACTGGATGCCGTGGTAGTGCCGCAGCAGACTCGCGACATGGTTGAGGCGCTGCAGGAAAACGGCATTCTGGTGGAAGCGCATTACTACGCAGATGAACGTCACGGCTTTCGCAAGGCCGGAAATCAGGCGCATGCGTTGGAGCAGGAGTGGTTGTTTTATCGGCGGGTGATGGGGCTTCAGAGCTGAAACCGCGTCGCGTTATCCGCGGGCAAGCCATGCTCCCACAGTTTTATGTCGTGCCGTACATCGTGCTAATGACACCAAACCTGTAGGAGCGAGCCTGCTCGCGAAAGCGATCTACCTGCCGCCGTAATACTCAGCGCTTGGCGATGATGTAAACCGCATGCACGATCCCTGGAATGTAACCGCACAAAGTCAGCAGAATGTTCAGCCAGAACGCGCCGCCGAAACCGACTTGCAGGAACACACCCAGTGGTGGCAACAGAATAGCGATGATGATTCGAATAAAGTCCATGGGATCAGCTCCTGATTAAGTTGGCTCGTGTGAGCCACACAACCTAATCGACCCTGGCCACTCGGCAGGGTTCAGTGCTGACATCGCTTGTACGGATATAGAAGCAGCAAGCGCTTCTATCTCGGTCTGGGCTGGCCAGGCCACTTTTCTGCAGGCAAAAGAAAACCCCGCCGAAGCGGGGCTTTGCAGACTGTTTCCCTGACATCCATTTCGCTCCGCCGTCCTGGCAGAATCCTACGTGTCCGTGTTGTTGCTTTGCGCTTCCTGCGCGACGTCCATGAGCAGTAGATTAGCCGTGGATCCAATCTTCGCCAATGGGAGAACAGCAGCACGCCATGTAAGCTAATGCTTACATGGCGCCATGGCCTCAGAATTGTGCAGCATCCAGCAAGAACAGCGACTCGCTGCCCGCCTTCACCGACGCACTTAGCGAGTGGATACGCGGCAGCAAACGGGCGAAATAGAAGCGTGCAGTACCCAGCTTGCTCGCGTAGAAATCTTCCTCGGATTCTTTCCCGAAGGCCGCTTTGGCCATCAGTGCCCACATGTAGGCGTAGGAAACGTAACCGAATGCCTGAAGATATTCGACGGAGGCGGCGCCAATCTCATTCGGATTGGATCTGGCGCGATCCAGCAGCCAGGCAGTCAGTTCGTCAAGAATCGTCACTGCGTCGTTCAACGGCTTGGTGAATTCCACCAGATCTGCGCTCGCCGTTGCCGTGAAGTGGCGGATCTCGTCAGCGAACAGGTTGTAGAACGCACCGCCGCTGCCGACGATTTTGCGTCCGACAAGGTCAAGTGCCTGAATGCCGTTAGTGCCTTCGTAGATCTGCGTGATGCGCACGTCACGCACCAATTGCTCCTGGCCCCATTCACGAATGTAACCGTGGCCGCCGAAAATCTGCTGGCCGTGAACGGTGGTTTCCAGCCCGAGGTCAGTCAGAAATGCCTTCGCCACTGGCGTCAGCAGCGCGACCAGATCTTCCGCACGTTTGCGGGTGGTGGCGTCTTCACTGAACTTGGCGGTGTCCAGTTGCATGGCTACGTAAGTGGAGAAGGCACGACCGCCCTCGTTCGACGCCTTCATGGTCAGCAGCATCCGCCGTACGTCAGGGTGGACGATGATCGGGTCTGCCACTTTGTCCTTGTTCTGCGCACCCGTCGGCGAACGGCTCTGCAGACGATCGCGAGCGTATTCAACGGCGTTCTGATACGAGCGCTCCCCGGTCGCGAGACCCTGAATGCCGACGCCCAGACGTTCGTAGTTCATCATGGTGAACATTGCCGCCAGACCTTTGTTCGGCTCACCGACCAGATAACCAACGGCTTCATCGAAGTTCATCACGCAGGTGGCAGACGCCTGGATGCCCATCTTGTGTTCGATCGAGCCGCAATTGGCCGGGTTGCGCGCACCCAGGCTGCCATCGGCATTGACCATGAACTTTGGCACCAGGAACAACGAAATACCTTTGGGCCCTGCTGGTGCGTCCGGAAGTTTTGCCAGCACCAGGTGGATAATGTTTTCGGTCAGATCGTGCTCACCGCCGGTGATGAAGATCTTGCTGCCGCTGACCTTGTAGGAACCGTCAGCCTGGGGTTCGGCCTTGGTGCGGATAATGCCGAGATCGGTGCCTGCATGCGCTTCGGTCAGGCACATGGAGCCCGCCCAGAGACCGGCATACATATTCGGCAAATAAGTCGCTTTCAGCTCTTCGCTGGCGTGAGCATTGATCGAGAGGCAGGCCCCTGCAGTCAGCATCGGGTATAGACCGAATGACAGGCTGGCCGAGTTGACCATTTCTTCAACTTGCGCCGAAACGGCTTTGGGCATGCCCATGCCGCCGTAAGCCGGATCACCACCGACACCGACCCACCCGCCCTCGGCATAAGTCTGATAAGCCTGTGGGAAACCTGCCGGCGTGGTGACGGCACCGTCCGCCCAATGGCAACCTTCTTCATCGGCCGCACGGCTCAGGGGGGCGACGCTTCTGCTGGTGACCTTGCCGGCTTCTTCAAGAATGGCTTCGACCGTTTCGGCGTCGACCGTTTCGGCCAGCGCAGGCAATTCTGCCCAGAGCTTGGCGACCTCGAACACTTCATTGAGGACGAAGCGCATATCGCGCAGGGGCGCTTTGTAGTCAGCCATGGCAAACCTCGCAGGATCTAAGCAGGTGATTCGAAGGAATAGTGTTTCGCTGGCCCCGAGTGTAACCCAACAACTTTTGCGACACATAGGGTCAGGCCATGACCAATTTGTAATTTTTAGTCATCGGCGTTTTTTCGTGAAAACGCAATCGCGGGCAAGCCTTGGTCCTACGGTCCCGTCGCATGTACAAACCGTGTACAACAGGAAACCAAGGAGCAAGGCTCGCCCGCGATGCAGTTCAAACAGACGCGTCAGAGCGCAAACAATTCCGCCGGCAGTTGCATCAGGCAATCACTCCCCGCCTCGATCGCCGCGCGATGGGCAGCCGTGCGCGGCAGCAGTCGCTTGAAATAGAACTCGCTGGTCGCCAGCTTGGCCTGGCAATAATCAGCGTCGCCACTGTCCTCATCCATTTGCGCCTGCGCTACCAGCGCCATACGCAGCCACAGATAACCCAGAATGATGTAACCGCTGTACATCAGGTAATCCACTGACGCAGCGCCGACTTCATCCGCATTTTTCATGGCGGCCATGCCGACTTTGGTCGTCAGTTCCCCCCACTGCTGATTGAGCTCGTTGAGCTGCGCGACATAATCGCCCAACTGAGCGTGCCCGGCATTCGCCGCGCAGAACTTGTGGACGATTTTGGTAATACCGCGCAGCAGTTTGCCCTGACTGCCGAGCACCTTGCGTCCGAGCAAGTCGAGCGCCTGGATACCATTAGTACCTTCGTAAATCGGTGCGATCCGGCAGTCGCGCACCAACTGTTCCATACCCCACTCGCGAATGTACCCGTGCCCTCCAAACACTTGCATGCCGAGGTTGGTCACTTCCAGCCCGGTGTCGGTCATAAAGGCTTTGCAGATGGGCGTGAGGAACGCCAGCAAGTCCTCGGCATCCTGGCGTGCCGCCTGATCCGCGCTCAGATGCGCGACGTCCAGCAACTGCGCGGTGAAATACGTCAGCGCGCGATTGCCTTCGTTGAAGGCTTTCATCGTCAGCAGCATACGGCGCACATCGGGGTGGACGATGATCGGGTCGGCAGCTTTTTCCGGTGTTTTCGGCCCGGTCAGCGAACGCATTTGCAGGCGGTCGTTGGCGTACTTGATCGCACCCTGGAAGCTCGCTTCGCCTAGACATAATCCCTGCATGCCAGTACCGAGGCGCGCGTGGTTCATCATGGTGAACATGCAGTTGAGGCCTTTGTTCGCTTCGCCGATCAGAAAACCCTTGGCCTCGTCGAAATTCAGGACGCAAGTGGCCGACGCCTTGATACCCATCTTGTGTTCGATCGATCCGCAGGAAACGCCGTTGCGCTCGCCGGCCTCACCTGTTGCATCAGGTAGGAATTTGGGCACGATGAACAGCGAAATGCCTTTGGTGCCTGCCGGCGCATCCGGCAGTTTCGCCAACACCAGGTGGACGATGTTGGCACTCATGTCGTGCTCGCCGGCGGAGATGAAAATCTTGCTGCCGGAGATCGCGTAACTGCCGTCGGCCGCAGGCACGGCGCGGGTCTTGATGATGCCCAGATCGGTACCGCAATGAGCTTCGGTCAGGCACATGGTGCCGGTCCACTCACCGGCGGTGAGTTTGTTCAAATAAGTCTGTTTCTGCGCGTCGGTGCCATGGGCATGGATCGCCGACATCGCTCCGTGGGTCAGGCCGGGGTACATGCCCCATGAGGTGTTGCTGGAGCCCACCATCTCGCTGATGATCAGGCCCAGCGAGCTGGGCAAGCCCTGGCCGCCGTACGCTGGATCGGCCGCAAGACCGTTCCAGCCGCCCTCGACGTATTGCGCGAAAGCCTGCTTGAAGCCTGCAGGCGTTGTCACCACGCCATTGTCGAAATGGCAGCCCTCTTCATCACCGCTGCGATTGAGCGGCGCGAGTACGTTCTCGCAGAATTTAGCGCCTTCCTCAAGGATCGCACTGACCATGTCCGGGCTGGCATCGGTGGCGCCCAGCGCCGCGTAGTTACTGTGAAAATCGAAGACGTGGTCAATCAGAAAGCGCATGTCGCGCAGCGGGGCTTTGTACTCGGGCATGGTCATTTCTCCGGCAGCAGATCCCTCAAACCTAATGCTGGCGAGCATGCCCCACAATCACAGTCCAGACGCTGAATGCGCCATCATCACTCAACCTGCAGCCGTGTCCATGCGCACGGCACCACGGCGATTCTGTCCGTACGCCACTACACAGTTGCGGCCAGCGCCTTTGGCTGCATAGAGCGCTTCGTCTGCCGACTTCAGAACTTTTTCCGGGTTACGTTGCTCGACACGCTCGGCGACGCCGATGCTGACGGTAACCGATACACTCGAGGCCGCCGCACCCGCACGACGCTGCCGCCCCTGTTGGTCATCCTGGGGACGGTCCTGATTACGCAGATGAATGTTGTAGGTAGCGATGGATTCGCGGATGACATCCAGGTGCGGCATACACTCTTCGAGGGTCTTGCCCGCGAAGACCAAGGCAAATTCCTCTCCGCCGTAGCGATACGCCCTTCCGCCACCGCCGATTTTCGACAGCTTGCTGGCGACCAGACGCAGCACCTGATCACCGACATCATGGCCGTGTGTGTCGTTGAATTTCTTGAAGTGGTCGACATCGCTCATCGCCAGGACGTAATTGCGCCCCAGACGCTGCATGCGCTCATTCAATGCGCGGCGACCGGGCAGACCGGTGAGCTCATCGCGAAAGGCCATTTGATAAGCTTCATGAGCGACCGCCGCAGCAATCATCAACATGACCTGGCTGCACATGATATTGAGCGTGAACGGCAGGATGAAAGTCTTCGGCAGTGCCCAGCACAGTCCGAGCAGGCCGACCAGTTGCGCGGCGTGCAAGGGCCTTGGATTGCGCCAGTATTGCCAACCCAGCAGCAGAAATACACCGATAAATACCGGATAGGCGAGCTGGATCAGACTCATCCAGGCCCCGTGCAACGCGGGCCAGCGGATCTCCGACAGCCACGACAGCAGCGCTTGCGGGTAACTCTGTTCCAGGCCCAGCGCGACACTGCCCACCGCCACCAACACTGCGAAACGCGCCACCATGTCCTGAAACAAATGGGTGCGTTCCTGCCACGCGGCAAACACCCCGAACAACAGCGGTAACAGCACGCAACACAGGTGAAACACCACCGCAGCGTCTGCGCGAACTTTGCCGTTATCACGGTAGTAATCGGTTTGGGTATCGAGCAGGAAGTAGGCGATATACACCGTGACCATCAGAAACAGTTCGCGCTGGCGTCGGTATACCGCACAGTAAGCGCCGCCGAGCAACAGCACCAACGTGGGCAAGACGTTGAACAGCGAGGTGAAGAAGACGTTCAGATCCTTGACGTAGGCCGCCGCAAGTCCCGCTATCAAGAGCAGAAAGGACGGCAGAAAATGACTGATACGCACAGCGGAAGGACGCGACAAAGGGTAAAACTCCAACCCGGCAAGAAAGAGATGGCACTGGGCCTGCATTTGCGCCAGTAAATCACACAAGGTGTGACACATGTCACATCGCCATCCTCTTTAACGGCAGCGTCTGCGTTCTTCTTAGGATTTTTTGGCTGGAATGTTTAGCCATTTGTGTCGCGCACAAAAAAGCCGCTGCTTCCGAAGAAGCAGCGGCCCAATGAAGCAACTTACGCGAGTCTTAGTAACCCAGCGCGAAGTCCTCTTCCTTCATGTCCATCAGGTTACCGGCGCCCGACAGCATGGTTGCAACGTGAGTGCGGGTACGCGGCAGGATGCGCTGGAAGTAGAAGCGCGCAGTCTGCAACTTGGCCGTGTAGAACGCCTCTTCCGAGGTGCCGGCCGCCAGTTTTTCTGCCGCCAGGCGCGCCATGTCAGCCCAGAAGTAGGCCAGGCAGGCGTAACCGGAGTACATCAGGTAGTCCACCGACGCCGCGCCGACTTCTTCGCGATCTTTCATGGCGGCCATACCGACCTTCATGGTCAGCTCGCCCCATTCTTTATTCAGCGCAGCCAGCGGTGCGACAAATTCTTGAACGGCTTCGTTGCCTTCGTTGGTCTGGCAGAATTTGTGGACGATCTTGGTGAAGCCTTTCAGGGCTTCGCCTTGCGTCATCAGCACTTTACGGCCCAGCAGGTCGAGTGCCTGAATACCAGTGGTGCCTTCGTACAGCATCGAAATACGGCTGTCGCGAACGTTCTGCTCCATGCCCCACTCGGCGATGAAGCCGTGGCCGCCGTAGATTTGCACGCCGTGGTTGGCGGATTCGAAGCCGACTTCGGTCATGAAGGCTTTGGCGATTGGAGTCATGAAGGCCAGCAGTGCGTCGGCTTTCTTCTTCTCTTCTTCGTCTACGCCGTATTTGACGATGTCGACTTGTTTGGCGGTGAAGTAAACCATTGCACGGTTGCCTTCGGCGAACGCCTTCATGGTCAACAGCATGCGACGTACGTCAGGGTGAACGATGATCGGGTCAGCGGCTTTTTCCGGCGCTTTCGGGCCAGTCAGCGAACGCATCTGCAGACGATCGCGAGCGTATTTCAGGCCGCCCTGGAAGCCGATCTCGGCGTGGGCCAGACCTTGCAGTGCGGTACCCAGACGTGCGGTGTTCATGAAGGTGAACATGCAGTTCAGGCCTTTGTTCGCCGGGCCGATCAGATAACCGGTGGCCGCGTCGAAGTTCATCACGCAGGTGGCGTTGCCGTGGATGCCCATTTTGTGTTCCAGGGAACCACAGGTCACGGCGTTGCGAGCGCCGATCGAACCGTCAGCGTTCGGCATGAACTTGGGCACGATGAACAGCGAAATGCCTTTGGTGCCAGCCGGTGCATCCGGCAGACGTGCCAACACGATGTGGACGATATTGTCGGCCATGTCGTGTTCACCGGCCGAGATGAAGATCTTGGTGCCGGAAACTTTGTAGGACCCGTCAGCCTGAGGTTCGGCCTTTGTGCGCAGCATGCCCAGGTCGGTGCCGCAGTGCGGTTCGGTCAGGCACATGGTGCCGGTCCATTCGCCGGAAACCAGCTTGGTCAGGTAGGCCTCTTGTTGCTCAGGTGTGCCGTGCTCGGAAATGGTGTTCATGGCGCCATGCGACAGGCCCGGGTACATGCCCCATGACCAGTTGGCTTCGCCGACCATTTCGCTGACTGCCAGGCCCAGCGACTCCGGCAAGCCTTGGCCGCCGTGCTCTACGTCATGGGCCAGGCTTGGCCAGCCGCCTTCAACGAACTGCTTGTAGGCTTCTTTGAAACCGGTCGGCGTCTTAACGCCGGACTCGCTCCAGGTGCAGCCTTCGGTGTCACCCACGCGGTTCAGCGGAGCCAATACCTGCTCACAAAACTTGGCGCCTTCTTCGAGAATGGCGTCAACCATGTCAGGAGTTGCGTCTGCACAAGCCGGGAGGCTCTGATAATGCGCTTCGTAGCCGAGCAGTTCGTCACGAACGAAGCGAATATCACGCAAGGGGGCCTTGTAGTCAGGCATAGCGATAAACCTCTGCTGATGTAACCGGGGATGAACGACCGTGTAGATGTGTTGTAACGGTCAAACAGTTGTTTGAAACATACGTTTACGCCTAAATCTTGTCAAGCGTCGATGCTTTGCCGTTCGTCATCAACACGCGATGTGCACGCACGCGCTAGCCCGCACAGATACCCGCTGATTGCAGATGTCATACGAAGAAGATTAGTTGAGCGAGAAGGACTTACGCAGCAAAACGCCGCGGACAGGCGCGGCGTCGGAGAGCGGATTGGAGCGCGGGATCAAGCAAACGTATCGATCAAGGTGCCAAGCACTTCGTCGGAAGCCTTGGCAACTTTGACCCCAGCTTCGATCTGAAACCTGCCTTGAGCCATCTCGACCATGCTGCTGGAGAGGTCAGACTGCTGAGCGCGATCGATAGAGCGCAGACGGTCGACTTGCGACTCGGAGGACTGACTGGTGACCGAACGCTCGATGGTAGTGTTGGCAATCTGCCCTGCGGCCTGATCAACACGGTTCTGCCCAGTCTGAATAGTGCTCAGCCCGGCATAAAAAGCGGTGTTTCCTGAGATTTCCATGGGAGAACGCGTCCTTTGAAGGATCAACAAGCATTCATTGAAGCAGACGCCGCTGCAAAAGGCCCGACATAAACACTAATGGCACGGTGCCTTCTCATAGTAAAAGCCTAGTCCAGCAAATCCAGCTGAAGATGTTCAGCTACTGCCTCAGCCGTTGTCGACTTGAGTTTCGGTACCCGTCCCAGGCACGGCGCGGGGAGTCGTTCGGCAAGCGTAGCGAGGTTTTCTTCCAGCCGCGACGTCTTCGGATCAATGATATTAGCCACCCAACCGGCCAGCTGCAGTCCGTCCCGGGCGATCGCTTCGGCAGTCAACAGTGCATGGCTGATACAGCCGAGGCGCACGCCAACCACCAGAATCACTGGCAGATTCAGCGCCATCGCCAGGTCTGACAGATTGTCCTGATCCGCCAGCGGCACGCGCCAGCCACCGGCGCCTTCGATCAAGGTGAAGTCCGCCTGCAAGTCCAGAATCTGCCGCATCGGCGTGAGCAGAGACTGCACAGTCAACGCTACTCCTGCTTCCCGCGCGGCCAGATGAGGCGCAATGGCCGGCTCGAACGCCAGCGGATTCACTTGTTTATACGTCAAAGGCATCGAGCACTGCGCCAACAGCGCCAGCGCATCCGCGTTGCGCAGCCCCTTGGGCGTGACCGAGCAACCGGACGCCACCGGCTTGCCCGCTGCGGTGCTCAGGCCCGCTGAGCGCGCAGCGTGCAACAGCCCCGCCGCAACAGTGGTTTTGCCGACATCGGTGTCCGTGCCGGTGATGAAATAGGCTGCGCTCATCGAGGTTTCTCCAAAACGGCGTACACGACTTGATAAGTCGCCGGCAGACCTTCGGCCTGACGAAACCGCTCATAAGCCTCGACCAAGCCAAGAATTCGCGCGCGGCCGGTCAAGCCGCCGGGGCGACCGGGATTCAGGTTGTGCGCACCCAACGCCTTGAGCTCGTGGGTGAGACTGCGCACATCCGGGTAATGCAGCACCTGCGGACAGGTTTCCAGGGTAGCGATCTGCAAACCACTGTCGGCGCAAAGCTGTTGATAGCCCCCGAACTCACGAAACCGATTGACGTGCACTCTGCCATCGACCTGACGCCAACTGTCGCGCAGCTCCGCCAGGGTGCCCACGCACAGACTGGCAAACGCGAACATCCCACCCGGTTTCAACACCCGATTTGCTTCGCTGAGCACTGCAGCGAAGTCCGCGCACCACTGCACTGCCAGGCTTGAAAAGATCAGATCGCAGGTCGAAGCTTGCAGCGGCAATTGCTCTGCATCGCCAGCAATGAAATCGCGGGCCCCGCCGAAGGGCCGCGCGTGACTGAGCATGCCCTCGGCAATGTCCAGCGCCACGCCGTGGCTGCCGGCAAACCGCTCGGCCAGCACGCGGCTGAAATAGCCGGTGCCGCACCCAAGATCCAGCCAGCGAGCCGGGATGAAAGCGTCCGGCAGCCTGCTCAGTAATTCGCTGCCGACCGCACGCTGCAGCTCGGCCACGCTGTCATAGCTGGCTGCCGCGCGGGAGAAAGAAGCGGCTACGTCGCGCTTGTCCGGCAAGCCGCCGGGCAAACTGTGAAGGGATAAATCAGTCATCACCAAACTCATGCAAAAAGGCCTGGATCGCCCCCGCCACACCGTGGGGGTCTTCCAGAAGAAAGGCGTGGCTGGCCTGTTCAATCAGACCGATTTCGACATCCGGTAACAACGCCAGCAACTCACTGGCGGCTTCTGCGGGCACAAGGCCGTCGAGTCCGGCAAACAGGTGCAGTTGCGGTCCGCGAAAGGCTTGCAACGCCTGGCGGGTATCCAGTTGCGCGAGCACTTCGAGGCCGCTCATCAGTACGCCGTCGGCCGTGTGCGGAGCGCCGCCGAGCAACAACCGCGACAACCCGCGCGGGTCTTCCGCGCCCTGAGTGCAAAGTAATGCAAAGCGTTTCAAGGTCAGCCGCGAACCGGTTTGGCACCCGGCCAGGAAGGCGTCGAAGGTTTCCCCCGACATCGCACTCGGCCACTGTTCATGGGCGATAAAACAGGGATTGCTCGCAAGCGTCAGTACGCCGCAGCAGCGATCGCCACGCCGCGCCGCCAGTTCGGACGCGAGCATGCCGCCGAACGACCAGCCACCCAGCCAGGTGTCCTGGGGCACGGTTGCGTCGAGCTCGTCGAGCCATTCTTCCAGGTCAGCGGATTCCAGTTCCGGCAGCGGCTCGATCTCGACGCGCAGGCGCTCATCCAGCCCCTGCAGCGCCGCAGACAATGGCTCCAGCGGAGAAACACCGAGCCCCCAACCGGGTAGAAGAATCAGCCGATTACGCATGGTTTGGCTCCGGGCTTAGTTGTTGGAAACAGTCAGCGAGGCCCTCTAACAATAGCTGCACCTGTGCTTCGCTGTGCGCTGCAGTCAACGTCACCCGCAAACGCGCACTGCCCGCAGGCACGGTCGGCTGGCGAATTGCAGTGACCATCAGGCCGCGTTCGCGAAGCATTTGCGACAGTCGCACCGCGCGCCCGGCATCGCCAACCATGATCGGCTGGATTGGCGTGAAGCTGTCCATCAGCTGCAGACCTATCTGCTCGGCACCCCGGCGGAATTGGCGGATCAGGGTCTGCAAGTGCTCACGGCGCCAGTGTTCACTGCGCAGCAATTGCAGGCTTTTTAACGTTGCGCAGGCCAGCGCCGGCGGCTGGCTGGTGGTGTAAATGTACGGGCGGGCGAACTGGATCAGGCTTTCGATCAGCTCGTCGCTGCCAGCGACAAACGCGCCGGCTGTACCGAACGCTTTGCCCAGCGTACCGACCAGTACCGGCACGTCGTCCTGGCTCAAGCCAAAATGTTCGACGATGCCGGCGCCCGTGGCGCCCAGCGGACCAAAACCATGGGCGTCGTCGACCATCAGCCACGCCCCGCGGGCCTTGGTTTCGCGCACCAGCGCCGGCAGATCGGCGATGTCGCCGTCCATGCTGAATACCCCATCGGTGACCACCAGGGTATTGCCGGTGGCCTTCTCGAGACGCCTGGCCAGACTCGTCGCGTCGTTGTGCAGGTAACGATTGAAGCGCGCGCCGGAGAGCAGACCGGCGTCCAGCAATGACGCGTGATTGAGCCGGTCTTCGAGCACCGTATCGCCCTGCCCCACCAGCGCGGTGACTGCGCCGAGGTTGGCCATGTAGCCGGTGGTAAAGAGCAACGCACGCGGTCGACCGGTAAGGTCAGCGAGGGCCTCTTCAAGTTCGTGGTGCGGCGTGCTGTGGCCGATCACCAGATGCGAAGCGCCGCCGCCGACGCCCCACCGGGAAGCACCGGCCCGCCAGGCCTCAATCACTTGCGGATGATTGGCCAGGCCGAGGTAATCGTTGTTGCAGAACGCCAGCAACGGCTGACCATCGACCACCACTTGCGGGCCTTGCGGGCTGTCGAGCAGGGGGCGGTGACGGTAGAGATTGTCGGCACGACGGGCAGCGAGGCGTGCGGCGAGATCGAAGGACATGCAGGCCTCGCAAGTAGAAAGTAATTCTGTAGGAGCTGCCGCAGGCTGCGATCTTTTGATCTTGAAAAAACAAGGTCAGAAGATCGCAGCCTGCGGCAGCTCCTACGAGGGTTTGCATTTCAGCGGAGCGGTGAAGGGTCAAACAGCCGCGTTATAAAACTGGCCGGTGCTTTTCTGCTCGACCAACGCCTGCTCGATCGCCGCCTGATGCACTTCATCCGCATGCTCTTCGCGCGCTTCCGGCAGGATGCCCAGGCGCGAGAACAGTTGCATGTCCTTGTCGGCCTGCGGGTTGGCGGTGGTCAGCAACTTGTCGCCGTAGAAAATCGAGTTCGCTCCGGCAAAGAATGCCAACGCCTGCATCTGCTCGTTCATCGCTTCACGGCCAGCGGACAGGCGCACGTGAGACTGCGGCATCAGGATGCGCGCGACCGCGAGCATGCGGATGAAGTCGAACGGATCGATGTCGTCGGCATTTTCCAGCGGCGTGCCGGCGACCTTCACCAGCATATTGATCGGCACCGATTCCGGATGCTCCGGCAGGTTGGCCAACTGGATCAGCAGGTTGGCGCGGTCGTCCAGCGACTCGCCCATGCCGAGGATGCCACCGGAGCAGATCTTCATGCCCGAATCACGCACGTACGCCAGGGTTTGCAGGCGTTCGCCGTAAGTGCGCGTGGTGATGATGCTGCCGTAGAACTCCGGCGAGGTGTCAAGGTTGTGGTTGTAGTAATCGAGGCCGGCGTTGGCCAGCGCTTCGGTCTGGTCCTGATCCAGGCGACCGAGGGTCATGCAGGTTTCCAGGCCCATGGCTTTCACGCCTTTGACCATTTCCAGCACGTACGGCATGTCTTTGGCCGACGGATGTTTCCACGCCGCGCCCATGCAGAAGCGAGTGGAGCCGATGGCTTTGGCGCGCGCGGCCTCTTCGAGGACCTTCTGCACTTCCATCAACTTCTCTTTTTCCAGCCCGGTGTTGTAATGACCGGACTGCGGACAATATTTGCAATCTTCCGGGCAAGCGCCGGTTTTGATCGAAAGCAGCGTTGAAACTTGAACGCGATTGGCATCGAAATGTGCGCGGTGCACCGTCTGCGCCTGGAACAACAGGTCATTGAATGGCTGTACAAAGAGTGCTTTGACTTCGGCCAAAGACCAATCATGACGCAGAGTTGCAGTGGTGCTGGCGCTCATGGGTGTTTCCTTTGTTTTATGCTTGATTGGCGGCCGGGGTCGAGGAATACCCACAGACGCAACACGGATGTTGGGCATATTTAAGGAAGAGCGATGCGCTGTCAACCGCGATACGAAGGGCCGGTCTACATCTGGTTAAAAAACAAACAGTACTGTCTACTCTGCAGCGAAGTAGCCGATGACGCCACACCGATCTGCATGGCGTGTGAAACCGAGCTACCTTGGCTGGGTGAACATTGCCGAACTTGCGCATTACCACTGCCGTCTGCAGGGCTGACGTGCAGTCAGTGCCTCTCACAACCGCCGGCATTTGAACAGGTGGCAGTACCGTGGACCTACGGCTTTCCGCTCGACAGCCTGATCACTCGTTTCAAGCACAGCGCCCGCTGGCCTTATGGACGACTGCTCGGTGACCTTCTAGCTCAATATCTGCTCCATCGTTTCGACGAGGATATGGATCGGCCCGACTCAATGCTTGCAGTGCCTATGACCGCAAAACGCCTGCGCAAGCGAGGTTTCAATCAAGCCGCCATGCTGGCGCGATGGCTGAGTGAAGGGCTCGACATTCCTTGCGATGACAAGATCCTGTTGAGAATTCAGGACACCAGTGCGCAGCAGGAACTGAATGCCGAAGCGCGCAAAAAGAACCTGCGCAATGCCTTCGCCCTGGCGCCCGATGCACGGGTCGCGGGCCTTCATCTGGCGCTGGTGGATGACGTGCTGACCACGGGCGCCACGGCTCATGCATTGGCGCGGCTACTGATGGACGCGGGCGCGGCGCGGGTCGATGTTTATTGCCTGGCGCGTACACCGAAGCCCGGCGACACAGCCTGACTCAGGCCGGATACAAAACCTGTGGGTGCGGGCTGGCTCGCGCTCTGTCAGTCAACAAAATTGTTATGTGGCGGCCTCATCGCGAGCAGGCTCGCTCCCACAAGGGTTCTGGGTTGGCCCACAACGCCCGTAACACCATCAATCCCTGTGGGAGCGAGCCTGCTCGCGATGAGGCCGTATCAGCCAGCATCGTATCGACCGACACACCGCTTGCGACGGTACGCCGCCCGGAACAAGCTTGCTCTCACAAATCCGCTGCCCGACTTGACGTCCAGGCTGCCAGCAGCCAACGTCCCCGACATCGCCACAGACCAAAGCCTCTCGCCATGTCCATGCCCACGTTGTTGTCTCAGCACATCGTCCGTCGCCCGCAACGCATCGCGTTACTGCAATACATTGCTGAAGAGGGCTCGATCACCCGCGCGGCAAAGAGCGCCGGCCTGAGTTACAAAGCCGCGTGGGACGCCATCGACGAATTGAACAACCTTGCGCAGAAACCGTTGGTGCAGCGCAGCGTAGGTGGCAAAGGCGGCGGCGGCGCCAGGCTTTCCAGCGAAGGTGAACGGGTGCTGCGCCTTTACCAAAAACTGCAGACCCTGCAGGCGCAGGTACTGGAAGCGGCAGAAGACGCCAGCGATCTCGACTTGCTCGGACGCCTGATGCTCAGGACCAGCGCGCGTAATCAGTTGCACGGCAAGGTCATCGCGATCTCCAGTCAGGGTCGCAACGACGCGATCCGACTCCAGCTGGCCGGGGGCCTGACGCTGGTTGCGCAGATCACTCACGACAGCACGCTGCGTCTTGATCTGGAGACTGGCACAGAGGTGGTGGCGCTGATCAAGGCCGGATGGCTGGAGCTGCTGGCGATCGAAGATTCGGCAACGCCGGGTTACAACGAGCTGACCGGCATCATCGAAGAAATCCTCGACGCCGAAGACGGCCCCAGCGAAGTGCGCATAGGCTTGCCCAACGGCCGGACGTTGTGCGCACTGGCCGAGCCGCTGCACTTGCGCTCGCTTGATCTGGCCGCCGATAAACCGGTGCGCGTGCAATTCGCGCCGTCCTACGTTTTGCTGGGCACACCGCTGTAATCCATACACCTCAATCCCTGTAGCAGCTGGCGGAGCCTGCGTCCGGCTGCGCAGCAGTCGTAAAAACTCACGCCGCGATCGTGATCAAAAATTGATATGAGATTGCGACTGCTGCGCATCCGGACGCAGGCTCCGCCAGCTGCTACAAAGGCGGTGTGCAGCAACTGCAACAAAAACTTCATCGATGCTCTCTATGGTGACTGCAAAATCTGCAGGGAGCCTGACGTGAGCCTACTAGAAGAAAACCAGTCCACCGATCTCGAAAACATGGTCGGCCTCAGCCGTCGTGGCTTCATCAGCGCCGGCGCCCTGTGCGGCGCCGCAATGTTCCTCGGTGGCAACCTCCTGAGCCGCAGCGTGCTGGCCGACAGTGTCAGCGCAGGCGCGAGCAAACTGTTGGGCTTTGCCAGCATCCCCGCCGCCACCATCGACGCCATCACCCTGCCGCCGGGCTACAAATCCTCGGTGTTGATCAGCTGGGGTCAGCCTCTGCACAAGGACGGGCCGGCCTTCGACCCGAAGGGCAACGGCACCGCAGCTCAGCAGGAACTGCAGTTTGGCGACAACAACGACGGCATGAGCCTGTTCGAATTCCCCGGTGAAAAAGACCGGGCGCTGATGGCGATCAACAACGAATACACCAACTATCGCTACCTCTACCCCCACGGCGGCATGCCGCAGTCAGCGGACGATGTGCACAAGGCGCTGGCTTGTGAAGGCGTATCGGTGATTGAAATCCAGCGCCAGAACGGTCAGTGGAGTTTTGTTCAAGGCTCGCGCTACAACCGGCGAATTCATGGCAATGCGCCGATCCAGTTGAGCGGCCCGGCTGCCGGTCATGCGCTGATGAAAACCAGCGCCGATCCTGACGGTAAAACCGTATTAGGCACCTTTCAGAACTGCGCCAATGGCATGACCCCGTGGGGCACCTACCTGACCTGTGAAGAAAACTTCACCGATTGCTTTGGCAGCAATAACGCCGAGCAAAAATTCGATGCCGCGCAGAAACGCTATGGCGTGGTTGTCGCGAGCAAAGAGATCAACTGGCATCAGCACGACGAGCGTTTTGATCTGGCGAAGAATCCCAACGAGCTCAACCGTCACGGCTGGATCGTCGAGATCGATCCGTTCGATCCGCAATCGACGCCTGTCAAGCGCACGGCCCTGGGTCGCTTCAAACATGAAAACGCCGCGTTGACTGAAACCGCTGACGGGCACGTCGTGGTGTACATGGGCGACGATGAGCGGGGCGAATTCATCTACAAGTTCGTCAGCCGCGACAAGATCAATCACAAGAATTCCAAGGCCAATCGCGACCTGCTGGATCACGGCACGTTGTACGTCGCGCGTTTCGACGCCGGTGACGGCAATGCCGATCATCCCAAGGGCCACGGCGAATGGATCGAACTCACCCACGGCAAAAACGGCATCGATGCCAGCAGCGGTTTCGCCGATCAGGCTGAAGTGCTGATCCACGCACGTCTGGCCGCCAGTGTGGTGAAAGCGACACGCATGGACCGTCCGGAATGGATTGTCGTCAGCCCTCAGGATGGCCAGGTGTATTGCACGCTGACTAATAACGTCAAACGCGGCGAGGAGGGTCAGCCGATCGGTGGGCCCAACCCGCGCGAAAAAAACGTATACGGGCAGATTTTGCGCTGGCGTACGGATCGCGACGATCACGCTTCAAAAACCTTTGCCTGGGACCTTTTCGTGGTCGCCGGCAACCCCGGCGTGCACGCCGGAACGCCGAAGGCTGGTTCGTCGAACGTTAATACGCAAAACATGTTCAACAGCCCCGACGGCCTGAGTTTCGACAAGGGCGGACGCTTGTGGATCCAGACGGATGGCGATTCGAGCAATACCGGGGACTATGCGGGCATGGGCAACAACCAGATGCTCTGCGCCGATCCGGTGACGGGGGAGATCCGGCGGTTCATGGTCGGACCGGTAGGTTGCGAGGTGACCGGCATTGCGTTCTCGCCGGATCAGAAGACTGTGTTTGTCGGGATTCAGCATCCGGGGGAGAACGGTGGTTCAACGTTCCCGGAGCATTTGCCGAACGGCAAGCCGCGGTCTTCGGTGATGGCGATTATGCGTGAAGATGGTGGGGTTGTCGGCGCCTGACAGGGCCTCATCGCGGGCAAGTCGGGATGCCGCACCACACGCTCTCACAGGAAGCTGCGGTGTGACGCAATAACGTGCGCACCGCAATACCCTGTGGGAGCGTGTGGTGCGGCATCCTGACTTGCCCGCGAAGGCGTCGCCACGAACAACACTTACCTCAAGTGCAACCCCTAAAGCCCCCCGTCTGCGCTACCATGCTTGGCCGGACGCGGCAGCCTGCTGCGCGCAGGAGTCAGCATGGCCCACCCGTTTGCAACGCTCACCCCCGACCTCGTGCTTGATGCCGTCGAAAGCATCGGCTTTCTCAGCGATGCGCGCATTCTCGCACTCAACAGCTACGAGAACCGCGTCTATCAGGTCGGCATCGAAGACTCCGAACCGCTGATCGCCAAGTTCTATCGCCCGCAGCGCTGGACAAACGAAGCGATCCTCGAAGAACATCAGTTCACCTTCGAGCTCGCCGAGTGCGATGTGCCCGTGGTCGCACCGATGATTCACAACGGCGCCAGCCTGCACGAACACAACGGTTTCCGCTTCACGCTGTTTCCACGTCGCGGCGGCCGTGCGCCAGAGCCCGGGAACCTCGATCAGCTTTATCGCCTCGGTCAATTGCTTGGCCGGTTTCACGCGATGGGTTCAACGAAGCCGTTCGAACACCGTGAAGCACTGGGCGTGAAAAATTTCGGCCACGATTCGCTGACAACCTTGCTGGAAGGCAACTTCATCCCGAAAAGCCTGCTACCGGCTTACGAATCAGTGGCTCGCGACTTGCTCAAGCGCGTGGAAGAGGTCTACAAGGCGACGCCGCACCAGAACATCCGCATGCATGGTGACTGTCATCCCGGCAACATGATGTGCCGCGATGAGATGTTCCACATCGTCGACCTTGACGACTGCCGCATGGGCCCTGCGGTGCAGGATATCTGGATGATGCTTGCCGGTGATCGCCAGGAATGCCTGGGGCAGTTGTCGGAATTGATGGACGGCTACAACGAGTTTCATGATTTCGATCCACGCGAACTGGCGTTGATCGAACCGTTGCGCGCCTTGCGCCTGATGCATTACAGCGCCTGGCTCGCCCGCCGCTGGGACGACCCGGCATTTCCGCACAGCTTTCCGTGGTTTGGTACGGAGCGTTATTGGGGCGATCAGGTGTTGGCGTTGCGTGAACAGCTGTCCGCGCTCAACGAAGAACCGTTGAAATTGTTCTGACACTCAATCCCTGTAGTGGGAGCGTGCCTGCTCGCGAAGACGGACGTTTATTCAACAGAGACGTCGACTGACAAACCGCTTTCGCGAGCAGGCTCGCTCCCACAGATAGGGTGTTCGCAACTGCCCGACCTAATCAGGCAGGACATTCACAGAAAAATCTCCTTACAATCCCCTCTTTGTTAGCTACCTAAGCAAGGATTCCGCATGCAAGTCGCCAACCCGCGTCGCGGGTACATTCTGGGCCTGAGTGCCTACATCATCTGGGGACTTTTCCCGCTCTACTTCAAAGCCATCGCCAACGTCCCTGCCGTGGAAATCATTGTCCACCGGGTGCTCTGGTCGGCGTTGTTCGGCGCGTTGCTGCTGATGGTCTGGAAGCATCCGGGCTGGTGGCGCGAATTGCGCGACAACCCCAAACGGCTGGCGATCCTGGCGTTGAGCGGCACATTGATCGCGGCCAACTGGCTGACCTACGTCTGGTCGGTTAACAACGGCCGCATGCTCGAAGCCAGTCTCGGTTACTACATCAATCCTCTGGTGAATGTGTTGCTCGGGATGTTGATTCTGGGTGAGCGGCTGCGGCGCATGCAGTGGCTGGCCGTGGGTCTGGCGGCAGTCGGTGTGGCGCAGCAAGTGTGGCAGGTCGGCAGTTTGCCGTGGGTGTCGCTGGTACTGGCGTTGACGTTCGGTTTCTACGGGTTGATTCGCAAACAGGCGCCGGTCAAGGCGTTGCCGGGACTGGTAGTGGAAACCTGGATGCTGGTACCGATCGCCGTTGCCTGGTTGTTGTTCAATCCCGGGGCAAGTAGTGCTCAGGCGCAATTCTGGAGCACTTCCGAGGCCTGGTGGCTGGTCGCCGCCGGACCGGTGACGCTGGTGCCGCTGGTGTGTTTCAACGCTGCTGCACGGCATTTACCCTATACGACATTGGGATTCCTCCAATACATCGCGCCGACTCTGGTGCTGCTGCAGGCGGTACTGCTCTTCAATGAGCATTTGTCGTCCAGTACGCTGGTAGCGTTCATGTTTATCTGGGCGGGATTGGCGATTTATAGCGTCGATGCGTGGATAAGTCTGCGTCGCCGTAGCTGATCAGAAAACGTACAAATCTCTACAGGCCACGTCTGCCGTGGCCTACATACATCCTTCCCAAGGTTATCCACAGCGTGATCCCCGCCGAATGTGCGCAACTTGTTGAAACTGCTGGTTTTTTGATCAGAACTTGAAGAAGCCCGGCCGGCGTGGGCTGGCGGGCTGTCTCTACAGGTTATCCACAGGCAGGTGCACGTTTAACTTGGATAACCTGATCATGGTTCGCTGCGCAGCACCAATTCGACCATGAGATCGTCCGCCAGCGTCTCCAGCCGCGACTGTAAAACGTCCAGCGACAAGGTCAACGGCACAGCGAGAATGGCTTCAGCGTGGAACAGAGGCTCGCTGCTCATTGGCGCTGGACGCACTTCTGTCACCAGCCGTTCAAGATTCACCCCCTGCTCACTTAACAAACGCGTGATGTCGCGAACGATACCGGGGCGATCATTACCTACCAGCTCCATGGCAATCGGTTTCCAGGTGCAGGATTGCTCGATGCCGCTTTCGGCAATCAGCACCCGAATGCCATGGGTCGACAACGCTTGCAGGGCGTCGACCAATTCATCGTAGGCTTCGGCCGGCACGCCTACCCGAAGAATCCCGGCAAACTGCCCGGCCATGCGCGACATGCGGCTCTCCAACCAGTTGCCGCCATGCTCGGCTATGCACTGGGCGATGCGCTCGACCTGCCCAGCCTTGTCCGGTGCGAATACAGTGAGTACGAGGTGGTCCATGGCGCAGCCCTCTTTTGTTTTAGAAAAAGAAGTATAGGCAAGGGGTCAATCTGTGTTGAATCGTCTGACGCCGATCGGGAGAGAAGCAAAAATCGTGTACAACTTTTGATATTTAACTGGAACAATCCAATAGTTTTTTGAGAACATCCCGTTCCCCGTCGTGACCGCAATGCGTCATGGCGTCGCAGAACGACGTAATTAGTCTGATTTTCACAAGCGCAATTCATCATGTAGTATGCCGCAGCGCGCACTACATAACCTTGGATCGATGTCTGCCACAGGCGCAGTCGCAACCCTGAAAGCCCTGTCAGCAAGGCCTCCAAGCCGTTGATCGGTTACAACCCAGCCGCCCGAAATGGCATGTACTGGTAGAAGGGGTTTGTGGTTTAAATAGCCAGAGGCTTCATTGTCAATTTGAAGAGCTGAAAAGCGAAATAGCTGAGCAGAGTGAGGCAAGCAATGACTGAACACGTTCAAGTCGGTGGCCTTCAGGTCGCCAAAGTCCTGTTCGACTTCGTGAACAACGAAGTCATTCCCGGTACCGGTCTCACCGCCGACAAGTTCTGGGACGGTGCCGACAAGGTCATTCATGACCTGGCGCCGAAGAACAAAGCCCTACTCGCCAAACGCGATGATTTCCAGGCTCGCATTGATGCCTGGCACCAGACTCGTGCGGGTCAAGCGCATGATGCGTCGGCCTATAAAACTTTCCTTCAGGACATCGGCTACCTGCTGCCGGAAGTGGCGGATTTCCAAGCAACGACGCAAAACGTCGATGATGAAATCGCACGCATGGCCGGCCCGCAGCTTGTGGTGCCGGTGATGAATGCCCGTTTCGCGCTCAACGCCTCGAACGCTCGCTGGGGCTCGTTGTACGACGCGCTCTACGGCACTGACGCCATCAGCGAAGCCGGTGGCGCGGAAAAAGGCAAAGGCTACAACAAGGTCCGCGGCGACAAGGTTATTGCCTTCGCCCGCGCCTTCCTCGACGAAGCTGCGCCATTGGCCGCCGGCTCGCATGTAGACTCGACCGGATACAAGATCATTGACGGCAAACTGGTCGTTGCCCTTAAGGGTGGCAGCAACTCAGGCTTGCGCAGCGATGCTCAGTTGATCGGTTTCCACGGCGATGCCAACGCACCGACCGCGATCCTGCTGAAGAACAACGGCCTGCACTTCGAAATCCAGGTCGATGCCAGCACTCCGGTCGGCCAGACCGACCCGGCGGGCATCAAAGACATCCTGATGGAAGCCGCACTGACGACCATCATGGACTGCGAAGACTCCGTCGCCGCCGTCGATGCCGACGACAAAGTGGTCATCTACCGCAACTGGCTGGGCCTGATGAAAGGCGACCTGGCGGAAGAAGTGGCCAAGGGCGGCAAGACGTTTACCCGCACCATGAACGCCGACCGCACCTACACCGGCGTCGACGGCAAGGAACTGAGCCTGCACGGTCGGTCGCTGCTGTTCGTGCGCAATGTCGGTCACCTGATGACCATCGACGCAATCCTCGACAGCCAGTGCAACGAAGTGCCGGAAGGCATTCTCGACGGCCTGGTCACCAGCCTTGCTGCCATTCACAGCCTCAACGGCAACAACTCGCGCAAGAACAGCCGCACCGGTTCGGTGTATATCGTCAAGCCGAAGATGCACGGCCCGGAAGAAGTCGCGTTCACCAACGAGTTGTTCGCACGCGTCGAAGACGTGCTCGGGCTGCCGCGCAATACGCTGAAAGTCGGGATCATGGACGAGGAACGCCGCACCACGGTCAACCTCAAGGCATGCATCAAAGCGGCGAGCGAGCGTGTGGTGTTCATCAACACCGGTTTCCTCGACCGTACCGGCGATGAAATCCACACCTCGATGGAAGCTGGCCCGGTGGTGCGCAAGGCTGACATGAAGGCTGAGAAATGGATCGGCGCTTATGAAAACTGGAACGTCGACATCGGTTTGAGTACTGGCCTGCAAGGTCGCGCGCAAATTGGTAAAGGCATGTGGGCGATGCCCGACCTGATGGCGGCGATGCTGGAACAGAAGATCGCTCACCCGATGGCTGGCGCGAACACGGCGTGGGTACCTTCGCCGACCGCAGCTGCACTGCACGCACTGCATTATCACAAAGTGGATGTGTTTGCCCGTCAGGCCGAACTGGCCAAACGCGAGCGCGCCTCGGTCGACGACATCCTGACCATCCCGCTGGCGGTGAACCCGAGCTGGAGCGCAGAACAGATCAAGAACGAACTGGACAACAATGCCCAGGGCATTCTCGGTTACGTGGTGCGCTGGATCGATCAGGGCGTGGGCTGTTCGAAAGTGCCGGACATTAACGACGTCGGCCTGATGGAAGACCGTGCCACGCTGCGCATTTCCAGCCAGCACATCGCCAACTGGCTTCGCCATGGCATCGTTACCGAAGAGCAAGTGATGGAAAGCCTCAAGCGCATGGCGCCGGTGGTTGACCGTCAGAACGCCAACGATGCGCTTTACCGTCCTCTGGCACCGGATTTCGACAGCAACATTGCCTTCCAGGCAGCGGTCGAACTGGTGGTGGAAGGAACGAAGCAGCCGAATGGCTATACCGAGCCGGTGTTGCACCGTCGTCGTCGTGAATTCAAGGCTGCCAATGGCCTGTGATTGAGCGCTGAAGCCACAAATGAAAAAGCCCTGATCGAAGGATCAGGGCTTTTTTTGTTCACTTGATTTGGCGGTGCAGCCTTCGCGGGCAAGCCACGCTCCCACAGGTTTGTGCCGAGCGAAAATTCTATATACGACACATAACCTGTGGGAGCGCGGCTTGCCCGCGAAGGCGATCGAACAGGCAACGCAGAACTTTGATCAGGGCTCCATCCCCAACTCATGCTTGACCAGCTCAAGCAATTTCACGCTATCAATTGGCTTGAGCAGAAAATCCACCACGCTCAAATGCATTGCCGCAATCGCGTCCTGCACGTCGGCGTCGCCGGAGACAATGATAAACGGCAAGGCTGCGCGCGTTGATTCGCGCACCTGACGGATCAGGTCCAGGCCGTCGATGTGGCCCATGCGTAGATCAGTAATGACCAGCCCGATCGATGGCTTCTCGCTGAGCATCTTCAATGCAGTTTCACCGCTGGCCGCAGTGAGGCAGCGGATTCCGTCCAGCCCCAGGATCTCCGACAAGAGCTCGCGCGCATCTTTATCGTCGTCAACGATCAACACCCGTTGCGGCGGTAAATCAGGTTCGAGCATGACTGCGCTCAGCGCCTCGCGCTCGTCGTCAGTCAAAATATCGTGGTCGGACATGGCTTTCTCTACGTTTCAAATCGATCCCTGGCACAGTGGTGAGACATCGCCAAATGGACCGACAATGTGCACTTCGTCGGATTTATTTCCAATAGGCAAAAGCATAGGTTCTTCCCATAGTTACGTAAGGTTTTTCCGAAACTTCATAAGCTCTGCTGCCTACCTAGACTTACGTCCAATGGGCACCCTGCGTGCAGGAGTCGACCATGGCAAAGTCATCCGACGACAACAATTCCAAAAGCATGCGGTAACGGTTATGAGTAAAGCGGACGCCTTCATACAGGCAGGGAAAACCGCGGTGTTGCAGAACATCCAGGGTACGTTGCAATTCCTTCAGCGTTTCCCGCCCTTCAATCAGATGGAACACGCGCACCTGGCGTTCCTGGTGGAACAATGTCAGCTGCGTTTTTACGCGCCTGACGAGAGCATCATCAAGCCTGCCGATGGCCCGGTTGAACACTTCTACATCGTCAAGCAAGGCCGCGTGGTGGGCCAACGTCCGCACTCGGCGAAGGGTGGCACCGAGACCACATTCGAAATCACCACGGGCGAGTGCTTTCCTCTGGCGGCGTTGCTCGGCGAGCGCGCCACACGGACCGAACACCTCGCCGCCGAAGACACCTTTTGCCTGCAACTGAACAAGCTGGCGTTCATCAAGCTGTTCGCCCTGTCCAACGCATTTCGCGACTTTGCCCTGCGCGGTGTGAGCAGCTTGCTCGATCAGGTCAACCAGCAAGTCCAGCAGAAAGCCGTGGAAACCCTCGGCACGCAATATTCGCTCAACACCCGCCTGGGTGAATTGGCCATGCGCCATCCGGTCATGTGCAGTCCCGCGACACCGTTGCGTGAAGCCGTTACCCAGATGCACGAGCAGCAGGTCGGCAGCATTGTGATCGTCGATGAAGACAAAGCGCCGCTGGGCATCTTCACCCTGCGCGACCTGCGCCATGTGGTGGCCGGCGGCACCAATGATTTCAACGAACGCATCCAACTGCACATGACCCCGGCACCGTTTTTTCTGTCGCCGGACCACAGCGCCTTCGATGCGGCGATTGCCATGACCGAGCGACATATCGCCCACGTCTGTCTGGTCAAGGATCAACGCTTGTGCGGCGTGGTGTCCGAGCGTGATTTGTTTTCCCTGCAACGGGTCGATCTGGTTCACCTGGCGCGCACCATCCGTAGCGCTCAGCGGGTGGAAAATCTGGTGGCGCTGCGCGGTGAAATCGGCCAGTTGGTGGAGCGCATGCTCGCCCACGGCGCGTCGTCGACGCAGATCACCCACATCATTACCTTGCTCAATGATCACACGGTGTGCCGGGTGATCGAGTTGACCCTGGCCGAGAAAGGCGACCCCGGCCTGCCTTTCAGCTGGCTGTGTTTTGGCAGCGAAGGCCGCCGCGAGCAAACGCTGCATACCGACCAGGACAATGGCATTCTGTTCGAAGCCCGAGACGCGGCACACGCTGCCGAGATTCGCGGCAAGCTGCTGCCGATCGCCCAGCAGATCAATCAAAGCCTGGCGTTGTGCGGTTTCACCCTGTGCAAAGGCAACATCATGGCCGGCAACCCCGAGCTGTGTCTGTCCCGGGCCGAGTGGGCCCGTCGATTTGCGGCTTTCATTCGCGAAGCGACGCCGGAGAACCTGTTGGGTTCGAGCATTTATTTCGATCTGCGTGTGGTCTGGGGCAACGAGCAAGGTTGCGAACAGCTGCGCAAAGGAATTCTTGACCAGGTCAGCGACAATCGCCTGTTCCAGCGCATGCTCGCCGAAAACGCGCTGCGTAACCGTCCGCCGGTGGGACGTTTCCGCGAGTTCGTGTTGGCGCGCAAGAATGGCGAGAAAGCCACGCTGGACCTGAAAGTCCAGGGCCTGACGCCATTTGTCGACGGCGCGCGTCTGCTGGCGCTGGCCCACGGCATCGAGGCGAATAACACTCTGGAGCGTTTCCGCCAGTTGGTCGCCAAAGAGGTCATCGAGCGGCTGGACGGCGCGGCGTACGAAGAGGCGTATCACTTCATTCAGCAAACCCGCATGCAGCAACATCAGCTACAAACTCGCGAGAATCTGCCCTACTCCAACAGGGTCGATCCGGACACCCTTAACCATCTGGATCGACGAATCCTGCGTGAGTCCCTGCGTCAGGCACAACGCCTGCAAAGTAGCCTGGCTCTGCGGTATCAGTTATGAATCTGTTCTCGTGGTTACGCCCGGCCAGCGTTGCACTGTCGAGCGAGCTGCAACAGCGGCTGCAACGCTTGCCAACCGTGGTTGAATTGAGCGAGTGCAGCCTGCGTGAGCAACGCTGGGTGGTGCTCGATCTGGAAACCACCGGACTGAATCTTAACAAGGACCAGGTGCTGTCGATCGGTGCGGTGGTGATCGAGGACGGCGCGATCGATTTCAGTCAGCAATTCGAGCGCACCCTGCAATGCGACGACCGTAAACTCGGCCCTAGCGTGCTGATTCACGGGTTGGGACCGAGCGCAATTGCCGCCGGCAGCGACCCGGCGCGAGCCTTGCTGGAGTTCATGGAGTTTGTCGGCGACAGTCCGCTGCTGGCGTTTCATGCGCCGTTCGATCAGCACATGCTAGGGCGCGCATTGAAGGATCATCTGGGCTATAAATTGCATCACCCGTTTCTGGATGTCGCGAACCTTGCGCCATTGCTGTGTCCGCAAGCGAACATTCGCGAGGGGGGCCTGGACGAGTGGATCGATTGGTTCAAGCTGGAGGTGTTCGAGCGCCACAATGCCAGCGCCGATGCGCTCGCCACGGCAGAGCTAGCGCTGATCCTGTTCAGCCGCGCAAGACAGCAGCAGATTTACAGCCCGATGAACCTGCAGCAGCGGGTGAGTCAGTGGAAGCGCCGGCAGCAAGCGCCGTCGCTCTGACCCCTCCTTGTAGCAGCTGCCGAAGGCTGCGTCGCTCTGCCCCCCCTGTAGCAGCTGCCGAAGGCCGCGTCACTCTGCCCCCCCCTGTAGCAGCTGCCGAAGGCTGCGTCGCTCTGCCCCCCCTGTAGCAGCTGCCGAAGGCTGCGTCCGGCTGCGCAGCAGTCGTCAATCAATGCCTGAAGTACATCAGACATACCGCCGAGCCTGATTTACGACGGCTGCGCAGCCGAACGCAGCCTTCGGCAGCTGCTACATAGAATCGGGTGATCCCGTCGCGCTCCACCCGACCAGTGGCCAATTGCTTACCTCCCCCGCCTCTGCCACAATCGCGAACAATTCTCGTTAGTTAACATTTCCCAATCGGTGATGCTGCGTGTCGTCAATCCAAAGCCCTCACAGTGAGCTTGTCGGTGCGCTATATCGCGATCATCGATCGTGGCTTTTGAGCTGGTTGCGGCGCAACGTGGCCTGTGCGCAACGGGCCGAAGATCTCAGCCAGGACACTTTCGTGCGCCTGCTGGGACGCGATGAATTGAAGGAGCCCCGCGAGCCGCGGGCGTTTCTGGTGGCGATTGCCAAGGGCTTGCTGTTTGATCACTTCCGCCGCGCCGCACTGGAACAGGCTTACCTCACCGAACTCATGCTGATTCCTGCGGGCGAACAACCGTCCGTGGAAGAACAGCAACTGATTCTCGAAGACTTGAAAAACATCGACCGCTTGCTTGGCACGCTGTCGAGCAAAGCGCGGGCAGCCTTTCTCTATAACCGTCTCGACGGCCTCGGGCATGCCGAAATCGCGCAGCGTCTTGGGGTATCGGTGCCACGCGTGCGTCAGTACCTCGCGCAAGGGATCCGCCAGTGCTACGTCGCGCTGTACGGAGAGCCGCTTTGAACGCGGTCAGTTCCAAGCCGGTGTCGGCACAGGTGCTGGACGCGGCGATTGCCTGGCAGTTGTCGCTCGATTCCGGCAACCCGGTGCAGCGCGAGGAGTTCGCCAAATGGCACGCTGCCCACGAAGAACACGCCCGCGCCTGGCGTCAGCTGGGGATGCTTGATCAGCGTTTCAGCGTGGCCAGCGGGCCGGCCCGTGCTGTGCTGTTGCAATCGCGCGAAGGCATTCGCCGGCGGGTGCGCAAGCTGGGCAGCAGTCTGGCAAGTGTGGTGGCGGTGCTCGGGCTGGCGTTGTTTGCCGGCGATCGTTATCTGCCAATCGACTACTGGCTGGCTGATCAGCGCACTGCAACCGGCGAACAACGCACCTTGCACCTGAGCGACGGCACACTGATCAACCTAAACACGCACAGCGCGGTGGACGTGCGATTCGATCAAAAGCAACGTCTGATTGTTTTGCAGGAAGGTGAGATTCTCATCGAGACCGGCCACGGCGATGCTCGGCCGTTCATTGTCGAAACCCGCGAAGGCAGCATGCGTGCATTGGGTACGAGGTTCCTGGTCAAGCGTGAGGAGCAAGGCACGCGCCTGAGCGTGATGGAATCCGCCGTCGCCGCTCGTCCGCAGTCGGGCTCGCAAGAGCAGATTTTGCGCGAAGGTCAGCAGGTGCTGATGCGCAGCAATGGCCTCGGGCCGACGGCCGCGCTCAACCCTGGCGCTGATGCCTGGACCCGCGGCATGCTGGTGGTGGACAACACGCGACTGGAAGATCTGGTAAGCGAGCTCGGTCGCTATCGTCGCGGGCATCTGGGTGTTGCGCCGCAGGTTGCCGACTTGCGCATCACCGGCAGCTTTCCGCTGCACGACACTGATCTGGCGTTGAGTGCGTTATTGCCTACGCTGCCGGTGCAGATCGAGCAGCACACGCCGTGGTGGGTAACGGTGGTGGCCAAGGTAGAAGCCAAGCCCTGAAATTTGTTTCGATAGATAAAGCGCCTTCGCGAGCAGGCTCGCTCCCACAGGGGATCGCGGTCAAATGTGCCAGCGGGCCTGCTCGCAATAGGGTCAACAGCCCCCCCATGAAGAACGGTTGCATCCCACATCCATTGCAACACTGAGTTGGTGAATCACAATTATTTTCATCCAGCCCTATCACTTTTCGATTCTCGTACGGCACCAAGGCAATTGAGAAATATTCCCTTTCAGGAGCCGCTGTATGTCCCGTTCGCTAGACACCTTGTTGCGCCCCAGTCTGCTGGCTGTCGCCATTGCCCTTAGCGCCCCGCTGGCCAGCAGTTCGCTGATGGCCGCCGAGCAGGCGTCCAGCGTTCGAGGTTACAACCTGCCTGCCGCGCCATTGGCCAGCACCCTGAACCAGATCGCCAGCCAGGCCGGCATTGTGTTGTCGCTGAGCCCTTCGCTGGCGGCGGGCAAGACTTCGGCGCCGGTCAACGGCCAGTTCGACGCCACCGCCGCCCTGCGCGCCGCTTTGCGTGGCACGGGTTTGCAGCTGGAACAAAGCAGCGCCGGCACCTACACGCTGGTGGCCGTGCCGGAAGGCGTGATGGCGCTGCCGGAGACGGCGGTGATCGGGCAGGAATCGTACGAAAGTGCCTGGGGCCCGGTCGACGGTTACCTGGCCAAACGCACTGCTGCCGGGACCAAAACCGATACCGCACTGGCAGAAGCTCCGCGCTCTATTTCCGTCGCGACCCGTGAGCAGATGCAAGACCGGTCAGTTCAAAACCTGGATGACGCAGTGCGCTACATGCCCGGCGTCGTGGCCAGCAGCTACGGCAGTGACAGCCGCGCCGAGTGGCTCAAGGTTCGCGGATTTGAACCGACCCAATTCCTGGATGGCCTCCCGCTACCCAAGGGCGCCTACACTATGCCGAAGATGGAAACCTGGGATCTTGAGCGAGTCGCATTGCTGCGAGGCCCAGCGTCCTCGGTATACGGTCAGACACCTCCCGGTGGGTTGATCGATATGGTCAGCCGCCGTCCGGAAGGAACTGCCAGCAACGAAGTGCAATTGCAGGTCGGCAGCTATCAGCGCAAGCAAATCAGTTTTGATAGCACCGGCCCGGTTGATGATGACGCGCGCTTTTTGTACCGCGTCAGTGGGGTGGTGCGAGACAGCAACACCACCATCGACCACAACGAAGATAAGCGCTACAACATCGCCCCCAGCCTGACCTGGAACATTAATCCCGACACCAAGCTGACTTTCCTCAGCCAGTTCAACCGCGATGACACCGGCATCACCAGTCAGTTTCTTCCTCTACAGGGCACTAAGCTTTCATCGCCTGCCGGTGAGGTGAAATATCACAAAAACCTCGGTGATCCAGAGTGGGAATTCTACGACAAGACGTACTACGCCTTGGGCTATGCGTTTGAACATCAAATGAACGACGTTTGGCAATTCCGTCAGAACCTGCGCTATACCAAAAGCGATTTATCGTTCCAAGGCATCACCGCTGGCGGGTTTTTCGGCTCAGTCAGTGGTGACGGGACCGTGGCTCGGGGTGCCAACATCGTTAACGAAGACATTAGCCAGTTCGCTGTCGACAACAACTTCCAGGCAGATTTTGACACGGGGCCAGTCAAGCACACCCTGTTGCTAGGTTTGGACCACCAACGCGTCAACACCAACTACAAATGGCTTTATGGAAACGCGCCGACCAGTAACATCATCACTCCTGTCTACGGCCAGGATTTCAGCAATGTCAGCTACACCGCGTTCAATGATTACAACCAGAAAACCCATGACACAGGCCTTTATGTTCAGGACCAGATGGCCCTCGATAACTGGCGCCTTACCCTGGGTGGTCGCCAGGACTGGCTGCACACCGACACGACTTTCTACAATCTGAACGATGCCAAAGACACACGTGACGATACTGCCTTCACCGGCAACGCAGCCCTTAGTTATGTTTTCGATTCCGGCTTTACGCCTTACGTTTCCTATGCCGAATCTTTCCAGGCTGAAGCCGGTGGAGCAAACGGTGAGGCCTTCCGTCCAGGCACGGGTAAACAGTATGAAGTGGGTCTCAAGTATCAGCCGCCGGGCAGCGACATGCTGTTCACCGCAGCCGCATATGATCTGACCCGCAAGGACATCGTACTCAGTGATCCGTTCGGCGTGTCGCGCCCATTGGGTGAGGCGAAGGTGCGTGGCTTCGAACTGGAAGCGACCGGAAACGTCAATGAGAACCTGAAATTGACGGCTGCTTATACCTATGCCAATTCCAAAATGACCAAAGTCACCAGTGCGCTGGACAAGAATCGTCCATTGCCACTGACCCCGGAGAATCAGGCATCAGTCTGGGCTGATTACACATGGCACATGGGTGCACTGGATGGTTTCGGCCTCGGCTTCGGCGTGCGCTACATCGGCGAAACCGACAACATCGCCATTGGCAGCATGGGCTTCGTACGCGATGAATCGGATGGGCATACAGACTCTTACACCGTTTACGACGCGGCCGTTCATTACGACCTCGGCCGCCTAAACAACACGCTTAAAGGCGTCAGCATTGCTGTCAATGCGAATAATGTGTTCGACAAGGAATACCTGTCTACTTGTGACGGTTTCTACTGCTATTACGGTGACCGTCGCAATGTGATGGCCAGCGTCAATTACAAGTGGTAACCGATTGAATCGAAACGCCCTACGATCAAGCCGTCCCAACCGGGCGGCTTCGGCATTTCCGAAGGCCCGACAATGAAAAGCAAAACCATCCGCCGCTGGTCCTTCGTCCATACCTGGACCAGCCTGATCTGCACCGTCTTCCTGCTGATGCTGGCGCTCACCGGCCTGCCGTTGATCTTTCATCACGAGATCGATCACTTGCTCGGGGATGCCGCCGAGCTCAAGGAAATGTCGGCCGACACGCCGCAACTGAACCTGCAGCAGTTGGTGCAGGCGGCGGAAAAACATCGTCCTGGCGACGTCATGCAGTATTTCGGCTTCGAAGACGACGAACCCAACGGTGCCATCGCGATCATGGCCCCGACCGCTGGAACCGGGCCGAATGAATCCCACACCTTCATGCTCGACGCCCGCACCGGTGAAGCGCTCGAAATGCCGTCGGCCAACGGTGGTTTCATGATGGTGATGCTACGGCTGCACGTGGACATGTTCGCCGGTTTACCGGGCAAACTGCTGCTGGCGTTCATGGGCATTTTGTTCGTGGCGGCGATCGTGTCCGGCACGGTGCTGTATCTGCCGTTCATGCGCCGCCTGAAATTCGCCACCGTGCGCCAGGACAAATCCCCCCGGCTGCGCTGGCTCGACCTGCACAACCTGATCGGAGTGGTCACACTGACCTGGGCGCTGGTGGTCGGGGTGACCGGCGTGATCAGTGCCTGCGCGGACCTGCTGATCGCCGCGTGGCGCCATGACAGCCTGAGCGCGATGGTCGCGCCGTATCGCGACGCGCCGCCCCTCACTCAACTGGCGCCGGCGACACGCTTGCTGGACATCGCCAAAGAGGTCGCGCCGGGCATGAAACCGGACTTCATCGCTTTCCCGGGCACTCGCTTTTCCAGCGAGCACCATTACGCGGTGTTCATGAAGGGCAGCACTCATTTGACTTCACATCTGCTCACGCCGGTGCTGATCGACGCCAGCACCTTGCAGGTTACCGCCGTGGCTGAACGGCCGTGGTACATGGACGCCATGGGCATGTCGCAACCGCTGCACTTCGGCGATTACGGCGGCATGCCGATGAAGATCCTCTGGGCCGCGATGGACGTGCTCACCATCATCGTGCTCGCCAGCGGGATTTACCTGTGGCTGGTGCGGCGCAAGTCGACCAAACCGGTGCTGGAACACGCCGAGGCGAAAGCATGAAGCCGCGGCAGTCGAGTTTCTGGAAAGTATTTGCCGTGCCGCTGGTAATCGGCTTGCTCAGTGCTGCGGGGTTGTTCGCCGCGTTGCTGGGCGATGGCGTATGGGACTCCCTCAGCTGGCTGGGCTTGGGCATCCCCGCCATGCTCGGCCTGCGCGGGCTGCTGCAACGCCGCTGATGACAAATACGTCGCCACACCCCCTGCCCCCTTCCCCCTTCCTCCTTCCTCCTACCTCCTTCCCCCTTCCTTTGTAGGAGCTGTCGAGTGAAACGAGGCTGCGATCTGTAGATCTTGTTTTTACGCACCAAGGCAACAAATCGAGATCAAAGATCGCAGCCTCGTTTCACTCGACAGCTCCTACAGAGATCGAATCGCGGCAGTCTCAGGATGCGCATCGTGTCTGCCGAGTCAACGCGCTATGCTGCCGACACTGCCATCGTCCGAGACGCTGCCATGTCCACCGCCAGCATGACCCTGTTCCACAATCCCCTGTCGCCTTACGTACGCAAAGTCATGGTGCTACTGCATGAAACCGGCCAGCAGGATCGCGTGGCATTGCAGGCCAGTGTGCTGACGCCAGTCAGTCCCGATGCCGCACTCATCCTGGACAACCCACTGGGCAAAATTCCGGCGCTGCGCCTGGCCGATGGCAGCGTCATTCACGACAGCCGGGTGATCCTCGAATACCTCGATCATCAACACGTTGGCAACCCGCTGATCCCGCGCGAAGACTCGGCGCGCTGGCGCCGTCTGACCCTGGCCTCCCTGGCCGACGGGATCATGGACGCTGCGGTACTGATTCGATACGAAGTCGCCCTGCGTGCACCGGAAAAACATTGGGACGAATGGCTCGACGGCCAGCGCGACAAAATTTGCCGGGCCTTGGCATTGCTCGAAAAGGACGCGATCGCCGAGCTGACCAGCCATTTCGACGTGGCAGCAATCAGCGTTGCATGCGCGTTGGGATACCTGGATTTGCGCCATACCGACCTGGAATGGCGCAAGTTGACCCCTCAGCTGGCAGGCTGGTATTTCGAGGTCAGTCAGCGACCTTCGATGCTGGCGACGATGCCGAAAATATGACTCCAAGGGCGGTAAGGCGCCAGCAGTTCTGATAGTAGGCAGCGACGGGAAACGTAAGGTAGCTGAAGGCTCGGCTTTTTGGACCTTGCACGGAGCGCATTCAATGCCTGCTTCAACTCGCGGAACACCGTTGGACCGCAACCGCTACGACCCGCTCGACCGCCTGGCAATCCGCACGTCTGAAACAGACAGCAGCTCTACCACTGCGAGACCCGGCTGGCGACTGAAATACAGGGACAGCAATCGCAGCTGCTTACAGGTTTCGAACCTGCTGATGTCAGGCAGGCCGATGTCGAGAATGAGCAGATCGGCCGGTGTTTGGCGCGGGTACTCAAGAGCGACCACGCCGAGGCTTAGCCGGGTCGTGGTAAAGCCCTAGCCTTGCAAGACGAATCAGAGTGCCGGCAATGGCGGCTTCAACTTCGACAGTCACGAACAGGGGCATGGCGCTGGAGCAGGCAATTAAGTGGGTGAACGGTGAACCAAGGAAGGTCTGCGTCGATCGTTCGCCGGAGTTGGAAGAGTGAATCTAGCAGTTTTGATAGTGGGCAAGGACCCGGAAAAGGTGAATGCTGATACATCGCTTAATGGATTTTTTATGGAAATCGTTAATGTCTATGCAAACACGGAAAACGATGTTGCTGGCGACTGATCAGCAGAAATCGGTGTTGAAAACCCTCGACGTGAGCGGATGTTGCTCAATTGCTTACACGGTTTATGGTCATCGCCCGCCAACAAATGGATTGCTTACCCTCGTCGGGTTCAACGGCGAGCTGCCGGACCCATTGACCAGGCATTATCATTTGGGGAAAGGGTATCGGCAGCTTAATCCGGTATTGATGCGGTTTAATAGCCCCGACAGTTGGAGTCCGTTTGGGGAGGGAGGACTGAATGCATACGGGTATTGCGCCGGGGATCCGATAAACAGCAAAGACCCTACAGGACACACCCCCGAAATATTTAAAAATTTCCTTAGAAAGTTTGGATTACTGAAAAATAATAAATTTGAACTTATCGAGCGGCAACTGATTAATGCACAAAAAAACACACTCGAAAATATACATATCAGCCATAGCGCAGGCCAATCGCCGAGGGAAGCCTATGAGACGTTATTGAAACTGGATAAAACCCGACAACTTGACGCCAGATCACTAATGCTCAATCCAGAAATCACCAAGGGAAGAACGCAAACTAATATCAGACTAGCAAATGGGGATATTATCGAAGCAAACAGAATTTATTACAACTCCATCTTAAGCAAACACGCCAGCATGAAAACCTCCGAACTACCCATTAGATCGCCAAAAATCGAGTTTTCCGAGCAAGTAGAAATTCGCGAAATCAAGAGTGTTGTGAGACCCCCACTTAATGGATGGTCAAAAGTATCTGATATCAGGAGCCCATCAAGCTCTAGAAAACCATCTGAGAGACCTGTAGCCCCCCTCTAAAAAAGGGGCGCAGGTTTTAATTCCGGGCATTTCTAACAATTCGGCTTATCCGCCGTATAGCGCTTGGCCGGATTCACCGCCGCATCAAACTCACGCAACGCCTTGGCCCCAATCAGCAACGGATAATTAAAGCTGCTGCGATCCGTCAGATTGACCTCAACCGTGCGTTTGACGTTGCCCAGGCACAGCTCCAGGTCCACTACCGGGCGCTTGGTTGGCGCTACTTCGTCGTCATCATCGTCGCCTTCTTCCGAGCGGGCCTTGATTTTGCTGACCCGCGCGACTTTGTGCTCGTAGACCTTATTGCTCGCGCCCTTAGTAGCCAGGCGGAAGCGTACCCAGTCTTCGCCATCGCGGGTGAAGCTTTCAATGTCTTTGGCCGAGAGCGATGCGGTGAGCGCACCGGTATCCATTTTAGCCTTTAGCACTTCACCGCCGATTTCCGGCAGGGCGATGTATTCGTAGCGACCGTACAGGGTCGGCTCAGCGGCCAGGACGGGTATGGCCACGAGAGTAAGCAGTGCGAGCAGGGATTTCACGTGAAGGGCATCCTGGAAAAGTGGTCAGCGGGATTTTAGACACTTTGCGAGCGATTCGTTCGCCCGTGAGACCGCATCACTGGCAAGCCAACCCCCACAGGGCGTTCTGGGGTTCACAAGAACTGCACTGAGCGGCAACCCTTGTGGGAGCTGGCTTGCCAGCGATGAGGCCAGCACATCAAGACAACTCTTGAGCAAAGCATACCCAAGCAAAAGTGAAACATTTGTCGGCGCCGATTTGGCCTCTTGGCCCAAGCTGCTTATCATGACGCGCCCAAACGATTTCAAGAGTTCCTATGCGCCGCCTGCTCACCGGCTTTTTTGTTATCTTCCTGCTTTTGCTCAACACCCTGGCCCTTATCGGACCGTTGATGGTGTTTGCCTTGCTCAGACTGATCCTCCCTGGTCGCTTCCGCGATGCTGCCTCAGCATCAGTCATGTGGATCGCCGAGACTTGGGCGGAGATCGACAAGCTTATCTTTCGCCTGTGCATTCCCACGCAATGGGACATTCGCGGCGGCGGTCATTTGCGCCGCGACACATCGTATCTGGTGATCAGCAACCATCAGTCATGGGTGGATATTCCGGCGCTGATTCAGGCACTCAACCGGCGCACGCCGTTCTTCAAATTCTTTCTCAAGAAAGAACTGATCTGGGTGCCGTTCCTGGGGCTGGCCTGGTGGGCGCTGGATTACCCGTTCATGAAGCGCTACACCAAAGCCTTCCTGGCTAAGCATCCCGAGCTGGCGGGCAAGGATCTGCAAATCACCAAAGCCGCGTGCGAGCTGTTCAAGCGTCAGGCGGTAACGGTGGTCAATTATCTGGAAGGCACGCGCTTTACCGCAGCGAAAAGCACCCAACAGCAATCGCCCTTCAAGCATTTGCTCAAGCCCAAGGCGGGCGGCGTGGCATTTGTGCTGGCGGCGATGGGTGAACAGCTGGATGCGATTCTCGATGTGACAGTGGTCTACCCGCAGCAAAAAATTCCGGGGTTCTGGGACTTGATCAGCGGCAAGGTGCCCAAGGTGATCATCGACATCAAGACTCGCAAGCTTGACCCCGCACTATGGCAAGGCGATTACGAAAACGATCCGGTTTTCCGCGAGAAGGTCCAGAACTGGGTGAATCAGCTCTGGATCGAGAAGGACCAGCGCATCGACGCTTCGCGTGCCGAACGCGCGTGAATCAACTGTCGGTGCCGGCGCCCCAAATGCCGCCAAGGCTTTGCAGCAACGAACCACCGACGCCCTGCTGACCGAGGTATTGCAGAATCAGCGGAGCAAACTGGCCAATCATGCCGCTGTCCATGCCCAGCGCGCTGAAGGCGTTGTTCAAATCGTTGGTATCCTTGACGTTGCCCAGTGCGTTTTCCAGCCCGGCAGTCTTGCCGGACGAACCGAGTAAACCGCTCAACGCCGCCAGATTACCGCTGCCACCGGACAGTTTATCGATGCCCGGTACGGTCTTGGCCAGCTCGGAATAATCGGTGTTGCTGAGCTGATTCTTAGCCAACCCCAACATCGCACTGGTGCCGCCCACGGCCTGCTGCGGCGAGACATTCAACGCACTCAGCGCACTCAGCAGACCAGCCGTTTCCGAGGTGGGGGCCACGGCCGCCGCCTTGTCGCCGCCCTGCATGCCAGCTACCGCGCCGGCGACATCGTTCAGGTTGAACTGAGCAAGGACCGGGCTGGCGGCGAGAGTCATCAGTGCAGCCAGTGCAAAACCGCGTGAAATCGTCATTCAGACATCCTCTTGTTTCGTAAAGACCGTTCACTCAAAGACGGAAAAACTGCCGTTTGGACCAGGCATCCGCGGTCACGTTCCTGGGCCATGAATCCAATTTCATCGCGCTCATGTATGTGAGGTGTGGAACCACGGATGCTACGCGAGAGACTTCCGACCGATTTGGCCACAGTAGCTGGGGTCTATAACTCTTGCGTGATCTCATGCCCATGCAGGCCGCCAGTGAAAGCCTTCTTTGAAATTTCAGCTCGACGAAAGTTACATGTTGCCATGGATTTGTAATGATTGAATATCTGCCAGGCCGAATGCACACGCGGCGCATGATCTTGTTGTTTTGCCCTGTCAGTTCTGATAGTAGGCGTCCGCGAGCATTTGCGTCATTGTAAAAACCTGGATCGTAAACCTTATTCGGAAAACCTGGCCATGCTGGCAAAACATGGAACGTTACTCTGCCACTATCAATACGATCCACTGGATCGACTAATCAATTGCTCACCGTTCGCACAGGCCAGCGTTCAAAGATTCTATCTGAAAGATCGTCTAGCTACCGAAATCCAGGGCGCGGTGCAACGTTCGATCATGCGGCATGACGACCAACTGCTGGGGCAACAACAGTGCCAGAGCAACGCAGTGGAAACGCGCTTATTCGTTATTGATCAACAGCGCTCGGTGTTGAACCTGCTCGACAGGGTTTCCTCGCGCCCCATTGCCTACACGCCTTACGGCTATCGTCCAGCGGAAAACGGGTTGCTCAACCTGCTCGGTTTCAATGGCCAACGGCCGGATCCGATCACTGGGCATTATTTGCTGGGTAATGGTTATCGAGCGTTTAACCCGGTTTTGATGCGGTTTAACAGTCCGGACAGCTGGAGTCCATTTGGGGAAGGGGGCTTGAATGCGTATGTGTATTGCGTGGGGGACCCGGTGAACAAGGAGGACTCAACGGGTCATTTCCCGCTACGGAATATTGCCAACGCTTTTACAGGTTTTTCTGAAAAATATATCATGGGACCTGTCGCAGGCTTCACCAGAAAACCTGTCACAAACGCCATAAAAATCAAACAGGACGCATACATATTTGATGATATCTACAAACACAAACCCCGCTTAAATATATTAGCCCATAGCGGCCCTCCCATTGATGGAAACCAGCCTTTTATAGTTTTAGATGGCAAAGCCATCACCCCAAGACAATTGCACGACTTTCTTGAAAGCAGTTTGGATTTTGAAAAATACAGTAGTATCAGAATGCTTTGTTGTTGCTCGGCCGATACAGAAAACTCTTTTGCATCAGCTTTCTCAAGTTTAACCAATAAACCTGTAAAAGGTTTCCTTGGCACAGTGAGCGCTGAACTCACTCCGACGTCTAGGAAAAGTGTCGCGATAGGTGCTAGAGACATTGAAGCTAAAAAAATCGACATATTTAAGAATCGGGGAATTGTAGGGCTTTTTTTCAAGGTGTACCGTCCCAAAAAATTCGACCCAATAAGGCAAACTTAATTTTTTGGTTCCGCCCCCCCTTTTCAGCAAGCCCCTTGTTACGTAAACATCTTGAAACCCCTCTGCCAAGGGGGCTTCGCACGACGAAGGTCGCATTAGGCACACTAAAAAACGGCGACCTGAAAGGGTCGCCGCTTTTCTGTTCTCTGAACCTTATGCAGCACTAAACATCTTGTGCGGATCAATCACAAATTTCTTCGGCACGCCCGCATCAAACTCGCCATAGCCCTGCGGTGCCTGATCCAGGCTGATTACCTGCACCCCCACCACTTCAGCAATGTTGATCCGGTCCCACATGATCGCCTGCATCAGCTGGCGGTTGTACTTCATCACCGGCGTCTGGCCAGTGTGGAAGCTGTGGGATTTGGCCCAGCCCAGACCGAAACGGATGCTCAGGCTGCCCATTTTTGCGGCCGCGTCCACGGCACCTGGGTCCTCGGTCACATACAAGCCTGGAATACCGATTTTGCCGGCCACACGAACCACGCCCATCAACGAGTTGAGCACGGTGGCCGGAGCCTCGTGTTTCACTCCGTCATGACCATGACCGCGCGCTTCGAAGCCGACGGCGTCAACGGCGCAGTCCACTTCCGGCTCACCCAGCAGCGCGGCGATCTGTTCGTGCAGCGGCGTGTCCAGGGACAAGTCGGCGATTTCAAAGCCCTGTGCCTTGGCGTGGGCCAGGCGGACGGTGTTGACGTCACCGATGATCACCACCGCCGCACCCAACAGGCGTGCAGAGGCGGCAGCTGCCAGACCAACTGGACCGGCACCGGCGATGTAAACGGTGCTGCCAGGGCCCACGCCAGCCGTGACGGCGCCATGGTAACCGGTCGGCAGGATGTCGGAGAGGCAGGTCAGGTCGCGTATTTTTTCCATCGCGCGATCGCGGTCCGGCAATTTCAGCAGGTTGAAATCGGCGTACGGCACCAAGGCGTATTCAGCCTGGCCACCGGTCCAGTCGCCCATGTCGACGTAACCGTAAGCGCCGCCGGGACGGGCCGGGTTGACGCTGAGGCAGACACCGGTGTGCATTTCCTTGCAGGAACGGCAGCGTCCGCAAGCCACGTTGAACGGTACGGACACCAGGTCGCCGATCTGCAGGTTCTCGACATCGCTGCCCTTCTCGATGACTTCACCGGTAATTTCATGACCTAGCACCAGACCGGTTTGGGCGGTGGTACGACCGCGCACCATGTGCTGATCGGAACCACAGATGTTGGTGGAAACTACGCGCAGGATGACGGCGTGTTCAATCTTCCTGCCGCGCGGGTCCTGCATTTTCGGATAGTCGATTTTCTGTACTTCGACCTTGCCAGCGCCGAGATACACCACACCACGATTGCCAGACATGCTTTCACCTCGCTGTTGTTTTTATGTAGCGGTCGCGTCGCCCTGGATCGGCGGCGCGTTGATTGCTCGGGTATTGCCTGTGTGTCTTGTGTTGATTGTGATGCCGCCATCGCGAGCGGGCTCGCTCCCGGATTTGATCGCATTTCTCTGTGGGAGCGAGCCTGCTCGCGAAGGCAATCTAAAGAACGACTGTGCGATTGGCGTTCAAAAACACGCGTCGTTCGATGTGATACCCAACGGCCCGCGCCAACGTCAGCCCTTCAATATCCCGCCCTTTGGCGATTAAATCCTCCGGGTAATGGCTGTGGTCCACAGCCTCGACGCCTTGGGCGATAATCGGCCCTTCATCGAGGTCGTTGTTGATGTAATGCGCCGTCGCGCCGACCAGTTTCACGCCCTTGTTGTAAGCCTGGTGATAAGGCTTGGCGCCTTTGAAACCGGGTAGCAGGGAGTGGTGAATGTTGATCGCTTTGCCGTCGAGTTTGCGGCACAGCTCCGGCGACAGCACTTGCATGTAACGTGCAAGGATCACCAGCTCGGCGCCGGACTCTTCGATCACCTGCCAGACCTGACGCTCTTGCGACGGCTTGTCGTTCGGGTCCAGCGGAAAGTGGTAATACGGGATCTGGTGCCAGTCGGCCAATGGTTTGAGGTCCGGGTGGTTGGAGACCACTGCGGCGACGTCCATCGACAGCTGACCGATGCGCTGGCGGTAGAGCAAATCGTTGAGGCAGTGATCGGCCTTGGAGACCATGATCACCACTTTCGGCCGGTAGTTCGGCGCGGTCAGCTCAAACACCATGCCGAACGCTGCGCCGCGTTCGGCCAGGCCGGCGCGGAAGGACTGCTCATCGAAGCCATCAGGCTGACGGAATTCCACGCGAATGAAGAAGCGGCCGGAGAGTCGATCATCGAAGGAATGGTGTTCAGTGACGTAGCAACCCTGCTCGAACAGAAAGCGGGTGACCGCGTCCACAGTGCCGAGAACGCTGGGGCAGTCGGCGGTCAGAATCCATGTGTCCGGGGCGCGGCTCATAGTGCGGTAACTCCTGCTACAAATTAGGTGGTCGCAGAGACCCCTGTGGCGAGGGGGCTTGCCCCCGTTCGGCTGCGAAGCAGTCGTAAAACCAGTCAATACGGTTTAACTGATGGACTTCGGGGCCGCTACGCGACCCAACGGGGGCAAGCCCCCTCGCCACAAAAGCTCCCTCGCCACAATTACGCCTGGACGCTAAGGCCGTATTCGGCGGACGCATCCTGCAGCCACAGCCACCAGTAATCCGAGAAGCTGCGGCGGATCAATAGCTCCCAGGTGTCTTCAGCCGTGTGGCGGATCACCAGTTGCGACTTGGCGAATACGGTGCCGACCGCTTTGCCCACCGGGAAGCTGTTGGGGTGTACGTCGTAGCTGGTGGATTTCATCAGCACCTGGCGCACGTTCGGGCCGCTCAGTTCGAGGATCTGCTGGCCGCCGCTGACATTGGTGATCGCGATGTGCAGGTCGCCCAATGCCTCACGCAGTTTCTGCTCGGCGGCGAATTCCTCGCCGGTCGGCACGATCAGCAGCCACTCGTCCGGTCCCATCCATTGCAGGCTGGTTTCGCCTTTGACGATCACGGTCAAGGCTGCCGGCAATTCGATGCCGAGGGCTTTGTGCACGCCTGCGGCGAACGCGGCATCGTGGCCATCACCACGAATCGTCAGGTGGCCGAGCAGTTTTTTCTCACGCACGATCACGCCGGCGCTTTTGCGGCCCTTGCCCACCAGGCTGACGAGGTCGGCATGATGCAGCGACGACTCGGCTTTGGCCCCGGTGGTTGGGCGTTGTTGATACACATTGGCTGCGGTCATAAAGCACCTGTTCCTGAATTCTGTTGAGTCCGACCCTGTGGTGGCTGGTTCGACGCCTTCGCGAGCAGGCTCGCTCCCACATTCGACCGTATTCCCCTGTGGGAGCGAGTCTGCTCGCGAATAGCAGCCCGCCCACAGAAGCCGAAGCGAATCAAATGTTCTGGCGATCCCCCTTCGGATCGAAGAACACCGAAGAAACAATCTCCGCCTCGATCACGCTGCCGTCGGCCAGCGGCGCAAACACGCGCTCGCCGAGGCGCTTCAAGCCGCCTTTGACCACGCCCATGGCAAACGAATAGCCGAGGGAGTTGTGCAGGTAACTCGAGGTGACGTGTCCGACCATCGTCATCGGAATCGCTTGCTTGGTGTTGAACACCAGCTGCGCACCTTCAGGCAGCCATTTGGTCGGATCGATCGGCTTCAGGCCTACCAGTTGTTTGCGCTCATCACGCACACAATCTTCGCGGTTCATGCCGCGCTGACCAATCCACGAAAACGGTTTGGTGCGGCCGACGCACCAGCCCATGTTCAGGTCGTCCGGGGTCATCGAGCCGTCGGTGTCCTGACCGACGATGATGAAACCCTTCTCGGCCCGCAGCACGTGCATGGTTTCGGTGCCATACGGCGTGAGGTTGTATTTCTTGCCGGCCTCGACGATTTTTTCCAGGACGCCCATCGCATAGTCGGCCTGCACGTTGACTTCGTACGACAGTTCACCGGTAAACGAAATCCGGAACACCCGCGCCGGCACACCGCCGACCAAGCCTTCTTTCCAGGTCATGAACGGGAAGGCTTCGTTGGTCAGATCGATGTCGGTGACTTCGCTGAGCAGCTTGCGGCTGTTCGGCCCGGACAAGGTCATGGTTGCCCAGTGATCGGTCACGGAAGTGAAGTACACCTTCAGATCTGGCCATTCGGTCTGGTGGTAGATTTCCAGCCACTGCAGCACACGCGCGGCGCCGCCGGTGGTGGTGGTCATGACGAAATGGTTGTCGGCGAGGCAGGCCGTTACGCCGTCGTCGAAGACCATGCCGTCCTCTTTGCACATCAGGCCGTAACGCGCTTTGCCCACATCGAGCTTGGTCCACGCGTTGGTGTAAATTCGGTTGAGAAACTCACGCGAATCCGGGCCCTGAATGTCGATCTTGCCCAGGGTCGAGGCGTCCAGCAGGCCGACGCTGTCGCGCACGGCTTTGCATTCGCGCTTGACCGCGGCGTGCAGGTCTTCGCCGTTTTTCGGGAAATACCATGGACGTTTCCACTGACCGACGTCTTCGAACTCGGCGCCGTTCTTCACGTGCCAGTGATGCAGCGCGGTATGGCGGACTGGCTCGAAGATGTGCCCGCAATGACGACCGGCCACCGCACCGAATGTGACCGGCGTGTAGTTCGGACGGAACATCGTGGTGCCCATCTGCGGGATGGTCACGTTCAGCGAGCGGGCGGCAATGGCCAGGCCATTAACGTTGCCGAGCTTGCCCTGGTCAGTACCGAAGCCCAGCGCGGTGTAGCGTTTGACGTGCTCGACCGACTCGAAACCCTCGCGGGTGGCCAGCTCGATGCCCCCGGCGGTGACATCATTCTGGAAGTCGACGAATTGCTTCGGCGCACGTGCAGAGTTCTTCTCGTGCGGCACCTGGAACAGCGCCAGGGTCGGCTCTTCGAGACGGCTCAAGGCCTTCGGCAAGGTGCCCTCGACGACGCTGAAACCGGCTTCGCTGGCTGCGCGAGCGCCGCCTTCAAAACCATCGGCGAGCGAATCGCCAAGACCGTAGACACCATTGATGCCACCGACGCACACGCGTTTCTGCGGTGCTTCGCCCGGCACAAAACCGAGGATGTCTTCGCGCCAGATCGGCTTGCCGCCCAAGTGTGAGGCCAAGTGAACGATCGGGCTGTAACCACCGGAGCTGGCAACCAGGTCGCAATCGAGCCATTCACCCGGGCTGGTCACGGCGTGCCCTTTGACATCAATCGCCGCAACGCGAGCAGCGGTTACGCGTTTGGTGCCGCGCGCTTCAATGACAGCGCTGCCAGTGAGGATGCGGATGCCTTTGGCGCGCGCTTCTTCGACCAATGCGCCGCGCGGGTTACTGCGCGCATCGGCGATCGCCACCACTTGCAGGCTGGCGTCGAGCCAGTCCAGAGCCACGCGGTAGGCGTGATCGTTGTTGGTCGACAACAGCAGTTTTTTACCCGGCGCCACGCCGTAACGGCGCACGTAAGTCGAAACAGCGCCGGCGAGCATGTTGCCCGGCACGTCGTTGTTGCCATACACCAGCGGACGCTCGTGAGCGCCGGTGGCCAGCACCACGCGTTTGGCGCGGACGCGGTGAATGCGCTGGCGCACCTGGCCAATCGGCGCGCGATCGCCAAGATGATCGGTCAGGCGCTCGTGAATGGTCAGGAAGTTATGGTCGTGGTAACCGTTGACGGTGGCACGCGACAACAGCAGCACGTCGGGCGTGTTTTTCAGTTCGTCGATGACCGTGGCGACCCATTCGGCGGCCGGTTTGCCGTCGAGGCTTTCGCGCGAATCCAGCAAACTGCCGCCGAACTCTTCCTGCTCATCGGCCAGGATCACCCGGGCACCGCTGCGCGCAGCGGCCAGTGCAGCAGCCAGACCTGCAGGGCCGGCGCCGACGATCAGCACGTCGCAGTGCTGGTTCATGTAATCGTAGGTGTCCGGATCGTTCTCGGTCGGCGAACGGCCAAGACCTGCGGCCTTACGAATGTACTTCTCGTAGGTCATCCAGAACGATTGCGGGTACATGAAGGTTTTGTAGTAGAAACCCGGCGGCATCAGCTTGCCGCCGACCTTGCCGAGAATTCCCATCATGTCGTTGTTAACGCTCGGCCAGCCGTTGGTGCTGGTGGCGACCAGGCCTTGATACAGCGCCTGTTGCGTAGCGCGTACGTTGGGAATCTGGGTGGCTTCGGTCGCGCCGATCTGCAACACCGCGTTCGGCTCTTCGGAGCCGGCGGCGAAGATGCCGCGCGGGCGCGAATACTTGAAGCTGCGGCCGATGATATCGACACCGTTGGCAATCAGCGCGGCGGCCAGGGAATCGCCTTCAAAGCCTTTGTAGGTCTGGCCGTTGAAGGTGAAGCTCAGCACTTTGTTGCGGTCGATCCGGCCGCCATTGGACAGGCGATTGATCTGGCTCATACCTTCTCTCCCAGAGCCGTGGCGGCCGCTTTCGGGCTGTCGGTCTTGTCGGTGAATTGTGGCTTGGTGCCGATCTTGTAGGTTTCGAGAATCTCGTAGGTCACGGTGTCGCGCGTCGCGTTGAAGTACTGACGGCAACCGGCGACGTGATCCCACAACTCGTGGTGCAGACCGCGCGGATTATCGCGGAAGAACATGTAGTCGCCCCACTCCTCGTCGGTGCAGCTGGCCGGGTCCAGTGGACGCGGAATGTGAGCCTGGCCGGAAGCGTGAAATTCCTCTTCGGAGCGCAGTTCGCCACAGTGAGGACAGAAGATATGCAACATAGGGATTTCTCCTGTTAGTGGGCGACTGCTGCGGCGCCGTGTTCATCGATCAACGCACCGTTGTGGAAACGGTCGATGGAGAAAGGTGCGGCCAATGGGTGCATTTCGCCCTTGGCCAGGCTCGCGGCAAACACGTTGCCCGAGCCGGGTGTGGCCTTGAAGCCGCCAGTGCCCCAACCGCAGTTGAAGAACATGTTCGGCACCGGGGTTTTCGAGATGATCGGGCAGGCATCCGGCGTGGTGTCGACGATGCCGCCCCACTGACGGTTCATGCGTACACGGGACAGTACCGGGAACATCTCGACGATGGCTTGAATGGTGTGCTCGATCACCGGGTACGAACCGCGCTGGCCGTAGCCGTTGTAGCCGTCGATACCGGCGCCGATCACCAGGTCGCCCTTGTCGGACTGGCTGATGTAACCGTGCACGGCGTTGGACATGATCACGCTGTCGATAATCGGTTTGATCGGCTCGGACACCAGCGCTTGCAGCGGGTGGGATTCGATTGGCAGACGGAAGCCGGCGAGTTTGGCCATGTGCCCGGAGTTACCGGCAGTCACCACACCGACGCGCTTGGCGCCGATGAAACCCTTGTTGGTTTCCACACCGATGCATACGCCGTTTTCCTTGCGGAAACCGATCACTTCGGTCTGCTGAATCAGGTCCACGCCAAGTGCGTCGGCGGCACGGGCAAAGCCCCAGGCCACGGCATCGTGACGGGCCACGCCGCCGCGACGCTGAACGGTGGCGCCCATCACCGGGTAGCGGGTGTTTTTCGAGCAGTCGAGGTACGGAATTTCGTCAGCCACTTGCTTGGCATCGAGCAGTTCACCGTCGACGCCGTTGAGGCGGTTGGCGCTGACCCGACGCTCGGAATCACGGATGTCCTGCAGGGTGTGACACAGGTTGTAGACGCCACGCTGGGAAAACATCACGTTGTAGTTCAGGTCCTGGGACAGGCCTTCCCACAGTTTCATCGCGTGTTCGTACAGGTGCGCCGACTCGTCCCACAGGTAGTTGGAGCGAACGATGGTGGTGTTGCGCGCGGTGTTGCCTCCGCCCAGCCAGCCTTTCTCGACCACGGCGACGTTGGTGATGCCGTGCTCTTTGGCCAGGTAGTAAGCCGTGGCGAGACCATGCCCACCACCGCCAACGATGACCACGTCATAGACCTTTTTCGGGGTCGGCGTGCGCCACATCTTCTGCCAGTTTTCGTGATGGCTGAGCGAATGTTTGAAGAGGCCGAAGCCGGAATAGCGTTGCATAGTCATTTACTCCAAAACCGCGCTCAGCGATAAACCGGGAAGTCCGCGCACAGGGCCGTCACTTGCTGCGCGACATTCGCCTCGACATCGGCATCGCCGAGGTTGTCGAGGATGTCGCAGATCCAGCCCGCCAGCGTCACGCACTGGGCAACCTTGAAGCCGCGCGTAGTCACCGCCGGGGTGCCGATGCGCAGGCCGGAGGTCACGAACGGCGACTGTGGATCGTTCGGTACAGCGTTCTTGTTCACGGTGATGTGGGCACGACCGAGTGCAGCGTCGGCTTCTTTGCCGGTGAGGCCCTGACGAATCAGGCTGACCAGGAACAAATGGTTATCGGTGCCGCCGGACACTACATCGTAGCCGCGTTTAATGAATACGCCGGCCATGGCCTGGGCGTTGTCGATCACTTGTTGCTGATAGGCCTTGAAACCCGGCTCCAGCGCTTCCTTGAAGCACACCGCCTTACCGGCGATCACGTGCATCAGCGGGCCGCCCTGGGCACCCGGGAAGACGGCCGCGTTGAGCTTCTTCTCGATTTCTTCGTTGGCCTTGCACAGGATCAGGCCGCCACGCGGACCGCGCAGGGTCTTGTGGGTGGTCGTGGTGACCACGTCGGCGTACGGCAGAGGATTCGGGTACAGGCCGGCAGCTACCAGACCGGCGACGTGGGCCATGTCGACAAACAGCAGCGCGCCGACCTTATCGGCGATCTGCCGGAAACGTGGAAAGTCGAGAGTCTTGGAGTACGCCGAGAAGCCGGCAACAATCATCTTCGGCTTGCACTCGACTGCCAGGCGCTCGACTTCGTCGTAATCGATCAGGCCGGTCCTGGTGTCGATGCCGTACTGCACGGCGTTGTACAGCTTGCCCGAGGACGACACCTTGGCGCCGTGGGTCAAGTGACCGCCGTGGGCCAGGCTCATGCCGAGAATGGTGTCGCCGGCTTGCAGCAAGGCCAGATAAACAGCGCTGTTGGCCGAAGAACCGGAGTGTGGCTGGACGTTGGCGTAATCGGCACCGAACAGCTGCTTGGCGCGTTCGATCGCCAGCGCTTCAACCTTGTCGACATGCTCGCAACCGCCGTAGTAGCGCTTGCCCGGATAACCTTCGGCGTACTTGTTGGTCAGGCCGCTGCCTTGCGCTTGCATGACGCGTTTGCTGGTGTAGTTCTCTGACGCGATCAGCTCGATGTGATCTTCCTGGCGTTGCTCCTCGGCATTCATCGCCGCCAGCAGTGCATCGTCGTAGCCCTGGATCTGGTCTTGCTTGCTGAACATCGCGTCTCTCCCAGCGGCGGCGGTGCGCCATTCGTCTCGGTTAGGCTCGCACCTTTCGGCAGTGCCCTTTGGATTCGATGGTATGACCGGCGCAGACAGGCCAAATGCCTACGGACGCCACGCAAAGGTGCGTTTACGACATGGGCTGAAATGGCTGGCCAAACACGCTCCTCAATTCGGCCAGATCCCTCGTGGGAGCGAGCCTGCTCGCGATGGCGGTGGGTCAGGCAACATCAATGCTGGCTTTGACGGCCTCATCGCGAGCAGGCTCGCTCCCACGGGGTTATGTGGCAATTTGGCGGACGAGTAGCAACAGGAGAAAATGCAGCGGATAGAGCGCATACGCCCAGCGTCGCATCGGTGCCGGCTTGACGTTTTTGGCATGTCGCAACAAGAACAATCCCAGCGCTGGCGCAATCAGGCATGTCACGAAACCGCCAATGGCCGTGCCGTTGCCCCAACGCGCCGCGCTGTACAGCACCTGCCATTGATTGGCCGCCAGACAGACAACCCCTGGCAGCAGGCTGAAATACCAGGGCCGGCGGAACACCAGGAGCATCGCCAGCGGCAGCAGCATGCCGAAAAACCCGAACATCAGCCGCTCCGGAAACAGTGCCGCAACCATCACGGCGCCCACCGCCAGCAATCGCGATTCCAGCGTCGGCTGCTGCCAGCCGCGCGCCACCAGCAGACCGAGGACCAGGGTCGGCATCACGTTCAACGTGTCGGGATCAGGAATAAACAGCCGATAGGGGATTTCGCTGATTGCGCTGAACAGCAGCAACCAGCCGAGATATCGCCACTGGCTGGTCGCGTCAGCAGAATTGACCCGCGCCAGATTTGCCGCCATCGCCAGGCAAAACCAAGGAAATGCCAGCCGGCCCGGCACATACAGGAAATCGACGGAGTAGCCCACATATCGCAGGTGATCGAGCACCATGCTCAGCAGGGCCAGCCACTTGAGCAAATCCAGCGCCCCATCCCGTTGAGTCATGTGCATAATTGCCCGTTGCCCGTGTATTTTTTTGACAGGAACATCCCGTGTGCTCCCCGGACGATCTTCGGTAAAGTGCGCACCCTCATTGACCACGACGCTCTTCACCATAAGGGCCTCGATCACGGAAGCCGGCCATGACCGACAAGAGCCAACAATTCGCCAGCGACAACTACTCCGGCATTTGCCCCGAAGCGTGGGCTGCCATGGAGCAGGCCAATCACGGCCATCAACGCGCCTATGGCGACGATGAATGGACCGCGCGCGCGGCCGATCAATTCCGCAAATTGTTCGAAACCGACTGCGAAGTGTTTTTCGCCTTCAACGGCACGGCGGCCAACTCGCTGGCGCTGTCGTCGCTGTGCCAGAGTTACCACAGCGTGATCTGCTCGGAAACCGCCCACGTCGAAACCGACGAATGCGGCGCGCCGGAATTTTTCTCCAACGGTTCGAAACTGCTCGTCGCCCGCACTGAAAACGGCAAGCTGACACCGGAATCGATCCGCGAAGTCGCCCTCAAGCGTCAGGACATCCACTACCCGAAACCGCGCGTAGTAACCCTGACCCAGGCCACCGAAGTCGGCAGCATCTACACCCCGGAAGAAATTCGCGCCATCAGCGCCACCTGCAAAGAGCTGGGTTTGAACCTGCACATGGACGGCGCGCGCTTCTCCAACGCCTGCGCATTTCTTGGCTGCTCACCAGCGGACCTGACCTGGAAGGCCGGCGTCGATGTGTTGTGCTTCGGCGGCACGAAAAACGGCATGGCCGTGGGTGAAGCCATTCTGTTTTTCAACCACAAACTGGCCGAAGACTTTGACTATCGCTGCAAGCAGGCCGGGCAACTGGCCTCGAAAATGCGCTTCCTCTCGGCACCCTGGGTCGGGATCCTGGAAAATGAAGCCTGGCTCAAATACGCCCGCCACGCCAACCACTGCGCGCAGTTGCTGGCAGAACTGGTAAGTGATATTCCGGACGTGGAATTGATGTTCCCGGTGCAGGCCAACGGTGTATTCCTGCAACTCTCGGAACCGGCCATCGCCGCGCTGACCGCCAAGGGCTGGCGCTTCTACACCTTCATCGGCAACGGCGGCGCACGCTTCATGTGCTCGTGGGACACGGAAGAAGAACGCGTGCGCGAGTTGGCCGCAGATATTCGCGAAGTGATGGCTCGCTAAAATCCCGCGGCGAACTCTGTAGCAACTGGCGAAGCCTGCGTCCGGCGGCGCAGCCGTCGTAAATCCATTCAACGCGGCAGGCTTGGCACACCGCGTTGTTTGTTCTTACGACAGCTATGCCACCGGACGCAGGCTTCGCCAGCGGCTACAGATAAGTGCGCTCAAGAAAGTGATCAAATCAGCCAGGTTAAAACTCAATCCGCACATCACCCTTCGGCACGCTGCAGCACGAAAGAATGAAGCCTTCCGCTTCGTCTTCTTCGGTGATCCCGCCGTTGTGGTCCATCTCGACTTCGCCACCCAGTTTCAACACCTTGCACGTCCCGCAGATGCCCATGCCGCAAGCCTTGGGAATCAGCAAGCCAACCTTGGCCGCAGCGGCGTGAACGGTCTCGCCCGGAGCCACGTGGATGCTTTTCCCAGATGACACGAACTCCACCTGATGCAGATCCGCCACGTCGAGTTCCGGCGCATCGGCAGCGATTTCGGCTTGCTCCACCGCATCGGCGCGAGCTTCCGGCGGGGTCGCGCCGAACGATTCCTCGTGATACCGAGACATGTCGAAACCGACGGCTTCGAGCATTCGCTTGACCGCGTTCATATACGGCGTCGGGCCGCAACAAAAGACTTCGCGCTCAAGGTAATCGGGCGTCATCAGCTCGAGCATTTTCTGGTTCAGGTAGCCGCGATAACCGGCCCACGGCTCGCCCAAACCATGCTTCTCGCAAATCAGATGCAAATTGAAGTTTTCGATTCGCGATGCCATGTGCTCCAGCTCGCGATGGTAAATGATGTCCTTGGGCGACCGGGCGCTGTGGATAAATACCATGTCGACGTTGCCGTTGGTGTCGTAGAACCAGCGCGCCATCGACATGACCGGGGTGATGCCAACGCCGCCGCTGAGGTACAACACTTTCGGCGCGGTGAAGTCCATTGCGTTGAACAACCCGACCGGACCGTGCACCGCCAGCTCCTGACCCTCATGCAAGGTGTCGTGCAGCCAGTTCGACACCTTGCCACCCGGCACGCGCTTGATCGTCACTGAGAAGCTGTACGGCACCGACGGCGAGCTGGAAATAGTGTACGAACGCATGATCGGCACGCCTTCGATTTCCAGCTCCAGGGTGACGAACTGCCCCGGCTTGAAGAAGAACAGAATCGGCTGATCGGCCATAAAGCAGAAGGTGCGCACATCCCAGGTTTCCTGGATGACTTTGACGCAACGGACGATGTGTCGACCGTTGGCCCAGGTCTGGGTGGTAACCGGATTCAGGAAGCTGTTGGACATGCTGTTCTCCGTAGCCGTGTGTCGGCCTTTATGGTGGCGATTCTGCGTATAGCGCGAGCCACCCATTTACCTATCTGCGACATTCACATACTTATCGCGACCAGCCCCCAACTACCGGGGGTTGCGCGTCGGGAACAGATTGGGCCATGTCGCCCATGGATAAGGTTCTGCCGTGCGCCGGCCCCACACTCGCCCCATACCTATACACATTCCTTACACCTTCAATTAGCACCTTGCGTCGCAACCCTGATTAGCCACTTTCGCCGGCCACACAGAATGGCCTTGAGGATCAAATCGATGGACGTCACCGCAAAAATCAGCCTGGGCGATCCGCTGGAACCCGCACGCAAGGCAACCGCGCAAATGCTGCAAGAGCGCGAGCGTACATTCTCGCTGCCGCAGCCGTTTTACTCTGACGAGCGGCTGTTTGATATCGACATGCAGGAGATCTTCCAGAAAGAGTGGTTGATCGCCGGCATGACCTGCGAGATCCCGACCAAGGGCAACTACCTGACTCTGCAAGTCGGCAAGAACCCGATCATCGTGATTCGCGGTGCAGAAGGCGTGGTGCACGCGTTCCACAACGTCTGCCGCCACCGTGGTTCGCGCCTGTGCACCAGTGAGAAAGGCAAAGTCGCCAAGCTGGTTTGCCACTACCACCAGTGGACCTACGAGCTGGACGGGCGCCTGCTGTTCGCCGGCACCGAAATGGGCGCCGACTTCGACATGAAGCAGTACGGCCTCAAACCGGTGAACGTGAAGACGGCCGGCGGCTACATCTTCATCAGCCTGTCGGAAAATCCGCCGGCCATTGATGACTTCCTGTCGACGCTGAACCATTACATGGAACCGTACGACATGGAGAACACCAAGGTGGCCATAACCACCACCTTGATGGAAAAGGCCAACTGGAAACTGGTGCTGGAAAACAACCGCGAGTGCTACCACTGCAACGCCTCGCACCCGGAGCTGCTGAAAACCCTGCTGGAATGGGACGACGTCACCGACCCGCGTGCCGATCAGGCGTTCAAGGACCACGTCGCCGCTTCCGCCGCCGCCTGGGACGCCGAAAAGATCCCTTACGCCCACGCCAGTTTCGGGCTGCGCAACCGCATCGTGCGCATGCCGCTGCTCAAGGGGACAGTGTCGATGACCCTCGACGGCAAACAGGGCTGCGCCAAACTGATGGGCCGCATCAAGAACCCGGACCTGGGCTCGATGCGCATCCTGCACCTGCCGCACTCGTGGAACCACTGCATGGGCGATCACATCATCGTCTTCACCGTGTGGCCGATCAGCGCGCAGGAAACCATGGTCACCACCAAGTGGGTCGTGCACAAGGACGCCGTTGAAGGCGTGGACTACGACGTCGACCGCATGCGTCAGGTCTGGGATGCCACCAACGACCAGGACCGCCGCCTCGCCGAAGAAAACCAGCGCGGGATCAACTCCACTGCTTATCAGCCTGGGCCTTATTCCAAGACCTATGAGTTTGGTGTGGTGAATTTTGTGGATTGGTACAGCGAGCGCCTGTTGAACAACCTGGGTGCCGAGCCGGCGGCTTACCTTAAAGGAGTGCCTGTTCAGGGTTAGCGGATCAAACGCATCGCGAGCAAGCTCGCGCCTGCAGGACGGGGTGTACTCGGACTCTGAGACCACCCTGCAGTGTAGGTGCAAGCTTTCTCGAAAGGGCGTCCGCCCCGGCGGGTTAGCCCTACAGACACTCAAAACGATTAGCACTGTACGAAATATGACCTATTCCGTTCAGCGCTATGGTGCGCGGCGCATGCAGCCTTCCACGAACAACTTATCCACACCTCCACCCACAGCATTTGGGGACAACTGCCCGAGTTCCGGAATATTCTTTGCGAAAAGTGAATAAAAACCGTGACTTATGTCAATAGCCGTATTTGGATGATGATTGATTAATTTATGACCAAAGCTCTGCTCCCCCCGCAAAACATGGCCTGTAGACGAACACGCACAACTTATCCACAGAAGCACCAACAGAGTTTGGGGGCAACTTTGTCCAGGCTGTGGAAAACCGCTGAAAGCCCTGGGAATTAGGCTTTTGCAGCGGATCGAGGGGTAATATAGCCAACTTGATCAACTTATGATCAACTGCTTGAAAGCGCCGGCATGCATGGGCTGCAGGCGTCCTTGAACATCTTATCCACAGAAGCGCCAACAGAGATTGGGGGTAAGTATTGCCCCTCAGATGATTTATCCACTGCAGCTAAAACTGGAGAGTGTATTTCTTCATGCGCAGAGCGCTGATGATCTGTTAGCGAACAACGCCTTCTTCAATCAGCAACTTCAGAATCGCGTCGGCCCCCGCTTGCGCTGTCACGCCTTTGAGTACTTGCCCGCCACCACCACTGGCCTTCGCTGTCGCCGCTTTCATGCGATCGGCGCCACTTTTGGCTTTGATCACCTTCAATCGTTTCGGTCGAGGTTTGGCTGGTTGTAGCGTGGCAACGGCAAGCAACGCATCGTCGATGACTTCAACGTCATCAGCCTGCAACACGCCGCGTCGGGCCGGGCCATAGGCGCTTTGTCGAGGTTTTGGCGCGGCGTTGTCCACCGTGGCGAGAAACGGCAGACGCACTTTCAAGCGACGGCGCTGACCCCGGGGCAAGGCTTGCAGCACCAGGGCCGAACTGCCGTCGATGGATTCAACCTGGGCCAGTCCCACCACCAGCGGCCAGCCAAGGCTTTCGGCCAGCAGGAACGGCAGCATGCCCGAGCCTTCCCCGGTTTCCGCCTGGCTGCCGGTCAATACGACCTGAGCGCCGGCGTCGCGCAAATAGGCGGTCAATGCGGGTAGCGCATCGGCGCCTGCAGGTTGCTCCAGTACATGCAGCTGTTCCAGCCCCATGCCCAGATACGCCCGCAGCGCAGGCTCGGCGGCGTCACCGGCATGTAACACCTGCAAGTTATCCCCAGCCAGCTGCAGACCCAGTTCCACCGCGCGCGCATCTTGTTCCGCGCGACGTGGACGGCCGGAGGTGGGGTGGGCGCCGATGGACACCAGGCTGATGATTGTTGTGCTCATGACCGTTCCTTCCCTTAAGCCGCATCGCGCTTGGCGTCGCTGCGGTAAGCCGCTACCGCATCGATCAAGGCCTGAAGAATTTCCGCACTCTCGCCGATTACTGACAAGTCGGCCCGTTTGATCATGTCGCAGCCAGGGTCGAGGTTGATCGCCACGACTTTGTCGCAGGCGCCGATACCTTGCAGGTGCTGAATTGCCCCGGAAATACCGACCGCGACATAGACCCGCGCCGTCACCCAGGTGCCGGACGCGCCGACTTGCCGATCCCGCGCCATAAAGCCATCATCGACGGCAACCCGTGACGCGCCCTCGGTGGCGCCCAACGCCTGGGCAGTCCTGTGGAAAAGCGCCCAGTCCTTGACGCCGTTGCCCCCGGAGAAAATGAATTCCGCTTCGGCCATGGGAATCGCCGCTGGATCCACCGCGACGGCGCCCAAATCTTCAATGCGCGACAAACTGCGCGCAACCGCTGTGGATAACTCTACCGGCAATACTTCGTGACGGGTTTCGCTGACCGCTTCGGCGCATTCGGCGGCGGCCAGAATCAGGCGCGCGACCGGACGTGCAAGGTCCTGCAGGCCGGCGCCAGCCCGACCAATGCAGCTTTCATCCTTGACCTGCCAGACCCGCGTGGCCGGGCGTTCACCGAGCGCTGCGGCAAAGCGCCGGCCAAGTTCGCCGCCGCCACTGCGGCTGTCGGGCAGCAGCCAATGCCGTGGGTTGAACTGGTTATCCACAGCCCGCAGCCCTTGCACCCGCTGCTCCGGTGCATAACCGTTGAACTCGTCACCGTCGAGGATCAGCAATCGGTCGACGCCCGCCGTGGCGAATGCGCTTTCCTTGTGTTCACCGAAGACTACGGCGAGCACCGCGCCGTCCTTGCCGGCCAATTGGTGCGCCAGCCCGAGCAGGTCGCGATCGTGGCTGCTCAAGCGGCCACCGACCATGTCTGGCACCACGCTAATGTAAAATGCGGGCGCTGGCACTTGATGCAACGGCAACTGCACTTCAACAGCGGCCGAGCGCTTGCTGGTGCCGCCCTGCTGCGCGCCGCTGCGGTCGATACGCTTGATCCCGTTAGGGCCGATGAAACCCATGCCGTGGGGGTTTTTGCGGATAACGCCATTGGGCCCCATCCAGCTGTGTTGCGCTGGCTGCATGGCCGCGTGCAGCGGGTGCAGACGGTTACGGGCGATCCACTCGGCGCGTGGGTCGCGGCGGATAATGTCGCTCATCAGTGTGCCTCCGCAGGTTCACGTTTGGCCGGTGAGTTCGGCTTGCTCGCCGGCGCGTCTTCGAGCAACGCGTCGGCCACCAGTTCGGCGATGTCCTTGATCAATGGCCGTGGCTCCACCACACCTTCGAGCATCGCCGTGCATTGTGGACAACCAACGGCTACCAGCTCGGCACCGGTTTCGCGAATATCGTCCATGCGCATATCGGGGATGCGTTGCTTGCCCGGAATATCGGTGATTGGCGCACCACCACCGCCTCCGCAGCAGCGCGATCGGAAGCCGGAACGTTGCATCTCTTTCACTTCGATCCCGAGCGCGCGCAGCACCGCTCGCGGCGCCTCGTATTCGCCGTTGTAGCGACCGAGGTAGCACGGGTCGTGATAGGTCACGCTGCTACTTTTGTGCTGGCCCAGATTGAGCGCACCGGCGCCGATGATTTCAGCCATGTAGGTGCTGTGGTGCTGCACCAGGTAGTTACCCTCGAAGGCGCCGTATTCATTTTTCAGCACATGAAAACTGTGCGGATCGCAGGTGACGATGCGGTTGAAACGGTATTGGGCCAGGGTCTGGATATTGCGTTTGGCCAACATCTGGAAGGTCGCTTCGTCGCCCAGACGCCGGGCCACATCACCGCTGTCGCGCTCTTCCAAACCGAGCACAGCAAAGTCGACCTTTGCCGCTTTGAGCACTTTGACGAAGGCGCGCAGGGTGCGCTGGTTGCGCATGTCGAACGCACCGTCGCCGACCCAGAACAGCACGTCGACGGATTTTTTCTCGCTGAGCAGCGTGAGGTTCAAGTCTGCCGCCCAGTTCATCCGCCCGCCCGGAGCGAAACCGCCCGGGTTGTCGGTGGCGATCAGGTTTTCGAGGACTTCGGCGCCCTTGTTCGGGGTCGCGCCTTTTTCCAGGGTCAGGTGACGGCGCATGTCGACGATGGCATCGACGTGCTCGATCATCATCGGGCATTCCTCGACGCAGGCGCGGCATGTGGTGCAGGACCACAAGGTATCCGCATCGACCAGGCCATTGACGATTGGCTGGTGCGGATTGCCGGCGTGTTCGCCGACCGGTTTTCCAGGGTAAGGGCTGCCGGCGAAGTTGGCGTCGGTGCCGCCCGCCAGGCCCACGACCATGTCTTGAATGAGCTTCTTCGGGTTCAGCGGCTGGCCGGCAGCGAAGGCCGGGCAAGCGGCTTCACACTTACCGCACTGCACGCAGGCGTCGAACCCGAGCAGTTGATTCCAGGTGAAATCCTTGGGCTTTTCCACACCCAAGGGTGCATTCGCATCGTTCAAATCCAGCGGTTTCAAACCCGTGGAACGACCGCCACCGAAGCGTTCAGCGCGGCGGTGCCAGGCCAGGTGCAGCGCGCCGGCGAAGGCGTGCTTCATCGGCCCGCCCCAGGTCATGCCGAAGAACAATTCCGACACGCCCCACAGCACGCCCACCCCAAGAATCGCCGCCAACACCCAACCACCGAAATGTTCCGGCAGGATGCCGGCCACTGGCAGGGTCAGCAGGAAAAACGACGCCGAGAACGCCAACAGACTTTTCGGCAGACGCATCCATGGGCCTTTGGACAAACGGGCCGGCGGGTCGAGTCGGCGCAGGAACATGAAGATCGCACCGACGAACATCACCGCCGAAGCCACTAACAGCGCAATCCCGAGGATGCGGCTGTGCAGGCCGAAACCATGCACCAGAATCGCCAGCACTGCTGCCAGCACAAAGCCGCCGGCCGTGGCGACGTGGGTATTGGCAATGTATTTGTCCCGCGCGACCACATGGTGCAGATCGACCATGTACCGCTTGGGCATGGCAATCAGGCCACCGATCAGGTCGACTTTCGAAGCCCGGCCCCGGCGCCACATGGCCATCCGCCGCAACGCGCCCAGGACCGCAAGGCCCAGGGCGGCGAACAACAGGATTGGAAGAAGGGTGTTCAACATCAGAGTCACCTCAAGCGGCAAGCTTCAAGCCAAAAGCGGCAAGTAAAAGCCGGTCACCCAGCGCTCTTTCTTGCAGCTTGAGGCTTGCAGCTTGTGACTGTTTTCAAAAATCCTTGCACAACCGCAACGCGTCATAGATCGCCGCGTGCACGTTACGCTGGGCCACGCAGTCGCCGATGCGGAACAGCAGATAGCCGTCACCGCTCTGCTCCAGGCAAGGTTGTGGCTTGATCGCGAACAGGGCCTCCACATCGATCTGGCCCTTGTTGCGCGAACCTTCCTTCAGCGCGTAATAGATTTCTTCGTCCGGCCGCACGCCGTTCTCGATGACCACCTGATCGACCACCCGCTCTTCTTTGGCGCCGGTGTATTCGTTCTCCAGTACCGCGACCAGTTTGTCGCCTTCGCGGTAGACTTTTTCCAGCATCATGTCGCCGGTCATGATCACTTCTTTCGGGTACATGCTGCGGTAGTAAGTCGGGAACGACGTACCACCCATGGCCACGCCCGGCTTGATGTCGTCGGTGACGATCTCGACCTGGCTGCCCTTGTCTGCGAGGTAGTCGGCAGTCGACATCCCGGTGAATTCGCAAATGGTGTCGTACACCAGCACGTTCTTCGCCGGCGCGACCTTGCCATCGAGGATGTCCCAGCTGCTGACTACCAGCCCTTCCGCCGCGCCCCAGTGTTCGTTCTGCTCGATGAACGGGTGACCGCCCACCGCGAGCACCACCACATCGGGACGCAGGTCCATGATGGTCGGCGCATCGGCCGCCGTGCCCAGGCGCAGATCGACTTTCAGACGCGCCAGTTCCAGCTGATACCAGCGCGTGATACCGGCAATCTGGTCACGCTGCGGCGCTTTAGATGCCGTGGTGATCTGCCCGCCGATGAATTCCTTTTTCTCGAACAGCGTCACGTCGTGGCCACGTTCGGCGGCGACACGCGCGGCTTCCATCCCCGCAGGACCGGCACCGACCACCACAACCTTGCGTTTGACCCCGGTGGTTTTTTCGATGATGTGCGGCAAGCCCATGTATTCACGGGAAGTGGCCGCGTTCTGAATGCACAGGACGTCCAGCCCTTGATACTGGCGGTCGATGCAGTAGTTGGCACCGACGCACTGCTTGATCTGGTCAATCTGGCCCATCTTGATCTTGGCGATCAGGTGCGGGTCGGCAATGTGCGCGCGGGTCATGCCGACCATGTCGACGTAGCCGCCTTCGAGAATTCGCGTGGCCTGGTTCGGGTCCTTGATGTTCTGCGCGTGCAGAACCGGTGCCTTGACCACTTCCTTGATGCCAGCCGCCAGGTGCAGGAATGGCTCCGGCGGATAACTCATGTTCGGAATCACGTTGGCCAGAGTGTTGTGGGTGTCGCAACCTGACCCGACCACGCCGATGAAGTCGAGCATGCCAGTGTCATCGTAGTACTTGGCGATCTGTTTCATGTCCTCGTGGGACAAGCCGTCCGGGTGGAATTCGTCGCCGCACAGACGGATGCCGACGCAGAAATCCGGGCCGACTTCAGCGCGCACAGCTTTCAAAACTTCCAGACCGAAACGCATGCGGTTCTCGAAGCTGCCGCCCCATTCGTCGGTACGCTTGTTGACCCGCGGACTCCAGAACTGGTCGATCATGTGCTGGTGCACTGCCGACAGTTCCACGCCATCCAGGCCGCCGGCCTTGGCCCGGCGTGCCGCCTGCGCATAATTGCCGATCACCCGCCAGATTTCTTCCGGCTCGATGGTCTTGCAGGTGGCACGGTGGACAGGTTCACGCACACCCGACGGCGACATCAGCGTCGGCCAGTTGAAGCCATCCCAACGCGAGCGGCGGCCCATGTGGGTAATCTGGATCATGATCTTGGCGCCATGCTTGTGCATGGCGTCGGCGAGGTTCTGGAAGTGCGGGATGATCCGATCGGTGGCGAGGTTGACCGAGCTCCACCATTCCTGCGGACTGTCGATGGCCACCACGGACGAACCGCCGCAGATCGCCAGACCGATGCCGCCCTTGGCTTTCTCTTCGTAATATTTGACGTACCGCTCGGTGGTCATCCCGCCGTCAGTGGCGTAGACCTCGGCGTGGGCGGTGCTGAGCACACGGTTACGGATGGTCAGTTTGCCGATCTGGATCGGCTGGAACATTGCTTCGAAAGCCATGGCGGGATCCTCGACTTACAACGGCTTGACGGTGAACAAACCGTCGTCGTGGCCTTCTTCGGAGCCACCGTAGACTTGTTCGGCAACGGTGCGGATCTTGCTGCCGCGGGCTTGCAGAATCTGGTCCATGGCACCGGCAAACCAGCCAGTGAACATGTAGTCGACCTTGCGCCCGACCTTGCCGTACACATAGACAAATGCAGAGTGCTCAAGCTTGACGCTGGCGGTGCCTTTGTCGAGATCGATGTCCTGGATCTTGAACAGGCCCCAACCACGTTGCGACAGGCGCTTCATGTAGTGCTCGAACACCGCGACGCCTTCCAGGCCGTGGCACTCGGCTTCTTTTTCACACCAGTGCCAGGCGGATTTGTAGCCAGCTTTGTAGAGGATTTCGGCGTAAGCGTCGGCGCCCAACACCTCTTCGATGCCCATGTGGTTGTTGACGAAAAAATGGCGCGGTACATACAGCATCGGCAAGGCATCCGAGGTCCAGACCCCGGTTTCGCTGTCGACTTCGATGGGTAATTGCGGGGCGATCTTGGCCATGGAAACTTAACTCCAGAAATTGGAAAAATGACGTTATGTAGCAGCTGCCGAGGCACGAAGGCTGCGTCGGGCTGCGAAGCGGCCCCCCAGGGCGGTCCTGGGGACCGCAACGCAGCCTCGTGCCTCGGCAGCTGCTACAGGAAATCGGGGGCTTATTCGCCCCAGACGTTGCTCAAGACGTTGACCCAGTTCTCGCCCATGATCTTGCGCACCACGCGCTCGGAGTGGCCCCGCTTGAGCAGGGTCTCGGTAAGGTTCGGGAACTCGCCCACGGTGCGGATGCCCAGCGGATTGATGATCTTGCCGAAGCTGGTCAGACGGCGGGCATAGCCCTTGTCATGGGTCAGGTACTCGAAGAACTCCTGGCCGTGGCCCTGAGTGAAATCGGTGCCGATGCCGATGGCGTCTTCGCCGACAATGTTCATGACGTACTCGATGGCTTCGGCGTAGTCGTCGATGGTCGAATCAATGCCTTTGGCCAGGAAAGGCGCGAACATGGTGACGCCAACGAAGCCGCCGTGATCGGCAATGAACTTGAGTTCTTCATCGGATTTGTTGCGCGGATGCTCTTTGAGACCCGACGGCAGGCAGTGGGAGTAGCACACCGGTTTTTTCGATTCGAGGATGACCTCCTCGGACGTCTTGGAGCCGACGTGGGAGAGGTCGCACATCACGCCAACGCGGTTCATCTCGGCGACGATTTCACGACCAAAGCCCGACAGGCCGCCGTCGCGCTCATAGCAGCCGGTACCCACCAGATTTTGCGTGTTGTAGCACATCTGCACGATACCGACGCCGAGCTGTTTGAAGATCTCGACATAACCGATCTGGTCTTCAAAAGCGTGAGCATTCTGGAAGCCGAACAGGATGCCGGTCTTGCCCTGCTCCTTGGCCTTGCGAATGTCGGCCGTGGTGCGCACCGGCATCACCAGGTCGCTGTTCTCGCGGATCAGCTTCTGGCTGGCGGCGATGCTGTTGATGGTGGCCTGGAAGCCCTCCCACACCGACACGGTGCAGTTGGCTGCAGTCAGACCGCCCTTGCGCATGTCTTCAAACAGCTCGCGGTTCCACTTGGCGATAATCAGCCCGTCGATAACGATGCTGTCGGCGTGCAATTCGGCTGGGCTCATCAGGCTGTCCCCTCTTGTCGATTCCTGCGCCGAATCGTGTGCCGGCGCTTTGGGGCCAGCATATGCTTCGGTGCCCGGGTGACCGGGTGCAAAAACGACAGGGGAATTGCCGAAAGCGTCAATCCGCGACAAAGGGTCGTCGCACAACGTCGCGGGCTACCTGTTCAAGGGCCCCGGCATGCGCCAGAATCCGCCGCATCACTGGATTGGCACAATAAAAAGGGCGACGGCGCAATGAAATTGATCTTCCTGGCTTTGGCACTGATAGCGACCGGCGTACACGCGGCCGAAAAATCCGACATCAACCCTTGCGATGCGGTCGAAAACGATGTCCAGACCCTTGAATGCTCGGCCTACAGCCGATCCGCCGCTGAAGATCTGCTCGCTGAAAACTACCTCAGCCTCGGCGAACGCATGCAGTCGCTGTACGGCAACAACCCGGCGCAACTGAGCGACATCACCGCCAAACTGAAGACGGCCCAGCAACAATGGCTGAAAACCCGCGACGCCGATTGCGCCGTGGAAGCGTTCCCGGCGACCAGCGGCAGCAAGGCCTTCACGATTGCGCAAAATGACTGCGTAGCGCGGATGAGTGATGAGCGTTCGGAGTTTTTGGAGTTGATTGGGCAGGAGTAACACGGTGGAAACTCATTTGATCCCCCGCGAAGTGGTCAGTCGCATCGTCGATGGCGCGAATCTCTCAATCGGCGTTTGCCCAGCAAAAGAGCGTGGCGAAGCCGCGTAAGGCGCCTCACGAAAAATTGCCAAGGCTTTTGGTATCACAGCCAGTCAGCTTGAGCTGTAAGCTGCACCACATTTTGTGAAAGGGATGGACATGAAAATCTGCGGCATCGAAATCAAAGGCAGCGAAGCGATCATTGCCGTGGCGTCCCTCGACGGTCAGGTGCTGAACCATCTGCCACTGGCGACCAAGAAAATTGCCCTCGACGATGACGACGAGGCGGCCAATGTCAAAGTCTTTGCCGCGCATATAGCGTCGTTCGTTCGGGAGAATTCCATCGACCGGATTGCGATCAAGAAGCGCAGCAAGAAAGGCGAGTTTGCCGGCGGACCGACCACGTTCAAGATCGAGGGCATTTTTCAGTTGCTGGAAAGCTGCGAGGTGACGCTGTGGTCACCGCAGACGATCAATGCGCAGGCGAAGAAGCATGATTTCGAGCTGCCCGGGACGCTGAACAAGTATCAGCATGAAGCGTATAAAGCGGCCTGTTCGGCGCTGGTGAAGAAGTAGGCGCGACCGTAGATCAAAATGTGGGAGCGGGCTTGCTCGCGAATGCGGCGTTGCAAATGATGTATGTCTTTCCTGACACGCCGCCTTCGCGAGCAAGCCCGCTCCCACAGGTTTCTCGGGTGTTTTATGCTTTTGCAGTGCGCCGATCTTCCCGAGGACAGCGCGCAAACCGCGCCCGATAACTGCGGGTGAAATACGACGGCGATTCAAATCCGCAGGCAATACTCACTTCCAGCACGCTCATGTCCGTCTGTCGAAGTAGCTGCCGCGCCTTATCCAATCGCAGGCGCAGGTAGAAATTGCTCGGCGTATCGTTCAGATGCAGGCGAAACAAGCGCTCCAGCTGCCGGCGCGTGACCCTGATCGATTCCGCCAGCGCCAGCGTACTCAGCGGCGGCTCGCTGTGCTGCTCCATCTCGCCGATGACGTGCACCAGTTTTTTGTTGCGAATGCCATAACGCGTAGCCACTTCCATGCGTTGATGGTCCTTGCGCGGGCGGATGCGGCCGAGTACGAATTGTTCGCTCACCTGGATCGCCAGTTCCGGGCCATGTGCCTGGGCGATGAGGTCCAGCATCAGGTCGATGGAGGCAGTGCCGCCAGCGGATGTAATGCGCTGGCGATCGATCTCGAACAGCTCCTGGGTCACGCTGAGCTGTGGATAGGATTCACTGAACGCGTCGATGGCTTCCCAGTGCAACGTCAGCCGATAGCCATCGAGCAGGCCCGCTTCGGCGAGGACAAAACTGCCCGTGTCGATAGCGCCCAGTGTCACGCCTTCACTGTCGAGTCGGCGTAGCCAATGCTGCAATGCCGGGGTGGCGAACTTCAGAGGTTCGAAACCTGCGATCACCAGCAGCGTTGCGCCTTTCTTCAAGGGTTCCAGCGCCGCATCAGCGTTCACCGACATGCCGTTGCTCGCCAACACCGCGGCGCCATCGGCACTCAGCACATGCCAACGATACAGCTCGCCGCGAAAGCGATTGGCGACCCGCAGCGGTTCGATGGCCGAGATGAAACCGATGGCCGAAAAACCCGGCATCAACAAGAAGTAAAAATCCTGAGGCATTAGACGCGCTCGAATGGCAGGTAACGAGAGACAGGTAACGTGGAGACGTTGATACGCCGGTTACCAACGGCATTCAAGAGCACAGGTCGCTACAGTGCAAGTGCTGGTCGCCGTAGTGCGCTTGTGCGGGGGCCAAGCTGCGTAACTTGGCATCACCGGCGCACAGACGCCCGGACCCACAATAACGTCTGCCGAGGAAACCGACATGAAACAACTGATCAGCAGCTGTGTTCTTGCACTCAGCGGTACCGCTTTCTTCAGCGCCAGCGTCATGGCGGCCGAACCCGAATCGTGCAAGAACGTGCGCATGGGCGTGGTCAACTGGACCGACGTGATCGCCACCAGCGCCATGACCCAGGTGCTGCTCGACGGCCTCGGCTACAACACCAAACAAACCAGCGCCTCCCAGCAAATCATCTTCGCCGGGATCCGCGATCAGCGCCTGGACCTGTTCCTCGGTTACTGGAACCCGCTGATGACCCAGACCATCACACCATTTGTCGAAGCCAAGCAGGTCAAAGTTCTCGACGCGCCGAGCCTGAAAGACGCGCGCGCCACCCTCGCGGTACCGACTTACCTCGCCGACAAGGGTCTGAAAACCTTCGCCGACATCGCCAAATTCGAGAAGGAACTGGGCGGCAAGATTTACGGCATCGAACCCGGCTCGGGGGCCAACACGCAGATCAAGGCGATGATCGCCAAAAACCAGTTTGGCCTCGGCAAGTTCCAGTTGGTCGAGTCCAGCGAGGCCGGCATGCTCTCGGCGGTGGATCGCGCCGTGCGGCGTAAAGAAGCGGTGGTGTTCTTCGGCTGGGCGCCGCACCCGATGAACGTCAATGTGCAGCTGACTTACCTCACCGGCAGCGAAGACGCGCTGGGCCCGAACGAAGGCATGGCCACGGTCTGGACGGTCACCTCGCCAAACTACGCGCAGCAGTGCCCGAACATTGGCCGCTTGCTGAGCAACCTGACCTACACCGCTGAAGACGAGAGCCGGATGATGCAGCCGCTGCTGGATCACAAGGATGCCCTCGAGTCCGCCAAACAATGGCTGAAAGATCATCCTCAAGACAAGCAACGCTGGCTTGAAGGCGTGACCACTTTCGACGGAAAACCGGCTGCCGACAACCTGAAACTCACCACCAAATAATCCCAAATTGAACCAGCGAAACGCAGCCCGCCCGGGCTGCGAACGGGATCAACACGCCCGCCATTCCATAAAGAACAGGAACCCGCCTCATGAATCACGACGTCATCATCACCTGCGCACTGACCGGTGCTGGCGACACGACCGCCAAAAGCCCACACGTGCCGGTCACCCCGAAACAAATCGCCGCCGCCGCCGTGGAAGCCGCCAAAGCTGGCGCCACCGTGGTCCACTGCCACGTACGCAACCCTGAAACCGGCAAGTTCAGCCGCGACGTCGCGCTGTACCGCGAAGTGATGGAGCGCATCCGCGAGGCCGACGTCGACATCATTGTCAACCTCACCGCCGGCATGGGCGGCGACCTGGAAATCGGCGCCGGGGAGAACCCAATGGAGTTTGGCCCGAACACTGATCTGGTCGGCCCGTTGACTCGCCTGGCGCACGTCGAAGAACTGTTGCCGGAAATTTGTACGCTCGATTGCGGCACCCTGAATTTCGGCGATGGCGACACCATTTATGTGTCCACCCCGGCGCAGCTGCGGGCCGGGGCCAAACGCATTCAAGAGTTGGGTGTCAAGGCCGAGCTGGAAATTTTCGACACCGGCCATCTGTGGTTCGCCAAGCAGATGATCAAGGAAGGTCTGCTCGACGACCCGCTGTTTCAGCTGTGCCTGGGCATCCCGTGGGGCGCACCGGCTGACACCACCACCATGAAAGCCATGGTCGACAACCTGCCGGCCAATGCGGTCTGGGCCGGGTTTGGCATCGGCCGCATGCAGATGCCGATGGCGGCGCAAGCGGTGCTGCTGGGCGGCAACGTGCGGGTCGGGCTGGAAGACAACATCTGGCTGGACAAGGGCGTACTGGCGACCAACGGCCAATTGGTCGAACGCGCATCGCAAATCCTCAGTCGCCTCGGCGCGCGGGTTCTGACCCCGGCGGAAGGCCGGATCAAAATGGGCCTGACCCAGCGCGGTTGAGCCGAACCACACATTACCTGTGGAAGGGAGCATGTGTGGCGAGGGGCTTGCCCCCCGTTGGGTCGCGAAGCGGCCCCAAAACCTGTAACCGCAGTGTGTCAGCCACACCGCATGCAATGTTTTTGCGACTGCTGCGCAGCCGAACGGGGGCAAGCCCCCTCGCCACAGAAGCCCGCTCCCACACTGGATCACCGAATTCTTTTAGGACGTCGCCATGAGCTTTATCACTGATATCAAAACCTTCGCTGCCTTGGGCAGCGGTGTCATCGGCAGCGGCTGGGTGTCCCGCGCCCTCGCTCACGGCCTCGACGTAGTGGCTTGGGACCCTGCGCCCGGCGCCGAAGCAGCCCTGCGCAAACGCGTGGCCAATGCTTGGGGCGCGCTGGAGAAGCAAGGCCTGGCACCGGGCGCTTCACAGGACCGTTTACGCGTTGTCGCTACCATCGAAGAATGCGTTCGCGATGCCGATTTCATTCAGGAAAGTGCCCCCGAGCGTCTGGATCTGAAACTGGAACTGCACAGCAAAATCAGCGCGGCGGCGAAGCCGAATGCGCTGATCGGCTCCAGCACGTCGGGGTTGCTGCCGAGCGAGTTTTACGAGAGCTCGACGCACCCGGAACGCTGCGTGGTCGGGCATCCGTTCAACCCGGTTTACCTGTTGCCGCTGGTGGAAGTCGTGGGTGGCAAAAACACTGCGCCGGAAGCGGTGCAAGCGGCGATGAAAGTTTATGAAGCGCTGGGCATGCGCCCGCTGCATGTACGCAAGGAAGTGCCCGGTTTCATCGCTGACCGTCTGCTCGAAGCGCTGTGGCGCGAAGCATTGCATCTGGTTAACGACGGAGTGGCGACGACTGGCGAAATCGACGACGCGATCCGTTTTGGCGCAGGCCTGCGCTGGTCGTTCATGGGCACATTTCTTACCTACACACTGGCGGGTGGCGATGCCGGCATGCGTCACTTCATGGCGCAATTCGGCCCGGCGTTAAAGTTGCCGTGGACCTATCTGCCGGCGCCGGAATTGACCGACAAGTTGATTGACGATGTGGTGGACGGAACAAGCGACCAGCTGGGAACGCACAGCATTTCGGCGCTTGAGCGTTATCGGGACGATTGCCTGCTGGCGGTGCTGGAAGCGGTCAAGACCACCAAGGAAAAGCACGGAATGGCTTTTGCTGACTGACCATCACCGTGTTCCGTAGGAGCCGGCTTGCTGGCGATTGAATCAACGCGGTTTCACAGGAAAACCGCATTGCCCGTCGCCGGCGAGCCGGCACCTGCAGATCCTCGTTACTTCAGGAGTTGATCGCATGCCTGCTCTTACGACCTACCAAAGCAGAATCATCCCCGATTGGGTCGACTACAACGGCCACCTGCGCGACGCGTTTTACCTGCTGATTTTCAGCTACGCCACCGATGCGCTGATGGACCGGCTAGGCTTGGATAGCAACAACCGCGAAGCCAGCGGCCATTCGTTGTTTACCCTTGAGCTGCACCTCAATTACCTGCATGAAGTGAAGCTCGACGCTGACGTTGAAGTGCGCACCCAGATCATCGCTCACGACAGCAAACGCTTACACCTCTATCACAGTCTGCATCTGGCCGGTAACGACAAAGAGCTGGCGGGCAACGAACAAATGCTGCTGCACGTCGACCTCGTCGGTCCTCGCTCCGCGCCGTTCAGCGAAGAAACGCTAGGCAAGCTGCAAGCCATCGTTGCGCAACAAACCGACCTGCCCACCCCGGACTACATTGGCCGAGTGATCGCGCTACCCCGCAAAAAATAACAAGGAGATCGCCATGAACACCGTCGCTTTTGCCGACTTCCGTACCTATCCGTTGATCAGCGCGCTGAGTGGCGTGCAGGCCTTGGCGGATCGCGTTCTGGCGACATGGGCTGATGGCCGTGTCAGCCCTTTTCATCATCAATGGCTGCGGGACAATTGCCCGTGCCCGCAATGCGTCTACACAGTGACCCGTGAGCAGGTGCTGGAAATCGTCGACGTTGCGCAAGACCTGGTGCCTGCAGAGACGAGCGTCGACTCTCAGGGCTGTCTGCGCGTCCAGTGGCAGGACGGTCATCTCAGCCGCTTCGATCCGGGCTGGTTGCGGGCCCACGCCTATGACGACCAATCCCGCGCCGAACGCCGGGCCGGCAAGCCAAAATCCAGGCTGTGGAAAAGTGACTTGTCGCTGCCGGTGTTCGATTATCAAGCGCTGATGAATGACAACGATGCCTTGTTGCAATGGCTGTTGGCGGTGCGCGATATCGGCCTGACACAAGTGCGTGGCGTGCCCACCGAACCCGGTTCGCTGAAGCTGATCGCAGAGCGTATTTCCTTCATCCGCGAGAGCAATTTCGGTGTGTTGTTCAACGTGCAGTCCAAGGCCGATGCCGACAGCAACGCCTACACCGCTTTCAACCTGCCATTGCACAGCGACCTGCCCACTCGGGAGTTGCAACCGGGACTGCAATTTTTACATTGCCTGGTCAATGACGCCGACGGTGGCGAGAGCATCTTCGTCGACGGTTTTGCCATCGCCGAAGCACTGCGCGAGGAAGATACCGAGTCATTCAAAGCCCTGTGTGAAATCCCCGTGGAGTTTCGCAACAAGGACCGTCACAGCGACTATCGCTGTCTCGCGCCGATCATCGCTTTGGATGCCATGGGGCAGATTTCCGAAATACGCATGGCGAACTTTTTGCGCGGACCGTTCGATGCATCCGCGGAGGAAATGCCCCGGCTGTATCGCGCTTATCGGCGCTTCATTGCGATGACTCGCGAGGCGCAGTTTCGGGTGCTGACGCGGCTCAATCCGGGGGAGATGTGGTGTTTTGATAACCGCCGCACGCTTCACGCGCGCAATGCCTTCGACCCCGCCAGCGGCGCCAGGCATTTCCAGGGATGCTATGTGGATCGGGATGAGTTGTTGTCGCGGATTTTGGTGTTGCAGCGTTAGACCGAGTCGTCGTTCATCGCCGGCAAGCCGATATCGCTCTCAGTGGTTTGACGTCGAGCACTGATCAACTGCTCGCGATGGCGTCAGTTCAAGCAACACAAACCCTCCTGATTCACAGACAAAAAAAACCCCGATCAAGCCGTGACAGGATCGGAGCTGAGGAGGGTACTGTTGAGGAGCCGTTGCGCGAGGGTGACCAAACCTTCGTGAAGCCAGCTGAATCCAGTTTGCCCACTCTGCCCTCTCGAAAGTTAGCCGAAAACGACCTGTTCATAGGTATTGCGGCCATTGCGACAAATCGTCCTTGCCGCCACCCCGCACCCCTACGAGAATCGAGCCACGACACCGTTCCCTGAAGAAGGATTGCGTCATGATGTACGCCGATTTGATTGACCAGGAAGACCTGCTGGGCCAGCTGAAGTCATTGGGTTTTCAAGTGCCGAACGGCGCCACGGCCGAGCAGGCTTGCGAGTGCGCAGTGCGAGGCTTGAACGATGAACGGGCGATGACGTTGCGCACGATGGTCAAGCAGATGTACACCAGCAGCGCGACCATCCTGCCGGCCGTGCGCCAGGCCATCGACAGGCAATTGTTGCCAGCGTTGGCGACCTATCAGCAGAGCCGTAGCGCCTGACCTATGGCGAGGGGGCTTGTCGGATCGCCGCATCGCCCCATTAGGCGGCGCGGCAGTCGTAAATTCTTGGGGCCGCTGCGCGACCCAACGGGGGCAAGCCCCCTCGCCACAAGGTTTAAAGCCTCACGCTAGCGAACGTCGACTCGTTGCGCGCCTGACTCAACGCCGACAAGGGCCCGGACAGCGGCGACAGCACCAACGCTTGCGGCAACGGCATCATCGCCACCTGTTGCGTGGTGTTGGAACCTACGCGCTCGTCACGCGGCGGAATGCCGAAGTATTCGCGGTAGCACTTGGAGAAGTGCGGCGTGGACACGAAGCCACATACCGACGCCACTTCGATGATCGACATCGGCGTTTGCTTGAGTAACTGCCGGGCACGGATCAGGCGCAGCTTGAGGTAGTAACGCGACGGCGAGCAGTGCAGGTACTTCTGGAACAATCGCTCGAGTTGCCGACGGGACACGGCGACGTACACCGCCAGTTCGTCGAGGTCGATCGGCTCTTCGAGGTTGGCCTCCATCAGCGCGACAATCTCCTGCAGCTTCGGCTGATTGGTCCCGAGCATGTGCTTGAGCGGCACGCGCTGGTGATCCTGCTCGTTGCGGATGCGTTCGTAGACAAACATCTCCGAGATTGCGGCGGACAGTTCACGCCCGTGATCGCGGCTGATCAGGTGCAGCATCATGTCCAGCGGCGCAGTGCCGCCGGAGCTGGTGAAACGGTTGCGGTCAAGGGTGAACAGGCGCGTGCTCATGGCCACGCGCGGAAATGCTTCCTGCATCGAGGCCAGGCATTCCCAGTGCACACTGCAATCGAAGCCGTCGAGTAGACCGGCGCAGGCCAAGGCCCAACTGCCGGTGCAGACCGCACCCAGACGCTTGGACTGACGCGCCTGGCTTTGCAGCCACGAAACGTGTTCGCGAGTGACGGTGCGCTGAATGCCTATGCCACCGCAAACGATGATGGTGTCCAGAGAAGGGGCTTTGTGCATGGAGGCGTCGGGAGTTATCTGCAGTCCATCACTGGCCCAGACCTGCCCACCGTCGACGGTGAGCGTGGTCCAGCGATACAGCTCGCGACCGGACAATTGGTTGGCCATGCGCAGCGGTTCCACTGCAGAGGCCAGAGAAATCAGCGTGAAATTGTCCAGCAGCAAAAAGCCGATGGATTGAGGCGCACGGTTCTGGGGTTGGGCCCCGGAGTTGGACGTCGTCATCGCGGTATCTCCTCACACGAAAGCGGGTGATGGCCTCAGGCGGAGGCTCTTGTTATTGCCATCGTTCTCGCGTGAGAGACGGGCTTTGTTATGACAGAGCAATTGCCATGCCTAAAATTGAATGCGTGTTCAATAACTCCTGAAAACGACCTGTGAATGTGTCTGGATATGACGCCAGTGAAAAGTGCAATTCAAGTGCCATCAGAGACTGCAGCGGGTGTGTTTCATGGGCGGTGAGCAGATCGGTAGCACTTGTGGGAACAGGCCCGCGAGGGGTTGGCTGAGAGTGTCACCACAAGCACGGGTGACAGACGGTCGGGGGCTCTACCTGCTTCAATTCGCAGAAGCGCGCTTGTCTGTAAGCGACGCGCTAAAAGGTGGCGGATTTTACATTCAGTGGTCAATTAACGCGCAGTTCTGACTGATTACGCTGTGGCAATGAAATTCGTGGCAATGAAGTTCCTGTAGCAATGGGCCCCCCCCTTTTGGCAATGAGGTTCCTGTGGCAGCGAGACCCCTGTAGCAATGGGGCCCCCTTTTGGCAATGAGGTTTCTGGGGCAATGAGGCTACTGTGAAAAGGAGGTTCCTGTGGCGAGGGGGCTTGCCCCCGTTGGGTCGCGCAGCGGCCCTGAATACTTATGACCGCTGCGCGACCCAACGGGGGCCCCATCACCACAGGTAAATCAATCAACACTCCACCGCACTCACCGCCAACCCGCCCCGGGACGTCTCTTTATATTTGTCATGCATATCCGCCCCGGTATCGCGCATGGTGCGGATCACCCGGTCCAGCGAAATAAAGTGCTGCCCATCGCCACGCAACGCCATTTGCGCTGCATTGATCGCCTTCACCGCAGCAATCGCATTGCGCTCGATGCATGGCACCTGCACCAGCCCGCCGACCGGATCGCAAGTCAAGCCAAGGTTGTGCTCCAGACCAATTTCCGCCGCGTTGCACAACTGCTCTGGCGTAGCGCCAAGAATCTCTGCCAAGCCTGCCGCCGCCATGGCGCAAGCAGAGCCGACCTCGCCCTGACAGCCGACTTCCGCACCGGAAATCGACGCGTTCTTCTTGCACAGAATCCCTACCGCCGCAGCGCTGAGAAAGTAGTCAACGACATTGGCCTCGGTCACCACCTCGCTGAACTTCATGAAGTAATGCAACACCGCCGGGATGATCCCCGCCGCGCCATTGGTCGGCGCGGTGACCATACGCCCGCCCGCAGCATTTTCTTCATTGACGGCCAACGCAAACAAATTGACCCATTCCATCGCACTGAGTGTCGAGCCGATCACATTGGGCTTGCCCAGCTCCTGCAAGCTGCGATGCAGTTTTGCCGCGCGACGCCGCACATTCAGGCCGCCCGGCAGGATGCCTTCGTGCTTGAGGCCTTGCTCGACGCAATCCTGCATGGCGCGCCAGAGCGTCATCAGGCCTACGCGGATTTCTTCCTCGCTGCGCCAGACCTTTTCGTTCGCCATCATGAGCTCGGCGACGCGCAGATTGTGTTGCTTGCACAGGCTCAGCAGTTCAACCGCGCTGGAGAAATCGTAAGGCAGCACCGTGCGATCGAGGTCCACCACACCACTCGACGCCTGCGCTTCATCGACCACGAAGCCGCCGCCGATGGAATAGTAGGTATCGCGATGCAGTTCGCCCGCATCGCCTTCGGCCACCAGGGTCATGGCATTCGGATGGAAAGGCAGGTTTTCATCGATCAGGCGCATGTCCCGCGCCCACGTAAATGGAATCGCGAAGCGGCCGTCGAGCAACAGCGTGTCGGTTTCCCGCAGGGTGGCGATGCGAATGCCGATTTGCGACGGATCGATCGCATCCGGCCATTCACCCATCAACCCCATGATCACCGCGTTGTCGCTGCCGTGACCGATGCCGGTGGCGGACAGCGAACCAAACAGCTGAACTTCGACGCGCCGTACCTGCTCCAAAAGACCCTGCTCACGTAAACCTTGCACGAACAGCGCTGCAGCGCGCATCGGCCCCACGGTATGTGAGCTGGAAGGGCCGATGCCGATTTTGAACAAGTCGAAAACGCTGATAGCCATGACTGCAAAACTCCAGGATGTGCCAACTCCAGGCGCAAAAGCGCCCGGTGACGGAGCTGCTACGCTCAAGCTGCAATCCGTCGGAATGGCCGCATCATCGGGCTTTTACCGGCTCGTCCGGCGTCTGACACCGACGCGATCATGCCCACAAACGCCGCACGCGGTCAGCGCGCCGCTTTCGCCGTTTTCTGGTGATCAAGCACGCTGATCAGGGCTGAAAAAAGCTGTAAACGACGTCACCGACACTGGATGCGACCATCCCTGTACTGGTTACGACGCTCCCTGTAGGCGTCAGATTTTCACTGGTACATGATCGTATCGACTCGATTGCAAGGCGCCGTGGTAGAGATGTCTTCAAAACGCCATCCAACCGCAACCTATAAGTGCGGTGGTCCAGTCGGAACACTGCCAAAAAAAACACCAAGGAGTCCATCCATGAAAGGTTCCCCGTCGTTGTTGTTGGCCGCCATGCTAAGTCTGCCGGCTCTGGCGCAAGCTGCAGAGCCGGCCCAATGCAGCACTGTAAATTTCTCCGATGTTGGCTGGACTGACATTACCGTCACTACCGCCACCACCAGCGTCGTTCTCGATGCCCTCGGCTACAAAACCAAAACCACGATGATTTCCGTGCCGGTCACTTACAAATCCCTGGCAGACGGCAAGAACATGGACGTGTTCCTCGGTAACTGGATGCCGACCATGGAGAACGACATCAAGGCCTACCGCGATGCTGGCACGGTGGAAACCGTGCGCGCCAACCTGGAAAACGCCAAATACACACTCGCCGTTCCGGAAGAGTTGTATAACAAGGGGCTCAAGGATTTCGCCGATATCGCCAAGTTCAAGAAGGAACTCGACGGCAAGATCTACGGCATCGAACCGGGCAACGACGGCAATCGCCTGATCCAGAGCATGATCGACAAGAACGCCTTCGGCCTCAAGGAAGCCGGGTTCAAGGTGGTCGAGTCCAGCGAGGCCGGTATGCTCTCGCAAGTCGATCGCGCCCAGCGCCGCAACACTGCTGTGGTGTTCCTGGGCTGGGAACCGCACCCGATGAACACACGCTTCAAGATGAAATACCTGACTGGCGGCGACGACTTCTTCGGCCCCAACTTCGGTCAGGCCACCATCTTCACCAACACCCGCAAGGGCTATGCGCAGGAATGCAGCAACGTCGGACAGTTGCTGAAAAACCTGGTGTTCACCCTCGACATGGAAAGCACGCTGATGGGCAACGTTCTGGACGACAAGATAAAGCCCGACGCGGCCGCCAGGGCGTGGCTGAAAAACAATCCACAGGTGCTTGATACCTGGCTCGCTGGCGTGACCACCATTGACGGTAAACCAGGCCTGGAGGCCGTGAAAGCCAAGCTCGCTCAGCCTTGATTTCAGGAGCATCGCTTACGCCGGGCGACTTCGGTCGTCCGGGCTGTTATTTCCTTGCATGCGGACGTTCACTACCATGCTGATTGATCAGAAAATCCCTTTAGGCCAGTACATTGCGGGCTTCGTTGAATGGTTGACGGACAACGGCGCCGACACGTTCGACGCCATCGCCATGTCACTGGAAACGATGATCCACGGCGTGACGTTTGCGCTGACCTGGTTCAACCCGCTGGCATTGATCGGCCTCATTGCACTCCTGGCTCATTTCATACAACGAAAGTGGGGCCTGACTGTTTTTGTCATCGCTTCCTTTCTGCTGATCCTCAATCTGGGGTATTGGCAGGAAACCATGGAAACCCTCGCCCAGGTGCTGTTCGCCACCTTTGTATGCGTGTTGATCGGCGTGCCGCTTGGCATCATCGCCGCGCACAAACCGATGTTCTATACCGTGATGCGGCCGGTGCTCGATCTGATGCAGACCGTACCGACGTTCGTCTACCTCATTCCTACCCTGACCCTGTTCGGGCTGGGCGTAGTCCCGGGTCTGATCTCGACGGTGGTGTTCGCGATTGCTGCGCCGATCCGCCTGACCTACCTGGGCATTCGCGATGTTCCTCAGGAACTGATGGACGCCGGCAAAGCCTTCGGCTGCTCGCGCCGTCAACTGCTCTCACGGATCGAATTGCCCCACGCCATGCCAAGCATCGCGGCCGGGATCACCCAGTGCATCATGCTGTCGCTGTCGATGGTGGTGATTGCTGCACTGGTGGGCGCCGACGGCCTGGGCAAACCCGTGGTCAACGCACTGAACACTGCTGATATCGCCCTCGGCTTCGAAGCCGGCCTGGCGATCGTACTGCTGGCGATCATGCTCGACCGTATCTGCAAACAACCCGACGCAAAAGTAGGGGGTGACGCATGAGCATTATTCGCTTCGAAGACGTCGACGTAATCTTCACCAAGGATCCGCGCGAAGCACTGAAACTGCTCGATCAAGGCATGACCCGCAACGAGATCCTGAAAAAGACCGGCCAGATTGTCGGCGTTGAAAAAGCCAGCCTGGATGTCGAGAAAGGTGAGATCTGCGTGCTGATGGGCCTGTCCGGCTCCGGTAAGTCCAGCTTGCTGCGCTGCATCAACGGGCTCAACACCGTCAGCCGTGGCAAGTTGTTCGTCGAGCACGAGGGTCGGCAGATCGACATCGCTTCCTGCACGCCGGCCGAGCTGAAAATGATGCGCACCAAACGTATCGCCATGGTGTTCCAGAAGTTCGCCTTGATGCCGTGGCTGACAGTGCGCGAGAACATCAGTTTCGGCCTGGAAATGCAGGGGCGCCCGGAAAAGGAGCGCAAGAAACTGGTCGACGAAAAACTCGAACTGGTGGGTCTGACCCAGTGGCGCAACAAGAAACCCGATGAGCTTTCCGGCGGTATGCAACAACGTGTTGGCCTGGCCCGTGCGCTGGCGATGGACGCTGACATTTTGCTGATGGACGAACCGTTCTCGGCGCTTGACCCGCTGATCCGCCAAGGCTTGCAGGACGAACTGCTGGAATTGCAACGCAAGCTGAGCAAAACCATCGTCTTCGTCAGCCACGACCTCGATGAGGCGCTGAAACTCGGCAGCCGTATCGCGATCATGAAAGACGGACGGATCATCCAGTACAGCAAACCTGAAGAAATCGTCCTGAACCCGGCCGACGATTATGTTCGCACGTTCGTCGCCCACACCAATCCGCTGAACGTACTGTGCGGTCGCAGCCTGATGCGCACGCTGGACAACTGCAAACGCATCAACGGTTCGGTGTGCCTCGATCCGGGTGGTGATTCCTGGCTGGACCTGGCCGAAGGCAACACCATAAAAGGCGCTCGCCAGAACGGTGAAAGCCTGGATTTGCAGAACTGGATTCCAGGGCAGGCGGTGGAAGGTCTGGGACGTCGGCCGACACTGGTGGATTCAAATATCGGCATGCGCGATGCGCTGCAGATTCGCTATCAAACGGGCAACAAACTGGTGCTGCACGACAACCACAAAGTGGTCGGGATTCTCGGCGACAGCGAGCTGTATCACGCCTTGCTGGGCAAGAACCTGGGCTAACCCGTCACACACAAAAACGCCGCGAAAGGATCGCGGCGTTTTTGTTGGTGCGCGTGTACGAGTGGCAACACGGACCATCGAGAAGAGGTGATTTCTGTGGCGAGGGGGCTTGCCCCCGTTGGGCTGCGAAGCAGTCCCAGAACCATTCACCGTAATCTTGCTGAAACAACGCGTTATCTGGTTTGGGGGCCGCTTCGCAGCCCAACGGGGGCAACCCCCCTCGCCACATCCCCCCCCCCTCGCCACAATGGACCTGTGGCGCATTTACAACTCAGCTATAAACCCGGCCAAGGAGCTGGCGATGGCTTTCAAACTGATCGAGCACATCCCGGGTGATCTGCTCCTGAGTGAAGCCCATCAAGTCGTAATCCTGGCTGCCGTTGTGCAGGTAAACCTCGGCGCGGTAGTAACGGGCGCGGGTTTCATTGGCACTTTGCGCCGACGCCGTGTCACTCGCCGCTGCCAGATAGCCATCCAGGCTCACCTCATACACAAACGGATTACCCTCCTCCATCTCGATCCGTACACCCATGCAGCGCTTTGCCTTGCCCAGCAACGTTTGTACATCCAGACCTAGTCCGCGCAATTGCACAGCCGCATCTTCAAGCGCCGGGCTGACGTGTTTGTCCATGAAACGCTGAACGACCGACTGGCTCGGCTGCAGGTCCAATTGCGTCAGGCGCTCGCTGAAGCCGCGACGACCACGGGCGGCGAGTTCGGCTTGCTCCTGTTCAACCTGCACATCCTGGCGCATGGCCTTATGCAGGCCGAACATGAAGCACACCAGCACCACCGAGAACGGCAGGCCGGCCAGCACCACCATGGTCTGCATGGCTTCGAAGTTACCGGCGAACAGCAGGCCGATGGTCACCAGCGTGATCACCACCGACCAGAAGATACGCAGCCAGTGCGGCGCATCTTCATCGACGTTACCGCCCTTGCACGAAAGGTTGGCCATCATCACCGCGCCGGAATCCGCCGGGGTGAGAAACAGCACGAAACCAACGAAAATCGACACCCCGATCACTACTTTCGATGCCGGGTAATGTTCGAGCAACTGATAGATCGCCATCGACGGCTGTTCCAGCGCCGTCTTCCCGAGCTCCACAGCGCCATGGTTCATCACCAGGTCCAGGGCCGAGTTGCCGAAAATCGACAGCCACGCCAGAGTAAAGCCCAGCGGAATCAGCAGCACACCGGCGACCAGTTCGCGCACGGTGCGACCACGGGAAATACGCGCGATGAACATGCCCACGAATGGTGCCCAGGAAATCCACCAGGCCCAGTAGAACAGCGTCCATAAACCCATCCAGCGCTCGGTTTTCTGAGCGTCGCCTTCATACGCATAAAGGTCGAAAGTCTTCAGCACGATGCCGTTCAGGTAATCGCCAACGTTCTGCACAAATCCGTTAAGCAGGTGCAATGTCGGTCCGAACAGCAGGACGAAAATCAGCAGACCGCTGAACAGCACGATGTTCAGGTTGGACAGCCGGCGAATGCCGTTTTCCACGCCGGACACGGCAGCGATGGTCGCTACAGTGCTCATCACAATGATCACAATGAGCAGGTTGGTATTGCTGTGTTGCATGCCGAACAGGTTTTCCAGCCCGGAGGACACTTGCAGCGAACCGATGCCCAGATTCGTTACCAGCCCCAGCAGCGTCACGAACATGCCAAAGCCGTCCACGGCATGGCCAGCCGCGCCCTTGACCCAACGCTCGCCTACCAATGGATACAACGCCGAACGCAGCGCCAGCGGCTGATTATGCCGATAAGCGAAATACGCCACCGCCAAACCCACCAACGCATAGATCGCCCAACCGTGCAGGCCCCAGTGCAGGAATGTCAGCTGCACAGCGTGACGCGCAGCGGTGCCGCTGGCGGCAACGCCTTCGGGTGGATTGAAATAATGATCAAGCGGCTCGGAAGCGCCGAAATACAGCAGCGAAATGCCGATGCCCGACGAGAACAACATGCCCGCCCATGCGCCGTAGCTGAAGTCCGGGGTATCGTCCTTGCTGCCCAGTTTGAGTTTGCCGTATGACGAAAACGCCAGGCCGACTACAAACACCAGATAGGCGGCAATCACCACCATGTAATACCAGCCGAAGCTGCGCGACAGCCAGGCCTGGGCCGTTGCGAGCAGACGGCCAGCCTCTTGCGGGGCGATGATCAGAATGGCGGTCAAGAGCAGAATCAGCGCGGTGGAAGTGCAAAACACCCAACCGTTGACCTTCACCTTCTCGGGCGGGGTCTTTATAAGAGAGGCAGAACTCATGGCACAGCGGCTCCGGCAGTACGAGAGAAGAACGCAAGGCAACGCGTTGACCCGAGCCATCGATTGGTTGGCAGCCGACGGACGGGTGATATAAAGACAGCCCGGAAATGGCCGAAACCGCGAAAGCCTGTGGCAGACAGGTTTCGAGCCGTTCGGGGAGTCGGTTTGCGCCATTTACATGTAGGAAAAATCTGTAAGCAGCGACGATTTGTCGCAGAGCTTATTCTTTGTTGATTGAACGTTCAATCAAAACAAATTAGACTGGCCCTCAATCCGATAGACGTGCGTCGTCTGCCGGAAGGCCTAAGGAGATGTGCAAGATGCCCAAGGTCGGTATGCAACCCATCCGCCGTCAGCAATTGATCGAAGCCACGATGCAGGCGGTTGATCAAGTCGGCATGGGGGACGCCAGCATTGCACTGATCGCTCGTTTGGCCGGCGTCTCGAACGGCATCATCAGTCATTACTTTCAGGACAAGAACGGCCTGATCGCTGCCACGGCGCAGCACCTGATGAGTGTCCTCAGCGAGAACGTCACCGGGCGTCGTCAAGCGCTGACAGATGACAGCCCGCGGGCGCATCTTCAGGTGATTATCGAAGGCAACTTCGACGCCAGCCAGGTCAATGGCCCGGCAATGAAAACCTGGCTGGCCTTTTGGGCCACCAGCATGCACCACCCGTCATTGCACAGGTTGCAGCGGATCAACGATCACCGCCTGTATTCCAACCTGTGCTGCCAGTTCCGCCGTGTATTGCCGCTCGATGATGCGCGCAGTGCAGCCCGCGGTCTGGCCGCGTTGATTGACGGTTTGTGGTTGCGCGGAGCGCTGTCGGGAGATGCTTTCGACACTGCCCAGGCGCTCCGGATCGCTTACGAATACATGGATTTCCAATTGGCCAAGCAGGTGAGTTAGAGCACACATAAACGCTCAGCCCCTGAACCGCCACTGATCAGCGATGCCACAGCTATATGGCAACGTCCAGTGGTTAACGCCAACCACACATGCACTTGCGAGGACACTATGGCCCGTTTCGAACTGCAAAAACTCTACATCGATGGTGGCTACTCTGACGCCAGCAGCGACGCCACTTTCGAAGCCATCAACCCGGCTACCGGTGAAGTCCTCGCAAACGTTCAGCGTGCGACCAAGGACGACGTTGAACGCGCTGTGGTCAGCGCCGAAAAGGGCCAGAAAATCTGGGCTGCGATGACCGCCATGGAGCGTTCGCGCATCCTGCGTCGTGCCGTCGACATCCTGCGTGAGCGCAACGATGAACTGGCTGCCCTGGAAACCCTGGACACCGGCAAATCCTTCTCCGAAACCAAATACGTCGACATCGTCACTGGCGCCGACGTGCTGGAGTACTACGCAGGCCTGGTGCCGGCCATCGAAGGCGAGCAGATCCCACTGCGCGATACGTCGTTCGTCTACACCCGTCGCGAGCCGCTGGGCGTGGTCGCCGGAATTGGCGCATGGAATTACCCGATCCAGATCGCCCTGTGGAAATCCGCACCGGCCCTGGCCGCTGGCAACGCAATGATCTTCAAGCCAAGCGAAGTCACTTCCCTGACCACGCTGAAACTGGCCGAGATCTACACCGAGGCGGGCGTGCCGGCTGGCGTGTTCAACGTATTGACCGGCAGTGGCCGTGAAGTCGGCACCTGGCTGACAGAGCACCCACGCATCGAGAAAATCTCCTTCACCGGCGGCACCGACACCGGCAAGAAGGTCATGGCCAGCGCCTCGGCTTCCTCGCTCAAAGACGTGACCATGGAACTGGGCGGCAAGTCCCCGCTGATCATTTTCGACGACGCCGACCTCGATCGCGCCGCCGACACTGCAATGATGGCCAACTTCTACAGCTCCGGTCAGGTCTGCACCAACGGCACTCGCGTATTTGTCCCGAGCCACCTGCAGGCCGCCTTCGAAGCGAAGATCGCCGAGCGTGTTGCGCGCATCCGCATCGGTAACCCGGAAGACGAAAACACCAACTTCGGCCCACTGGTCAGCTTCGCCCACATGGAAAGCGTGCTGGGCTACATCGCCAAGGGTAAAGAAGAAGGCGCACGCGTCCTGTGTGGCGGCGATCGCCTGACCGACGGCGAGTTCGCCAAAGGCGCATTCGTGGCACCGACGGTGTTCACCGATTGCACCGACGAAATGACCATCGTGCGCGAAGAAATTTTCGGCCCGGTGATGGCGATTCTGACCTACGAAACCGAAGAAGAAGTCATCCGTCGTGCCAACGACACCGACTTCGGCCTGGCCGCCGGCATCGTCACCAAGGACCTGAACCGCGCTCACCGCGTGATTCATCAACTGGAAGCCGGTATCTGCTGGATCAACGCCTGGGGCGAGTCCGACGCGAAAATGCCGGTCGGCGGCTACAAGCAGTCGGGTGTTGGCCGTGAGAACGGCATTAGCTCGCTGAACAACTTCACACGCATCAAATCGGTACAGGTCGAACTGGGCGATTACGCCTCGGTGTTCTAAGCCCCGGCTGAATTTCCTGTAGCAGCTGCCGAGGCACGAGGCTGCGTTGCGCGTCCGCAGGACCGCCCTCGGGGGTCGCTGCGCAACCCAACGCAGCCTCGTCCCTCGGCAGCTGCTACAGGCGACCTGACCAACTTCAAAGAGGGTGCATTTTATGTCCCAAGAATTCGATTACATCATCATCGGTGCCGGCTCGGCCGGTAACACCCTGGCGACCCGTCTTACTGAAGACGAAGGCGTCACCGTCCTGCTGCTCGAAGCAGGCGGCCCGGACTACCGTCTGGACTTCCGCACGCAAATGCCGGCCGCCCTGGCGTTCCCGCTGCAAGGCCGTCGCTACAACTGGGCCTACGAAACTGATCCAGAGCCACACATGGACGGTCGCCGGATGGAATGCGGTCGCGGCAAGGGCCTCGGCGGTTCGTCGCTGATCAACGGCATGTGCTACATCCGCGGCAACGCCATGGACTACGACAACTGGGCCAAACTGCCGGGTCTGGAAGACTGGGATTACCTCAACTGCCTGCCGTATTTCCGCAAGGCCGAAACCCGCGACATCGGCCCGAACGATTACCACGGTGGCGATGGCCCGGTCAGCGTGACTACGCCGAAAGCCGGCAACAACCCGCTGTTCCACGCGATGGTTGAAGCAGGCGTGCAAGCCGGTTACCCGCGTACCGAGGACCTTAACGGCTATCAGCAGGAAGGTTTCGGTCCAATGGACCGTACCGTCACACCGAACGGCCGTCGCGCCAGCACCGCTCGCGGTTACCTGGACGTCGCCAAGAAGCGCTCGACCCTGACCATCGTCACCCACGCCCTGACTGACAAGATTCTGTTCGAAGGCAAGCGTGCGGTCGGCGTGCGGTATCTGATTGGTGCGGCAGAAGAACGCGTCGAAGCGCGCGCCCGCAAGGAAGTGTTGCTGTGCTCCGGCGCCATCGCTTCGCCGCAGATTCTGCAACGCTCCGGCGTTGGCCCGGCCGAGCTGCTGAACAAGCTCGACATTCCGGTGGTCCATGACCTGCCAGGCGTCGGCGAAAACCTGCAGGATCACCTTGAGTTGTACCTGCAATACGCCTGCACCCAACCGGTCTCGCTGTACCCTTCGTTGCTCTGGTACAACCAGCCGGCCATTGGTGCCGAGTGGCTGTTCAACGGCACCGGTATCGGCGCGAGCAATCAGTTCGAAGCCGGCGGTTTCATCCGCAGCAGTACCGATTTCGAATGGCCGAACATCCAGTATCACTTCCTGCCGGTAGCGATTAACTACAACGGCAGCAACGGCGTAAAAGAGCACGGTTTCCAGGCACACATGGGCTCCATGCGTTCACCAAGCCGTGGTCGCGTTCAGGCCAAATCGAAGGATCCGCGCGAGTACCCGAGCATCCTCTTTAACTACATGGCCTCCGAGCAGGACTGGCAGGAATTCCGCGATGGCATCCGCCTGACCCGGGAAATCATGCAGCAGCCTGCGCTGGACCCGTACCGTGGCCGTGAAATCAGCCCGGGCATCGACGTGCAAACGGACGAGCAGCTCGACACGTTCATTCGCGAACACGCCGAAACCGCGTTCCACCCGTCCTGCTCGTGCAAGATGGGCACCGACGACATGGCCGTGGTCGATGGCGAAGGTCGCGTGCACGGCATGCAAGGCCTGCGTGTGGTCGATGCCTCGATCATGCCGATCATTACCACCGGCAACCTGAACGCGCCGACGATCATGATCGCTGAGAAAATCGCCGACAAGATCCGTGGCCGTCAACCGTTGCCACGCAGCACCGCCGATTACTACGTGGCCGGCGATGCACCGGTGCGTGGCAAGCCGATGCGGGATGTAACACCGGCCTAAGCCTGCCCTTGTATCAGCTGGCGCAGCCTGCGTTCGAGCGCGAAGCGGTCACAAAACCTGAACCCCCGATTCCGTAGTGGAATAGAGGAGCATGGAATTGCGGCCGCTTCGCTCGAACGCAGGCTTCGCCAGCTGCTACAAACTCCCATACCGATCCAGACTTGATACTCCCCCCGCCCAGGCCTAATCTAGCGCCACGCAAACGTTTCACCCCCTCGCGACACCGCAGCATCGCCACTCCATACCAGGGAGGTTCCCCCGAATGTTCGATTTCCACCCCCAGCTCAAGCAGCGGTTTGCTGCGTTGCGCACGGGCGCTGAATTCTTTTCGCTGCGTTATGTTCGCGAGTCCGGTCAGCATCTTTCAGTGCGCAAGAACGTTGCCGAACCGCCGAGCCTGAGCCGCGATGAAGGGGCGATGCTGACCGTGCGCGTGAATGGCGTTGAGGCCTATGCCGCGACCAACGACCTGTCGCAATCCGGCCTGCAAGCCGCGCTGGAAAAAGCCGAGCAACAGGCTCGTGCACTCAAACCGCACGCCCTGCTCGATCTGCGAGAGCAAGCCGTTTCCAGCGAACGCGCCGACTATTTTTCGCCAAACCTTGAACAGCCTTTTCCGTCCCTGAGTGACTGCTATCAATTGCTCGGCGCCGAGTCCTCCTCCGTGCCGAAGGATGAGCGGCTGGTGAACTGGCAAGTGAGCATCGGCATCACCCACGTCGAGCAGATCTACCTCAACAGCGCGGGCGCCGAATTGCGCCAGGCCCAGCGCTTCGTCTACCCCGGTCTGGATGTCACGGCCTACGACGGCCAAGACAGTCAGACGCGCAGCCTCGGCCGGGAAAACTTTGGTCAACAAGGCAGCGCCGATGTCATCAGCCGCTGCGGCCTGATCGGCGCCGGCCCGACCGTGGCAGATCAGGCACTGCAGTTGCTGCTGGCCCCCAATACCCCGCAAGGCCAGCGCGACCTGTTGTTGATGCCTGACCAGATGATGCTGCAGATCCACGAATCGATCGGCCACCCGCTGGAACTGGACCGCATTCTGGGCGATGAGCGCAATTATGCCGGCACCAGTTTCGTCAAAGCTGAAGACTTCGGCCGCCTGCAATACGGGTCGGAGTTGCTCAACGTGACGTTCGACCCGGACATTCCCGAGCAGCTGGCGAGCTACAGCCATGACGACGACGGCACGGCAGCCAGCAGGCAATTCCTGATCAAGCAAGGTTTACTGCTGCGCCCCTTGGGCGGTGCGTTGTCGCAATTTCGCACGGGCATGGACGGCGTCGCCAACAGCCGCGCGTGTGGCTGGAACCGGCCGCCGATCGATCGCATGGCCAACCTCAATATCGAGCCCGGCGATCAACCCCTGGAGCAACTGATCGGCAACATCGAGCACGGAATTTTGATGAGCACCAACCGCTCGTGGTCGATCGACGATGCGCGCAATAAATTCCAGTTCGGCTGCGAATGGGGGCAGTTGATCGAAAACGGCGAGCTTAAAGGCGTGGTGAAAAATCCGAACTACCGGGCGATTTCCGCGCACTTCTGGAAAAGTCTCATCGCGGTCGGCGACGCCAGCACCTTCAAGGTTCTGGGCACGCCGAACTGTGGCAAGGGCGAGCCCAACCAGGTGATCCGCGTGGGCCATGCGTCGCCGGCCTGCGTGTTCAGCCATGTGGATGTGTTTGGAGGAGATGCCTGATGAGTGTATTGAAAAGTCAGGTCGAATCGTTCAATGCGCTGGTCAACTGGTTGCGGGACGCGATCCGCGAGCCCGAGCAATTCACCCTCAGCTACGCCGCCGAAGCATCGGCCTTCGTCCGTTTCAACCACGCCAAGGTGCGTCAGGCGGGGCAGGTTCAGCAAGCGAGCGTCGGCTTCAAATTGATCAACGACGGACGTCACGCCGACCTCGACGTCACGCTGTCGGGTGATGCGGAAGTCGACGTGCAACGGTTGGCCGAAGGGCTGCAACAACTGCGCGAAACCTTGCCACTGTTGCCGGCAGATCCTTACCTGCTGCTCAATCACAACGGCTGGCAGAGCAAGAACGTGCAGGATGTTCCGCTGCCCGATACAGAAAAGGTAGTCGCCGAAATCGCTCAGGCCGCAAAAGGTCTGGACCTGGTCGGGTTCTACGCTGCAGGGCCGATCAGCCGTGGGTTCGCCAGTTCCTCGGGCGCGTTCGGCTGGCATCAAGCGAATAGTTTCAATTTCGACTTCAGCCTGTTTCATGAAAACGGTCAGGCAGTGAAAGCCAGTTACGCCGGGCATGACTGGAGCAGCGAAGGTTTTGCCAAACGCTTTGAGCTGGCCCGCGAACAGCTCGAATTCCTTGGCCGGCCGTTGCGTACATTGGCGCCGGGGCAGTACCGCGCGTACCTGGCGCCGGCGGCAATGGAAGAAATCATGGGCATGCTCAGCTGGGGCGGATTCTCGGCGCAGTCGATTGCCAGCAAGAGCAGCGCTTTACAGAAGCTCTACGCGGGTGAAATCGCGTTCAGCCCTTTGCTCTCGCTGGATGAGAAAGTCAGCGATTCTTTGAGCCCTGCATTTTCCGGGGAGGGCTATCCGCGCAGTGATCTCGGATTAATCGTCAATGGTCAGGCCGGCGCGCAGATGGTCAGTTCACGCAGTGCGGCTGAATATGGCCTGACCGCTAACGGTGCCGGCGCGGGTGAGATGCCGAGCGCCTTGAACATGACGGCGGGAACGCTGGCCGATGCAGAGATTCTCAAACAATTGGGAACCGGGCTGTACATCAGCAATCTGTGGTATCTGAACTACTCCGATCAACCTGCCGCGCGCATGACCGGCATGACCCGCTTCGCGACGTTCTGGGTCGAGAACGGGCAGATTCAGGCACCGGTCAGCACGATGCGTTTTGATGACAGTGCGTTCAGTTTGCTGGGTTCTCAGCTGGAGGCGTTGACCGAACAGCGCGAATTGTTGCTGTCGGCCAGCACCTACAGCCAGCGGGCGACGGCGTCGGCGCTGTTGCCGGGTGCGTTGATCAGCAAGCTGACGCTGACGCTGTAGACACCTGTAGCAGCTGGCGAAGCCTGCGTCCGAGGACGCAGTCCTCGCCAAAACGACAAGCTTCTTCTGCAGGCACTCGTTCGCTGAACTCGCGAGGACTGCGCCCTCGGACGCAGGCTTCGCCAGCTGCTACAGGATTGTCGTCGCTCTGCAGACCTTGGATTTTCACACTGACAAGAGGTCCCATGCCCAATCGTCCGCCTCTCGACCCCGTCACCGCGCGCTGGATTCCGTGGGTGGTCGCCATCGCGTTTTTCATGCAATCGCTGGACGGCACCATCCTCAACACTGCCCTGCCGGCCATGGCACGCGATCTTGCCGAAGACCCGTTGCGCATGCAGGGTGTGATCATCGCCTACATGCTCACCGTCGCCCTGCTGATCCCCGCCTCAGGCTGGATCGCCGACCGCTTCGGCACCAAGAAGATCTTCTTCAGCGCCATTCTGCTGTTCAGTGTGGGCTCGCTGCTCTGCGCACTGTCGAGCAGCCTCGGCATGCTGATCGGTGCCCGGGTGATTCAAGGCCTGGGCGGCGCACTGATGCTGCCGGTCGGGCGGCTGGTGGTGCTGCGTGCGTATCCGCGTTCGGAGCTGGTGCGGATAATGGGTTTCATAACCATCCCCGGTCTGCTCGGCCCATTGCTGGGGCCGACGACCGGCGGCTGGATGGTCGAATACCTGTCGTGGCACTGGATCTTTCTGCTCAACCTGCCGGTCGGCGTGATCGGCTGTTACGCGGTGTGGAAATTCATTCCGGACCTGCGCGGCACCGAACGCACTCGCTTCGACGGCATCGGTTTCCTGCTGTTCGGTGCGGCAATGGTGTTGATCACTGTGGCCATGGAAGGCCTTGGTGAATTGCATCTGCCGCACTTGCGGGTGATGTTGCTATTGTTCGCCGGCATGGCGTGCCTGGCTGCGTATTGGCTGCGCGCCGGGCACATCGACAATCCCTTGTTTGCGCCATCGCTGTTCAAGACCCGGACATTTGCCGTCGGCATTCTCGGTAATCTGTTCGCCCGTCTGGGCAGCGGCGCGTTGCCGTTTCTGGTGCCGTTGTTGCTGCAAGTAGCGCTCGGTTACTCGCCCTCTCAGGCCGGCATGAGCATGCTGCCACTGGCCGCTGCCGCAATGATTGCCAAGTCGGTTGCGCGTCCACTGATCGAGCGTTTCGGCTACCGCATTGTGTTGACCGGCAATACCCTGGCGTTGGGCATGATGCTGGCGAGCATGGGCCTGGTCAGCGCGCAGACGCCCTATTGGTTATTGCTCGGCATGCTGGCGGTGCTCGGGGCGATCAACTCTCTGCAGTTCACCGCGATGAACACCGTGACTCTGATCGACCTCGACGACGCCAGCGCCAGCAGCGGTAACAGCCTGCTGTCGGTGGTCGCGCAATTGTCGCTGAGCCTCGGCGTCGCCTGCGCCGGCGCTCTGCTCGGAGGCTTCACGGCGCAAGTCGGCAATGATGGTGTGGACACGGTGCTGGGCGCATTCCAGCTCACGTTCGTGACGGTCGGCATCATGGCGATGCTGGCGGCGACGATCTTCTCGCAGCTGTCGAAGGAAGACGGACGGCGCGTCAGACGTCCGGAAGAACACATTGAGCACTGAATCGTGTAGCAGCTGCCGAGGTACGAGGCTGCGTCGGGCTGCGAAGCGGCCCCCGAGGGCGGTCCTGCGGACACGCAACGCAGCCTCGTTCCTCGGCAGCTGCTACATGTCCCTCGGCAGCTGCTACACGTCATCAGTGGCTGCTACGACTGCTCGTCCATAATTTGCAGGTGGACCGCACGGGACTGATACACTGCGCGACATTTTGTTTTGCAGGCCAGTCCCGTGACCACCATCGCCACCGCTTTTAATACTTTGCCGCTGTCCGCCGCCATGCTGGCTAACCTCGACTCGCTCGGTTATGCCCAGATGACGCCGATCCAGGCGCAAAGCTTGCCGGTGATCCTCAAAGGGATGGATCTGATCGCCCAGGCCAAGACCGGCAGCGGCAAGACTGCTGCCTTTGGTATCGGCCTGCTGAACCCGATCAATCCACGCTTCTTTGGTTGCCAGGCGCTAGTCATTTGCCCGACCCGCGAACTGGCCGACCAGGTCGCCAAGGAAATCCGTCGTCTGGCTCGCGCCGAAGACAACATCAAGGTCCTGACCCTGTGCGGCGGCGTGTCCTTCGGTCCGCAGATCGGTTCGCTGGAACATGGCGCGCACATCATCGTCGGCACCCCGGGTCGCATTCAGCAGCACCTGCGCAAGGGTTCGCTGATCTTGCACGGCCTGAACACGCTTATCCTCGACGAAGCCGACCGCATGCTCGACATGGGTTTCTACGATTCCATCGAAGAAATCATCGCCCAGTGCCCGGAGCGTCGGCAGACCCTGCTGTTCTCCGCCACGTACCCGGTGGGCATCAAGCAACTGGCCTCGAAGTTCATGCGCAACCCGCAGATCGTCAAAGCGGAGGCGTTCCACGACGACACGCAGATCGAACAGCGCTTCTACGAAATCTCCCCTGAAGAGCGTATGGACGCAGTGGTCAAGGTCCTCGCCCATCACCGCCCGGCGTCCACCGTGGCGTTCTGCTTCACCAAGCAGCAGGTTCAGGAAACTGTCGATCACCTGACCTCCAAGGGCATTTCCGCCGTCGGCCTTCACGGCGACCTGGAACAGCGTGATCGCGACCAGGTGCTGGCGATGTTTGCCAATCGCAGCACCTCGGTGCTGGTCGCTACTGATGTCGCCGCACGCGGTCTGGACATTGATGCACTGGACATGGTGATCAACGTCGAACTGGCCCGCGATTCGGAAATCCACATTCACCGTGTTGGCCGTACCGGTCGTGCCGGCGAGAAAGGCATCGCGATCAGCCTGGTCGCACCGTCCGAAGCGCACCGCGCCCAGGCCATCGAGCAGCTGCAGAAATCGCCGTTGAGCTGGGATCAGCTGGACAACCTCAAGTCCCAGGGCGGCGCACCGCTGCTGCCACAGATGAGCACGTTGGTGATCGGCGCGGGCCGTAAAGACAAAGTGCGTCCGGGCGACATTCTCGGTGCCTTGACCGGCGACGCCGGCATCCCCGGCGCTCAGGTCGGCAAGATCGCGATTTTCGATTTCCAGGCCTATGTGGCCGTGGAGCGTGGCGTTGCCAAGCAGGCCGTGCAGCGCCTGAACGACGGCAAGATCAAAGGCCGCTCGCTGCGCGTGCGTATTTTGTAAGAACAACGCCATTACCCCTGTGGGAGCGAGCCTGCTCGCGAATGCAATCTGTCAGTCAACGTTGATGTTGGCTGATACACCGCTTTCGCGAGCAGGCTCGCTCCCACAGTTAGTTTTGTGGTGACACATCAAGAGGACACCGTTTTGCGCTCTACCGAAGTCGTGATCATTGGCGCTGGCGCCGCAGGGTTGATGTGTGCGCTGACCGCCGCCGCACGCGGGCGCAAGGTGCTGCTGCTCGACCATGCCAACAAGGCCGGCAAGAAAATCCTGATGTCGGGCGGTGGCCGATGCAATTTCACCAACATGTACACCGAGCCGGGCAATTTCCTTTCGCAAAACGAACACTTCTGCAAATCCGCACTGGCGCGCTATACCCAGTGGGATTTCATCGGCATGGTCGCCAAGCACGGCGTGCCTTACCACGAGAAAAAACTCGGCCAGCTGTTCTGTGATAACAAATCCAGTGACATCCTCGAAATGCTGGTCAACGAATGCGAACAGGTGGGCGTCAGCCTGCACCTGGACACGTCGATCCAGCACATCGAGAAAATGGACAGTGGCTATCTGCTGCAAACCACACTCGACCAAATCACCTGCGAATCATTGGTGATCGCCACGGGCGGCTTGTCGATTCCCACCCTGGGCGCCACCGGGTTCGGCTATCAGGTAGCGAAACAGTTTGGCCACGAGTTGCTGCCGACCCGCGCCGGCCTGGTGCCGTTCACCATCACCGATCAACTCAAAGAGCTGTGCACCGAGCTGTCCGGCACCTCGGTAGATTGTCTGGTGAGCTGTAATGAACAGAGCTTCCGCGAGAATATTCTGTTCACCCACCGCGGCCTCAGCGGTCCAGCGATTTTGCAGATTTCCTCTTTCTGGGAGTCAGGCGATACCATTGAAATCAATTTGCTGCCGGATCACGATGTCCCGGCGTGGTTGCAACAGCAGCAAGTGGAACGCCCGAACAGCGAGCTGAAAACCCTGCTCGGGGAAATCTTCACCAAAAAGATGGCTAACCTGCTCGCCGACAACTGGTTCGTCTCCAAACCGATGAAGCAGTACACCCACGCGGAAATCGCCGACATTGCGGAAAAGCTCGCGAGCTGGAAAGTGGTGCCGGCCGGGACCGAGGGCTATCGCACGGCAGAAGTGACGCTGGGCGGGGTCGATACGCGCGAAGTGTCGTCCAAGACCATGGAATCGCTGAAAAGCCCGGGGCTGTATTTCATCGGCGAAGTGCTGGATGTCACCGGGCACCTGGGTGGCTTCAACTTCCAATGGGCCTGGGCCTCCGGCTACGCGGCTGCGCAATACGTCTGATCAACGCATCCGAGGCTCTGTAGGAGCTGTGTAGGAGCTGTGTAGGAGCTGTCGAGTGAAACGAGGCTGCGATCTTTTGATTTAGCCCTTTAAAAAACAAGATCAAAAGATCGCAGCCTCGTTTCACTCGACAGCTCCTACAACGCAATAGCGTGCAAACGCAGGAGTGGATTGCGCGGCGAAGGAACAGATTTTGCTGTCAGATGTGATCGCCGCCATTGCGTCGGCGTCATTACTGGCTCAATTTAGCGCCATTGCCTCGGAAGGCCTTCGCACTTCATGTCATCGACCTCTTTCCAACAGTCTCTGCGTCGCCTCTGGGCACTGGATAAATTCAGTTACAGCGTGCGGGTGTTCATCGCACTGACCGGCAGCATGGCGCTGTGCTGGTATCAGGACGAAATGCGCCTGTTGATCCCGCTGTTTCTCGGGATCATCGCCAGCGCCCTGGCCGAGACCGACGACAGCTGGCAGGGCCGCCTCAGTTCACTGGCGGTGACGCTGGTGTGTTTCACCATCGCCGCCCTGTCCGTCGAATTACTGTTCCCCTACCCGATCATTTTTGTCATCGCCCTCGCCCTCGCCAGTTTCGCCCTGACCATGCTCGGCGCGTTAGGCGAACGCTACGGCGCGATCGCCTCGGCAACGCTGATCCTCTCGGTCTACACCATGATCGGCGTAGACCAGCGCGGCGGCCCGGTCACCGATTTCTGGCACGAACCGATGCTGCTGGTGGCCGGCGCGGCATGGTACGGTTTGTTGTCCGTGCTGTGGCAGGCGCTGTTTTCCAACCAGCCGGTGCAGCAGAGTCTGGCGCGGCTGTTCCGTGAACTGGGTTTGTACCTGAAGTTGAAATCGTCGCTATTCGAGCCGATCCGGCAGATGGACGTAGAAGCACGTCGACTGGAGCTCGCCCAGCAGAATGGGCGCGTGGTCGCGGCGCTGAATGCGGCGAAGGAAATCATCCTGCACCGGGTCGGCAATGGCCGGCCAGGCTCGAAGGTCAGCCGCTACCTCAAGCTGTATTTCCTCGCCCAAGACATCCACGAGCGTGCCAGCTCCTCGCACTACCCGTACAACGCGCTGGCGGAGGCGTTCTTCCACAGCGACGTGCTGTTCCGCTGTCAGCGCCTACTGCGCCAGCAAGGCAAAGCCTGCCGAGCGCTGGCGGAATCGATCCAGATGCGTCAGCCGTTCGTCTACGACGCCGGTTTTGCGGAAGCCTTGGGCGACCTGCACGCCTCCCTTGAACACCTGCGCATCCAGAGCAACCCGGCCTGGCGCGGCCTGTTGCGATCGCTCCGCGCGCTGGCAGCCAATCTCGGCACGCTGGACCGCCTGCTCAGCGACGCCAGCAACCCGGATGCTCTCGCCGATGCCACCGACAGCAGCCTGCTCGACCGTTCGCCGCGCAGCCTCAAGGATGTGTGGATCCGCTTGCGCACGCAGCTGACGCCGACCTCGTTGCTGTTCCGCCACGCACTGCGCCTGCCCCTTGCGTTGAGCATTGGCTACGGCATGGTGCATTTGATCCACCCGTCGCAGGGCTACTGGATCATTCTCACCACGCTGTTCGTGTGTCAGCCGAACTACGGCGCCACCCGCCGCAAACTCGGTCAACGGATTATCGGCACCGCGATCGGCCTGACCGTGGCCTGGGCGCTGTTCGACCTGTTCCCCAATCCCGTAGTGCAGTCGTGCTTCGCCATCGCCGCCGGGGTGGTGTTCTTCACCAACCGCACCACCCGCTACACGCTGGCCACCGCTGCGATAACCTTGATGGTGCTGTTCTGTTTCAATCAGGTGGGCGACGGTTATGGCCTGTTCCTGCCCCGCCTGTTCGACACCTTGCTCGGCAGCCTGATTGCCGGCCTTGCGGTGTTCCTGTTCTTGCCGGACTGGCAGGGCCGACGCCTGAACAAGGTGCTGGCCAATACCCTGACCTGCAACAGTATTTACCTGCGCCAGATCATGCAGCAATACGCGGCGGGCAAGAGCGACGACCTCGCTTATCGACTCGCCCGCCGCAACGCGCACAATGCCGACGCAGCGCTGTCGACCACACTCGCCAACATGCTGATGGAGCCGGGGCATTTTCGTAAGGAAGCCGATGTCGGTTTCCGCTTTCTGGTGCTGTCGCACACCTTGCTGAGTTACCTGTCAGGCCTGGGCGCACACCGTGAAACCCCGCTGCCGACAGACGTGCGTGAATACTTGATTGACGGCGCGGGGGTCAAACTGGCGGCGAGTATCGATGAAATCGCACAAGGATTGGCGAGCAAGTCGTCCATCGCGATTCAAAGCGATGAGGAAGAGGCCCTGGCCAACGAGCTGGAGCAAATGCCGGACGAGATCGACGAAGGCCAGCGACTGGTGCAGACGCAACTGGCGTTGATCTGCCGCCAACTGGGGCCGTTACGCACGCTGGCGGCGCATCTGATCAAGGACACGAACAAGGTTTGAGAGGCGCGTAGTGTGAGGTAAATAGCTTCAACTCGGTTCTTCACATGCCATGCCGCTTCAACAAGCGCTCGTAGCTCCCATCCGCCTTCATCTCGGCAATCTCGCGGTCGAAATTCGAGACGATTTCCGCATGCCGAGGGTTTTTCAGACTGACCAGAATATGCAGGCTGTTCTCACTCAACGGCTTGGGCAGGAACTCAACGGCGTTACGCACTTTGGAAGATTCTCGGGACAGGTAATAACGCGCCACGAACTCGTCTTCCAGGGTCAACTTGACCCGATCTGCCGCGAGCATGCGCACTGCCATGGCGAAACTGTGCACCGGGACTTTCTGCAGCACCGTGTCTTCGTCGAAGGCTGACGAATAGGCATAACCGCGCACCACTGCAATCGGGTAGGTGTGCAATTGCTGCAGGTTGTTGTATTCGATCGGCGCGTCTTTGCGCTTGAGAAAACGCACGCGGTTGAGCAGGTATTCGCCGGAAAACTGACCGAGCCGGGTACGATCCTCGGCGTACCAGGCGTTGACCAGCACGTCGTAGCGTCCCTCACCCACACCCAGCAACGCCCGCGCCCAGGGTACCTGCTCGAACTCGCTGGCATAACCGGCCCGGGCCAGTGCGGTGCTGACGATATCGGTCGCCAACCCGCCGTTGATCAGCGTGGCGTCGGTAAAGGGAGGCCAGGCGTCCGCGACCAGACGCAGTTTTTGCGCGGCTGCCGCGTGGGTCAGCAACAGCAGACCGATCAAGGCCAAAGCTCGATGCAATTGCGGCATGCCAGAAATCCTTAGCGGGCGGGAGGCCCGGTGTGTTTCAGCCAAAACTCCAAGGCCCCGTACCGGCAAAACCCAGGTACTAACACTAGCTCATCGACGCAATTGCACAGCGCTGATTCCAGATTACACAAAGAACACGAGCACGCGCGAAATGAATGATGGCATTTTGGCCTTTGTCACAGATTTATTCGCCATACAGACATCTTCAGTCGGTGCGCTTAGTATCGGAGCAAGTTGATCAAGGAGTGGAAAAATGACAATTGATTGGGTCTGCAAGCACCACAGTGACCTGGGCAAAGAACAGCTGTATGCGATTCTGCAGCTGCGTATCGAAGTCTTTGTCGTTGAGCAGAAGTGCCTGTATCAGGACTTGGATGGCCAGGACCTGGCGGGTGACACCTGCCATTTGATGGCGTGGGACGGCGACAGGCTGGTGGCGTATCTGCGCTTGCTCGACCCCGAATTGCAGGGCGGCGACGTGGTGATCGGCAGGGTAATTATTGCCCCACAGGCGCGCGGTACCGGGCTGGGTCACGAGTTGATGGCGCAGGCGCTGAAACAGGCTGACAAGCGCTGGCCGGACGTGTCGATCTATTTGTCAGCTCAGGCGCACTTGCAGGGTTATTACGGGAGCTACGGATTTATCGTGGCGGGCGAGGAATACCTGGAGGATGGCATTCCGCACATCGGGATGCGGCGGCCGTAAGACACTTTCGCCAAGGGCTGAACCGCGCAGGTCAGGGATAGTCCAGCACCGTCTTGATCTGCCGCAAATTACCCTTGATCCATGCCTTGTCGATCGCCCCCCAATCACGGATTCGATAGCGACCGGCATGGTTGCGGCCGCCTTCTTCCTGCTCAAATTGACACACAATGTCCAGATCCGCCAATGCCGCGATGGTGTCCTGAGCCGTACGCCGGGGCATGCCGGTCGCTTCGGTCAGGGCAGGCACGCTGCTCGCGACGTCACTGTCGATCAGATAGGCAACATACAGTCGGCGATAGAAGCTGCTCTTGGTTTTGCTGACGTCCATCCATTCGCTCCGGGTTATTTGATAGATCGAAAGATCGGAGCCTGCGGCAGCTCCTGCGTACCTGCGCTCGCCGCCATGTCCCTCCACGTCAGGTAGACGCGCAAATCGAACTCCACCTGGTGATACCCCGGCAACATGTGCTCGCAGAGTTTGTAGAAGGCCTTGTTGTGGTCGGATTCCTTGAAGTGCGCCAGTTCATGCACCACGATCATTTTCAGAAACATCGAGGGTGCGTCCTTGAACAGCGCCGCTACGCGGATTTCCTTCTTGGCCTTGAGCTTGCCGCCCTGCACGCGCGAAATCGTGGTGTGCAGGCCTAGGGCGCGGTGGGTGAGGTCGAGACGGCTGTCGAACAACACCTTGTCAATCGCCGGGGCATTGCGCAGGTACTCCTGCTTCAAGTCCAGTGCGTAGGTATACAACGCCTTGTCGCTCTGTACCCCATGCTTCTCGGGATAACGTTGGCTCAGGTAATCGCTCAGCCGGCCTTCAGCGATCAACCGGCGCACCTGGTCCTGCAATTCGACCGGATAGGCCTGGAGGTATTTCAGCGCAGTCATAATGGGACGCACAGCATCAATATCGATAAAGGCCGCCAGTGTAGCCAATTCAGCGGGGTAACGCGCTCCAGTCGAACGGCCGCACAAAATCGCCGACGTCTTCGGCGACCAGCGGCTTTGCCACCAGAAAGCCCTGCACGAACCCACAGCCGCCGGCGCGCAGCCATTCATACTGCGCAACCGTTTCCACTCCTTCAGCAATCACCAGAATGCCGAACTGACTACACAGGTCGATCATATGCTGCACCAGCATCGCGTCTCGGGAAGAGTCGGGCAACCGGGCTATCAAGTGCCGGTCGAGCTTGACCGTGTCCAGCTCCAGATCCCGCAACAGTGACAGCGAGCAAGGTCCCGAACCGAAATCGTCCAGCGCCACCCGCACCCCCAGATTGCGCAGCAGACGTATCTGTTTGCGGGTTTCTTCAGGGTGCTGCATCAGGGCCTCTTCCGTGACCTCGACTTCCAGATGACGCGCCTGCAAGCCATGACGTTCCAGCACCTGGCGTAACTCGGTGACCAGATTGGGCATGCCGAACTGCGTGCTGCTCAAGCTCACCGCCAGCACCAGCTCGTCGGCAAACAGGGGCGCCCAGGCTTTGCGTTGTTCCGCCCCATGCTGATAGATCCAGCTGCCCAGACGACTGATCAGCCGCGCTTCCTCCAACAGCGGTAAAAACAGCCCGGGCGGTACGTCGCCGACGCTCGGGTGCTGCCAGCGCAGCAGCGCCTCGACACCACGGATCTTTCCGCTGTCGATTGCCACCTGCGGTTGATACACCAGACTGAAGTCGCGGTTCTCGATGGCGGCGCGCACGCTTTCCTCGAGCATAAGTCGCGAGCGCGCACGACCATTCATGTCGTGATCGTAGAAGCGATACTGCTGACGACCTGCGCGCTTGGCCTCATACATGGCGATGTCGGATGCGCGCATCAACCCATCCAGATCGGCACCGCAGTCCGGGAATGTCGCGATACCAATACTTGCGCCGAGGGCGATGTCCAGGCCGTCGATCTGCTGACAGATCGATACGCGCTCGATCAGTTGCTCGGCGATCTGCGCCGCTTGCTCAACCGCTTCCAGTTTCAGTAACGCGGTGAATTCGTCACCGCCGATGCGCGCAAGTATGTCGAATGGGCGCAGGCACGCTTTGAGCTGCTCGGACACCCAACGTAAAACCCGATCGCCGGCATCATGACCTAGGGAGTCATTGACCCGCTTGAATCCGTCCAGGTCGAGATAGAGCAAAACCCAGGCACTGTCCGAGCGCTCACCGCGCAGCAGCAGGTTTTCCACGGTCTGGTAAAAACCGCGCCGGTTGAGCAACCCGGTCAACGGGTCGGTCACGGCCTGAACTTCCAATTGCTGATGCAGATGACGCACCACTGACATGTCGAGCACGGTCACGACCATCGCCTGTTGCGGGCTGGGCAACGGAGCGCAGGACAACGCCACCGGAACCTGCTGCCCGCAGGCGGTACGCAACAGCGCATCGTGCAGGCGCAGGGTTTCGCCCTCTCTGTAACCCTTGAGCAGATCCGAATCTGTCCAGATCGGCACATGGGGCTTTTGCAGATAATTGAGAAACTCCGTGCCCTGCAACTCCTGCTGCGTGGCATTGAGCAGGCGCGACATGGCCGGGTTGGCAAAGCGAATCAGACCGTCGTCACCCACCACCAGGATACCTTCGGCGGCGTTATCCAATACCGAGGCATTAAAAGCGCGCGCAACCTCCAGGTCATGGCTCAGGCGCTGCAATGCGCGTCGGTTGCGCTGGTGCTCCAGCAAGGCCTGAACTTTAGGTTTGAGGATTTGCGGGTCAAACGGTTTGAACAGGTAGTCCACTGCGCCACTCGCATAGCCCTTGATCACGGCGTCCTGCGATTGTTCGTTGGCGGTCAGGAAAATGATCGGGGTCAGGCGGGTCCGCTGGCTGCCGCGCATCAACCGCGCGACTTCGAAACCATCCATGCCGGGCATCTGCACATCCAGCAGAACCAGGTCGATATCGTGCTCAAGCAGCAGGCTGAGGGCTTCGAAACCGGAGGCAGCCGTGATGACCTGCCAGTCCTCGCGTTCGAGCAAAGCACGCATGCTGAGCAGATTTTCAGGGTAGTCGTCGACGATCAATAAGGTAGAGCCGCCTTCAACTGGCGTGATGTGCGCGCATTCCATGCTGCTTCTCTTGTCGGGGCGTCAGGCCGGTTTTCAGATAAACCGGACAAATACGAAGCCTCCACTCTAGACCGGGATGGGTTAAAGCAGAAGATGTCCGTACGCCAGCATTTAACCATTAACTTCGCTGGCCGACTAACGGTCGCTGCTACAGGCCGCTGAAACCGCGAGAGATGGCCTTTTAACAGGATTTTGACGTCATCCATCTGTCAGCCTGCCGTTAACAAACTGGCTAACTGGGCTTATAAAGACCCCCTCCAAGGCGCGTGCTAGAGCTTCTGGCACGTGCGTGCCGCAAAAAACTCCGTGGAAGCTTCTGTTTATGATCGATCTTGCAACCTGGAACCTGAGTGTTCCTGTCGGTAGCCCTCCCTACACCGTTGAAACTGCGAAACTGGTGAAGGGATTCAAGGATCAATACTTCCATTCGAACACCGGCAAACTTTTTTTCTGGTCTCCGGTAACAGGCACCCGCACCGAAAACGCGAAATATGCCCGCACCGAATTGCGCGAAACCTACAGCAACGGCACCCTGCGAAACTGGTATTACCCCGAGGCAGACAATTCTCTGCGAGCAACGCTGGCAGTCAATCAGGTGCCGAGCTCCGGCAAGATCGTCATCGGCCAGATCCACGCCTTTCAGAGCCAGAAGCCGATGGTGAAGGTCGAGTATCAATACAAGACCAGCTCGAACAGCGGGAATATCGTCGCCAAAGTGCGCATGCATCCCGATGACGGCGAGGGACGCGTCATCACCGTCGCCACCGGCGTGAAACTCGATCAGCAATTTTCCTACCTCATCCACCTGAGTCCGGGCGGCGCGCTGGGTATCAGTGCAGCGGGCTATCAGTGGGATACCAACGTCAGCGCGAAGTGGCGCGTCAAACCGTTGTATTTCAAAGCGGGGGTGTATGTGCAGGACAACACCGGCTACACCAGTGAAGGTGGAAAGGTGACGTTCAGCAAGCTGGATATCGATCACGATAAATAGCGTCATACCTCTGTAGCAGCTGCCGAGCCTGCGAGGCTGCGTTCGAGGACGGAGTCCTCGCCTTCGCCCTTTCGCACCTCTGTAGCAGCTGCCGAGCATGCGAGGCTGCGTTCGAGGACGGAGTCCTCGCCTTCGCCCTTTTCGCACCTCTGTAGCAGCTGCCGAGCATGCGAGGCTGCGTTCGAGGACGGAGTCCTCGCCATCGCTCCTTTTCGAATGGATACGATGTGTGATTTTCACGACTGCTTCGCAGCCGAACGCAGCCTTGCAGCCTCGACAGCTGCTACAGGGCGTCGCCTTGCTTCAGGCAATAAAAAACCCGCATTTGTGCGGGTTTTTTTGGGCTTAAAGCAGAAGGCTTAGTTGACCTTGGCGTTCAACTCACCCTTCAGATAACGCTGATACATCGCTTCGAGCGAGATCGGCTTGATCTTCGAAGCGTTGCCGGCAGTACCGAAAGCTTCATAACGAGCGATGCAGACATCACGCATCGCGGTCACGGTCGCACCGAAGAATTTACGCGGGTCGAATTCGCTCGGGTTGGTGGCCATCAGACGACGCATTGCACCGGTGGACGCCAGACGCAGGTCGGTGTCGATGTTGACTTTACGCACGCCGTACTTGATACCTTCGACGATTTCTTCAACCGGCACGCCGTAGGTTTCCTTGATGTCGCCGCCGTACTGGTTGATGATCGCGAGCCACTCTTGTGGAACCGAAGACGAACCGTGCATCACCAGGTGAGTGTTGGGGATGCGCTTGTGAATTTCCTTGATGCGGTCGATGGCCAACACGTCGCCAGTAGGAGGCTTGGTGAATTTATAGGCGCCGTGGCTGGTGCCGATGGCGATTGCCAAAGCATCGACCTGGGTACGTTTGACGAAGTCAGCGGCTTCTTCCGGGTCGGTCAGCATCTGGCTGTGATCCAGAACGCCTTCAGCGCCGATGCCGTCTTCTTCACCGGCCATGCCGGTTTCCAGCGAACCCAGACAGCCCAGCTCGCCTTCAACCGAAACGCCGCAGGCGTGAGCCATGGCTACAGTCTGCTGGGTGACACGGACATTGTAGTCGTAGTCGGTCGGGGTCTTGCCGTCTTCGCCCAGGGAACCGTCCATCATTACCGAGCTGAAGCCCAGTTGAATGGAGCGCTGGCAGACGTCAGGGCTGGTGCCGTGGTCCTGGTGCATGCACACCGGGATGTGCGGGAACTCTTCGATTGCCGCCAGGATCAGGTGGCGCAGGAACGGCGCGCCAGCGTATTTACGGGCACCGGCCGAAGCCTGGACGATCACCGGGGAGTCAGTCTTGTCAGCGGCTTCCATGATGGCGCGCATCTGCTCAAGGTTGTTGACGTTGAAGGCTGGAACGCCGTAGCCGAATTCGGCTGCGTGGTCCAGCATCTGACGCATGCTGATAAGTGCCATTGTGCGTGTCTCTCCCGGTTTGGGTCGTTAATCGTGCCAGCCTGCCGGAGCGGCGGCGGCTATTCAAGTTATTGCAGATCGGGGGTTGGCCCGGGCTGCGAATTTGGTGTTGCTCAAAACCTTGTAACGCTGAAACCTTGTGGTGAGGGGGCTTGCCCCCGTTCGGCTGCGCAGCAGTCGCGAAGCAGATGTTGTGGTGTCGCTGCCGTACCGCGGTGACTGGCTTGGGGAGCGCTTCGCGCTCCAACGGGGGCAAGCCCCCTCGCCACAAAAGCACCCTCGGCACGAAAGCAACCTAGCCTCAAAAAATCCCTTGCGACAAAAGCCTCTTGCCACAGAAGCCCCCTTGCGACAAAAACCTCTTGCCACCAAGGCCGTCCTTACAGGAATGGCGCTACCTTCAATTACTGCGCTTTACACCCGCGGCCAATCAAATCATTGGTGGCTACCCAGTACACCAGGCCTTCCTCACCTTTGATGTGAAACGCCAGCATATCGTTGCTATACAGCGAACCCGACGCGCCGGGCTCCTGCTTCAGGCGATAAACCTGATCCGCACCGCCGAGGCGCACATCGACTTCTTCGCGGCTGTCATTCACGTAGCGCCACAACACTTTGGCCTGACTGTCACAGGTCCACGTGGTCCAGCTGTCCGTGGGTTCGGCCGGCTTGAACAGGTTGAAACTGGAGCAACCTGCCAGCAGGGCCAGTGCCGTAATGGCGATAAAACCTTTCATCCGTGTTCCTCGGCCGGCGGCGCATACCGCCAGCCCTGAGTAAGGAGTCAGACCCGTCAAGGGCAACCATGTTCCTTGGCAGGGGTCTGCGTTTCGTATTTCTCCAGGCCATCCGGCCCTGAACGCTTGTTGATGACCGGGTTGGTTTCCGCCTGCCAGTCAGCCTGGTAGCAGCCCTTCTCCACGGTTTGCGGCGCAGGTTCCGCTACGGCTTTGGGATTACTCCCGCACGCCGCCACCGAACCGGCGAGGATCAACAACGCTAGCAGCCTGACCATTTGAACACTCCGTAGCCTGGCCAATGCCAAAACTTCAGGCCTTGGCCCGGCTTTCGAGGACTTCGACAGCCGGCAGTATTTTGCCTTCGACGAATTCGAGGAAAGCGCCACCACCGGTGGAAATGTAGGAGATCCGGTCGGCAACGCCATATTTATCGATCGCGGCAAGGGTGTCGCCGCCGCCAGCAATGGAAAACGCCGGGCTTTCAGCGATCGCCAGCGCCAGCACTTTGGTGCCGTTGCCGAACTGATCGAACTCGAACACGCCGACTGGGCCATTCCAGAGAATGGTTTTCGACGATTTCAACAGTTCGGCGAAATTAGCAGCGGTCTGCGGGCCAATGTCCAGAATCATGTCGTCTTCGGCCACATCAGCGATCAGTTTGACGGTGGCGGTGGCGCTTTCCGCGAACTCCTTGGCAACGACAACATCCACTGGCAGCGGCACGCTGACCTTGGCGGCAATTTCACGCGCGGTGTCGAGCAGATCCGGTTCGTACAGGGATTTGCCGACCGGGTGACCGGCCGCTGCGAGGAAGGTGTTGGCGATGCCGCCTCCGACGATCAGTTGATTGCAGATCTGGCTCAGGCTGTTCAACACATCGAGCTTGGTCGAGACCTTGGAGCCGGCGACGATGGCGGCCATTGGCTGCGCCGGCGAACCCAGTGCCTTGCCCAGTGCGTCCAGCTCGGCAGCGAGCAGCGGTCCAGCGGCGGCGACCTTGGCGAACTTGGCGACGCCGTGAGTCGAACCTTCGGCGCGATGCGCGGTGCCGAAAGCGTCCATCACAAACACATCGCACAGCGCGGCATATTGCTGGGCCAGCTCGTCAGCGTTTTTCTTCTCACCCTTGTTGAAACGCACGTTTTCGAACAGAACGATGTCGCCGGCCTTGACCTCGACGCCTTCCAGGTAATCAGCCACCAGCGGTACTTCGCGGCCCAGGGCCTTGCTCAGGTAGTCTGCGACTGGCTTGAGACTGTTCTCGGCGGAGAATTCGCCTTCGGTCGGGCGGCCGAGGTGCGAGCAGACCATCACCGCCGCGCCTTTTTCCAGGGCCAGCTTGATGGTCGGCAGCGAAGCCAGGATTCGCGCATCGCTGGTGACTACACCGTCCTTGACTGGGACATTGAGGTCTTCGCGGATCAATACGCGCTTACCTTGCAGATCGAGGTCGGTCATCTTCAACACGGTCATGGGTCGCATTTCCTGGTAGCTGTTTTAGAGAGCAGGTTTGTTGATGGCTGTTTGCAGATAATGTTCTGCAACGTCCAGCATTCGGTTGGCAAAACCCCATTCGTTGTCGAACCAGGCCAGGATGTTCACCAGCCGTGGGCCGGAAACGCGGGTCTGACTGGCATCGACAATTGCCGAATGTGGGTCGTGATTGAAATCACAGCTTGCGTGAGGCAGCTCGGTATAAGCCAGCAGGCCTTTGAGCGGGCCGCTGGTGGCGGCGTCGCGCAGAATCCGGTTGACCTCGGCAGCGTCGGTATCGCTCACGGTCTGCATCGTGATGTCGAGGCAGGACACGTTTACCGTTGGCACTCGCACGGCTTTGGCCTGAATTCGCCCGGCAAGTTCCGGCAGCAGCCGTTCGATGCCACGCGCCAGACCCGTGGACACCGGGATTACCGACTGAAACGCAGAGCGGGTGCGGCGCAGGTCTTCGTGGTGATATGCATCGATGACCGGTTGATCGTTCATGGCCGAGTGAATGGTCGTGATCGACACATATTCCAGACCGATGGCCTGATCCAGCAGACGCAACAGCGGCACACCACAATTGGTGGTGCAGGACGCGTTGGACACAAGCAGTTCGTCGCCGGTGAGGCAATCCTGATTCACGCCGAAGACGATGGTAGCGTCAACATCCGCCTCGCTGGCCATCGGCTGGGAAAACAGCACGCGTGGTGCGCCAGCGTCGAGGAATCGCTGGCCGTCTTCGCGGGTGTGATAAGCGCCGGAGCACTCCAGCACCAGATCGACGCCCAGCGACGCCCAATCGATGCCTTCGGGGGTAGCACTGCGCAATACCTTCACGCAGTCGCCATTAATATGCAGACAATCGCCCTCGACCCTCACCTCACCGGGAAAACGCCCGTGTGTGGAGTCGAAGCGTGTCAGGTATTCGATGCTGGCCATGTCGGCCAGATCATTGATCGCGACAATCTCAAACCCGGCCTTGTCGCCTCGCTCGAACAACGCACGCAAGACGCAACGACCAATGCGGCCATAGCCGTTGAGTGCAACTTTGTAAGGACGCGGTTGAGGCATGGGGTTCTCGATAGACGCGGGCAGACGAATTCTCGTTAACAACACAATCCCTTGTAGGAGCTGGTAGAAGCTGTCGAGTGAAACGAGGCTGCGATCTTTTGATCTTGTTTTTTAAGATCAGGATCAAAAGATCGCAGCCTCGTTTCTCTCGGCAGCTCCTACAGGGGACCGCGGCGGTCATAAAACCGCCGCGTCGCGCTTTAGTCTTCCAGCAGCTCTTCAGCCTGACCCAGGATGTTTTCCAGGGTAAAGCCGAACTCTTCGAACAAGGCTGGCGCAGGCGCCGACTCGCCGTAGGTGGTCATGCCGATCACGCGACCTTCCAGCCCCACGTACTTGTACCAGTAGTCCGCATGCGCGGCTTCAATGGCGATACGGGCGCTGACCTGCAGCGGCAGAACCGCCTGCTTGTAACCGGCGTCCTGTGCATCGAACACGCTGGTGCAAGGCATCGAAACAACCCGCACATTGCGACCCTGTGCCGTCAGTTTGTCATATGCCTGAACCGCCAGACCTACTTCCGATCCGGTTGAGATCAGGATCAGCTCAGGCTCGCCCACGCAATCCTTCAACACGTAACCGCCACGGGCGATGTCGGCGATCTGGCCAGCATCACGCTCTTGATGCTGAAGGTTTTGACGGGAGAAGATCAGCGCCGAAGGGCCGTCCTTACGCTCGATCGCGTATTTCCAGCAAACCGCCGATTCAACGGCATCGGCTGGTCGCCAGGTGTCGAGGTTTGGCGTGGTGCGCAGGCTGGTCAGTTGCTCGACCGCCTGGTGCGTCGGGCCGTCTTCGCCCAGACCGATGGAATCGTGGGTGTAGACGAACACCACGCGCTTCTTCATCAGCGAGGCCATGCGTACGGCGTTGCGCGCGTATTCCATGAACATCAGGAAGGTTGCGCCGTAAGGCACCAGACCGCCATGCAAAGTCACGCCGTTCATGATCGCGCTCATGCCGAACTCGCGAACACCGTAGTACATGTAGTTGCCGCTGGCGTCTTCGGCAGTGACACCTTTGCAACCTTTCCACAAAGTCAGGTTGGAACCGGCCAGGTCAGCCGAACCACCGAGCAGTTCAGGCAGCAATGGCCCGTAAGCGTTCAGCGCGTTCTGGCTGGCTTTGCGGCTGGCAATGGTTTCGCCTTTGGCGGCGACTTCAGCGATGTAGGCCGACGCTTTTTCAGCGAAATCCGCCGGCAGCTCACCGCTCAGACGACGCACCAGTTCGTTGGCCAGCTCAGGGAACGCGGCGGAATAGGCAGCAAAACGTTGATCCCACTCGGCTTCGACCGCGAGACCGGCTTCCTTGGCATCCCACTCGGCATAAATATCAGCCGGGATTTCGAATGGGCCGTGATTCCACTTCAGTGCCGCACGGGTCAGAGCGATTTCCGCGTCACCCAGCGGGGCGCCGTGGCAGTCTTCTTTACCCTGCTTGTTCGGCGAACCGAAGCCGATAGTAGTCTTGCAGCAGATCAGAGTCGGCTGCTCGCTTTTGCGAGCGGTTTCGATGGCCGTCTTGATCTCTTCCGGGTCGTGACCGTCGACGTTGCGGATTACCTGCCAGTTGTAGGCTTCGAAACGCTTGGGCGTGTCATCGGTGAACCAGCCTTCAACTTCGCCGTCGATGGAAATACCGTTGTCATCGTAGAAAGCGATCAGTTTGCCCAGACCCAGCGTACCGGCCAGCGAACCGACCTCGTGGGAAATGCCTTCCATCATGCAGCCATCACCCAGGAACACGTAGGTGTGGTGGTCGACAATGTTGTGGCCAGGACGGTTGAATTGCCCCGCCAGGACTTTTTCTGCCAAGGCGAAACCCACGGCGTTCGCCAGGCCTTGCCCGAGTGGACCGGTGGTGGTTTCAACGCCCGGGGTATAGCCGAATTCCGGGTGACCCGGGGTGCGGCTGTGCAGCTGACGGAAATTTTTCAGGTCTTCGATCGACAGGTCGTAACCGGTCAGGTGCAGCAGCGAATAGATCAACATCGAACCATGACCGTTGGACAGCACGAAGCGGTCACGGTCGGCGAACGAAGGATTGCTCGGGTTGTGCTTGAGGTAGTCACGCCAAAGTACTTCGGCGATATCCGCCATACCCATAGGGGCACCCGGATGGCCGCTGTTGGCTTTTTGCACGGCATCCATGCTGAGGGCACGAATGGCGTTGGCACGCTCACGACGGCTTGGCATCGCTGTTCTCCTGGGGATTCTGAATCAAGAGTGAATAATACGAAACGGAAAAAAGGCGAGCATTTTCCCTCACCGACCCGCCTTGGGGCAATGACGGATAATCATATGGAAGCGTTTTTCCCGTGCATAACCAAGGTTTCGACAGGTGAAACCTTTCCGCTGTTCGTTTGAATGCTAACCGAAGGTCGGGAAATGCCATCTATCGAGCAATATCAAAACTTTTTGATATTGCCCTTGCGATGCTTTCGGACCGTGACTAGACTGCCGGCCTTATGAATCTACGTGTGCCTTCCATTCAACATGACGATTGCGATGAACTGGCGGCCCTGTGCAAGGCCGGTGGCGATCCTCTGCGGCTGAATGTATTGCGTGCGCTGGCCAACGACTCGTTCGGCGTGCTGGAACTGGCGCAGATTTTCGGCATCGGCCAGTCCGGCATGAGTCATCACCTCAAGGTGCTGGCCCAGGCCGACCTGGTGGCGACCCGCCGTGAAGGCAATGCGATTTTCTACCGTCGCGCCCTGCCCCACACCGACTTGCTGGGTGGCAAGCTGCACGCCGCCTTGCTCGACGAAGTGGACAACCTGACCCTGCCAGCCGATGTGCAGGCGCGGATCGCTCAGGTGCATGGGCAACGTGCGGCGGCCAGCCAGGACTTTTTCTCACGGGTCGCCGAGAAGTTTCGCGCTCAGCAGGACTTGATCGCCGGCCTACCGCAGTATCGCGACAGCGTGGTGGCGTTGCTCGACAAGCTGGGGTTCAACGACCGCGCCACTGCCATTGAAGTCGGACCCGGTGACGGCGCCTTTCTGCCGGAGCTGGCCCGTCGTTTCAGGCATGTCACCGCACTGGACAACAGCCCGGCGATGCTCGAACTGGCACGACACGTGTGCGAGCGGGAATCGCTGGCCAATGTCAGCCTGCAACTGGCCGACGCCCTGAACGGGGTTAATTTTCAGGCCAATTGCGTCGTGTTGAATATGGTGCTGCACCATTTCGCCGCGCCGGCCGAAGCGCTCAAGCACATGGCCACCTTGCTGCAACCGGGCGGTAGCCTGCTCGTGACAGAGTTATGTAGCCACAACCAGAGTTGGGCCAGGGAGGCCTGCGGTGATCTGTGGTTGGGGTTTGAACAGGACGATCTGGCCCGTTGGGCCACCGCTGCGGGACTCGTTCCCGGGGAAAGCCTCTATGTAGGCTTACGTAATGGTTTCCAGATTCAGGTCCGCCATTTTCAGCGACCGGCTGGCGACACTCACCATCGGTAAATTCAGGAAAAAATCGAGATGAGCGAATACTCCCTCTTCACCTCCGAGTCCGTGTCCGAAGGGCACCCGGACAAAATCGCCGACCAGATTTCCGATGCGGTGCTGGACGCCATCATTGCTGAAGACAAGTTCGCCCGCGTGGCATGCGAGACGTTGGTGAAAACCGGCGTGGCAATCATCGCAGGTGAAGTCACCACGTCGGCCTGGGTCGATCTGGAAGAGATCGTGCGTAACGTGATTCTCGACATCGGCTATAACAGCTCCGACGTCGGTTTCGACGGCGCGACCTGCGGTGTTATGAACATCATTGGCAAGCAGTCCCCTGACATCAACCAGGGTGTCGACCGTGCCAAGCCAGAAGATCAGGGCGCCGGCGACCAGGGTCTGATGTTCGGTTACGCCAGCAACGAAACCGACGTGCTGATGCCGGCACCGATCACGTTCTCGCACCAGCTTGTGCAAAGGCAAGCGGAAGCCCGTAAATCCGGCCTGCTGCCCTGGCTGCGTCCGGACGCCAAATCGCAAGTGACGTGCCGCTACGAAGGCGGCAAGGTTGTCGGGATCGACGCCGTTGTACTGTCGACCCAGCATAACCCTGAAGTGTCCTACAAAGACTTGCGCGAAGGCGTGATGGAGCTGATCGTCAAGCACGTGCTGCCGGCCGAATTGCTGTCCAAGGACACCCAGTTTCACATCAACCCGACCGGCCAGTTCATCATCGGTGGCCCGGTGGGTGACTGCGGTCTGACCGGTCGCAAGATCATCGTCGACAGCTACGGCGGCATGGCCCGCCACGGCGGCGGCGCATTCTCCGGTAAAGATCCGTCTAAGGTGGACCGTTCGGCTGCCTACGCCGGTCGTTATGTGGCCAAGAACATCGTCGCGGCCGGCCTGGCCGAGCGCTGCGAGATTCAGGTTTCCTACGCAATCGGTGTGGCTCAGCCTACGTCGATCTCGCTGAACACCTTCGGCACCGGCAAGATCAGCGACGACAAAATCGTCAAACTGGTTCGCGAAGTGTTCGACCTGCGCCCCTACGCCATCACCACCATGCTCGACCTGCTGCACCCGATGTACCAGGAGACCGCAGCGTACGGCCACTTTGGTCGTACCCCGGCGACCAAGACCGTTGGCGACGACACGTTCACCACGTTCACCTGGGAAAAAACCGACCGCGCCGACGCCCTGCGTTCTGCTGCCGGCCTGTAATATTCCGGGCGGTACACAAAGCCCTGCACGGTTCACCGTGTGGGGTTTTTTATTGGCCCGCGATCGGGCGCCCCCCCTTGGATCTTCGTGCTTCGACACACCGGGCAAAACACCTGCGGGGCAGGGTGAAAAATCCTGACTAACCTTCAAGGATCCCACTGAGCAAGGATGCTCTCGATGCTTCGTTACCTGTTCATTTTCCTGTTGACCCTCACTGTTTCGACCGCCAGCGCCACCTCCGAGGAATGCCCCGGCTGGGCCCCAACACGTGCCACTCATGAAATCGCCGCCCTCCAACAGCAGATCAACCGCTGGGACGAGAGCTACCATCGCGATGGTCAGTCGCTGATTGCCGATGAACTCTATGATCAGTCCCGCGCACGTCTGAGCGAATGGCGTCGATGTTTCAACATGGAGTACTCCAGCGACCCGTTGCGAACCGCGGGCGGAACCGTTGCGCACCCCATTGCTCACACCGGCCTGGACAAGTTGCGCGATGCCCGCGCCGTGAAAAACTGGCTACGTGATCGCAGTGACGTTTGGGCTCAGCCGAAAATCGACGGCGTAGCGGTGACGCTGATTTATCGTGGTGGCTTGCTGCATCAGGCGATCAGCCGGGGCGACGGGCTCAATGGCCAGGACTGGAGCGCTTCGGCGCGACGGATCAAGGCAATCCCGCAAACGCTACCTCAGCCGCTGGACCTGCTGGTACAAGGCGAGCTCTACTGGCGCCTGACCGACCACGTGCAATCCCGAAGCGGAAGCCTCAATGCGCGCTCCTCCGTGGCCGGTTTGATGGCGCGCAAAGTGTTGCCATCCGAGCAGGCCGACGGCATAGGCCTGTTTGCGTGGGACTGGCCGCAGGGTCCGGCGAGCTTGCCCGCACGTGCAGCGGCGCTGGTTGAAATGGGTTTCGCGGACACTGCACGATACGCTCAACCGATCCAGCGTTTTGCCGACGCCGAGCACTGGCGTGATCATTGGTATCGCTCGCCCCTGCCCTTCGCCACCGATGGCATCGTCCTGCGTCAGAGCCAGCGACCGTCTGCCGAACGCTGGCAAGCAAAAGCGCCTTACTGGGCGGCTGCCTGGAAATACCCTTTCGCCCAGGCGCTGGCCGAGGTGCGCAAGGTCGATTTCAAGGTTGGCCGAACCGGCCGCATTACCCCGGTGCTGGAACTGAAACCGTTCGTGCTGGACGACCGTCAGATCAAACGCGTCAGCGTCAGCTCGCTGCAACGTTGGGCGGAACTGGATATTCGTCCCGGCGATCAGGTGTCCATCAGTCTCGCGGGGCTGACCATCCCTAGGCTCGATGGCGTGGTCTTGCGAGCCGCCGAACGCTCCGAACTGGACGCGCCCTCGGCGGCCGACTTTCATGCATTGAGCTGCTGGCAACCGACGCCCGGCTGCGAAAGCCAATTCCTGGCGAGATTGACCTGGCTTAGCGGCAGGAAGGGTCTAGCCTTGCCTCATGTCGGGCCAGGCACCTGGGAGAAACTTTTGGAAACAGGCCATCTGAGCGGCCTGCTGGATTGGTTGGCCCTCGATGCTCAAGAGCTTGCTACCATTGATGGCTTTGGCGAGCGCAGCATTGCCCGCCTGTTGAACAGCTTCAACGATGCTCGACAACGGCCGTTTGCGCAGTGGCTCCGGGCCCTGGGTTTGCCGCCGACCGGCCAGGCAACGCTGGCAGATTCGTGGCAGACACTGGCGCAGCGTTCCAGCGAGCAATGGCAGGCTGAAGCGGACATCGGTCCAGGACGCGCGGCGCAGTTGAGCGCGTTTTTTCGCGACCCGCAGGTTCGGGCTTTGAGCGAAACATTACGCGTGGCCGGGATCGACGGTTTTTAACCGCCGCCGACGCCCGACCAACCGGGAACCCATTGCTATCGATGAGCTCAAACTGCCCATCGCGAAGCGATCCGACCGCCCTTCACATGGAGTTTTTATGAAACGATTTTCATCGCTTGCACTGTTGACCCTTTGCAGCGTGCTGGCCACTCCATTAATGGCTGCTGCCGAAGCCCCGGCGCTGACCGGTTGCGCCGCCAAGAAGCAGGCCATCATCGCTCAGATCGAGCAGGCCAAGGCCCACGGCAACACCCAGCAGCAAGCGGGTCTGGAAAAGGCCTTGAGCGAAGTCACGACCCATTGCACCGACGCCTCCCTGAAAAAAGAGCGGGAAAACAAGGTGCTCGACGCCAAGCACGAGGTCAGTGAACGTCAGTCCGACCTCGACAAAGCGATGAAGAAAGGCGATCCGGAGCGGATCAACAAACGCAAAGACAAACTCGCCGAATCGCGCAAGGAACTGCAGGAAGCGCTCGACGAACTGGATAAGTAAGCCCTGGGTCGCGCGAAGGCTTTATGTGGCGAGGGGCTTGCCCCCGGCAGCGGCGCAGCGGTCGAACCCAACAAATGCATTCTGTTGAATAGCCGCGCTATGGAACTGCATCGCCGCCCAACGGGGCGGTGCAACCTTTTGCCAACCCCCCTTGCCACCGGAATGCATTGCCAATCAATGATCGCGAAACTCTTTATGACACGCGCTGCAGGCATCTTCGACTTTCTGCACTGCGGGTCCAAGGTTGCTGACTTTATACGGCTGCACCTTGCTGGCGATCACCAGTTCGCCGGTGGCAGCTTCAAGGTTGCGGGCCATTTCCTGGAAGCGAGCCTGTTTTTCCCAGACATCATCCGTGGCGCTGGTGTGATCTTCCTCGCGCACTTGCGGGAAATGTTTCCATGGCTCATGGGACAACGCGTCGAGCTTCAGCGCGCCGTCGGCAAATCTTGCACCGTCAAACGCAATGCGCCCGCGCAACATGCCGCGAAGGTCTTCACCTGTTTTGAGCATCTGCTTGAAGATCGCCTTGCGCTGGCCCAGCGGCGAATCGGGGTCGACACCACCGCACGCAGACAGCGTCAGGCAGGCCAGCAATACAACGGACACTTTCTTGAAAGTCATGGCGGCTTCTGGTCACGGAAACGGCGGCCAGTATCCTCGCGTCACCGGCAAACACCAATAGCCCTAATATCAATACGGATTGTTTGAGCGCATGGAGCACTCACGCGACCGACTAAGGAATCACTCCATGAACAGCCGTTTCAAGGCATGGCGCCCCAGCCTGGCCTGGACTTTTCCGATGGTGGCAGTGCTCGCAGGCTGCACCGGTGGCGAACCTGAAAAACCGAAAACCCACGCACTGGCGACGTATGCCAGCGCGACGTGGGAAGCATTGCCAGCGGTGAGCGACGCCGATCTGGTCGCCGGCTTCGGTTCCTGGCGTAGCGCCTGCGCCCGGCTCAAAGCCGATCCGGTCTGGGGCGCTACCTGCGCAGCCGCCGCCAATGTGCCGCAGAGCGCCAACGACATCCGCGTCTTCCTCAAACAGAACCTTGATGTCTACGGCCTGCGCGCCGCCGAAGATAACCCCAACGGTTTGATTACCGGTTACTACGAGCCGGTCTACCCCGGCAGCCTGACCCAGACCGGCGTCGCTAATATTCCGGTGTATGGGGTGCCGGAAGACATGATCATTGTCTCGCTGGACAGCATTTATCCGGAATTGAAAGGAAAACGCCTGCGCGGGCGACTCGAAGGCCGCGTGCTCAAACCGTATGACGACGCGGCAACCATCGAAAGCAAAGGCGTGAAGGCGCCCGTAGTTGCATGGTTGACCGACCCGATGAACCTGCAGTTTTTGCAGATTCAGGGCTCCGGCCGCATCCAGCTCGACAGTGGCCGCCAGTTGCGCATCGCGTATGCGGATCAGAATGGCCACCCTTATCGACCAATCGGTCGCTGGCTGATTGAACAAGGCGAGTTGAAGAAAGAAGACGTGACCATGGGAGCGATCAGCGACTGGGCCAAGGCCAATCCAGCACGTATCCCCGAACTGCTTGGCAGCAATCCGAGTTACGTGTTCTTTACGCAAAATCCAGACAGCAACGAAGGGCCTCGAGGTTCATTGAACGTGCCGCTGACGGCGGGATATAGCGCTGCCGTGGATCGCAAAGTGATACCTCTGGGCAGTCTGTTGTGGCTGTCCACGACCAAACCGGACGGAACCGCATTGGTACGGCCGGTGGCGGCACAGGACACGGGCGGCGCGATTACCGGCGAAGTGCGAGCGGACCTGTTCTGGGGCACAGGTGAGGCAGCAGGTCAATTGGCGGGCGACATGAAACAGCAGGGGCAAATATGGATGCTGTGGCCCAAAGGCGTAGCGTTACCGCAGGTGCCTCAGGTGGCTGACAAACCTTAAACACAAAAGATCGCAGGCTGCGCCAGCGCCTACACGGACACTGTTCATCGGCAATTGCGATGAACAGTGGCTCGTAGAATCTGGCGCAGCCTGCGATCTCTTGATCCTGCTTCTTAAGCCGACACCACAAACAAACTCACAATCAACCCCATCCCGACAAACCACACCAGCGAGCGCAAGATCGCCCAATCCGCCAGATAGCAGATGATGTAGAGCAAACGGCTGGTGATAAACAACACCGACAGCACATTGATCGTCACCAGCTCCGCGTTGCCGGCCAGATGCGCAACAATCACCGCAGCAGCAAATGCCGGGGTTACCTCAAAGCTGTTCAGTTGCGCGGCGTGCGCCCGTCGGCTCAGACCGTTCAGCGACTCCAGGAAATCCCGTGGATCATGATTATCCTTGATCCTGAAACCGCCACTGATCTTGGCCACGACCGTGCACAGATAGGGCAGGAAAATCGCGATCAAAATGCACCACAGAGCTACCGTCATAGAGCAATCCCTTCTTCAAGTTGTCGAGCGTCGAGGCTTCGTCGACGGTGAGCCAGTCAAAACTTCATCACCAATATGCCGATCAATACCAGTCCACAGGCTAAGAGCCGCGGTCTGCCGAAAGGTTCTTTCAAGTAACGCATGCCGAACAGCACCACCAGTATCACACTGATCTCGCGTAACGCGGCCGCTTCGGCAATCGAGCCCAGCTGCATGGCCCACAGCACCAGAGCGTAGCTGAACAATACGCAAAACCCGACCGCCAGCCCCAGGCGCCATTGCTCGCGCCAGAACAGCTTGAACGCCGCTCGTTTGCTCACCCAAGCCAGCAACGGGAACGGCCAGGCGCTGAGCATCGTGACCCAGACCAGATAGTCCAGCGGGTGCGACCAACGCCGCAGCGCCTGGCCGTCGATGTAGGTATAGCAGCCGATGCACAGGCCGATCAGCGCCACCACCGGCAACATTGACCACGGCAACCGTGCGCCGCCCCCGCCTTGCCACAGCAGGCAGAGCATGCCGAACGGGATCAGCAGAATTCCGAATATTTGCTGATCGGAGAGTACTTCGCCAGCGAAGATCAGCGTCAGGGCCAGCACCACCAGTGGCGACAAACCGCGCATCAACGGGTACACCAGACCGAGATCGCCGACGCGATAGGCCTGTATCAGCAGGTAGCGATAGAGCAATTCGAACACCGCCGAGGCGAGAATCCACGGCCAGATCGCAGTCGGCGGCAACGCTACGAAGGGCAGTGCCACGGCGACCACGAGCAATGCCACGCTGTCCATGCACGCCACCACCAGCAGCCGTTCGGCGCTGAATTTGATCAGGGTATTCCACGTCGCATGCAACAGCGCCGCCACCAACACCAACGCTGTCGCAAGCACGGCAGGCTCCTTATTGTTTTGCCACCTAGCCCTGTAGCAGCTGTCGAGTGAAACGAGGCTGCGATCTTTTTCACATCCATCCAAAACCAAAATCAAAAGATCGCAGCCTCGTTTCACTCGACAGCTTCTAAAGGAATTCAGGTGGATAAGTAATTCGCGATATGTCGGCAGCTGTTTATACTGCACGCGACCACGCCGCATTCAGTTGCGCACAGACCAATTCCAATAATTCCTGTCTTTGTCCGTTCTCGTCGAGAGCAGTCACGGGCATGCGTATGCCTGATCAAAGCGTCAAGACTACCGACAGAGACCTTGCGCATGCCACTCGCTTTATTTGCTCTCGCCGTTGCCGCCTTCGGTATCGGCACCACTGAATTCGTCATCATGGGTCTGTTGCCCGATGTGGCCCGCGACCTAGCCGTCAGCATTCCCGACGCCGGCCTGCTGATCACCGGCTACGCCTTGGGCGTGGTGTTTGGCGCACCGATCCTCGCTGTCGGCACGGCCAACCTGCCGCGCAAAGCCACGCTGCTGGGCATGACGCTGATGTTCATTCTCGGCAACATTTTGTGCGCGCTGGCGCCCAACTATGCCACGTTGATGGCTGCTCGCGTGGTGACAGCGTTGTGCCACGGAGCGTTCTTCGGGATCGGTTCGGTGGTGGCGGCCGGCCTGGTTGCACCGAACAAACGGGCCCAGGCAATCGCCATGATGTTCACCGGTCTGACCCTGGCCAACGTGCTCGGCGTACCGCTGGGAACTGCGCTGGGACAGTACGCCGGCTGGCGTTCGACGTTCTGGGCGGTGTCGGTAATCGGGGTGGTCGCGGCCATCGCTCAATGGCTCTGGCTCCCCAGGGACATCGCCATGGGCAAAGCCAACCTCGCCAGCGAATTCAAAGTGCTGGGCAAGGTCAATGTACTGCTGGCGTTGGGCATGAGCGTGCTGGCCTCGACCAGCCTGTTCAGTGTCTTTACCTACATCGCGCCGATTCTGCAGGACATCACCGGCGTCAGCCCCCACGGCGTAACAATCATGCTGCTGTTGTTCGGAGTTGGTTTAACCGCCGGCAGCATGCTCGGCGGACGTTTGGCGGACAGTCGCTTGCTGCCTTCGCTGGTCGGCATGGCGCTGGCAACGGCAGTCGTGTTGGCGGCGTTCACCCAGACCAGTCACTCGGCCATCCCTGCTGCGATCACGCTAGTGCTGTGGGGAATTTTTGCCTTTGCACTGTGCCCGATTCTGCAATTGCTGATCATCGATCAGGCGCATGAAGCACCGAACCTAGGCTCAACGCTGAACCAGAGCGCATTCAATCTCGGCAACGCGGCGGGCGCATGGATTGGCGGTCTCGTAGTCGCCAGCGGCGCGGACCTCTCCGAGCTGCCCTGGACGGGCGTCCTGGTCAGCGGCTTGACGGTGCTCACGGCGCTGCTCTTTATTTACTTGCAACGTCGCAGCGTCGCTGCGGTCAATGTGACCGGCTGAATCATCGCGTTGCGGCTGCCACCGTAATCGCCAGCAGGCTGGCTCCCACAGGGTTCCGCATCTACCGCAGATCCACTTTGAGAGCTCGCTCCCACAGGGCTTGCGTAGCTCCCGATAGTGCATCCACCGAAGATCCATAGTGGGAGCGAGCCTGCTCGCGATGAAGCTGACGCGGTTCAACTGCCCAAACACAATCCTTCTACCCACCTCCCATCCAAGGACCCCGGATGCTTGAACTTGTCGCTGCGTTTATCTGCCTCACCACCCTCCTCACTTACGTGAATTTCCGCTTCATCGGCTTGCCGCCGACCATCGGTGTGATGGTCACCGCGCTGATGTTTTCCCTGTTGCTGCAAGGCTTGAGCCTGCTTGGTTACCCCGGCCTGGAAGAACGTGTTCAACAACTGATCGGCCAGATCGACTTCGGTGATCTGCTGATGAACTGGATGCTGTCGTTCCTGCTGTTCGCCGGCGCCCTGCACGTCAACCTCAATGACTTGCGCAGCTACCGTTGGCCCATCGGCCTGTTGGCGACGTTCGGCGTACTCATTGCCACCGCCGTGATTGGCAGTCTGGCCTTTTACATTTTCGCCCTGTTCGGCTGGCACGTGAGTTTCCTGTACTGCCTGCTGTTCGGCGCCTTGATCTCGCCGACCGACCCGATCGCAGTGCTCGGCGTACTGCGAACCGCCAACGCATCCAAACCGCTGAAAACCACCATCGTCGGTGAGTCGCTGTTCAACGACGGCACTGCGGTCGTGGTGTTCACCGTTCTGCTGGGCATCGCGCAACTGGGTGAAACCCCGACCCTCGGCGCCACGGCCATGCTGTTCGCCCACGAAGCGATCGGCGGCGTGCTGTTCGGCGGGCTGATCGGTTATCTCGTGTACCTGATGATCAAAAGCATCGAGCAGCATCAGATCGAAGTCATGCTGACCCTGGCGCTGGTGATCGGCGGCTCGGCCATGGCGAGCGAACTGCATGTTTCGGCGCCAATTGCGATGGTGGTCGCCGGTTTGATCATCGGCAACCTGGGCCGCAACCTGGCGATGAACGACATGACGCGCAAGTACCTGGACGGTTTCTGGGAGCTGCTTGACGACATGCTCAACGCACTGCTGTTCGCCCTGATCGGCATGGAGCTGTTGCTGCTGCCTTTCAACTGGTTGCACCTGTTGGCTGCCGGAGTACTGGCGATGGCGATTCTGCTGTCCCGCTTGTTGACCGTAGCGCCCGCCATTCTGCTGTTGCGACGCTGGCGCACGGTGCCGCGCGGGACCATCCGGATTCTCACCTGGGGTGGCCTGCGTGGGGGCGTTTCGGTAGCACTGGCACTGTCGCTGCCGATCGGGGCCGAGCGTGACCTGCTGCTGAGCATTACTTACATCGTGGTGCTGTCCTCGATCCTGCTGCAGGGGCTGACGATTGGCCGCGTGGTGCGTCGCGTCACTGCGTAACCCTGGAAGTGCGCCCGTCCAGGGCCGGTGCCTGCTGCATCAACCCGATGCGGCAGGTGCAGCGACGGCTGCTCTGAGTACCGCATCGACGTGTTCCGCAGCGTGTAACAGATCACGATCGTTTCTAAACCCCCCGACCATTTGAAGCCCTATGGGCAGCGCACCGGCGTGACGAGGGAGCGGGAGATTAATCTGAGGCAATCCAAACGCCATCCAGAACTTGCAGAAATCAGATGGCCCGGTCGCTTCAAGCCCCACCGGCGCGACGATGCCACAGCTTGCACCCAACACGGCGTCAAAAGGCATGAATATCGTTTCCAGAACGGCGGATAAATTGGCCAGGCGCTTTCTTGCCGCTGACTCTTGGTCCCACGCCGTTACGCTTGCGCGCTCGAACATGGCTAGCAACTCGCCACTTAGTTTGTCAGGGTGCATTAGCAGCTCTTTAGAGAGCGATCGGGCTCCCTCGCAGTCGTTTATCAGCAGATGGTCATCAAATACTCTTGTAAATTCCTCGGGCAGTACTACCTCGTTCACTTGATGTCCCGCCAATCGCAGTTTTTCTACCGCACTCTCCAGTGCCAGGGCCACTTCCTCATCTACCTGACCCCATCGCGCCGTACGACAGAAGCCGAACGACCGTACGTTGCGCTCATGAGCCGGTGTCGGGAATCCGGGGATCAACACGTGAGCCATCAGCGCCAGATCACGAACGGAGCGACCGTACCATCCCACCGTGTCGAAGCTCGGCGCCAAGGGTTTGACCCCTTCCAGAGGCACCAACCCGAACGAAGGTTTGAAAGCATAAATCCCGCAATAGGAGGCCGGTTTAAGCAGTGAGCCGGCTGTCTGTGTTCCCAATGCCATCGGAAAAAAGCCAGCCGCCACTCCTGCGGCCGACCCTGCGCTGGAACTGCCCGGGGTCCTGTCAAGATCATGTGGATTGCGGGTCGGACCGGTATGCATGTATGCAAATTCGGTGGTATGGGTCTTGCCCATAATGACGGCGCCGGCCTGGCGCAAAAGCGAGACGACATGAGCGTCTCGCGATGGACAGTTGTCGTCATAGATCGCAGAGAAAAACCGGGTGGGATGATCCGCGGTGTCATAGTTGTCTTTGATCCCAACTGGCACACCGGCCAGGAGACCTCTCGCGTGGCTGTTTTTCAATTGGCAAGCTTGCGTGCGCACCGCTTCCGGATCGAACGAGACGAACGCGTTTATGTGGCGCTCGTGGGATTCGACACGCTCAAGAAAGTGATCAGCGACTGTCTCTGCGCTCACCACATTCGAACGAACTATTTCCGAAATGGCGGTGGCGTCAAGTTCATCGAAATCGTGCATATGGCTCCTTCGCGTTACGGATATTCCGGCGGACTTAATGGTTGGTTGTAACACCACTTTCCAAAAGCGGGCCTCCGACAAGACTCAAGCGGCATAAACCGAATCCAAATCATTGAAGCCTTTAATTTCGATAGGATTTCCACACGGATCCATAAAGAACATCGTGGCCTGTTCACCGGGCTCTGTTAAAAACCGAATGGTTGGTGCGAGCACAAACCTGACGTCGGCGTTAATCAAACGGTCTCTTAGAACGATCCAGTCTGACATTTTAAGTATCACTCCAAGGTGGGGCATCGGCACGATGTGTGCTCCTACTTTTCCCGTGTGAGTGACCGCAAAAGGTTCGCCCAGATGCAACGACAACTGGTGTCCGAAAAAATTGAAATCAACCCACGTCTCGGTGCTACGACCTTCCTCGCAGCCCAGCAAATCTCCATAAAACTGGCGGGACGACTGCAAATCGCGGACATGAATAGCAAGGTGAAAAATCGACTGCATAAGTGGCTCCTGAACATCACCGGAGAGTAAAAGGACTAACGGGTTGAAGCTTGTGGGGATTTCACCGAAAGAGATAGCATGTAATTCTTGCGTCACCGAAAGTATTACTTATGGACACGCGTTATCTGAAAAGCCTCATTGCCGTCGTGGAATGTGGCTCCATTGCTCATGCTGCGCGGCTGGAGGGGTTGACGGCGGCAGCGGTCAGCCAGCGAATTCTCGTGCTTGAACGGCAACTCGGCTTCGAGCTGCTGTCGCGTATCGGCCACTCAGCCAAGCCGAGTCAAGCCTGCCTGGGATTACTGCCCAGGGCAAAACGCATCGTTCGCGAGACTGCATTGCTGGCGGGAGACGCCGACGTGGGCGGACTTACGGGGCAGCTGAGGATAGGCGCCATTTCAACCGTGTTGACCGGTCTTCTACCTCAGGCATTACGCATATTGACCGAATTGGCGCCGGGGATCACACCGGTCATAGTGCCTGGAACATCGCGTTCGCTGTATGAGGCGCTTCTCTCAGGAGCAATTGACGCTGCCGTGTTGGTGGTCCCTCCGTTCGAATTACCAAAAGCCTTGCGGATGGTTCAACTACGCAAGGAACCTCTGGTTTTTCTATCGAAGGAAAAGACTTCAGACAGCATTCCTGCTCAACTCACCACGCGACCCTATATTCGCTACGATCCCGACTCTTGGGGCGGGCGACATGCGGAGGAATATCTGGCGGACCAGCAATTGATGCCTACGCCATTGGTCGATCTCGACGCCCTGGAAACAATTGCCATGCTCGTGACTGAAGGCCTTGGCGTAAGCCTCGTGCCTTATTGGTCCGGGTTCGAGCACTGGGGTCATAAATGCGCTGTGAAACGGGTCGGCAACCGGCGCTACGACAGGGAAATTGCGCTGATCAGCCACGTTCAAACCGATCGGCCCAACATGATGAACGCCCTGTGTAACGCTCTTCAGCAAACACCTGAGCCAGATCAATCCGGCCGGGATTCGGCCTGATCTTTTTCATGGCCGCCGGATTTTGGCGGCCCGCTCTCGCTGCGAATCTGCGCGTGACTGATCAAGGCGAAGATGAAACTGCCGCCAATGATATTCCCCGCCAGTGTCGGCCCGGCGAACACCATCCAGAAGTCCTTCCACGACAATTCGCCGGCAAACACCAGGTAGGACACCTCGGCCGAGCCGACCACAATGTGAGTGAAATCGCCCAGCGCCATAAGGTAGGTGATTAGGACGATGATCCACATCTTGGCGCTTTCCATGGACGGGATCATCCAGACCATGGTGGCGATCATCCAGCCGGAAATAATGCCCTTGGCGAACATTTTGCCTGAGTCGTTTTCCATGACCTTGCGGCCGATCTCGAGGAAAGCGAGGTCGGTCTTGGTGTCGAAAATCGGCAGGTGCAACATCACGTAAGCCACCAGTATCGTGCCGCACAGGTTACCCACCAGTACCACTGACCAGAGGCGCATCAGGCGGCCAAAATTGTTCAGCGTGGGTTTGGTCATGACCGGCAATACGGCCGTCAACGTGTTCTCGGTGAACAATTGCTGACGGGCGAGAATCACCGCAAGAAAGCCTGCGCAGTAGCCGAAGCTGGCGATCACCTTGAAGCCTTCGGCGTCCGGCAGCCGTGAATTGAGCAGCCCCATCGCCATCAGCGACAGGCCCATGGTCAGGCCGGCAGCCAAGGCCGACCACCACAGGGCGGCAACGCTGCGTTCCAGTTCCTGATCGCCCTGGCTGCGGATGATTTCATGCAGCACCGCAGCGCGCGGTGGCTGATTTTTGTCGACCTCGTGTTTCTCTTGCGCCGAAAGGTTCGGGGTCTTGCCGTCTTTTTGCGTGTCCATATAACTCCGGAACCGGTGGCGTGCGATGAAGGTACGACACGCGGAGTCCGGGTCCGTTCTGTAGGAGCTGCCGAAGGCTGCGATCTTTTGCTTTTTGATCCTGGTCGCGGAAATTCAAGATCAAAAGATCGCAGCCTTCGGCAGCTCCTACAGGGCTCACATTATTCGACGGCGGCATCGTCCTTGAACTGGTCTTTGACGTATTTGATCTCGGTGCGGCCGTGCGGTGCCGGCAGGCCGTCCTCACCCAGGTTGACGAAGACGATTTTCTCCACCGTCAGAATGCTCTTGCGGGTGATCTTGTTGCGCACCTCGCATTTCAGGGTGATCGAGGTGCGACCAAAATCGGTGGCGGTGATGCCCAGCTCGATGATGTCGCCCTGGCGCGAGGCGCTGACGAAGTTGATTTCGGAAATGTACTTGGTCACGACACGCTGATTACCCAGCTGCACGATGGCGTAGATCGCCGCTTCTTCGTCGAGCCAGCGCAGCAGGCTGCCGCCGAACAGCGTGCCGTTGGGGTTGAGGTCTTCGGGTTTTACCCATTTGCGGGTGTGGAAATTCATATTCACTCCTGACCGTCTTGCCTATTGATGCCGACCATCATGGCAGAGCCCGGGCCAGAGCTCTATTGAGCATCGACTATGGTCTCGATTACCGTTCGGACATTGGCCGACAGAAACGCTTTGGAAGATCAGCATAGCCCGCTATAATCGCCACCGTTTCAGAACGGTCATTTTCACTCACGACCGTTTTCCCGCCACCTGTCCGAGGGGCGCTGCAGCAGGTTCGACCTGTCAGGCTCGGATGGGGCGTTGCCTGGCCATGGCCAGACACTAAACGCACAACGGCGCCCATTCGCATACATTACGAATGGAGGCTCTTCATGAGCGCTGTTATCACGCCTGCAGATTTTACCGATTACAAAGTCGCCGACATGTCCCTGGCTGCCTGGGGTCGTCGCGAAACCATTATCGCCGAATCCGAAATGCCGGCCCTGATGGGTCTGCGTCGCAAGTACGCTGCTGAGCAACCGCTCAAAGGCGCGAAGATTCTCGGCTGCATTCACATGACCATTCAGACTGCCGTGCTGATCGAGACCCTGGTTGCCCTGGGTGCCGAAGTGCGCTGGTCGTCCTGCAACATTTTCTCGACGCAAGACCAGGCCGCTGCTGCCATCGCTGCTGCCGGCATCGCGGTGTATGCCTGGAAAGGCGAAACCGAAGAAGAGTACGAGTGGTGCCTGGAGCAAACCATCCTCAAAGATGGCGCGCCTTGGGATGCCAACATGATCCTCGACGACGGCGGCGACCTGACCGAGTTGCTGCACAAGAAATACCCGGCAATCCTCGACCGCGTCCATGGCGTGACCGAAGAAACCACCACCGGCGTTCACCGTCTGTTGGACATGCTGGCCAAGGGCGAGCTGAAAATCCCTGCGATCAACGTCAACGACTCGGTGACCAAGAGCAAGAACGACAACAAGTACGGCTGCCGTCACAGCCTGAACGATGCGATCAAGCGCGGCACAGACCACCTGTTGTCCGGCAAGCAAGCGCTGGTCATCGGCTACGGTGACGTGGGCAAGGGCTCGTCGCAGTCCCTGCGTCAGGAAGGCATGATCGTCAAAGTTTCCGAAGTTGACCCGATCTGCGCCATGCAAGCGTGCATGGACGGCTTTGAACTGGTTTCGCCGTTCATCGACGGCATCAACGACGGCACCGAAGCAAGCATCGACAAAGCGCTGCTGGGCAAGATCGACCTGATCGTGACCACCACCGGCAACGTCAATGTGTGCGACTCGAACATGCTCAAAGCGCTGAAGAAGCGCGCTGTGGTGTGCAATATCGGCCACTTCGACAACGAAATCGACACCGCTTTCATGCGCAAGAACTGGGCATGGGAAGAAGTGAAGCCGCAGGTTCACAAGATCCACCGCACCGGCGCTGGTGCATTTGATGCGCAGAACGACGACTACCTGATTCTGCTGGCTGAAGGCCGCCTGGTAAACCTGGGTAACGCCACCGGTCACCCGAGCCGCATCATGGACGGTTCGTTCGCCAACCAGGTGCTGGCACAGATCTTCCTGTTCGGCCAGAAGTACGCCGACCTGTCGCCAGCCCAGAAAGCCGAGCGCCTGACCGTTGAAGTACTGCCCAAGAAGCTCGACGAAGAAGTGGCCCTGGAAATGGTCCGCGGTTTCGGCGGCGTGGTCACTCAATTGACCAAGCAACAGGCTGATTACATCGGCGTCACCGTCGAAGGCCCGTTCAAGCCGCACGCTTATCGCTACTAAGAGCAGCTGCGAGCTACAAGCTTCAAGCGGCAAGTAAAAGCGATTCGTTTACTTGAGGTTTGAGGCTTGTTGCTCGTTTCTTCATCGCTATTACGCAGCCGTGAGTTGCAGGCTTCAACTACGAGAGTCGGCGCTACGCCTCTTGTAGCTTGCAGCTTGCAGCTTGCAGCTTGCAGCTGGAGGTCCCGCCCATGTCCCAAGACCGTCGCTACAGCTTCGAGTTCTTCCCCACCAAGACCGATGCTGGGCATGAAAAACTGCTCGCCACTGCCCGTCAGTTGGCGACTTACAACCCCGACTTCTTTTCCTGCACCTATGGCGCTGGCGGTTCGACCCGTGATCGCACGCTCAACACCGTGTTGCAGCTTGAAAGCGAAGTCAAAGTTCCCGCCGCTCCGCATCTGTCCTGCGTTGGCGATAGCAAGGCCGACCTGCGCGACCTGCTCGCTCAATACAAATCGGCCGGCATCAAACGCATTGTTGCGCTACGCGGTGACCTGCCTTCCGGCATGGGCATGGCCAGCGGCGAGATGCGCCACGCCAACGATCTGGTTGAATTCATTCGTGAAGAAACCGCTGACCATTTCCACATCGAAGTCGCCGCCTACCCGGAGATGCATCCGCAAGCGCGCAACTTTGAAGACGATCTGGCTAATTTCGTGCGCAAGGCCAATGCCGGTGCAAACAGCGCAATCACCCAGTACTTCTTCAACGCCGACAGCTATTTCTATTTTGTCGAACGAGTACGGGCGCTGGGCGTGAACATCCCGATCGTGCCGGGGATCATGCCGATCACCAATTACAGCAAGCTCGCGCGTTTCTCCGATGCCTGCGGCGCCGAAATTCCGCGCTGGATTCGCAAGCAGCTGGAAGCCTACGGCGATGACACTGCGAGCATTCAGCGTTTTGGCGAGCAGGTCATCACCGAGATGTGCGAACGCCTGTTGCAGGGCGGCGCACCAGGCTTGCACTTTTACACATTGAATCAGGCTGAAGCGAGTCTGGCGGTGTGGAATAATTTGAAGTTGCCGCGGTGAAACAGCTGCAAGCTTCAAGCTGAAAGCACCCGGTAGGATCATAAGATCGCAGCCTCGTTTCACTCGACAGCTCCTACGGGCTCCAAGGTGAAATGAAGCTGCGATTTTTTGCTTTCTCGCTAGCTGAAAATGTGAAGCAACACACGGAGCTAGAGCTTCTGCATGCGGTTTCTGGCTCTTTGCCGTTTCTCGTCGTAATCTCAGGCCATGCCTTGGATTTCCCAGTTACTCATCCTGCTGCTATTCACTTGCCTGAGCGTGACTGCCCGGGGCGAGAAACTGCGCATTGTCACCGAGCCGTGGGCCCCCTATGTCTATGAGCAAGACGGCAAACCACTGGGCCTGGATTATGAAACGACAGCCATCGTCTTCAAACGACTGGGCATCGAGGTGGACTGGCAATTTCTGCCCTGGAAGCGCTGTTTGTCCATGCTCGAGCAAGGCCAGGCCGACGGCGCGCTGGATATCTTCCACAGTCCCGAACGCGATGCGAGCCTGCTCTACCCGAGCGAGCCATTGTCAGAGGTGCAGTTCGTCATCTTCTACGCCAACGAGCGCCCTCACCCGTTTCGCACCCTCGAAGACCTGCGTGGCCTGACTGTCGGCACCTCGCCGGGCTACCTCTACAGCGAAGATTTTCGCAATTCGACGCTGTTCACTCGCGAACCGGCGCCCAGTCATGAAGCCAACTTCGGCAAGCTTGCACGCGGACGTATCGACCTGCTGATCACCGACCGCCGTGTCGGCCAGCATTTGCTCGACGAACTGAATATCCGCGACCAGATCAGTGAGAACCCTACCATCATCAGCCAGCAGAGCCAGTTTCTGGCAGTGCGCCGCAATGCCGGCATGGATCTGCTGGTGCAGCGCTTTGGCGCTGAACTCAAGCGTTTCAAACGTGAACCCGCCTATGCGGAGCTGAGCGCGCGATACGGCGCCGGGCCGGCTGCCAGCGCAAAAGCCGACAGGCCGACTAACAGCGTTGAACAAACCGTTGAGCAGCAGGAAAGCGGCGCGCAGTGATTGCTCTGTTATACTCCGGCCTTCCCGCCAGGCTCACGCCCGGACGCTCGGAACCGTTCAAGGCATCTCGAACCCGCTACAGCGCAGCTTTCAAGCCCGCGCGAGCGCTCCAGACGAGCCTTCGTGACCCAGCAGGACCGGACGGGATTGCGTTCTTCTTAAACGCCATTCGCGCCAGGCAAGACTCCCATTGGGCCAAGCCCTAACTAAAACAGGATTACTCATGTCCTTTGCTTCCCTCGGTCTCTCCGAGGCTTTAGTCCGTGCCATCGAGGCGGCGGGCTATACCGAGCCTACTCCGGTGCAACAGCGGGCCATTCCCGCCGTGTTGCAAGGTCGCGACCTGATGGTCGCGGCTCAGACAGGTACTGGTAAAACCGGCGGCTTCGCCCTTCCGATTCTGGAACGGTTGTTCCCCAACGGTCACCCGGACAAATCCCAGCGCCACGGCCCGCGCCAACCGCGCGTACTGGTCCTGACCCCTACTCGCGAACTCGCGGCTCAAGTACACGAGAGCTTCAAGGTTTATGCCCGTGACCTGAAGTTCGTCAGTGCCTGCATCTTCGGCGGCGTTGGCATGAACCCACAGGTTCAGGCCATGTCCCGCGGCGTTGACGTGCTGGTGGCCTGCCCCGGCCGTCTGCTCGACCTCGCCGGCCAGGGCAGCGTCGACCTGTCCCATGTGGAAATACTCGTGCTGGACGAAGCCGACCGCATGCTCGACATGGGTTTTGTCCATGACGTGAAGAAGGTCCTTGCCCGCTTGCCGAGCAAACGTCAAAACCTGCTGTTCTCGGCGACCTTCTCCAAAGACATCACTGACCTCGCCGGCAAGCTGCTGCACAACCCGGAACGCATCGAAGTCACGCCGCCGAATACCACGGTCGAGCGCATCGAACAGCGTGTCTTCCGTCTGCCGGCGAACCACAAGCGGTCGCTGCTGGCGCATTTGATCACTGCGGGCGCCTGGGAACAGGTGCTGGTGTTCACCCGCACCAAGCACGGCGCCAACCGTCTGGCCGAGTACCTGGACAAACACGGCCTCACCGCCGTCGCCATCCATGGCAACAAGAGCCAGAACGCACGTACCAAAGCGCTGGCCGACTTCAAGGCGGGCGAAGTGCGCATTCTGGTCGCCACCGACATTGCCGCACGCGGTCTCGACATCGACCAGTTGCCACACGTGGTCAACTTCGAACTGCCGAACGTCGATGAAGATTACGTTCACCGTATCGGCCGTACCGGCCGTGCCGGTCGTTCGGGCGAAGCGATCTCGCTGGTTGCTCCGGACGAAGAAAAACTGCTGAAAAGCATCGAGCGCATGACCAAGCAGAAAATTGCTGACGGCGACCTGATGGGCTTCGATTCCAGCGCTGTCGAAGCCGAGAAGCCTGAAGTCCGCGAGCGTCCGGATGTGCGTAACCCGCGCAACTCACGTGGCCCGCGCGGCGACGGTCCGAACGGCGGTGGTGGCGGCGGCGGTCGCAAGGACAAAGGCAAGGACAAGGGTGGCAAGGAAAAACCGGCTGCAGCAGCCCGCGGCGATCGCCCGGCACGCGAGCACAAGC
>NZ_CABVGX010000003.1 GCF_902497625.1 Pseudomonas fluorescens | reverse complement strand
GATGTTCATTGCCGGTATGGCTTCGATGTTTGTCAGCCTGAAGTTTTTTGGTGGCTATAAACACGGCCTGATCGCCACGCAAAAAGCCCTCGACACCCCTGAAGAACCTGCCGCCTGGATCGCCCTGGCTGCCAAACGCCGAGCGGCGTTTATCGCTGCCGGGCTGCCCGCGTGGATCGGCGCCCTCGCGGTATTTGTCGGGCTGGAAGCAGTGCCGCTGATGTTGCTGGCGCTGTCCACCGCCGTGCTGTTCTACCTCTACCGTATCCCGCGTCAACTCGCTTGATGCTCCGCAGTGGGCTGGCGATTCTGCTGCTTGCCTTGGGCGCTTCGGCGCATGCCGTCGAGCGGGTCGTCAGCCTCGCACCGTCTCTCTCCGAAATCGTTGTAGAACTGGGGTCTGCCGATCTGCTGGTGGGTGTGTTGGACGCCGGCGAGCGTCCAGCCGAACTGCAAGGCCTGCCCACTGTAGGCCGTTATGGTCAGTTGGACATGGAACAACTGCTCAGCCTGCGGCCCGATCTGCTGCTGCTGTGGCCCGACAGTGTCGGCCCGGCCCAGCGTGAGCAGCTCAAGCGTTTGAACATTCCTACTTACGTCGCCGAACCGCACAACCTTGATCAACTGACCGAGCATATCGAAGCGATTGCCGTACAACTTGGTCGCGCCGAACGTGGTATTTCCCTGGCTGCGGCTTTGCGTCAGCGCCTCGAGTCATTGCGCGAACGCTACAGACGCGATCAGCCTCTACGGGTGTTTTATCAGGTTTGGGATCGGCCACTGTATACCGTCGGTGGCGGACAGATCATCAGCGATGCGTTGCAGGTTTGCGGTGCGCGCAATGTGTTTGCCGACCTGACGCTGCCCGCGCCGCAGATCAGCGTCGAAGCGGTGCTGCTGCGTGATCCGCAGGTGATCCTGGCCAGCGATCAGGCGCAGCTCGATGCCTGGAAGGCCTGGCCGCAGGTGGCGGCTGTTCGGCACGGGCAATTGCTCATGCTGACCAATAAAGGCCTCGAACGCCCGAGCGGGCAGATGATTGCAGCGACTGTCGAACTCTGCCACCTGATCCAGCCTGATCGCTGACTTTTGGCGAGGGAGCTTGCCACCGCTCGACTGTGCAGCAGTCGCAAACCAGGCGGATGCGATTTGATTTGAAGTCAATCTCTGACAAGTTTGGGGCCGCTTCGCAGCCCAGCGGGGGCAAGCCCCCTCGCTACAGGTGATCGGACAGCTTTCAGGGTTCAGGTGTCCAGGTCACTCCGAACATGAATGCCCGACCTTCCTCGCGGTATCCGTACTGGCCGCCGTCATGGCTGTACAACGCGCGACTGTAACCCTTGTCCAGAACGTTATCGATTTTCAAATCCAGCTTGATCTCGCGATTCAGTGCCCAGCTGCTGCGTAAGCCGAGCAGCGCATAACCGCCCAATGGCTGCAGATTGTTCTCGTCGTCATAGCTGCTGCTGACCGCTTGCCAGCTCGCGCCGAGCCCGAGCCGGTCAAACTGCCGATCCAGGTCCCAACTCAATGTCCGCCGCGCACGGCGAGCCAGCGTATGCCCGCTGTCACGATCACGCGGATCAATGATTGCCACCCCGAGGTTGCTCTGCCAGCCGAACACTTCCTGCTTGAGTGCCGCTTCGAAGCCATTGATACGGGCGGAGGCAACGTTCTGCGGCCGCGAGTTGCTGCCGAAAATGATCGCGTCTTGCAGGTCTGTGCGATACAGCGATGCTTCGAGACGACTGCCTTCAGTTAGCTGGCTGCGCCATTGCAACTCGTAGCTTTTCGAGGTTTCCGGCTTGAGGTCCGGGTTGCTGAAATCCGGGTAATACAAATCGTTGAAAGTCGGTGCACGGAAACCTTCGCTGTAGCTCAACAACACATCGTTGTTGGAATTCAACGGCAGCGTGAGAGTGCCGCTCCAACTGTTCTGGCCGCCAAACTGCTGGTTTTGATCGCGGCGCAGTCCCAACTCAGTGGAGAAGCTGTCCGCCTGATACCGATGCTGAATGAACGCCGCGCGGTTCCAGCGGCTGTCCTCGTCAAAAGCAGTGCTGCTGTTGACCCGGTCTTCATACCAGTCGCCGCCAACGATCAGGCTGTTGCGTGCATCGAGAGTAAGGTCGTTCTGCCAGTTCACGGAATCGCGGTAGGTGTTGAACACGCTGCGCTCGTCGCTGAGTTTGTCGAAAGTCTCTTCGCGATTTTCGCTGTGGCCCAGTTCGACACGGGTTTGCCAATGATCATTGATCCGCGCGTCAACGTAACTGCTGAAACCGCTGACAGTGAAATCGTTGTACGGCTGCTCTTGTACGGATTCGAAGGTGTCCATATCGAAGCGGCCGAACGGGTTGTCGAAGGCGTTTTTGCCGCGGTTATCCAACAGGTTCGCGCCGACTTCGATGTCGTCGGTGAGGGCGTGGCTCAGGCTGAGGCTCAGTGATTTATTGCGGTATTCATCGTGATCGCCGTCGCTCGGATACGACTCATGAGTGCGGTCGATCCCGGCGGTTTCATCGAGGCTGGCACCGAGGTTGAAGCGGGTCTTACCGTCGCCACCAGACAGTCCGACACTGCGTTCCCACCTCTGGTTGCTGCCAAAGCCTGCGTGCAAGCGCGGTTGCAGGCCCTGCTCGCCGCCACGCCGGGTGAAAATCTGGATCACCCCGCCAATCGCATCGCTGCCGTAAATCACCGAACGCGAACCGCGCAGCACTTCCACGCGCTCGACCTGTTCGATGTTGATGTGCTGCAGATTGCTGTCGCCGGAGGTCGAGTTGCCGATGCGTTGACCGTCCACCAGCACCAGGCTTTGCGCGGACTTGGTCCCGCGAATGTAGATCCCCGGCAAACTGCCACGCCCGCCGGTCTGACCGACTTGCACACCCGGCACGCGCTGCAGCAGGTCGGTGACGCTGCCTGGCTGCAAACGGTCGATGTCTTCGCGGGTGAACACGGTGTTGGCGGCACTGCTGTCGTTGCGAGCTTCCACCTGGCGGTTGGCACTGATCAGCACATCGGGCAGCTTCAGCGCTTGATCGCGCTCGAAGGTGTCGGCGAGCAGTGGGCCAGCGGGCAGGAGCGCAAGCGACAGGGCGAGGGGAGAGAGTTTCATCGGCAGTCCATCGGAACTTAAGGGGAGCACAAATCAAATGTGGGAGCGGGCTTGCTCGCGAAAGCGCCGGGCCAGTCAACTATAGGCTGACTGACACTGCGCATTCGCGAGCAAGCCCGCTCCCACAAGGGGGTCTGCGTAGGTCTGAGGTTTAGAGGTCCAGCAACTGCATCCGCTCGCGCACCGACGCCTCGATACCAGCCTCATCCAGCCCACATTCGGCCAGCATTTGTGCGGGCTTGGCGTGCTCGACATAGCTGTCCGGAAGGCCCAGGTGCAGCATCGACTTGAGGATGTTCTCGCGGGCGAGGAACTCGCTGACCGCACCGCCGGCGCCGCCCATGATCGCGTTCTCTTCAATCGTCACCAGCAGCTCATGGCTGCCGGCCATGTCACGAACCAGCGCCTCATCCAGCGGCTTGACGAAACGCATGTCGACCACGGTCGCGTCCAGCGTTTCGGCGACTTTCAGCGCTTCGGCCAACTGCACGCCGAATACCAGCAGGGCAACATTTTTACCCTGACGACGAACAACGCCTTTGCCGATTTCAATCGCTTGCAGCTCTTTCTCGATGGTGGCGTTCGGACCATTGCCGCGTGGATAACGCACCGCGGCCGGGCCATTGTGCAGGTGGCCGGTGGTGAGCATCATGCGCAGTTCGTTCTCATCACTGGGCGTCATGACCAGCATGCCAGGGATGCAGCGCAGGTACGACAGATCGAAACTGCCCGCATGAGTCGGGCCGTCTTCGCCCACCAGACCGGCGCGGTCGATGGCGAACAGCACGTCGAGGTTTTGTACGGCGACGTCATGGATCAACTGGTCGTAACCGCGTTGCAGGAACGTCGAGTAAATGGCGACCACAGGTTTTGCGCCTTCACAGGCCATGCCGGCTGCAAGTGTTACGGCATGTTGCTCAGCAATCGCCACATCGAAATAGCGCTGCGGGAAGCGTTCGCTGAAGGCTACCAGATCGGAGCCTTCTTTCATCGCCGGGGTGATACCGACCAAACGTGAATCCGCTTCGGCCATGTCGCACAACCACTGACCGAATACGCCGGAGTATTTCGGCCCGCTGGCCAGTTTCGGCGCGGCGGGTGCATCGACGGGTTCAAGCTTGGTGATGGCGTGGTAAACGATCGGGTCCACTTCTGCCGGGGCGAAGCCTTTACCTTTCTTGGTCACCACGTGAAGAAATTGCGGGCCTTTGAGATCGCGCATGTTGCGCAAGGTGGCGATCAGGGTCGGCAGATCGTGGCCGTCGATCGGGCCGATGTAGTTCCAGCCCAGCTCTTCGAACAGCGTGCCGGGAACCAGCATGCCTTTGGCGTATTCCTCGGTGCGACGGGCGATTTCCCACGCGCCGGGCAGACGCGACAGTACTTTTTTACTGCCCTCGCGCATGCTCGCGTAAGTGCGGCTGGAAAGAATTTTCGCCAGGTAATTCGACAATCCGCCAACGTTGCGCGAGATCGACATGTCGTTGTCATTGAGGATCACCAGCATGTCGGCATTCACTTCCGGCGCATGGTTGAGCGCCTCGAAAGCCATGCCGGCGGTCAACGCACCATCGCCGATCACTGCGATGGCCTTGCGATCACTGTTCTGCAGGCGGGCGGCGATAGCCATGCCCAGCGCTGCACTGATCGAGGTACTGGAGTGGCCGACGCCAAAGGTGTCGTATTCACTCTCGGAACGGCGCGGGAAGGCAGCGACGCCATCCTTCTGGCGCAGGGTGCCCATGCGCTCGCGGCGACCCGTGAGGATCTTATGCGGATAGGCCTGATGACCCACGTCCCACACCAGCCGGTCGTCCGGGGTGTCGAAAACGTAATGCAGCGCGATGGTCAGCTCGATGACGCCCAGGCCTGCACCGAAATGCCCACCGGTCTGACCGACCGTATAGAGCAATTCCAGGCGCAATTCATCGGCCAGGGTTTCCAGCTCGGCTTCGCCTAACCGGCGTAGCCCGTCCGGCGTATTGGCACGGTCGAGCAGGGGCGTGGTCGGGCGCTTGCGGGGAATCTCATGAAACGTCGTGGGCATCAGGCGAATCGTTATAGGTATAGAAGATGCGGCAGTTTACCTGATGCATCGGCCCCTGCCCACGCGTTGGTCTTTTTTGGCGGATACGCCATCAGCTGCGCCGGTCGACGATATAACGGGCCAGATCACGCAACGGCTCGGCAGCCGCGTCAAACGGTCGCAGCGCGTGCAGCGCCTGATCGCGCAGCTCCAGTGCGTAAGCCTTGGCGTCGGCCAGGCCGAGCAAAGCCGGGTAGGTCGGCTTGTCCCGCGCGATGTCGGCACCCTGGCGTTTGCCCAGGGTTTCGGTATCGCTTTCAACGTCAAGGATGTCGTCCTGCACCTGAAAGGCCAGGCCGATCGCCAGGGCGTAATTTTTCAGGGATTTGAGTTCATCCTTCTCTGCGCGGCCACTGGCCAGAGCGCCGAGCTTGACGCTGACTTCGATGAGCGCGCCAGTCTTGTGCCGGTGCATGTATTCGAGGGCTTTCTGATCGAGTTTCAGACCGACCGAGCCGAGGTCGATCGCTTGCCCGCCGACCATGCCGGCAGGGCCTGCCGCAAGGGCAAGTGCGCTGACCATTTGCAGGCGGATTTCGGCATCAGAAGTGTTCAAGCGTGGGTCGAGCAGCGCGCTGAAGGCGAGGCTTTGCAGGCCGTCGCCGGCAAGAATCGCGCAGGCCTCGTCGAATTTCTTGTGGGTGGTCGGCAGGCCCCGACGCAAATCGTCATCGTCCATGGCCGGCAGATCGTCGTGCACCAGCGAATAAGCGTGGATCAGTTCGACAGCGCAGGCGGCGCCATTGGCTTGTTCGGCTTTGCCACCCAATGCTTCGCAGGCGGCGTAGGCCAGCAGAGGCCGCACGCGTTTGCCACCATTCATCACGCTGTAGCGCATTGCTTCGTAAAGCCGCGCGAGTTCAGGGCCGGGCGCACTGAACAGGCTTTCGAGTGCAGCATTGACGCGGGCCTGGCTGGACGCCGAATACGCTGCGATCATTCCGGCTCATCCGCGTCGAAAGGTTCCTCGGCCAGCTCGCCATCACGCTCCAGCAGTACCTGGACCTTCTGCTCGGCCTGAGCCAGCGCTGCCTGACAATCGCGGGTCAAGCCTATGCCTTGCTCGAAAGCTGTCAGCGAGTCTTCCAGCGACAATTCGCCATTCTCCAGACGCTCTACCAGCGTTTGCAGGTCAGCTAGAGATTGTTCGAAATCCAGTGCAGCTTTTTTGCGGGCCATGGCGGCTATTTCCGGTTGTCGTTAAACCGGCGCGACACTAGCAGACATGGGGGTTATGGGCAAATGAGCGGGATTTTTGGCCTCTATCTCAGGAGTGAATTCGACCCCTGTGGCGAGGGGGCTTGCCCCCGTTGGTCCGCGCAGCGGGCCTAAACCCAGACACCAGGTTTCATCAGACATACCGCCTGCAGCGAATTCCGATTGCAGTACAGCCGAACGGGGGCAAGCCCCCTCGCCACAGATGCGTGCTGCAACAGGTCATCGTGTTGGGTCATGGAGATAGCTGATTTGATAGCGGGTACTGCGCCCGCCACCAGGCAATTTTTGCACACAGCCTTTTTCCAGCAATTCACCCAGATGGCGGGTTGCCGTGGCCTTCGATACTTTTGCCACAGCCTGATACTGCGACGCACTGAGGCCCTGCCCGAAACCGCGTTCCCCGCCATCGAGCAAGCGATTCAGCACTTTGCTCTGCTGCGCCGTTAACGCGGACTCCCGGTGCGCTTGCCAGAAGCGCGCCTCGCCCAGTACCGCTTCAATCCGGGACATGGTCTGTTGCCGATTGTTAAAAACCAGCCAACTGGCTAATCTTCGCCGCATCTACGACCCTGATAGTCACGGGTCTTTCTGACGAAACACAGTTTTTGGATCTGTCACGCGCCGAGGATCGGGCGCAAGGTTTCGTTTGTGCATGGCAGGAGCAACACATGCGTTCATTTCTTCTACTGCTGATCGGCCTGGCCTGCGCGACCGCTGCCTGGGCCGGGCCGACTGCTGAGCTCTCGGAACCGATCGGCGGCTGGCGTTACAATGGCCTGCTTGATCGCAGCGAAAATCCTCAAGTCGCTTATCCCACGCCACCCATCGATCGCGGCATCCAGCGCAATCGCACCATGATCCAGGGTCAGCTCAAAGCCTTCGGCACCCAACGCGGGCCGCATACACTGGCCGTCAACGGCAGTCCACTGAATCTCTATACCGACGACCAGGGCCGTTTCGCTCGACCCTATGCTTTTGGCGCCGGTTCCAACAGCGTCGAAGTGCGCAACACGCAAGGCCAGTCCCTCAAGCGCGTTCAATTCTACGAAGCCAACAATCTGCGCACGCCGGCGCGAATTCGCGTGGTGCTCGGTTGGGACGATCCGAAAGCCGAACTCGACCTGCACATCATCACCCCCGACGGCCAGCACGCTTTCTGGGCACGCCCGGCAATGAGCAACGGCGGCGGCCTCGACCCGGACGGCGTCGACGGTCCCGGTCCGGAAATGTTCACCATGACTGCGCCAATGCGCGGCACTTATCTGGTTTACGTGAACTATTGGGGCAACTTCGGCAGCGGCGGCTATAACTTCGAGGAGACCAGCAACCAGAACGAGGTGATCACCTCGCAGATTAATCTGGTGCTGAACGAAAACACCGTCGACGAAAAACGCGAGACCTTCATCGTGCCCCTGCGCGCGATCGGTGACTTGCTGCCGGTCAAGACTTTCAACTATTAAGCATCCCGCTCCACGGATGAACTGTAGAGCTTTGGGAAGATGAGCGAGAACATGAGTGATAACCCTGTTTCACCGGCCGCCGCCGTACCTGCGGCCAACCCTTCACGGCGCTGGCCGGCGTTGCTGATCGTTGGGTGCCTGGTGGCGGGCGTCGCAGCCGGGATGGGCTGGTTCATGCACAAACCGCGAGCCCCGCTGGCTGAATTGGCCAGTGACAAACTGGGCATGAGCCGCCCGGACGGTCTGCTCGAAACCCATTCACTGAGCCAGTTGCCCAAGGATCTGCTGGCGGTGCCGTTGCTCAAGGAAACCCTCACCGAAGATTTCGTTTTCTATTACCAAACCCATGCCGATCGTCTCGGCTTGATTGGCAGTCTGCGGCGGATCATTTACGAGCATGACCTGAAGTTGCAGGACAGCCTGATCGAGCAGCTTTTCAATCAACCGGCGGACGTCGCGCTGTGGCGCGGCGCGGATGGTCGGCTCAAGGATTTCCTGCTGGTGATGGATCGCGGAGGGCTGGCCAAGGTGTTGGAGCCGCTGGCGAAAGTGGCGCTGGATGACACACAACTGAGCAAAATCGGCGAGCTGAAAGTCGGCTCAGATGACGTAGCGCTTTATCAACTGAGCTACAGCGCCAGCAAGGCGCTGCTGTTCGCCTCCCACGGCGACAAACTGGTGGTGCTGTCCAATCCAGGCAAACTCTATGATTCAGACAGCATTTCGTCCAAGGAGCCGGGCAGCGTTTCGATTAAGGCGTTCGCCGCATTGCTCAACGGCGACAAGTTGTTCCCCGAAGCCTTCGGCCTGCAACCCCGTTTGCCGGAAGTGAAGCAACGCCTTTCAGTCAATTCCGGTGTGTTGGCGATGGGTTATCAGCGCTTCATTCCGAACTTCGCCGGCCTGCGCTTCGACATGGACGACAAGGGCTGGCACAGTTTTCTCGCCATGGATGAGCTGGAAAACCAGGCGGATTTCGATTTCAAACCGGTCTGGCAAGCCATGCCCATGGGCGCGAGTGCTTGCGTGACCTTGCCGCTGGCCGCTGAACAGCAAAAACCGCTGCTGATAAAGCTGGGTGCCGAAGAAGCCGTCGCTCAGGCGCTGACCGAACACATGGCCGGCGCGGCGGGCCTGTGCTGGTACGCCGATTCGCGGTTGTACACGCCGCTGCTGGTGGCCAGTCTGAACGATGATGACAGCGCCAAACTCGATGGCGACCTGGGCAATCTGTTCGGCTCGATGGTTGGCGCCTACGAAAAGAATGTCGAAGCGCACGCTTTTCCAGTGATCGAGAAGCAGGAAGGTCAGAGCCATCAATGGCAGCGTCAGGTCAGTTCCAATTTCGGTCCTTACAAAGCCCAGGAGGCCGAGAATCCGGACGCAATCACCGGCAAGGCGTTCATGAAAGTCAGCCTCGCGCGCCATGGCTCGACGCTGCTGTTCTCCCTCGACGACAAACTGGTCGACAAGGCCCTCGGCACGCTCGACAAACGCTTCCCGCCGATGGCCGACGTGGTGCCCAAAGACCTGCTGATGCCGGTCTATTTCGGCCCGGACTCGATGGCGCAACTGATGCAACAGGAAATCCTCGACAGCCTGCCGCAGGACATGGAACCGGTGTTCTACAACGCTGCGCAAACCTACCTGATCCCGAAACTGCGCACGCTCGGCGGTTACGGCAAATATGCGCTGACCTTGCCTGAAGGCAGCGAGCCCGACGGCCACTGGCAATGGCTGCCGCTGGAATGGAAAGCACTGTGAGTGCATTCATCCGCAGCCTCGGTTTGCTGACGATTTTGCTCAGCAGTCGCGCGTTTGCTGTGGAGGCGGCGCCTCTTGATCCGCAGCAATCCCAGGTTTTTCGCGCCTGGTTCGTGCGCATCGCTCAAGAACAACTGACTCAAGGCCCGAGCCCGCGCTGGTATCAGCAGGACTGCGCCGGGCTGGTGCGCTTCGCCGCCAACGAAGCGCTGAAAGTCCATGACGACAAGTGGCTGCGCAGCAATGGCCTGTCCAACCGTTATCTGCCGCCCGAGCTGCAATTGACTGACGCGCAACGCGGTCTTGCCCAGCAGTGGCAGCAAGGCGGCGGCAAGGTCGGGCCCTACGTCAACGCAATCAAACTGATTCAGTTCAACAGCCATCTGGTCGGCCGCGATGTCGCCCAGGCGCGGCCCGGCGACCTGATGTTTTTCGATCAGGGCGACGACCAGCACCTGATGATCTGGATGGGCCGCTTCATCGCCTATCACACCGGCACAACCACTCCCACAGACAACGGCATGCGCTCCGCGAGCCTGCAGCAACTCATGACATGGAAGGACACCCGATGGATACCCGACGCAGCCAACCCAAACTTCATCGGCGTCTATCGACTGAACTTCCTCTCCCAATGATCGGTGCCCGCATGCTGCATTTCCTGCCTTTATTGTTAGTCGCCTTGCTGCCTTTTTCGGCGGCCAATGCTGACGACTCCGTTGCGCCAAGCGGCTACACGCCGGTCGCCGGTGAGAGTTTCTTCCTGCTGGCCGACAGCAGTTTCGCCAGCGACGAACAGGCGAGGGTGCGCCTTGAAGCGCCCGGTCGCGACTATCGCCGGTTCCGCATGGAGCCTTATGGCGGCGCCGACATTCGCGTGTACCGTATCGACAAGCCGCTGGATTTTCTCAAGCGCCAGAAGAACCTGCACCGCGTGGTCAGCGACGGTCAGTTCAAGGGTGAAGGGTTGTCGAACACGCTCGCGTACCTGTGGGACAACTGGTACCGCAAATCCCGTCGCGTCATGCAGCGGGCGTTTTCCTACGAATCGCGCAAGCAGGTCACCGAGGAAGTGCCCGAGCTGAAAATGGGCGCCGCGATGGCCGCGCCGACGCCTTACGACGCGCAACCGCAATTTGCCTTGATTCCAGGGTTGCCGGTCGTCAGTCAGTTTCGTTATCCGCTATGGCAGGCCAAGCCGATTCAGCCGCCACCGGGCGTCAACCTCGACGGATCTTCCAGCGAATTCGTCAGCGTCGCGCCGGGCAATGTGTACATCCCGTTGGGCAATCTGAAACCAGGCCTGTACCTGGTCGAAGCGTTGATCGGCAAATACCGCGCGACCACCATGGTGTTTGTCTCCAACACCGTGGCAGTGAGCAAGATTGCCGGCGATGAACTGCTGGTATGGGCTGCGCGCAAGCATGAAGGCAGTTCGGTGCCGAAGGTCAATGTGCTGTGGACTGATGGCCTCGGCGTGATGAGCAGCGGCGTTACCGATGCCGAGGGTTTGTTGCGTCTGGAACACGTCAGCCCCGAGCGTTCATTCGTCATCGGCGAGGATGAGGAGGGCGGTGTGTTCGTGTCGGAAAACTTCTACTACGACAGCGAAATCTACGACACCAAACTCTATGCCTTCACCGACCGGCCGCTGTATCGACCGGGTGATTGGGTGTCGCTGAAAATCCTCGGTCGCGAGTTCAAGAATGCCCGGGATTCGGTCCTGCCGAGCGCCGCTGACGTCAATGTCACGGTGCTCGACGCTACCGGCACCGCGCTGCAGTCGCTGGCGCTGAAACTCGATTCAAAGGCCGGCACGCAAGGGCGTTTCCAGTTGCCGGACAACGCGGTCGCGGGAGGTTACGAGTTGCGTTTCAGCTACAAGGACCAGGCCTACAGCAGCGCCTTTCGCGTGGCCGAATACATCAAGCCGCACTTCGAAATTTCCTTGAACCTGGCCAAGCAGGATTACCGCACCGGCGAAGCGGTCAAAGGCAGTCTGGTGCTGCTGTACCCGGACGGCAAACCGGTGGCCGATGCCAAACTGACGTTGAGCCTGCGAGCCCAGCAACTGTCGATGGTCGACAACGAGTTGCAATACCTCGGGCAATTTCCGGTGGAGCTGACCAGCACCGAGCTGACCACTGACGGCAAGGGCAACGCCACCCTCGATCTGCCTGCTGCGGATAAACCGAGCCGCTACATGCTCACGGTTTTTGCCAGCGATGGCGCGGCATATCGGGTCAAGACCACCAAGGAAATCCTGATTGATCGCGGCGCGGCGAGTTTCAGCGTGCGCGCACCGCAGCGCTTCAGCGCAGTGGGCGACAAGGTTGCTTTCAGCTATGTGAACGAAGGTGGCAGCGAGCCGGGCAAAGCGGTCACGCCGAGCCTCTACAGTTGGGTGCGTCTGGAAGATCAGTCGACCGGCGAAGGCAAACTCGCCGCCAGTGACAAAAGCTTCAATGTGGCCTTCGAGCGCCCGGGCACTTACAACCTGACGCTGAAGGACGAGCACGGGCGGGTGCTGGGCGCCACCGGGCATTCGGTCACCGGCGACGGCGTCAAAGCCGTGCCGGGCACCGTGGAAATCGTTTTCGACAGACCAGAGTACAAAACGGGTGATGAGGCGCTGGCGCTGATCACCTTTGCGGAACCGGTGAGCGATGCGTTGCTGTCACTGGAGCGCGACAAGGTCGAGGCCACGGCGCTGCTGTCCAAAGGCGCCGACTGGCTGAAGACGGAAAAACTCAGCGAGACCCAGTACCGCGCGCGCATCCCGGTGAAAGGCGACTTTGCGCCGAACCTGACCTTTTCCGTGCTCTACACCAAGGGCGGTCAGTACAGCTTCCAGAACGCCGGAATCAAAGTGATCGCGCCGCAAATCGACGTCGCCATTGCCACCGATAAAGAGGCTTATCAGCCAGGTGACACAGTGACGGTTGACCTCACCACTCAGTTCGCCGGCAAGCCGGTGCCGGCGCACCTGACGGTCAGTGTGGTCGACGAAATGGTCTACGCGCTGCAACCGGAAGTGGCGCCGACCATCGACCAGTTCTTCTATCACCCGCGCCGCAACAACGTGCGCACCAGCGCCAGCCTGTCGTTCATCAGCTACGACGTTGCCTTGCCCGGCAGCCCCGGCGCTCCGGGCAAAGCCAATCGCAGTGAGCGTGGCGTGAAAGTGCTGGAGCGGCCGCGTCGCGAAGACGTCGACACGGCGGCGTGGCAGCCGGAATTGCTCACGGACGCCAACGGCAAAACCCGCTTCACCTTCAAGATGCCGGACTCGCTGACCCGCTGGCGCATCACCGCCCGCGCCATTGCCGATGACGGCCAGGTCGGGCAGAAGAAACAGTTCGTGCGCTCGGAAAAACCGCTGTACCTGAAGTGGAGCGGCCCGAGCAAATTCCGCAGCGGCGACAAACCGGACCTCGGCGTGTTCGCTTTCAGCCAGTCGGAAAAAACTGTCAAGGCTGAGCTGGTGATGCATTACGCCGGCACCGAGCAACGAGTGCCGGTGACGTTGAACAGCGGCATCAACTACATCGCACTGCCCGCGTTTGAACTGAGTAATGGCGAGTGGTCCGCTGAGCTGGTGCAGGACGGCAAAATCGCTGATGCCCTGGCTGTGCGCCTGACCTCGACCGGCGAAGGCTGGCAGGTTACGCAAAACCAAAGCCTGGACGTGGCCAGCGGTGACACACCGCTGACGCTGCCGACGGACGCAACGGATATTCGCCTGCGCCTGGATGACAGTCCGCAAGCACTGTTCCGCTCGGCACTCGATGATTTGCTGAGCTATCCGTATGGCGGCGTCGAACAAACCGCCAGCCGTTTGCTGCCGTTGAGCATTGCGTATCCGACCTTGTCGTCGAACCCGCAGATCCGCGATCGCTTGCGCCTGATCATGCAAAACAGCCGTCTGCGGCTGGTGCAAATGGCCGGGCCGTCTGCGAGCTTTACCTGGTGGGGCATGGACGGCGAGCCGAACGCGTTCCTCACCGCGTACGCTTATTACGCCGACTGGCACGCGAGCAAAGCGCTGCAACTGAGCCTGCCGCCCGAGCATTGGCAACGGGTGCTGGAGGTGTATGCGAAACAGGCCAACAACACGCCGTTGTTGCAGCGCGCATTGATTCTGTCGTTCGCCAAGCAGATGCAGTTGCCGGTGAATACCTTGCTCAGCGGTTTGATGGAAGACCTGGAGAAGGGGGGCGCGGGTCATGCCGCAAACCTGATGGAGGATGGTGCGGAAAGTCTGGTGATGAGCGATCCGGATTCGGCGCTCGGGCTGGCCGCTGCACGCGTGCTGACCGCCTCTCTGGCCAGGCAGGCGCAGGTCACTTTTACAGACGTGTTCAATCGGCAGGCGGCAGATGCGCAACAGCGCCTGGCGGTCAGTTCGCACCCGTTCGCCGAAGCCTTGAACCTGTCGTTGCAGCCATTCGATCAGGCGCGCGCTAAAGCTTTGTTGCAGCGTGTGTTGCCACAGCAATCGACGCTGGAGCGGGCATTGGCGCTGACCTGGTTGCAACGCAGCATTGAACAGGCCTCGCCGACTATCGCATTGGCGCCGGGTGAGGGCTGGAAGAAACAACACGGGGCCAGCGGCGAGATGTATTGGACGTGGCAAGGGCCTGCGCCCGTGCCGAGTGTGTTGTCCCTGGCCGGCACCCAGGAGCGTCCGCTGCGGGCCGCGTTGAGTTACCAGACCCAACAGGCTCCGGTGGATCCGATGCCGGTGACGATCACCCGTCGTCTATCGCGTCTGGTGCCAGGTGACGAAGCGTTTACTTTCAAACTGGAAGCGGTCGGCAGCGAACCGTTGTCCAGCGACAGTCTGTATCTGGATGAAGTGATCATCACCAGCAACGCCGCCAGTCCGCTGCGCTACGGCATGCTCGAAGTGCCGCTGCCACCGGGTGCGGACGTCGAGCGCACCACGTGGGGCATCAAGCTCATGGGCAAGGCTGGCACCGAACCGACAGCGCTTGAAAAAGCACGTTTTGAACCTGGACAAATGGCCTATGCGGTCCCGGTGGATGCCTTGAGTGGTGAATTGCGCGTGCGGCATCTCGTGCGTTTTTCGCAGAAGGGCCAGTTCAATCTGCCGCCGGTGCGTTTCACTCAGGTCTATGCGCCACAGCATCAGGCCCGGGAGCAAAACCTGGCGCTGGGTCAGGTGACGGTGCACTGACATGGCACGGGGATGGCTGGTTTTCGTGTTGTGCTTTCTGCCTGCGCTGGCGACAGCGCAGGCAGAACCACTGCGACTGGGCTTCAAGGGCGAGCTGCTGTCGTTAAACCGAACCCGGGTCATTGCACGCGAACCATTGCCTGCTGACCTGCAGGCGCCGTTAGGCAGTCTGTGGAAGTTATTCGTCTACGCCTGGCTGGTGGACGCCGGCGCGCATGAGCCTGCTTACGCCTGTCGCGGTCAGTCGAAGGAAGAAGTCTACTGCTGCACTGCGGGCAGCAACATCGAACGCGATCAGGCGTTGGTGAAGTCCTGTGGTTTGTATTTTGAACCGGCTCGGCTGGGGATTTCCGATGTCGCCTGGCGTCAATATTGGCAGACGCGGCAGTCCCCGGAATGGTTGCTTGATTTGGCGTTGTTGCAACCTTCGACACGTGTTTCAGTGGCTGAATTGCTCAAGGTGCTGGCGGCGCTGCCCGCGCAGGACCAAGCCCGGCGGGTGTTGCTCGACGTGGTACTGAGCGCGGCGGAGGGCAACGTCGCCGGTGAACTGGGCGGCCGATTGCGAGTAAAAACCTGGAGCTGGCTGGGCGATCAGGATCCGTCGTCGCGTCAGGGCGGATTTGCCGGATGGCTGGCCGATGGCACGCCGATATGGGCCGGTGGGCGCGGGACCAGCCAGATGGTTTTGCGCAATCATGCTGAGGCTCTGTCGTCAACATTGCCGGTTGAGCGGCCTGCAGAGGCGGGACAATGCGTCGAGGTGGAGCTATTTTCCCGGTATCCGATCGCACGCGTGCTGGCAGGTAATCAGGTTGTTTCTGCCGGAGCGCTGCAGGGCGACTACCGCGTCGAGTTCGCTAATGGCAATCAGCTGGATATTCACAGTGACGGTGAGCTGTATCGAGTCGGCGACAAACTCCTGGCCCGTCTGGATCGTGAAGAATACGTCGCCCGCGTCCTGCAGCGTGAAGCGAAGTCCGAGCCCGCTGAAGCGGCTAAAGCACTGGCCATCGCAATCAGAACCTATCTGCTGCAAAACGCCACGCGCAACGGCGAATGCCTGAGCATCGAAGACAGCAGCAGCCGTCAACGGGTCGCTCCACGGCCGGCCTCCGCTGAGTCACGCAACATCGCCGCGTGGACCAGCGACCTTATCCTTGCAGGCAGCACCGTCACCTATCACTCCGATCAATCGGGCCCGGACAAACTTTCCTGGTTGCATGCCGTCGATCAGGCCAATGCCGGCCAGCGTTACGATGCAATCCTGATGCACGCCTATCCGCGCGCCAGCCTCAGCCGCTGGGACAACCCCGTGGCCTCCTGCGAGGCATTGCCGGCCGCGCAAGACTGGCTGCAAAAACAGCGGCGCGGCTGGCGGCCTCGGCTTAAAAGCGAAATCGGCTACAACGAAGTCAGCACGTTCGCCGTCTGCCGCCTCGCCCTCGGCCGCCCCTATGTCGACCGCGAACGCCAGCGCATCTATGTGCGCGGCATGCTCTCGCTACAGGATCGCCTCGATTTGACTCACGAATATCTGCACCTGGCCTTCGAAGCCCACCCCAACGGCCAGAATGAAACCTTCATCGAAGGCCTCGCCCGCCACCTCTTGCTGGAATAGACCATGAAACTCCGTTATCCACAGGTCTTGCTGTTTCTTAGTAGTGTTTATGCAGTGCTGCCAACGTTTGCCGCGACGGTAAATCTAGACACTCCCGCCGGCGGCTGGCGCACTGGCAACGCTGAAAACGAATATTTCAGGCAATCCGTCAATTACCCGGCCTCGTCCGTCAACACGCCGCAGGGGCAGGCCAATACCGCGCGCATTACCGGCCAGATCAAAGGCGCGCCGAAGAGCAATGAGCCCGGCCGGCTGATCGTCAACGGCGTCAGCATGCCGCTCAAGAGCGATCCGGCTGGTGGTTTTGATCGGCCGTTCTCGTTTCCCAGTGGCAGCAACAGCGTCGAAGTGCGCAGCGCCGACGGCCAGCAGCGCAAACGTACCCAATTCCTCAACACCAGCGGCGGCGCTACACCGGCCAAATTGCGTGTGCTGCTTGCCTGGGACAGTGATGGCACCGACCTGGACTTGCATCTGATCACCCCCGACGGCGCGCACGTCTGGTACGGCGAGCGCGCTGTGGCCAACGGCGCGGCGCTGGATGTGGACGTGACCACAGGCTACGGCCCGGAAATCTTCGCCATGCCGGCGCCGATCAAAGGGCAGTATCTGGTCTATGTGAACTACTTCGGTGGCGGTTATCGCAGTGATGAAGAGGGGCAGGAGGATGCGGTACAGCCGCTGACAACGGCGCAGGTGACGGTGATCACGGAGGAGGGCACGCCGAATGAAAAGATGGAGACGTTTCTGGTGCCGATGCGGGCAGTGGGGGAGTTGACGTTGGTTAAGGGGTTTAGTTATCCGTGAGGGGCAGGTGATGTTGAGTCGTAAGGGCGGTTGAGCCAAGAGCCAAATGGCAGGCATTAAAAAGCCGGCTTGTGGCCGGCTTCTCGGGGACTGGCTTGGTTTATTTTTGGTAAACCGCGCCAGCCTTCAAAACGTACACCCGGATCTTGCGTCCGGCTGTGGGACTTGGCGAGAAAGTCATCTGCCTTGTCGGTGCGATCGAGCCGCGAGGCGGGGTGATGCGCAAATGTGCGGCGCAGCATACTGATTTTTTTCCGCAATGCCCAGTGTGGAGTGCGCGGTAGAGCGTTTGGCCGCGCTGGGCGAAATTGTTGTGGTGAATGTGCCTCCGTCATCGCGGGCAAGCCCGGCTCCCACAGGTAGTGCGTAGGTCCGTGAGATCCCGGTTACCTGCGAAAACCGCAGGGCTTTTATAGAAACGGCACCAACGGCCTGCGTTTGTTCAGCGTCGACCACCAGAATACCCAGCCCAGCACCCTGATGTTTTGTTCTTCAATGTGCGCGGGCCTGAAGATTTCGTCGGGGTATTGGGCGTTGTTATGGCTACGCATGCGCAATGAGTTGCCGGGAATGCGGTGCAGGTATTTGATGCGAAGCATGCCATCGTGCTCTATGGCGTAGATTTCCCCGTCGACGATTTGCGTCAGCCCTCGGTCGATGGCGAGGAGGGAGCCGTCTTCGATTTTTTCGGCCATGCTGTTACCGATCATGCGCGCGCAGATCGCGTCGGTGTGCTTGATTTCCAGCGAGTCGAGGTCGCTTCGTGGCAGACGTATGGATTGGTCGGGGTCCCTGATGACGTGGGTTTTGTCGGAGCCCGGGCCGAGGCTGGCTTCTTTGAAAAACGGCAGTTCGACGTCGGTAGGCTCGACGACTTTATAGATGCCGCGCATGGCCTGAGCGTCGGAGGCGTTGCCGGATTGGTCGGGCGCGCGCAGTTCCTTGGCGGCCTTTGGTCCTTCTCCGGTTTTGAGCCAGTCGCTGCTGACGGAGAGTCGTCTGGCGACTTCCTCCATGAAATAGTCCGGCACTCCGCGGGAATACCAGTTATGCACGTTTTGAGGTTTTTCGATCTGCAGGAATTCGGCAAATCGCGTCGTCGTGATATTCGCCTCTTGGAGGAGCATTGAATCGTACACCGCAGGTTTTGTTCTTTTTCATGAACAAGAGTCTACGTGCGGCAAACGGGGCTTTGAATAAACGACTCGTTCAATTTCAGGGTCGAATTTACCACCGGATGTAAGACGCTCTTGTCGGAAAATAAACAGGGCCAACGGAGGGCGCAGAGCATTCAACGACCGGTTTGTGCCGCAAGAACGCCCACAAAAAACCCCGGATGACCGGGGTTTTCTTTGCATCCGAAGCGCAGGATCAGCCTTTGTAGGCGGCGACCGACTTCATGATTTCGGTGCGTGCCGCTTCTGCGTCGCCCCAACCTTCGATCTTCACCCATTTGCCTTTTTCGAGATCCTTGTAGTTCTCGAAGAAGTGCTTGATCTGTTCCAGCAGCAGCGCAGGCAGATCCGTGTATTCCTTCACGTCGACGTACAGCTGGGACAGCTTGTCGTGTGGTACTGCGATGACTTTGGCATCGCCGCCGCCGTCGTCGGTCATGTGCAGGATGCCGACAGGACGAGCGCGGATAACGGAACCTGGAGCAACCGGGTATGGGGTCACAACCAGCACGTCGAGGGGATCGCCGTCGTCAGCCAGGGTGTTGGGAATGAAACCGTAGTTGGCCGGGTAGAACATCGGGGTGGCCATGAAACGGTCAACGAACAGGCAATCGCTGTCTTTGTCGATTTCGTATTTGATCGGCGCGTGGTTGGCCGGAATCTCGATCGCGACGTAGATGTCGTTCGGCAGGTCTTTGCCAGCCGGAATCTTGCTGTAGCTCATTGGGCGGTGCCCCCGTAAGTTGGCCAAAAACACTTGGCCGGATTGACCAAAAAGTGGCAGCGATTATAGGCATATTACGTCGTCGACGCCATGTATCAGAAGTCGTAGAGACCTATTCGTGTGCCTGATAGACCGGGTCCTCGGCCAGAAGTTGCCGCAACCGGGCCAGCGGGTCCTGGCGGTAGAAAAGCTTGAGCTGCTCGTACACCGGGGGATATGTGTCCTGCAGCAGATCCGGCGCGCTGAAGAAGTACTCACTGGTGACCGCGAAAAATTCGGCGGGGCTCTCCGCCGCGTAGGGGTCTATGGCTGTTTCGGCGTCGGGGTCGTGCTCCAGTTGCCGATCAAGATCGTCATAGGCCTCCTGCATCGCCTTGGCCCAGTCGCTCACACGCATATCGGTGTGCAGTGGCGGCAAGCCATTGGCGTCCCCATTGAGCATGTCGAGTTTGTGCGCGAGCTCGTGAATGACCAGGTTGTAGCCTTCCCACCCGCCACTGGCCATCACACCGGGCCAGGCAAGAATGATCGGGCCTTGCTGCCAGGCTTCGCCGCTGTGCTCGCCGTCCCATTCGTGTTCCACGCCGCTGGCATCGCGATGGCGCTGCGGACTGACGAAATCGTCGGGGTACAGCACAATTTCGTGAAAACCCTGATACCAGTCCAGGTCGCCAAGGTGCAGCAAGGGCAGTTGCGCTTGTGCCGCGAGCAACAGGCGCTGCTCCTGATGGAGTTCAACGCCGGGCAGGGCGGTGAGGTATTTGTCTTCGAGAAACAGCACGCAGGCTTCGCGCAGCCACCGGTCTTCGGCGGCAGTGAGACCATCGAGAAAGCTCAGGTGATGGCGCACCCGCTGCCACATATCGTCGGCAATCGGGTGGCGGGCGAGTCGGCGCCGGCGACGCCAGGCGCTAAACGACCACATGCTGATTCAGCGCGATTCGACCTTGGAGTTCGAGCCGCTGAAGCGGCTGCGGAACAGGCCGATGATCATCGGTACCAGCGACAGCAGGATGATTGCGACCACCAGCAACGACAGATTTTTCTTGATGAACGGGACGTTGCCGAAGAAGTAACCGAGGGTCACCAACCCGCCGACCCAGAGAATCGTGCCGAGGACGCTGAAGCCGAAAAAGCGTGGATACGGCATTCTGGCAACACCGGCGACGAATGGCGCAAAGGTGCGGATGATCGGCAGGAAGCGCGCCAGAGTCACGGTTTTGCCGCCATGCTTGTCGTAGAAGTCGTGGGTTTTTTGCAAGTAATCGCGGCGGAAGATTTTCGAATTCGGATTACTGAAAAGTTTTTCTCCGGCTGTGCGCCCGATCACATAGTTGGTGCTGTCCCCGAGAATCGCCGCCAGCATCAGCAGGCCTCCCAGCAGTACCGGGTCCATGCCGCCACCAGCTGCGACGGCACCGGCAATGAAAAGCAGGGAATCGCCCGGCAGGAAAGGCATCACCACCAGACCGGTCTCGCAGAAAATCACCAGAAACAGAATGGCGTAGATCCATGGCCCGTAATTGGTGACCAGCAAATCGAGGTAAACATCGAGATGCAGAATAAGGTCGAGCGGGTTGAAATCCATGGCGGGCACCTGTGGTAAGCGGCCCGACTCGACAGGCCTGTGCGGATGACTTCGCGTAAGGCCTACAGACGGGTGTAGTTTTTCTTACAAGCCGAAAGGACGGCATTATACGGTTTGGGTGATCAAAAGCGCGTTGAGTTTGTAGCGGGGGATGTCGCGCAGGACCAGCGGTCAACCCGCGCTCTGTTATAGGAGCAAGCTGGCTCGCGATGGGGTTGGTCATTCAACCCTGCATCGGATGGAAGACCGCTTTCGCGAGCAAGCTTTGCTCCTGCAAGTTGAGGCTCAGAGCTCGTCGCTGATCGGCAATACGTAGTTCTTGAACTCGGTATCTTCCTTGAAACCAATCGATTCGTAAGTTTTCTGCGCCACTTCGTTATCGCTGCTGGTGGAAACACGCATGCGCACGGCGTGGGTGTCCTTGGCCATTTTCTTTGCGGTGCGAATCAGGTTGTCGGCCACCAACTGGCGGCGCGCATCTTCGGCGACGTAAATATCGTTAAGGATCCACACGCGCTTGAGCGACAGCGACGAAAAGCTTGGGTAAAGCTGACAGAAACCCATCAATTTGTCGTCGGCATCCGCCAATGCCAGGTAAATCACCGATTCCTTGCGACGCAGGCGTTTTTCCAGAAACGCGCGGGACGAGTCGGGGTACGGCAGGGCGCCATAAAACTCGCGATACTTAACGAACAACGGGGTCAGCAGGTCCAGGTGTTCCAGGGTCGCTTGAATAATCCGCATCGATAGTTCTCGTCTTCAAGGGCTGTCATCACGTGCTCCGACGGCGAACGGTTCTCACTCGGGCAGCCGTGCGTCGATCCTGCCTGAGTCGACCGCCGAAACGCAATGCGCAAACGCTTCAGGCGTCCGGCGCGCTCAGTAGGAAATTACCCTTCATATCCGCACCCTCGTCCGACGCCAGCGTCTGAACCTGCGCTTCGTCCTTCAGATTGACCCCCGACAACTGCCGTCGGCAGGCTTCACGCATCAGATACAGCAGGCGATGCGCCGCCATGCCGTAGCTCAGGCCTTCGAGTCGGACATTGGATATGCAATTGCGATAGGCATCGGTCAGGCCTACCTTCGGAGCGTAAGTGAAGTACAGCCCCAGGCTGTCCGGCGAACTCAAACCCGGACGCTCGCCGATCAGAATCACCACCATTTTTGCGCCCAGCAGTTCGCCGATCTGGTCAGCCACGGCAACGCGGCCTTGTTCGACCAGAATGATCGGCGCTACAGACCAGCCGTCGGAGGTCATCTGCTCCTCCAAGCGTGCGAGCAAGGGCAGGGTATGGCGATGAACGGCGAGTGCCGACAAACCGTCGGCCACTACGATCACCAGGTCCACTCCTCCGGGATTCGCCGCGGCGTGATCGCGTAGGGTTTGCGCCGATTTCTCACTGAGCTTGCGACCCAGATCGGGCCGTTGCAGATAGCTGTCGCGGTTGGTCGCGGCACTTTGCAGCAGCAGCGTTTCATGTCCGCGCTCGGCCAGTTGTGCGCTGAGCGCGGCGTGGTCAAACGGCAAATGCACGGCGTCGCGCGCCTGCGCGTGGGCGTACTGGAAGTCCAGTTGCGCACTGGTTGGCATGCTGGTGCCAGTGCGGCCCAACGCGATGCGCGCCGAGGTCAGGCGACGCAGTTCAAGCAGCGGGTTCTGCACATCCACAGGAGGTTTATCCATTTCGACACTCATCCCAATTGCGCCAGCGCGTGGCGGAACGCCGGGGGCAAGTCTTCGCCAAACCGGACCCGGCCGTCTGCCTGGGTGAAAATGCCCATGGTCGCGAGCCATTGCTCGAATTCCGGTGCGGGTTTGAGCCCCAGCGTCTGCCGGGCGTAGAGGGCGTCATGGAACGACGTGGTCTGGTAATTGAGCATGATGTCGTCGGATCCGGGTATGCCCATGATGAAGTTGATCCCGGCCACGCCCAGCAGCGTCAAAAGCGTATCCATATCGTCCTGATCGGCTTCGGCGTGATTGGTGTAGCAGATGTCGCAGCCCATCGGCACGCCGAGAAGCTTGCCGCAGAAATGGTCTTCGAGGCCGGCGCGAATGATCTGTTTGCCGTTGTAGAGGTATTCCGGGCCGATAAATCCTACAACGGTGTTCACCAGAAACGGCTTGAAATGGCGCGCGACGGCGTAGGCGCGGGTTTCACAAGTTTGTTGATCAACGCCATGGTGGGCGTTGGCCGACAGGGCGCTGCCCTGGCCAGTTTCGAAATACATCAGATTCTGCCCAAGGGTGCCGCGATTCAGACTGAGCCCGGCGTCGTAACCTTCCTGCAGCACATTCAGGTTGATGCCAAAACTGGCGTTGGCCGCTTCGGTGCCGGCGATCGACTGGAACACCAGGTCCAGCGGGACGCCGCGATTGATCGCCTCGATGGACGTGGTGGCGTGGGTCAGCACGCAGGCCTGGGTGGGAATGTCGTAGCGCTGGATGATCGCGTCGAGCATTTCCAGCATCGCGCAGATCGAGGAAGTGCTGTCGGTGGCCGGGTTGATACCGATCATCGCGTCACCGTTGCCGTACAGCAACCCGTCCAGAATGCTCGCGGCAATGCCGGCCGGTTCATCCGTCGGGTGGTTGGGCTGAAGGCGCGTGGACAAGCGGCCGCGCAGTCCCATGGTGCCGCGAAATTTAGTCACTACGCGGATTTTCTGCGCTACCAGCACCAGGTCCTGCACGCGCATGATTTTCGAAACAGCGGCGACCATTTCCGGCGTCAGCCCGGGCGCGAGGGCGCGCAGGCTCTGTTCGTCGGCGGCATCACTGAGCAGCCAGTCGCGGAAACCGCCGACGGTGAGGTGGCTGACAACGGCAAAAGCCTGTTTGTCATGGGTGTCGATGATCAGACGGGAAATTTCATCGACTTCATACGGAATCAGCATTTCCTGCAGGAAATGGGTCAGCGGAATGTCAGCCAGCGCCATCTGCGCTGCGACGCGCTCGCCATCGTTGAGGGCGGCGATGCCCGCGAGAAAGTCCCCCGAGCGAGCCGGGCTGGCTTTGGCCATGACGTCCTTGAGGCTGTCGAAACGATGGGTCTGGTTGCCGACCGTGTGCGCAAAACTGGCCATACAGATTCTCCGTGACGGCGCAGCGCGGAGCTGCGCCCCGTGTTCCGGCGGTTAGTGCAGGGCTTCTTCGGCCTTCTGAATGGCCGCGAATTCCTCTTCGGGGGTGCCTGCTACCAGGTGATGCCGACTATAGAAAGCGAAGTAAGCAATTAGCACTCCATAAATGATGGCTGCGCCAATGACGACCCGTGGGTCCACAAGGAACCCCGCAATTACCGCAATGCAGGCCAGCACCAGAGCGACGCCTGAGGTGAAGATACCGCCCGGCGTGCGGTACGGCCGATCCATTTTGGGGCGACGAATGCGCAGAGTGATGTGTGCGGCCATCATCAGGACGTAGGAAATGGTCGCGCCGAACACGGCCACCAGGATCAGCAGATCACCCTGGCCGGTCAGCGACAGGCCGAAACCGATGATGCCCGGAATGATCAGCGCCAGCACCGGGGCTTTGCTTTTGTTGGTCTGGGAGAGTTTGCGCGGCAGATAGCCGGCGCGGGACAAGGCGAAAATCTGCCGGGAGTAGGCGTAGATGATCGAGAAGAAACTGGCGATAAGCCCGGCTAACCCGACCAGATTGACGAAGTGTCCCATCCAGGTAGAGCCGCCGTAAGCCTTGCTCAAGGCTTCGACCAACGGGTTGCCCGAAGTCAACAACGCATTGGCGCCCGCACCGCCGGGGCCGATCACCAGAATCAGCAAGGCAAAACTTACCAACACCAGCATGGCGCCAATCAAACCGCGTGGCAGGTCGCGTTTCGGGTTTTTGGTTTCTTCAGCGGCCAGCGGCACGCCTTCGACAGCGAGGAAAAACCAGATTGCATAGGGGATCGCGGCCCACACGCCAACGTAGCCGAACGGCAGGAAACTGCTCGCGCCCTTGGCTTCGGTCATCGGAATGTCGAGCAGGTTGGCGACGCTGAAATGCGGCACCATCGCCACCAGAAACACAGCCAGCGCCAGCGCCGCCACGGCGGTGATGACGAACATCAGCTTGAGTGCTTCGCCAACCCCGAAAATATGGATGCCGATAAAAATGATGTAAAAGGCCAGGTAAATCATCCAGCCCCCTATGCCGAACAGCGATTCGCAATAGGCGCCGATGAACACCGCGATGGCGGCGGGGGCGATGGCGTATTCGATGAGGATGGCGGTGCCGGTAAGAAATCCGCCCCAAGGGCCGAATGCGCTGCGGGCAAAACCGTAGCCACCGCCGGCGGTAGGGATCATGGAGGATAATTCCGCCAAGGAAAAACACATGCACAAATACATGGTGGCCATCAGCAGTGTGGCGAGGAACATACCGCCCCAGCCGCCTTGTGCCAGGCCGAAGTTCCAGCCCGCGTAGTCGCCGGAGATGACGTAAGCCACGCCAAGGCCGACCAGCAGGACCCAGCCTGCCGCGCCTTTTTTCAGTTCGCGTTGCTGGAAATACTCGGAGCCGACTTTTTCGAAGTCGACCGATGAGCCGGTAGCCGGGGTGCCAGGTAGTTCGCTGGGCATGGGATTCACCGTTTTTATTGTTTTTGAGCGATTGGGTTGATTACGAATCGTAATCTCGCCCGAAACCTGTGGGAGCTAGCCTGCTAGCGATTGCGGTCTGTCAGCCAGAAAAAACTCTGGCTGATACGACGCCATCGCCAGCAGGGCTAGCTCCCACATTTTGTGGTGCTGTCCGTTAGAAAAAGCCCAACGGATTGATGTCGTAGCTCACCAGCAGGTTTTTGGTCTGCTGATAATGATCGAGCATCATTTTGTGCGTCTCACGACCCACGCCGGATTTTTTGTAACCGCCGAACGCGGCGTGCGCCGGGTACAGGTGATAGCAGTTGGTCCAGACACGCCCGGCCTTGATTGCGCGACCCATGCGGTAGGCACGGTTGATGTCGCGGGTCCACAGACCGGCACCGAGGCCGAACTCGGTGTCGTTGGCGATGGCCAGCGCTTCGGCTTCGTCCTTGAATGTGGTGATGCTCACCACCGGGCCGAAGATTTCTTCCTGGAATACGCGCATCTTGTTGGTGCCCTTGAGCAAGGTCGGCTGGATGTAATAGCCGCTCGCCAGATTGCCCTCGAGCTTTTCCACCTTGCCACCGGTCAGCAGTTCGGCGCCTTCGCCCTTGGCAATCTCCAGGTAGGACAGGATTTTGTCGAATTGCTGCTCGGACGCCTGGGCGCCGACCATGGTGTCAGTGTCCAGCGGATCGCCACGTTTGATCTGCATGACTTTTTTCATGACCACTTGCATGAATTCGTCATAGATAGACTCCTGGACCAGCGCACGCGACGGGCAGGTGCAGACTTCGCCCTGGTTGAAGAATGCCAGCACCAGGCCTTCAGCGGCTTTCTCGATGAACGTCGGCTCGGCCTGCATGATGTCTTCGAAGAAGATGTTTGGCGACTTGCCACCCAGCTCCACGGTGGACGGAATGATGTTTTCGGCCGCGCATTTCATGATGTGCGAGCCAACCGGGGTCGAGCCCGTGAAGGCGATCTTGGCAATGCGTTTACTCGTCGCCAGCGCTTCGCCCGCTTCTTTGCCGAAACCCTGAACGATGTTGAGCACGCCTGGCGGCAGCAGGTCGCCGATCAGTTCGACCAGGACGGTGATGCCCAGCGGAGTCTGTTCGGCCGGCTTGAGCACCACGCAGTTACCGGCTGCCAGCGCCGGGGCGAGTTTCCACGCGGCCATCAGGATCGGGAAGTTCCACGGAATGATTTGTCCGACCACGCCCAGCGGTTCATGGATGTGATAGGCCACGGTGTTGCCATCAATCTCGGCGGCGCTGCCTTCCTGCGCGCGGATGCAACCGGCGAAGTAGCGGAAATGGTCGGCGGCCAATGGGATGTCGGCGTTGAGGGTTTCGCGGACGGCTTTGCCGTTGTCCCAGGATTCGGTGATCGCCAGCAGCTCGAGGTTTTCTTCGATGCGATCGGCGATCTTCAACAGCACCAGCGAACGAGCCTGTGCGGAGGTGGCGCCCCAGGCATCGGCTGCGGCGTGAGCAGCGTCCAGTGCCTTGTCGATGTCCTCGGCGGTGGAACGTGGGAATTCGGCAATTGGCTGGCCATTGACTGGCGACGTATTGGTGAAGTACTGACCTTTGACAGGCGCGACGAACTCGCCGCCGATGTAGTTACCGTATTTGCCCTTGAACGAAACGATAGCGCCTTCAGTACCGGGGTGAGCGTAACGCATGATGTTTTCTCCTTGCTTTTGTAGTTATGGAAGAGAGGCGCATGTGCGCTTGCTATAAGCGTAGAGCAAAGGTTGGGCCACTGCCTTGCAGGTCAGGGGAATCAAGGATTTAGGTGTTTTTTGTCGGACGGGCGGGTGCTGTCTGTCGCGATGGCGATACGGTGCGAGTGACAGTTTGTACCGCTACTGACACAGCCGCTGGCGGGCAGGCTTTCCAGCATTGCAATGCAGTCTTGGCTGGAGGATGCTCTGGCTTGCACTTTTGATGGACACCGCTTCGCTCATGTAGCAGCTGTGGATTGAAACGAGGCTGCGATCTTCTCAACGCTATTTCAAAAGATCGCAGCCTCGTTTCACTCCACAGCTCCTACGAGGGCCGTGGACCTTTCGGGGAGAACAATAAGAAATGCACGACAATCATTTGAGTCGTCACGCCCGGCAAGTGTTGACCGTGGCCCAGGGGAAATCTCACCTGCACGGTCCCGGCAGCGATCCGTCGATTGCCCGATCCTGGTTACGGTGCCTGGAGGACTATCACCTCGACCCGGCCCAGACGATGGCGCCGACAGTGCTCGAACATGGTCGCGTGCTTGAAAGCCGCGAACGCCTGCAGCAAGTGCTGCAAATCGCCGGCTCCGAAATGAACAGCCTTCATCAGCAGCTCTCCGGCGCTGGCCATGCGGTGCTGCTGACCGATGCCCGCGGGGTGATCCTCAACTGCGTGACGGCGCCGGCCGAGCGCAAGATATTCGAGCGCGCCGGCCTGTGGCTGGGCGCCGACTGGAGTGAGGCCTGCGAAGGCACCAACGGCATCGGCACCTGCCTGGTGGAACGGCAGTCGCTGACGATTCACCAGGACGAACACTTTCGCGGCCGCCATACCGGCCTGACGTGCTCGGCGAGCCCCGTGTTCGATCCGCACGGCGAACTGCTGGCGGTGCTGGACGTGTCTTCTGCGCGTCACGATATTTCGCGGCAGAGCCAGTTCCACACCATGGCTTTGGTCAACCTCTCGGCAAAGATGATCGAGAGCTGCTACTTCCTGCGCTATTTCGACAATCAATGGTTGCTGCGTTTTCATCTGCAGGCCGAATCCGTCGGGCTGTTCAGCGAAGGCCTGTTGGCGTTTGACGGGGAAGGGCGGATAAGCGCAGTCAACCAGAGCGCGCTGAATTTGCTCGGGCATGTGCGCAGCGGGTTGCTGGGCAAACCGGTTGACGCGTTCTTCGATTGCGCGCTGGATGATTTGCTCGGGCGTGCAAGTGTCAATGCAAGCGCCAGTTGGCCCCTGCGCACGCGAGACGGCCGGCATTTGTTTGCTGTGCTGCGGGGGCGGCCGCGCAGTACTCCGCTACCGCTGGTGGCGAAGGTGCGCGAGGCCCAGCCGGCGCGGGTATCCGGTATTTGCCTGGGCGACGCAGGGCTGCAAGAGGACTTGCGCAGATCATTGCGAGTGTTCGAGCGCGATGTCCCGCTGTTGATCAACGGCGAAACAGGTTCCGGCAAGGAAGCCTTCGCCAGAGCGGTGCACCAGGCCAGCCAGCGCGCAGGCAAAGCGTTCATCGCGCTTAATTGTGCTGCGATCCCCGAAAGCCTGATCGAGAGCGAACTGTTCGGCTATCGTGGCGGCAGTTTCACCGGTGCGCGTAAGGAGGGCATGCGCGGCAAGCTGCAGCAGGCCGACGGCGGCACGTTGTTTCTCGATGAAATCGGCGACATGCCGTTGACGCTGCAGACGCGCTTGTTAAGGGTGCTGGAAGACCGCCAAGTGGTGCCCATTGGTGGCGAGCCAGAGTTGGTCAATGTGCGGATTATCAGCGCGACTCACCGCGACCTGCTGGCGCGCGTGCAGAACGGCAGCTTCCGCGAGGATTTGTATTACCGCCTCAACGGCCTGGAAGTGGCGCTGCCGGCGTTGCGCGACCGCAGCGACAAATCGCAATTGCTGGACTTTGTCCTCGCCGAAGAGGCGGAAGGGGAAACGGTGTCGATCGATGAACCAGCGCGCCAGGCGTTGCTCGATTTTGCCTGGCCGGGCAACGTACGGCAGCTGCGCAATGTACTGCGTACGCTGGCCGCGCTGTGTGATAGCGGGCGGATCGGCCTGGAGGATTTGCCGGCGATGATTCGGCAGGCGCGGCCGGAGCGGGCGGTTGAGCCATCGTCGGATTATCCACTGGAGGATGCCGAGCGGCTGGCATTGTTGAATGCGCTGGAGCAGACCCGCTGGCACATGACGCACACCGCCGAACAGCTGGGCGTCAGTCGCAATACGCTCTATCGCAAGCTGCGCAAACACGGGATCGCCCGGTAGACCGCGTCGCGCCCATTCGCGAGCAGGCTCGCTCCCACAGGGTTATGGTTCGAATTCCCAATTCGGGAGCTGCCTCAGGTCTACTGTGGGAGCGAGCCTGCTCGCGAAGGCGTCGGTATGGGCGAAACAAAGGTGCGATTTTTCCCCCCCTGCGCTAACCTGCGGCCATGTTTTACGAGGTCGACTATGCACATTCATATTCTTGGTATCTGCGGCACTTTCATGGGTTCGATGGCGGTTCTGGCCAAGGAACTCGGCCATCATGTGACCGGCTCCGATGCCAACGTCTATCCGCCGATGAGCACTCAGCTTGAGGCCCAAGGCATCGAATTGACTCAGGGTTACGACCCGGCTCAACTCGATCCGGCGCCCGATCTGGTGGTGATCGGCAACGCCATGTCCCGCGGCAACCCGGCTGTCGAATACGTGTTGAACAAGGGCTTGCCATACGTCTCCGGGCCGCAGTGGCTGGCCGACCATGTGCTGCAGAATCGCTGGGTGCTGGCCGTGGCCGGCACCCATGGCAAAACTACTACCAGCAGCATGCTGGCCTGGGTGCTGGAGCATGCGGGCATGAGCCCGGGGTTCCTGATCGGCGGCGTGCCGCAGAATTTTTCCGTGTCTGCCCGATTGGGCGATACGCCGTTTTTCGTGATCGAAGCGGACGAATACGACAGCGCCTTCTTCGACAAACGCTCGAAATTCGTTCACTACCGTCCGCGTACGGCTATCCTCAACAATCTTGAGTTCGATCACGCAGACATCTTCCCCGATCTGCCAGCGATTGAACGACAATTCCATCATTTGGTGCGGACCATCCCCAGCGAAGGCCTGGTGATTCATCCGACCACCGAGCCGGCGCTTCAACGAGTGATCGAGATGGGCTGCTGGACCCCAGTGCAAACCACCGGCGCCGGTGGTCAATGGCAGGTCAAATTGCTCAGCGAAGACGGCTCGGCTTTCGAAGTGATGTTCGAAGGCGTCGCCCAAGGCGTGGTCGAGTGGGACATGACCGGCCAGCACAACGTCGCCAACGCGCTGGCGACGTTGGCTGCGGCCCGTCACGTCGGCGTGGTGCCGTCCATGGGTATCGCCGCGTTGAGCGCGTTCAAAAGCGTAAAACGGCGCATGGAAAAAGTCGCAGAAGTGTGTGGCATCACTATCTACGACGACTTTGCGCACCATCCGACGGCCATCGCCACCACGCTGGACGGGTTGCGCAAACGCATCGGCGATGCGCCGTTGATCGCGATTATCGAACCGCGCTCCAACTCGATGAAGCTCGGCGCGCACCGTGATGGTTTGCCCGACAGTGTGGTCGATGCCGATCAGGTGATCTGGTATGCGCCAGCGAACCTCGGCTGGGACCTCGGTGCCACCGCCGCGTTGTGCACCGTGCCGTCGATTGTCAGCGATTCGCTGGAAGGCATCATCGAACGCGTGAAGAGCCAGGCCCAGCCCGGCACTCACGTAGTGATCATGAGCAATGGCGGCTTCGGCGGCCTGCACGGCAAGCTCGCCGAGGCGCTGCAATGAATAACGGCCCGGAACGCATCACGCTGGCGATGACCGGGGCGTCGGGCGCCCAGTATGGCTTGCGCCTGCTGGACTGCCTGATTCGCGAAGACCGCGAGGTGCACTTCCTGATTTCCAAGGCGGCGCAACTGGTCATGGCTACCGAGACGGATGTTTCATTGCCGCCAAAAACCCAGATGATGCAGGCCTTCCTTACCGAGTATACCGGGGCAGCCGCCGGGCAGATTCGCGTGTACGGCAAGGAAGACTGGATGTCGCCCGTGGCTTCGGGCTCCGGCGCGCCGGCGGCGATGGTGGTGGTACCGTGTTCCACCGGGACTCTGTCGGCGATTGCCACAGGCGCCTGCAATAACCTGATCGAACGTGCGGCCGACGTTACATTGAAGGAGCGCCGTCAGTTGATTCTGGTGCCGCGCGAGGCGCCGTATTCAAGCATTCATCTGGAGCACATGCTCAAGTTGTCGAACATGGGTGTAACCATCTTGCCGGCCTCGCCGGGCTTCTATCACCAGCCGCAAACCATCGATGACCTGATCGATTTTGTCGTCGCGCGGATTCTCAATCTGCTGAACATCCCTCAGGACATGCTGCCCCGTTGGGGCGAACACCATCTGACCAGTGATGAATAAATTGCTGATCGTCCTGCTGGCGCTGCACCTGGCCGGATGCGCCACGGCGCGCACGCTGGATGCTGCCAAGCCTGGGGCGCCGGTGGTGTATGCCGGGACACGGCTGGACTGGTATGCCTTGAACGGCGGTTGTTGTGCGATGGACCGTTTTGGCGCAGAGGCGCCGGGTTATCCAGGCGTTGATCTGCCAGCGAGTGCGTTGCTCGATACGCTGTTGTTGCCGTTGTCGGTGTTGACGGTGATTGGCGTGGGCTTTCAGGCAACTGGCGGGTTGTAGCGCACCGGGGCTCTGTGGCGAGTGGGCTTGCCCACGCTGGGCTGCGCAGCGGCCCTTTTTTTGATTCAGTATTTGATATACGACTGCTTCGCAGTCGAAACGGGGGCAAGCCCCCTCACCACAGGCAAGCCCCCCCTCACCACAGGCAAGCCCCCCCCACCACAGGCAAGCCCTCTCACCACAGGTCAGGGCCGCCGCCACAGGTTGCACCGATTGCCAGAGGTCCGAGCACTACCAAAGATTTGCGGGTTATTTACCCAACTTGCGCAACTCGTCTGACTCAACCACGCGCACCCCATCCTGTTCTTCCAGCGCCAGTCGCCACATCGCCCGGGCCAGTTGGCAGGCTTCGATGCCGTGGTACTTGCCCGGAATCAAGCGGGACAATGGCCCGGCGACTTTCTCGGCCAGCCGCGGTTCGATGCGATCACCCAGCAGCAGCGAAGGTCGGCAGATGGTCAGTTGCGGCCAGTCCTGCGCGCGTAAAGCGTATTCCATCTCGCCTTTGACCCGGTTGTAGAAAATCGAAGAGCGGCGATCGGCCCCCAGGGCACTGATCACGATCAAATGCCGCGCCCCCATTTCCCGCGCACGTTTGGCGAACGCCACCACCATGTCCAGATCGACCGCGCGAAACGCTTCCTCGGAGCCCGCTTGCTTGATGGTCGTGCCGAGGCAGCAGTAGGCAATGTCGACCCGACCGCTCAATTGCGGCAGGAAAACCGCCGGGTCGCCGACCGGATTTTCCAGGTGTGGATGTTCCGCCAATGGCCGCCGGGAGGGGGCCAGGACGCGCGTGATGGTGGGTTCATTGAGCAAGCGATCCAGCAGATGTTCACCGGTCAAGCCGGTGGCTCCGGCGAGCAATACGTGCTGAGGCGTCAAATACATAGTGTTTCCCCCGTGATACTGTTCAGCTTAGTTGCTGTTTGCATCCTTGCTGCTGTTAGAGACACTTTGCAGCGCTTTTCGTGCCTGCTGTTTGCGCAATAGCTGCCAGTGGGAGAGGACGGTTTTCGGCGCCCAGATCTGCGGTTCAGACGCTTCGAAGTTGTCGGCCAGCTCGCGCTCGGCCACGGTTGCCCTGGCCAGTTTGAAGGCGTGTTCGAGGTCATCTGTCTGGTTCAGCGCCTTGGCGAACAGGGCGTCGCCGAAGTAGGTGAAGTTGGCTTCTTCGGAACAGCCGAACGACACCCGATCTGCGCGCGAAGCCGTCATGATCAGGGTGCGTTCGTCTTTGAGGGCGGGGATGAACCCGCCGCTGTAGCAGGCCGAGATCACGATGATCTTGTCGCGATTTTTCAATGGCGCAAGGACGGCGGCGAGTTCGTCGGCTGGCAAGTCGGAAAGCTGCATGCGTGGCTGTTCGAGGACCAGTTCGTGTTCGCTGCTGCCGTGGCTCGTCAGGTAGATGAACAGCAGGTCTTCGGGACCGCTGCGTTCGGCCAGGGTCAGGGCCGCGCGACGCAGGTTTTCGCGGGTGGCCATTGGGCGATCGACCAGATGATCGCGATGGTTGACCAGACGGAGCTGGCCAAAGGCGCCGAAGCGACTGGCGAGCATGTTGCTGACGTAGTCGGACTCGCGCAAAAACACGCTTTGCTTGCCATCGCCGCCAAGTGTCAGGGTGTACAGCTCGATGGCCGGGGTCGAGGCGGGCACATTGGCCAGCGCCTCTTCGAGCAGGCGGCCCTGGGCCAGCAAGCCGAGTTCGAGACTGTCAGGCAACAACTTGCCGTCGGCATCACGAACCCTTTGGCCACTGATCCAGATACCGCTTTGCACGGTGCCGTCGGTCAGCACCAGCGTACCGCGTCCGGAGTAACTGTCGGCGTCGAACTGACCGATGTAAAAACTGCCGTCGGACAGGTTGAGTCGGCCCTGACCGCTGAAACGCCAGTCATTGAACTGGCCGATGTAGTGGCTGCCGTCCGCACCGATCATTTCGCCTTTGCCGTTCAGCGAGCCTTCCTTGAACTGTCCAAGCCAGACATCGCCGTCGGCGTTCTCGTAGCGGCCCTTGCCGTGCAACTGATTGTTCTTGAAACCGCCGACGTACAGGTCACCTTCGGCGCTGTTGAACGTGCCGTTGCCTTCCAGCTGGCCATCCTTGAAATGCCCGCTGAACTGGTTGCCGCTGTTATCGCCGCGCTGGCCTTCACCGTTCGGTTTGCCGTTGGCGAATTGGCCCTGATACGAACTGCCGTCTTCCAGTTCAAGGCGACCGAGACCGGCGTATTGATCGGCTTTGAATTCGCCACGGTAGGTCATGCCGTTTTCTTTGAGGGTGCCTTCGCCGTCCCTGCGCCCGGCTTTGAAGCCGCCGGAGTAGCTGCTGCCGCTGGTGCTCAGCGTGCCTTTGCCATCGAACAGGCCTTGATTGAAACCGCCGCGATAGACCTCGCCGTTGCTGCCGTGCCACTCGCCCGGCCCATGCCATTGGCCTTTATCAAATTCACCGGCGTACCAGCTGCCATTCGGATAATCAACGCGGCCCTGGCCTTGCAGCAGCCCGTCAACCACTTCGCCGCGATAGCGTCCGCCATCCGGCAGGCGCGCGTCAGGCGGCAGCAGCGATTCGCCATCGCCGCAAGCGGTGAGCATCAGGGTCAGGGCGATGAGGGCAAGTGAGCGCATAGCGGGATCCGGGCAATTAGGCGACCGAGTATGCCGCAGCTCCATGAGCTTATATAGCCGAGAGCACCGCAGAAGGCGCGAAACAGCATGCGCTGCTTCGCATCCGGGACAGTCAGACGAAGCAGAGCGACAGCGGCTCGGCGATGTAAGCCGGTTTTTCCGAGCCTTCAATCTCCAACGTTGCGGTGGCTTTGAGCAGCCATTGGCCGGGTTTTTTTTCGCTGACGTCGGTCAGCTCGACCTTGAGACGCACTTTCGAATCGACCTTGACCGGCTGGATGAAACGCACGCTGTCGAGCCCGTAGTTGACCACCATCTTCAGGCCTTCGGGCAGCACGAGGATGTCTTCCATCAGTTTGGGGATCAGCGACAGCGACAGGAAACCGTGGGCAATTGTGCTGCCAAAGGGCGTTTGCGCGGCTTTTACCGGATCGACATGAATGAACTGATAGTCGCCTGTGGCTTCCGCGAACAAATTAATGCGCGCCTGATCGATGGTGAGCCATTCGGAACATCCAAGTTCCTTGCCGACATAATCTTTGAGCTCTGCAACAGGAACGTAGGGCATTGAGACTCTCCTTGGGTTCGTCGATTTTTATAGTTTTGGGGGCGGGATTCGAGCTCCCGGATTACCACTTTAGATCACCATGGCTATTTGCTCCGGTCAACCGACCATGCTTTTGGCGAATGCCGGACCATAGCGCGGACATGCTTATAATGCCCGGCGCGAATTTGAGGAGAGACGACGGATGCTGTTACGTGGCCTGACCTGGCTGGTGTTGTTCCAATTGCTGGGCACCGCCCTTAATCATTTGTTTGTGCCTGTGTTGCCGGGGCCGATCATTGGTCTGCTGCTGTTGCTCGTGTACCTGATCTGCCGGGGCCAGGTCGGCGAACCGCTCAACCTCGCCGCCAGCAGTTTGCTGCGCTACCTGCCATTGCTGCTGGTGCCACCGGCGGTGGGCGTGATGGTTTACGCCAAGGACATCGCTGCCGATTTCTGGGCGATTGTCGGTGCGCTGGTGTTGTCGCTGTTGCTGTCGATGGCCTTCGCAGGCGTGCTCATGCAGCGCATGATCAAGCGTCACGCGCCTGACTCCGAGGACGCGTCATGATCCTCGACTGGCATGGCGCGTGGACCTCGGTGATTCATCATCCCTTGTTCGGTATCGGCATCACCCTCGGCGCGTATCAGTTGGTGCTGGCAGCCTTCGAGAAAACCCGCTGGATCTTTTTGCAACCGGTGCTGGTCTCCATGTTGTTGGTGATCGCAGTGTTGGTGGGCTGCGGGCTGAGTTATGCCGAATACCGCAAGAGCACAGAGATCCTCAGCATTTTGCTCGGTCCCGCTACGGTGGCATTGGCCGTGCCGCTCTACCTGAACCTGCGGCGGATCCGGCAGTTGTTCTGGCCGATATTTACTACGCTGGTGATAGGCGGGGTAGTCGCCACGGGCATGGGTGTTTTGCTGGGTTGGTCGTTTGGCGCCGAACACATGATTCTGATGACCATGGCGCCCAAGTCGGTGACCTCGCCGATTGCCATGCTGGTGGCCGAGCAGATTGGTGGTGTCGCGGCGCTGGCGGCGGTGTTCGTGCTGATCACCGGGGTAATCGGGGCCATTTTTGGTCCGAGCCTGCTGACTCGGCTTGGGGTGCTCAGCCCTGAAGCGCGCGGTATGGCGCTGGGCATGACTGCCCACGCGGTCGGCACGGCGGTGGCCATGCAGGAAAACGAAGAATGCGGCGCCTTTGCGGCGCTGGCGATGAGTCTGATGGGCGTGGCCACGGCAGTGTTCCTGCCGTTGGCGGTGTCGATGGTGGTGTAAGGAAATGTCTATGAGCATGCCGCTTTTCCCGCTGAATACGGTGCTGTTTCCGGGGTGCATCCTCGATCTGCAGATTTTCGAGGCGCGCTACCTCGACATGATTGGTCGCTGCATGAAACAGGGCAGCGGTTTTGGTGTGGTGTGCATCCTTGAGGGCGAAGAGGTGGGCATCGCGCCGGCCGGTTATGCGCTGGTGGGCTGCGAAGCCGTGATCACCGATTTCAAGCAGCAGGAAAACGGTCTGCTGGGCATCCGCGTGCAAGGTGGGCGGCGTTTTCATGTGTTGCGCACCGAGGTGCAACGTGACCAGTTGACGGTTGCCGAGGTCGAGTGGCTGGAGGATGAGCCCGAGCAGCCGCTGCAGGATGAGGATGCGGACTTGGTCGCACTGCTCAAGGCGTTGGCCGAACACCCGATGGTCGAAGCGCTCAACATGGGCACCGAGGCGACGGGGCAACAGTCATTGGCTAATCAGTTGGCGTACTTGTTGCCGTTTGCTGAAATGGACAAGATTGATCTGCTGCAACTCGACGATCCGCAGCAACGGCTGGATGCGATCCAGGCGTTGCTGGACGAATTGCAGGGCGAGTTGTTCGCCTGACAGCCGCCTGTATTTTCTGTAGCAGCTGCCGAGCCTGCGAGGCTGCGTCCGGCTTTGACTGCCAATAATGACTTGTGAGGACTGCGTCCTCAAACGCAGCCTCGCAGGCTCGGCAGCTGCTACAGGGTTGCAGCGAGGCGAGTACAAGTCTGTGTCAGTAGGAATCACGCAGCATCGCATTGGGCAAGTGCCTCAAACGCAGCCTCTATGCCTGTAGCAGCTGCCGAGCACCGCGAGGCTGCGTCCGGTTCTAGCTGCCAAAAATGACTTGGTGAGGACTGCGTCCTCAAACGCAGTCTCGCAGGCTCGGCAGCTGCTACAGGGTTGCAGCGAGGCGGTTACAGTCTGTGTCAGTAGGAATAACGCAGCATCGCATCGGGCAAGTGCCTCGAATGCAGCCTCTATGCCTGTAGCAGCTGCCGAGCACCGCGAGGCTGCGTCCGGCTTTGACTGCCAAAAATGCCTTGGTGAGGACTGCGTCCTCAAACGCAGCCTCGCAGGCTCGGCAGCTGCTACAGGGTTGCAGCGAGGCGAGTACAGGTCTGTGTCAGTAGGAATCACGCAGCATCGCATCGGGCAAGTGCCTCGAACGCAGCCTCTATGCCTGTAGCAGCTGCCGAGCACCGCGAGGCTGCGTCCGGTTCTAGCTGCCAAAAATGACTTGGTGAGGACTGCGTCCTCAAACGCAGCCTCGCAGGCTCGGCAGCTGCTACAGGGTTGAGGGAGGCGGTTACAGTCTGTGTCAGCAGGAATAACGCAGCATCGCATTGGGCAAGTGCCTCAAACGCAGCCTCTATGCCTGTAGCAGCTGCCGAGCACCGCGAGGCTGCGTCCGGCTTTGACTGCCAAAAATGACTCGGTGAGGACTGCGTCCTCAAACGCAGCCTCGCAGGCTCGGCAGCTGCTACAGGGTTGAGGGAGGCGGTTACAGTCTGTGTCAGTAGGAATCACGCAGCATCGCATTGGGCAAGTGCCTCGAATGCAGCCTCTATGCCTGTAGCAGCTGCCGAGCACCGCGAGGCTGCGTCCGGCTTTGACTGCCAAAAATGACCTGGCGAGGACTGCGTCCTCGAACGCAGCCTCGCAGGCTCGGCAGCTGCTACAGGGTTGTAGCGAGGCGGTTACAGGTCTGTGTCAGTAGGAATAACGCAGCATCGCATTGGGCAAGTGCCGCAGTGCAAAGAAGCTGAACAGCGCCAGCAGTGCCGGCAGAATCAGCCACCAGACCCTGAAGGGCATGGCATTGAGCTGCATCTTGCGCTGATTCAGCCACAGGCTTGCTGCACACACGCACGACGCGAGCATGGCCCCGGCAATGACGTCAGTCGGCCAGTGCGCGCCCAGATAGACGCGGGAAAGCGCAATCATCAACGCTGGAATACATGCAATGAATAACCACGTCAGGCGCATTCTCGGCGGCTGTCCGCGACCGGCCAGCACGGCCAGCGTCAAAAACAGTGCAAAGGCGCCGGAGGCGTGACCGCTGGGCATGCTGAAGGTCGTCAGTGGATCGCTGAGAACTTCCGGGCGCACCCGGGCGAAAAACTGTTTGGTGAACGTGTTGGCCAGAGCGGTCAACAGCAGCGTGCTGCCGGCGAAAACTGCGTGTCGCCATTGCCGCGTCAGCAATAGCAAAGACGTCAGCAATATGCTGAACACGAGCATGTTGCGGAACTCGCCGATCAACGTAAAGGTGACAGCGATTTCATCCAGGGTGGTGCTGCGATGTTCCTGCACCAGTGTCATCACGCCTTGGTCGAGCGCGGTCAGGTGCGGATAGCCGATGAACAGCCCCGCGAGAATCAACACCCCCATGCTGGAGATCAAAATCGTTGCCTTGCGGTGTTGGCGTAAACTGCTGGTTACACTCAAACCGACCATTACCGCGATACTGCCGGCGACAATCCCGGCTTCCATCCAGAAACCTTCCGGAAGTGGCAGGCGAATCGCCGCACCGGTGGCCCAGCCGGGTAACAGATACGCCACGCTCCAACCAGCGGCGGCCAATAGACTGACCGCGGCAAAGCGCGGGAAAGGCATGTCGAACATCCCGGCTACCATTGGTAGCATCGGGCGCAGCGGGCCGATGAAGCGCCCTACCAGCAAGCTGGCGATGCCGTAGCGCTGGAAGTAGGTTTCGGCGCTGCCGATCCACTCCGGATGATGCCGCAGACCGGGCAAACGCCGGATGTTCTGGTGGAAATGGCGACCAATGAAGTAGGAAACAAAGTCGCCGAGTACGCCGGCCACAAATCCCAGCAACAGCGTCTCGCTCAGCGACAGCGCGCCACTGCCGGCCAGCACTGCCACGGCAAACAGCAACACCGTGCCGGGAACGATCAGCCCGGCAATCGCCAGACATTCCACGAAGGCCACAATAAATACTGCCGCAGCCAGCCATTGCGGATTTGCCGCCAGCCATCCGGTCACGCTATCGAGCCATGGGCCCATAAAAACAACTCCATTGAATGTTCAAAATTCCTGGGGAAGAACGCGATCGATAAAACGTCCACCATCCCTTTAGGGGCACCCGTGGCGAGGGGGCTTGCCCCCGTCGGGCTGCGCAGCGGCCCCAAAGTTGCTGATATGCCATAAATGCTTGTGAGTGCTACGCACTCAAACGGGGGCAAGCCCCCTCGCCACAGCAAGCCCTTCACCACAGCGAGCCCCTTTACCACAGCAAGCCCTTCACCAAAGCGAGCCCCTTTACCACAGCAAGCCCTTCACCAAAGCGAGCCCCTTCACCGCAGCGAGCCCTTTACCACAGCAAGCCCCCGCACCACGGAATCTCCTGCAGAGTCAGCCACTGTCAGGAAGCAAAAAATAGTCCCGCCCTTCGACCTGTCCCCGGCGCAGCGGGTTCCTCGTGCAATACGGCGCATACGCCGCGTCGACGAAGCGGTACATCAAGTGCTCGTCGCGGCCCGTCGGAATGCCCAGTCGGGTGGTTTGGATGATTTGAGTCGGTTGCGTGCCGACATCCTCCACCAGCATCCATTCGTGGTCGAAACGTTTCGCATCCCACATTGGCACCTTCAAACCCAACGCCTTGCACAGCAACGTCTGCCCGGCGCAGAGTTTTTGCGACGGGCGAGGGCGGCCCTGGGCATCAGGGTTATTCAGCAGCATCTGGGCCAGACTCGCAGGCCCGCTCAACTCATCGACCCATGGATAGGCGGATTTGATCAGTACTGCGTTGCCCGGGCCCTTGGCGCTGAAGTTCAGCGAATCGCCACCGCGGGCGTAATACATATAGATGTGGCCACCATCCAGAAACAAAGCCTTACGCTTTTCTGTATAGCCGAGCGAAGCGTGGCTGCCTTTTTCTTCGAAGTAATACGCCTCGGTCTCAATGATTCGCGCGCTGAGCCACAGCTCGCCGACCCGGTGCCGAATGACTTTGCCCAGTAGATCACGCGCCAGCAGTTGCGCGTCGCGGTCGAAAAAAGCGTCGGGGAGGCCCATGGGAAGGCGCGTGATAACGGTGGGAACAGTCAGGTTGGACATGATGTACACGTTTATCAAGGCTGATTGAGTCTTGATGATACCAACGCCAAGCTTAATTCCGGCTGAACGTCGGCAAATCGCGATCCATTTCGACCATCCGCCCGTCACTGCTGTTAGTCCCGGGGCGCGGCAGCTATAATCTGCCGCTTTCCTCTTTGCAAGACCACGCCAGACCATGACTGAGTCCGTTCTTGACTACATGACCCGCCTGGGTCGCGCTGCCCGCGAAGCCTCTCGCGTCATTGGCCGTGCCAGCACCGCGCAGAAAAACCGCGCCTTGCAGGCCGCCGCCAATGCGCTGGACGCCGCACGCGCTGAACTTGTCGTGGCCAACGAGCTGGATATGGCGGCCGGTCGCGCCAGTGGTCTGGAACCTGCGTTGCTTGAACGTCTTGCGCTGACGCCGGAGCGGATCGACGGCATGATCGTCGGCTTGCGCCAGGTGGCAGCCTTGCCGGACCCGGTCGGTGCAATCCGCGACATGAGCTTTCGACCGTCGGGCATTCAGGTGGGCAAGATGCGCGTGCCGCTGGGCGTGATCGGGATTATCTACGAATCCCGACCGAATGTGACCATCGATGCTGCCAGCCTGTGCCTCAAGTCCGGCAATGCAACCATCTTGCGTGGCGGCTCTGAAGCCATTCACTCCAATCGCGCTATCGCCGCCTGCATTCAGCGCGGCCTGGCTGAAGCCGATTTGCCGGCGGCCGTGGTCCAGGTTGTCGAAACCACCGACCGCGCCGCCGTCGGCGCGCTCATCACCATGCCTGAATACGTCGATGTCATCGTCCCCCGCGGAGGCCGTGGGCTGATCGAGCGGGTCAGCCGTGACGCACGTGTGCCGGTGATCAAGCATCTGGACGGCATTTGCCATGTCTACGTCAGTGCCAACGCCGAACTGCCAAAAGCACAGCGCATCGCGTTCAACGCGAAGACTTACCGGTATGGCATCTGCGGGGCGATGGAAACGTTGCTGGTGGATCAAGCTGTTGCGAAAGATTTTCTGCCGCCCATGGCCGCCCAGTTTTGCGAAAAAGGTGTTGAGCTGCGCGGTTGCGAGCGTACGCTGGCAATCATCGATGCCAGCGCTGCGACTGAAGAAGACTGGAATACCGAATATCTGGCGCCGATCCTTTCGATTCGCGTGGTTGACGGTCTGGATCACGCCATTGAACACATCAACAGGCATGGCTCGCATCACACCGACTCGATCGTTAGTGAAAACGTCGGCGAGACCCGGCGATTCGTGGCTGAAGTCGATTCCTCGTCGGTGATGATCAACACCCCAACCTGCTTCGCCGATGGCTTCGAATATGGATTGGGTGCCGAGATTGGCATTTCTACTGATAAGCTGCACGCCCGCGGCCCGGTGGGTCTCGAAGGTCTGACCTGCGAGAAATACATTGTGGTCGGAGATGGCCAGTTGCGCGGCCAGGCGTCGGTTTGACTTGAGCGACCTCAATCCGTCAGCGTCGAGCCCTCCCTGCGCCCCTGCGCCACGACGCATCGGCATGCTGGGCGGGACGTTCGATCCGGTGCATATCGGCCATTTGCGTGGCGCGCTGGAAGTTGCCGAATCGCTGGCGCTGGATGAATTACGCCTGACACCGAGTGCGCGGCCGCCTCATCGCGGCACGCCGCAAGTGTCGGCGAAGGACCGACTGGCGATGGTCGAGTGCGCGGTGGCCGGTGTGGCGCCGTTGCGGGTAGACGCACGCGAGTTGCAGCGGGACAAGCCGTCCTACACCATCGATACCCTGGAATTGATGCGTGCCGAAATGGCCTCGCAAGACCAGGTTTTTCTGCTTCTGGGCTGGGACGCATTTTGCGGCCTGCCCACTTGGCACCGCTGGGAAGAGTTGCTCCAGCATTGCCACATCCTGGTGCTGCAACGCCCGGATGCCGACAGCGAACCGCCGGATGCCCTGCGCAACCTGCTGGCAGCGCGCTCGGTGAGCGACCCGCTGGCCCTGAAAGGGCCGAGCGGACAGATTGCATTCGTCTGGCAGACACCGCTCGCGGTATCCGCCACCCAGATCCGTCAACTGCTGGCCAGCGGTAAGTCGGTACGTTTCCTGGTGCCCGACGCGGTCCTGGCCTATATCGATGCGCACGGGCTTTACCGTGCGTCGAACTGAATGGGAGTGCTTCAAGGCACGTGCCACAACGTGTATTGAACCACCCGAACACACGAGCAAAACGAGTTTTATATGACTGACAAAGACGTAGCTAAAGTAAAGCGCAAAGGCACATTCAAGAGCGCACCGCTGCCAGTAGAGGCTCCGACCGGGCCGGAGCTGCGCGGTGAAGAGCTGGTCAAGGTTGCCGTTGCAGCCCTGGAAGACGTAAAAGGCCAGGACATCCAGGTCATCGACGTCCGTGAAAAGCAGAGCATCACTGACTTCATGATCATCGCCACCGGTACATCGAACCGCCAGATCGGCGCGATGCTGGACAAGGTCCGCGAAGCCGTCAAAGCCCTGGGCGTCAAGCCACTGGGCGAAGAAGGCAAGGGCGACAGCGACTGGGTTCTGTTGGACATGGACGACGTCATCGTGCACATGATGACTGCCTCGGCACGCCAGTTCTACGACCTGGAGCGCCTGTGGGCCGGTGCCGAGCAAAGCCGTTCGGCCAGCGCTGCTCACCACAGCCCGGAAAACACCCATGAGCATTTCACCAAGCTCAACAAAGACCAGCAATAAGGGCCCGCTGTGCGACTGCGACTGATCGCCGTCGGTTCACGCATGCCCAAATGGGTGGAAGAAGGCTGGCATGAATATGCCAAGCGTCTTCCGTCCGAGCTGGCGCTGGAACTGGTGGAAATACCGCTCAACACCCGTGGCAAGAACGCTGACGTGGCGCGCTTCATCCGCCAGGAAGGCGAGGCCATGCTGGCCAAGGTCGGGTCGAACGAGCGGGTTGTGACTCTCGAAGTCCACGGCAAGCCCTGGAGCACCGAGCAACTGGCGGTCGAACTCGATCGCTGGCGGCTGGACTCGCGCACGGTCAATTTCATGGTCGGCGGCCCGGAAGGACTGGCGCCGGAAGTCTGTGCCCGCGCTGATCAGCGCTGGTCGCTCTCGCCCTTGACGCTGCCGCACCCGCTGGTGCGGATTCTCATCGGCGAACAGCTGTATCGTGCCTGGACAGTTCTGTCCGGTCACCCCTATCACAAGTAGTTCTGCCTCATGCCCCAGCCGATCCGCATCAAGGACCACGAAAAAGACGCCCGTCTGGTGCGTGGCCGTGTCGTGTTCGGTGCAATTGCAGTGGTGGCGCTGATTTGTGTGCTGATCGCGCGGTTGTATTTTCTTCAGGTGATCCAGTACGAGTATCACTCGACCCTGTCGGAGAACAACCGTGTCCATGTGCAGCCGATTCCGCCAACCCGCGGATTGATTTTCGACCGCAATGGCGTGGTGGTGGCCGACAACCGACCCAGCTTCAGCCTGAGCATGACCCGCGAGCGCTCCGGCGACTGGCAGCAAGTGCTCGACGTGATTGTGGAAGTATTGGAGTTGACCCCGGAAGACCGGGTGATCTTCGAGAAACGCATGCGCCAGGGGCGTCGGCCATTCGAGCCGGTGCCGATCCTGTTCGAATTGACCGAAGAGCAGATCGCCCGAGTCGCCGTGAACCAGTTCCGCCTGCCCGGCGTTGAAGTGGTGGCGCAGTTGGTGCGGCATTATCCGCAGGGCGCGCATTTTGCGCACTCGGTGGGCTACATGGGCCGGATCAACGAGAAAGAGCTGAAGACGCTCGATCCGGTCAACTATAGCGGTACTCACCACATCGGCAAAACCGGCATCGAGCGCTTCTATGAGCCCGAGTTGCACGGCCAGGTGGGTTATGAGGAGGTCGAAACCAACGCTCGAGGCCGCGTTTTGCGGGTGCTCAAACGAACAGATCCGATTCCGGGCAAGGACATCGTCCTGAGCCTGGACATCAAATTGCAGGAAGCCGCCGAAGCCGCGCTGGGCGGACGCCGTGGTGCGGTGGTGGCGCTGGATCCGGCGACCGGTGAAGTACTGGCGATGGTCAGTCAGCCGAGTTTCGATCCGAACCTGTTCGTCACTGGCATCAGCTTCAAGGCCTACGCCGAGCTGCGCGATTCCATCGATCGGCCGCTGTTCAACCGCGTGTTGCGCGGGTTGTACCCGCCAGGTTCGACGATCAAGCCGGCGGTGGCGATCGCCGGGCTGGATGCTGGCGTCGTGACTGCGTCGAGTCGGGTCTACGATCCCGGCTATTACCAATTGCCTAACTACGACCACAAATACCGTAACTGGAACCGTAGCGGCGACGGCTATGTTGACCTCGACACGGCGATCATGCGTTCCAACGACACCTATTTCTACGATCTGGCGCACAAGCTCGGGATTGACCGGTTGTCGGCGTACATGAGCAAGTTCGGCATCGGCCAGAAGGTCTCGCTGGACATGTTCGAGGAGTCCGCAGGGCTGATGCCGACGCGGGAATGGAAGCGCGCGACCCGCCGGCAAGCCTGGTTCCCGGGCGAAACGCTGATTCTGGGGATCGGTCAGGGCTACATGCAGTCGACCCCGCTGCAGTTGGCCCAGGCCACGGCACTGGTGGCGAATAAAGGCATCTGGAATCGACCGCACCTGGCCAAGACAGTCGAAGGTGAGCGGCCAAAGGATGACAACCCGATGCCTGACATCATTCTGCGTGACCCGTCCGACTGGACCAAGGTCAACCACGGCATGCAACAAGTGATGCACGGCGCCCGGGGAACGGCGCGCAAAGCGGCGATCGGCGCGCAATACCGCATTGCCGGCAAAAGCGGTACGGCCCAGGTCGTGGCGATCAAGCAAGGCGAGAAGTACGACCGTTCCAAGGTTCAGGAGCGCCATCGCGACCACGCCCTGTTCGTCGGCTTCGCACCGGCCGACAACCCGAAGATCGTGGTGTCGGTGATGGTCGAGAACGGCGAGTCCGGTTCCGGTGTTGCCGCGCCGGTAGTGCGTCAGATCATGGACGCCTGGCTGCTGGATCAGGAAGGCCACCTCAAGGCCGAATACGCCAGCCCTATCAGTGCGGAGGCTACGGCCCGTGAAGAGTAATTTTGATCGCATCCTCTCCAGCGAGGATGTGATGCGTCGTCGTGCGACGCTGCTGCAACGCCTGCACATCGACGGCCCGTTGCTGATTTTGCTGCTAATGCTGGCCGCCGGCAGCCTGTTCGTTCTTTATTCGGCGAGCGGCAAGAGCTGGGATCTGCTGGCCAAGCAAGCCACATCTTTCGGCATCGGTCTGGTGTCGATGATTGTCATCGCTCAATTCGAGCCGCGCTTCATGGCACGTTGGGTTCCGGTCGGCTATGTAATCGGCGTGCTGCTGCTGGTGGTAGTGGATGTGATGGGCCACAACGCAATGGGCGCCACGCGCTGGATCAACATCCCCGGGGTGATCCGCTTCCAGCCTTCGGAATTCATGAAGATCCTCATGCCGGCGACCATCGCCTGGTACTTGTCCAAGCGCACATTGCCGCCGCAGCTCAAGCACGTCGGCGTCAGTCTGTTCCTGATCGGCCTGCCGTTCATTCTGATCGTGCGCCAACCCGACCTCGGCACTTCGCTGCTGATTCTCGCGGGCGGCGCGTTTGTGCTGTTCATGGGTGGCCTGCGCTGGCGCTGGATCATGAGCGTGCTCGCCGCGACTGTGCCTGTGGCGATCGCCATGTGGTATTTCGTCATGCACGACTACCAGAAGCAGCGCGTACTGACCTTCCTCGACCCGGAAAGCGACCCGCTCGGCACAGGCTGGAACATCATTCAGTCGAAAGCCGCCATCGGTTCCGGCGGCGTATTCGGCAAAGGCTGGTTGCTGGGCACCCAGTCACACCTGGACTTCCTGCCGGAAAGCCACACCGACTTCATTATTGCGGTGCTGGGTGAAGAGTTCGGTCTTGTGGGCATCTGCGCACTGCTGCTGATCTACCTGTTACTGATCGGTCGCGGGTTGGTGATTACCGCCCAGGCCCAGACATTGTTCGGCAAATTGCTCGCCGGAGCGTTGACCATGACGTTTTTTGTTTACGTTTTCGTCAACATCGGTATGGTCAGTGGCCTGTTGCCGGTTGTAGGGGTGCCGTTGCCATTCATTAGCTACGGAGGAACTTCGCTGGTGACGCTACTGTCAGCGTTTGGGGTTTTGATGTCGATCCATACCCATCGTAAGTGGATCGCACAGGTTTGAATAAGGTGAAGAGTTCAATGCAAGCAATGCGTGGCTGGGCGACTCGATATGCGCCGTGGGTCGGCCTGGTGGGCATCCTTGGCACTGCGCGTGAAGCGTCGGCCGGCGATTACGAAGGCTCGCCCCAGGTGGCTGAATTCGTCGGTGAACTGACCCGCGACTATGGTTTTGCCGGTGAACAGCTGATGGGCGTGTTGCGCGAAGCCGAGCGCAAGCAGTCGATTCTCGACGCCATCTCCAGGCCTGCCGAGCGGGTCAAACAGTGGAAAGAATACCGGCCAATGTTCATCACCGACGCGCGCATCGCCCGTGGTGTGGACTTCTGGCGCCAGCACGAAGCGGTGCTGGCCCGGGCCGAACAGGAATACGGCGTACCGGCGCAGGTAATTGTCTCTATCATTGGCGTTGAGACCTTTTTCGGCCGCAATACCGGCAACTTCCGAGTGATCGATGCGTTGTCGACCCTGGGCTTCGACTATCCTCCCCGCGCTGAATTCTTCCGCAAGGAGCTGCGTGAATTCCTCTTGCTGGCTCGCGAAGAACAGGTGGATCCTCTGACGCTCAAAGGCTCTTACGCCGGGGCGATGGGGCTGCCGCAGTTCATGCCGAGCAGCTTCCGCGCCTACGCGGTGGATTTCGACGGTGATGGGCACATCAACATCTGGACCAACCCTGACGATGCCATCGGCAGTGTTGCCAGTTACTTCAAACGTCATGGTTGGGTGGCCGGCGAACCCGTGGTCAGTCGCGCTGATGTACAGGGCGAGCAGGCCGACGAAGGTTTGACCACGGGCATCGAACCGACTAAAACCGTCGGGGAGTTGCGAGCGTTGGGGTGGTCAAGTCATGATGCGCTGCGCGATGATATGCCGGTCACGGCATTCCGCCTGGAAGGTGACAGCGGCCCTGAGAACTGGATGGGCCTGAAGAATTTTTACGCAATCACGCGTTATAACCGCAGCGTGATGTACGCCATGGCCGTACATCAACTGTCTGAACAGCTGGTCCAAGCACGGGGCGTCAAGTAATGCGGGCATTGCCTATGAATCAACCCCTGAAGCTGATGGCGTTCGCCGGCTTGGCGCTGCTGGTTGCCAGCTGTTCGACCAGCCGCTCGCCGACGCCGACAAAGTCTCCTTCAACCGCTGTGCGTGCAACCCCGGGACTGGACATCAACCGCGCTCACAAAGATGGTGCGCCGTGGTGGGACGTCGATGTTTCGCGTATCCCCGATGCCACCCCGACCCTGCACAGCGGTCCTTATAAAGCCAACCCTTACACTGTGCTGGGCAAGACCTACTTCCCGTTGCAGGAATCGAAAACCTACGTGGCATCGGGCACGGCGTCCTGGTACGGCACCAAGTTTCACGGGCAGAACACCGCCAACGGCGAGGTCTATGACCTGTACGGCATGAGTGCCGCCCACAAGACGTTGCCATTGCCCAGTTACGTTCGCGTAACCAATCTGGACAATAACAAGACAGTTGTCCTGCGTGTGAACGACCGTGGCCCGTTCTACTCCGACCGGATCATCGACTTGTCGTACGCCGCCGCGAAGAAACTGGGCTATGCCGAAACCGGTACCGCACGAGTCAAGGTAGAAGGCATTGACCCTCAACAATGGTGGGCCGCCAAAGGGCGCCCGGCACCGTTGATGCTGAACGAACCGAAAATTGCGCAAAATAACGCCCCGGTGCTGACGGCTTCAACCGGCACCGTTGAGCAATGGACGCCGCCGCCGCAGCAGCATGCTGCGGCCGTAGTGCCCGTGCAGATCGATGCAAAAAAAAACGCTTCTGTGCCAGCGTCTGGCCAGTATCTGCAGGTGGGCGCGTTCGCCAACCCGGACGCTGCAGAACTCCTGAGATCGAAGCTCAGCGGGATGGTGAGCGCTCCGGTGTTCATCAGTTCGATCGTGCGTAACCAACAGACCTTGCACCGGGTTCGCCTCGGACCCATCGGCTCGCCGAATGAAATCCAGCAAGTACAGAACAGCGTGCGTCTGGCCAATCTCGGTTCGCCGAGCGTGGTCACCGCCGAGTAATACGTGGTACCTGATTGACGGTTCACTCGCCATTTGGCGGTGAATCTGGTTGTTGGCTCGCTGAAGAACAAAAGCCCGGCCAGGGTTCTGAGTGAACAGCTGAACACGCGATGGCTCTTTAGAAAGTCATCAGATTAGTTTTGCCCCCGGGCAGTTTCCATTAGCGATTTCGAGAGACGGATGAACATCACCACCTTTGCCAAACGCGTTTGCCTGTTAGTCCCGCTGCTCCTCTCGCCTGCCGCCTTCGCGGTCGAGATGATGCCGTCGCCACCTCAACTGGCGGCTAAATCCTACGTGCTCATGGATGCCAGCAGCGGTAACGTGCTGGTCGAGAACAACGGTGACCAGCGTCTGCCACCGGCCAGCCTGACCAAGCTGATGACCGCGTACCTCGCGACCCTGGAAATCCGTCGTGGCCAGATTGGCGAAAACGATCCGGTGACGGTCAGCGAAAACGCCTGGCGTACCGGTGGTTCGCGGATGTTCATCAAAGTCGGCTCGCAGGTCACTGTGAGTGATCTGCTGCACGGCATCATCATTCAGTCGGGTAATGACGCCAGTGTTGCGCTCGCCGAGCACATCGCCGGCAGCGAAGACGCATTCGCCGACATGATGAACAAAACCGTGGCTGACCTGGGCATGACCAACAGTCACTTCATGAACCCGACCGGTCTGCCGAACCCTGAGCACTACTCGTCGGCGCACGACATGGCCGTGCTGGCCCGCGCGATCATCCATGAAGATCCGGCGCATTACGCCATTTACTCGCAGAAAGAATTCTTCTGGAACGGCATCAAGCAGCCTAACCGCAACCTGCTGCTGTGGCGCGACAAGACCGTAGACGGCCTGAAAACCGGCCACACCGAAGAGGCCGGCTACTGCATGGTGTCTTCGGCGGTACGTGATGGCATGCGCCTGATCGCCGTGGTGTTCGGCACCAACAGCGAAGTGGCGCGTGCTTCTGAAACCCAGAAGCTGCTGACCTACGGTTTCCGTTTCTTCGAAACCCAGACCTTTTATCAGAAAGGCACGGAGCTGGCTCAGGCGCAGGTCTGGAAAGGCACCACCAACCAAGTCAAGGCCGGCCTTGCCCAAGACCTGACCATGACCCTGCCGAAGGGTCAGCTGAAGAAGCTTGCCGCCAGCATGACCATGAACCCGCAACTGATTGCACCTATCGCCAAGGGCGACGTGATTGGTAAAGTCGAAGTGAAGCTGGACGAGAAGGTCGTGCACAGCGCCGACCTGATCGCTCTGGATGGCGTCGAGGAGGGTGGTATCTTCCGTCGCATGTGGGATAGCATCCGTCTATTCTTCTACGGCTTGTTCAACTGATTTAGTGTGGACTTGCATGGCCTCGCTCCGGTCCGGAGCGGGGCCATGTCCGTTGCCACGGCTTACGAGGCCGTTACGCCATGACAGACACCGAAGTAAAGGCGCCAAAGATCGAGTTCCCCTGCGCGGATTATCCGATCAAGGTAATCGGCGACACCGGCGTGGGTTTCAAGGACAAGATCATCGCGATCCTTGAGAAACACGCCACCGTAGATCACAAGACCCTGGCCGAGCGTCAGAGTACCAACGGCAAATACACGACTATCCAGCTGCATATCATCGCCACCGGTCAGGAACAGCTGTACGACATAAACAGCGAGTTGCGCGCTACCGGTTTCGTACACATGGTGTTGTGATGTCTGGCACGCTGGGCTTTCGAGAGCTCGGCCAGATGGCTTACGAGCCGGTCTGGCATGCCATGCAACGCTTCACCAACGAACGCGGCAGCGAAGCCGCCGACGAAATCTGGTTGGTCGAGCACCCTCCAGTGTTCACCCAGGGTCAGGCCGGCAAGGCCGAACATTTGCTGCTGCCAGGTGATATACCGGTGGTGCAGGTCGACCGTGGTGGTCAGGTGACTTATCACGGTCCCGGTCAATTAGTGGCCTACCTGTTGCTCGACGTGCGCAAGTTGGGTTTCGGTGTGCGAGAGCTGGTCACTCGTATGGAACATTGCCTGATCGAGCTGTTGGCCAGTTATGGCGTGACGGCGGCGGCCAAGGCAGATGCACCGGGTGTCTACGTTAACGGGGCAAAAATTGCCTCGTTGGGTCTGCGGATCCGCCATGGTTGTTCGTTTCATGGCCTGGCCCTGAATGTGGACATGAACCTGGAACCGTTTCGACGGATTAATCCCTGCGGTTACGCCGGGCTGGCGATGACCCAGCTGAGCGATCACGCAGGATCGATTGAATTTGCCGAGGTAAGTGCCCGGCTGCGTGCGCAGCTCGTCAAACACCTCGACTATGCTGAGCAGACGACCCTCACGGGCGGAATCGACTGATATGACTACTGATGCAGTGCAAACCATGATCCCGACGCTGGATGTTACCGAGCGTCCGGCCCCGCGTGCCAAGGTTGAAGCCGGCGTCAAGCTGCGCGGCGCCGAGAAGGTTGCACGCATCCCGGTGAAGATCATCCCGACCACCGAACTGCCGAAGAAACCCGACTGGATCCGCGTGCGTATTCCGGTTTCGCCGGAGGTCGACCGCATCAAGGCGCTGCTGCGCAAACACAAACTGCACAGCGTGTGCGAGGAAGCGTCCTGCCCGAACCTGGGCGAATGCTTCTCCGGCGGCACCGCGACGTTCATGATCATGGGCGACATTTGCACCCGTCGCTGCCCGTTCTGCGACGTCGGTCACGGTCGTCCGAAACCGTTGGACGTCAACGAGCCGCAAAGCCTCGCCATCGCGATTGCCGATCTCAAGCTCAAGTACGTAGTGATCACTTCGGTTGACCGCGACGACTTGCGTGACGGCGGTGCGCAGCACTTTGCCGACTGCATCCGCGAGATCCGCAAGCTGTCGCCAAACGTACAGCTCGAAACCCTGGTCCCCGATTACCGTGGACGCATGGACGTCGCGCTGGAAATCACTGCCGCCGAGCCGCCTGACGTCTTCAACCACAACCTGGAAACCGTGCCACGCCTCTACAAGGCAGCGCGTCCGGGCTCGGACTACCAGTGGTCGCTGACCCTGCTGCAACGCTTCAAGCAGATGATGCCGCACATTCCGACCAAATCCGGCCTGATGCTGGGTCTGGGCGAAACCGACGAAGAAGTCATCGAAGTCATGAAGCGCATGCGTGAGCACGACATCGATATGCTGACCCTAGGCCAGTACCTGCAGCCTTCGCGCAGTCACCTGCCGGTCCAGCGTTTTGTGCACCCGGATACCTTCGCCTGGTTCGCCGAGGAAGGTTACAAGATGGGCTTCAAAAACGTCGCGTCCGGTCCGCTGGTGCGTTCTTCGTACCACGCTGATGAGCAGGCGAAGCTGGTCAAGGCGGAATTGATGTCGTCCTGATTAAAATGCCCGCCAGGTCATTTCAACCTGGCGGGTTTTTTTGTGGTGCCTACAACCACTGCTGTACTTTCCTGCAACTTGCGGGGTGCGTGATCCTCTTCTGTTTGTCCCCGTTCCTGACTACTGTGTGCATGACGCTATCGCACAGGGAGATTCATGGATGACTGTCCGACCGACCCATACCCTTTGTCCGCACACGCCAGTTCCAGCCTTGCCGTCGGAGGGCTTGATCGGCGTGATTGCGCCTGCCGGCCCCGCGGCGCTGGACACTGAAAAAGCCTTAGCCTGGATGCGGGCCCGCGGCTACGCCCTGCGGATTTTCCCCGGTGTGTACGAAGCGGATGGCTACCTCGCCGGCAGCGACGATGTGCGTCTCAATGATCTTCATGCGGCTTTCGAGGACTGTGAGGTCGATGCAATCATCTGCCTGCGCGGTGGCTACGGCACTCCGCGTTTGCTCGACCGTATCGATTTCGGGCTGCTGCAGAACAATGCCAAGCCGTTCATAGGCTACAGCGACATCACCGCCCTGCACCTGGCGATCAGTCGTTATGCGGGGTTCGTGACGTTTCACGGGCCACTGCTAAACGCCGATTTGTTGGGCAACCGGCAGAAACCTACGCAAGCCTCGTTTTTCAATATGCTCAGAGGGCAGATGAAGGCGGGCAGTCTGTTGGCCCATCCGGTGGCGTGGCCGTTGACCACCATCGAACCGGGCATCGCTCACGGGCGTTTGCTCGGCGGCAATCTGTCGATGATCGCCGCGACCATGGGCACGCCTTATGAGATGGATGCGGAAGGCGTGATCCTGTTCTTCGAGGACATCAATGAGCCGTTGTACCGAATCGACCGCCTGCTAACCCATCTGCGACTCGCTGGCACACTGGGCAAGCTGCGCGGGGTGCTGGTGGGGGATGTGGCGGGAGTGGATGCGGCAGCGCTCGAGCGGTTGCTCAAGCAGACGTTCGAACCGCTGCGAATACCGGTGCTGGCCGGTTGGCGCAGTGGGCATTGTGATCCGAACCTTACGTTGCCGATGGGCGCGTTGGTACGGTTGGATGCGGGGAACAAAGAGTTGGTGCTGGAGCAGGATGTGGTGATCATGGCTTAGGCATTCATCGCCTGACAGTCAGACTTCGCGAGCAGGCTCGCTCCCACATTCGACCATGTCCCCCTGAGAGAACACGGTCACCTGTGGGAGCGAGCCTGCTCGCGAAGCTTTTAGCGGTTGCGAAGGCCTTCCAGCAACTTATGAGTCGGATAGCCATCTGCCGGCCAGCCGAACGATTGCTGCGCGCTACGGATCGCTTTGCGCGTGTTGGCGCCGATGATTCCGTCGGCGGTGCCCGCGTCGTACTGCTGAGCGCTGAGGAGGGTTTGCAGCTCGATACGTTCGGTACGGCTAAGCGGCATATCATCTTTCGGCCACGTGCCACTGATCAAACCGCCGCCGCTGAAACGCTCGGACAACAGGGCTACCGCCAGCGCATAGGACGACGAGTTGTTGTACTTGAGAATCGCGCGGAAGTTGTCGAGGACCAAAAACGCCGGGCCACGATGACCCGCTGGCAGCAACAGCGCTGCAGACAGGTTTTCCGACCCAGCGGGAGGCTGGGCTCCATTGGGCAGCGTCACGCCCAGCTGGCGCCATTCGGCAACGCTCTTGCGGATCGTGCCGTCGGCCAGTACGTAATCGAAGCCGCCTGGCAGTTTGACTTCGAAACCCCACGGTTGCCCACGTTGCCAGCCCGAGCTTTGCAAATAATGCGCGGTGGACGCCAGCGCATCGGCAGGGCTGCCCCAGATGTCGCGGCGGCCGTCACCATCGAAGTCGACGGCGTGGGTGTTGTACGTGGTCGGAATGAACTGGGTTTGCCCCATGGCGCCGGCCCAGGAACCGAGCATCTTCTCCGGTTCGATATCGCCCTGTTGCAGGATTTGCAGCGCTGCAATCAATTGCGCATGAGCAAACCCTGGACGCCGGCCCTCGTAGGCCAGGGTCGCCAGGGAATTGATCACCGACTTGCTGCCCTGAAACTGGCCAAAGTTGCTCTCCATACCCCACACGGACACCAGGGCCTGACGATCCACGCCGTAGCGCTGTTCAATGCTCTGCAGGACATCGGCGTACTGGTTTACCAGCGCCTGGCCCTTGCGTACTCGCAGCGGCGACAGCGCACCGTCGAGGTATTCCCACACCGGTCGGGAAAATTCCGGCTGGCTGCGGTCGGCACGAATCACGCTGTCGTCCACGCTGACACTGGCGAAGGCGCGGTCGAACAGGTCGGCGCGAATGCCGGCAGCCAGGGCGTCCTTGCGGAAACCGGCCTGCCATTCGGCGAAGGTCTGGGTCGGCTGAAGGTTGAGGTCGTCACCGGTCGGCACCACGGGCGGAATTACCGCAGGAGCGGTCGCGACGGGAAGGGTCTGGAGCGGTTGAGCGTCGGCGGCGGTTGGTTTTTCCGCGCAGGCGACAAGCAGAATGAGGCTGGAGGCGGCGATCAATTGGCGCACTGGCCAACGACGGGAAATACTAAGGGGCATGCACGGGTCCAGGGAGTACGAATCAGGTACAGACCTTAACATGTTGCGCGATGGCTTGCCTTTCAGGCCGCCAGAAAGTAAGAAGCCTCCCAGCTGTCAGACTGGAAGGCTTCGCGGCGGTAGCTGCCTTTGCCCTTGCCGGCGCGTTCCTGACGGCTGCGGAACAGTGGCTGGGCGATGATGGACTTGGCCTTGTTGGGGCCATTTTTGGATGGCTTTTTGCTCATGAGCGGTTCTCTCGATTGAGTGGGTTTTTGCGCGGAAAATGATCTGCCGAAGTTGAGGTTCTGTCTATAGGACAGTTGCAGGTAGGTTTCGTAGGACGCAACGATCGCAGCCTCGTTTCACTCGACAGCTCCTACAAAGGAACGCGCCAAAGGAACGTGACCATCTTGTAGGAGCTGTCGAGTGAAACGAGGCTGCGATCTTTTGATCTTATTCAGCAGGCAACGTCAATCTCTGACCCGCCATCAACAGCGCCAACCGACTCAGGCTCATCCACGGTGAACCCGCCGCCTGGCCCTTGATCTGCGCGTCGATGCGCTGAGCTTCCAGCAATAGCTGCGCCCAGCGTGGCGCTGAATATCGTTGCAGGGCTTTGCTCATCAGCGGCCTGCGTTTATCCCAGACCGGCGGCCGCGCCGAGCTGAAGGCTTTATCCAGTGGCACACCCTGACTGTATTGTAGTGACAGGTTGGCCAGCAGTCGCAATTCCCGCGCCAGCGCCCAGAGGATCACCGGTGGCTCGACGCCTTCACCGCGCAACCCCTCAAGCATGCGCAGGGCATGTGCCGCCTCACCGTTGAGGATCGCGTCAGTCAGGCCGAAAACATCGAAGCGCGCACTGTCGGCCACTGCCGCTTGCACGGTTTCAACGGTGATCTGGCCACCTTCGGCCATCAGCTTGAGTTTTTCGATTTCCTGAGCGGCGGCCAGCAAATTGCCTTCGACTCGCGCGGCAATCAATTCCACTGCATCCTGGCTGGCAGAAAGCCCTGCCTGAGACAGTCGCTGGCGGATCCAGCTCGGCAGCTGGTTGGCATCGACCGGCCAGATCTGCACAAACTGGGTGTGCTGACCTTCGACCAGCGCCTTGCCCCATTTGGTTTTTTGCGCACTGCCATCGAGCTTCGGCAAGCTGATGAGCAGCACCGTGTCCTCAGCCGGTCGCGAACAGTATTCGATGAAGGCCGCAGCACCTTTGTCACCCGGTTTGCCAGACGGCAGACGCAGTTCCAGCAGGCGTTTTTCGGCGAACAGCGACATGCTCGCCCCGGCTTGCAGCAGCGTCCCCCAGTCGAAACTGGCGTCAGCGGCAAATACCTGGCGTTCGTCGAAGCCCTGCTGCCGGGCGGCGCTGCGAATAGCGTCGGCGGCTTCCTGGCACAACAGCGGGTCATCGCCACTGATGATGTAGACCGGCGCGAGGACGCCTTGCAGGTGTTTGCCGAGTTGAGCGGGGGCAAGTTTCATAAGAGAGGGCAAGCGGGGCGCCTGAGCGCCCCGCAAGTCTTATTGCTGCGGCAGTTCGACAGGCGACTGGCGCGGTGTTTCCGCTTCAGCCTTCTGCGCTGCTTCAAGTGCGTCGGCGTCGGCTTTGGCCCGAGCTGCGGCAGTTTGCTGCAATTGATCCAGTTGAGTCGGCGTCAACTGTTGCAGGCGCAGCATCATGCGCTGGATCAGCTCGCGACGGATTTCCTTGCGGACGTCGCTCGCTTCCTGATCGGAACCCACGAGGTTGTTGCCGTCGTGGATAAAGACCTTCTGCACTTCAAGCTTGTCGCTCAACAGCGGCAGATTGCTCTCGCCACGTATGTCGTAGCTGAGCACCGTGCTCACCTGGTACTCGCCAGTACGACCGGCGCCGGCGTAGCTGAGAATGCGCTGTGATTCCTGCTCATCGGTCAGCACCAGCTTGTATGGCGCGCCGGTGTAGACCTTGACGCCGCTGCTTTCGAGCATGGTGCGCAGCTGCCTGACGGTATCGCCGTAGGCATTGCGGGCGCTCAGGTCGAGGTCCTTGATCGCCAGTTCGGTAGTGCCGGTGCCGCGCAGCTGAAAACCGCAGGCGCTCAACAGGACCGCGAGGCCCATCACCAGCAAGTTGCGTTTGATCATCTTGTTGCTCCCCTTGAAACCAGGTGGGCCGACCGTGCGGCCCGAAAGGTTTTACTCGGCGCCAGGTATCACCCGGTGCCTGCTCCAATTAGCTGGCGACGATATTGACCAGTTTCCCGGGCACTACGATCACTTTACGAATAGTCAGGCCGTCGACAAAACGCAGCACGTTGTCGTTGGCCCGCGCGGCGGCTTCGACTTCTTCACGGCTGGCGCTGGCCGGCATTTCGATGTGGCCGCGCAGCTTGCCGTTCACCTGGATGACAAGCTGCAGGGTGTCCTGCACCAGTGCGCTTTCGTCCAGCGCCGGCCAGCCTGCGTCGATCACCGGCTCAGCATGGCCCAGTTGTTTCCAAAGCTCGTGGCTGATGTGCGGTGTAATCGGTGCCAGCAGCAAGACCACGCTTTCCAGACCTTCGTGGATCAGTGCGCGATCCTGCCCGGTGGCTTGCGAAGCCTTTTCCAGCACGTTCATCAACGTCATCACCTGAGCGATGGCGGTGTTGAATTTATGGTTCTGGCCAACATCGTGGCTGGCCTGCTTGATGGCCTGATGGATAGAACGTCGAACGGCTTTTTGCTCATCGTTCAGGCCCGCGACGTTGAGAGTCCCCGGCAGGCCCTGAGTAACGTGCCCTTGCGCCAGACGCCAGACGCGCTTGAGGAAACGGTGCGAGCCTTCGACGCCGGAGTCGGACCATTCCGCGCTCATGTCGGGTGGCGAGGCGAACATCATGAACAGGCGGCAGGTGTCTGCGCCGAACTGATCAATCATCGACTGTGGGTCGACGCCGTTGTTCTTCGACTTGGCCATCTTCTCGGTGCCGCCGATTTCCACCGGCAGGCCGTCCGCGATCAGCTTGGCGCTGATGACCTTGGCCTTGCTGTCGCGTTCGAGTTCGACGTCCGCCGGGTTGAACCAGGTGTAGGCGCCGTTGGCTTCGCGACGATAGTACGTCTCGGCGATCACCATGCCCTGGGTCAGCAGGTTCTTGAACGGCTCGTTGGAGCTCACCAGGCCTTCGTCGCGCATCAGCTTGTGGAAGAAGCGCGCGTAGAGCAGGTGAAGAATCGCGTGCTCGATACCGCCGATGTACTGATCCACCGGCAGCCAGTGGTCGGCCGCCGATTTCTCGACGAGGCCACCTTCATAGTGCGGCGAGGCGTAACGGGCGTAGTACCACGAGGACTCGACGAAGGTGTCCATCGTGTCGGTTTCACGTTTGGACGGTGCACCGCATTTCGGGCAGTTGCACTCGTAGAATTCGGGCATGCGCGCCAGTGGCGAACCTGCGCCGTCCGGCACCACGTCTTCCGGCAACACCACGGGCAGCTGATCTTCCGGGACCGGCACATCACCGCAGGCGGTGCAGTGGATGATCGGGATCGGGCAGCCCCAGTAGCGCTGACGGCTGATGCCCCAGTCGCGCAGACGGAACTGGGTGCGTGAGGCACCGAGTTCTTTCTTGATCAGCGCAACTTCCATGGCGTCGAAAGCGCCTGCGAAGTCGAGGCCGTCGAATTCGCCGGAGTTGATCAGTGTGCCGTGTTCGCCGTACGCGTCCTGCCAGGGTGCCGGGTTGGTGTCACCGGAACTGGTGCGAACCACGGACTTGATCGGCAGGTTGTACTTGGTGGCGAACTCGAAATCGCGCTCGTCGTGAGCCGGTACTGCCATTACGGCGCCGTCGCCGTAATGCATCAGCACATAGTTGGCTACCCAAACCGGCAGCTTCTCGCCGGTCAGCGGATGTTCGACGAACAGCGAGGTCGGCAGGCCTTTTTTCTCTTGAGTGGCGACGTCGGCTTCAGCGACGCTTCCGCCCTTGCATTCAGCGATGAACGCCTGCAGCTCTGGATTGTTCTGTGCCGCCAGGGTGGCCAGTGGGTGTTCAGCGGCCACGGCAACATAGGTCGCGCCCATCAGGGTGTCCGGACGGGTGGTGAAGACTTTCAGTGCACCGGCTTCGCCGATGGAGTCGACGTGGTACGGGAACTGCACTTCCATGCCGCGGGATTTGCCGATCCAGTTGCGCTGCATGGTCTTGACCTGTTCAGGCCAGCCCGTCAGCTCGTCGAGGCTCTCCAGCAGTTCATCCGCGTAGGCGGTGATCTTGAAGTAGTACATCGGGATTTCGCGCTTTTCGATCAGCGCGCCGGAACGCCAGCCGCGTCCGTCGATCACTTGCTCGTTGGCGAGGACGGTCTGGTCGACCGGGTCCCAGTTCACGGTGCCGCTTTTCTTGTAGATCACGCCTTTTTCGAACAGGCGAGTGAACAGCCATTGTTCCCAGCGGTAGTAATCCGGCTTGCAGGTGGTCACTTCGCGCGACCAGTCCACCGCCAACCCCAGGCTGCGCAGTTGGGTCTTCATATAGGCGATGTTTTCGTAGGTCCATTTGGCGGGCGCTACGTTGTTTTTCATTGCGGCGTTTTCCGCCGGCATGCCAAAGGCGTCCCAACCCATGGGTTGCAGAACGTTCTTGCCGAGCATGCGCTGATAGCGCGAGATCACGTCGCCAATGGTGTAGTTACGCACATGCCCCATGTGTAGCTTGCCGCTGGGGTAAGGGAACATCGACAGGCAGTAGAAGGTTTCCTTGCCTGGCTGTTCACTGACTTCAAAGGACTTTTGCTCGTCCCAGAACGACTGGGCGGCGGCTTCGATTTCACGGGGCTGATATTGTTCGTGCATGGCTACTTTTGAACTGAATAGGGGGGCCTAATCCTCTTCAATGCGACGCTGGACGCTGATCACGCCAAATCGGCGTTTCGCTGCCCAGGCGAGCTGGAAGTGGAGTTACAGGAAGCGCCGTAGCATACATGACCGCGCTCTACGGAGGGAAACCCTGATTAGCGCAGCAGATCGCTGCATATCCTCTGCGAGGGCCGTTGGTCGCGGCACTCAGCCGGTTTGTTGATGGTAGCTAAGCTCTAAATGGGGAGCGAGAGTTATCTTCAATGAGGTGAGGGATGGTTGAGTCACAGCGGAAAGTTACAAAACCGGAGCTGTACGAAAGACTGATTGATCGTTTGGGCATGGCCCTGGATGCGGCCAAGACGGCCGGGCGCCTGCGTGATGAACGCCCGTTGGAGCTGGAGTTGCGTGGCTTGAGCGCTGCAGAGTTTGAACTGGTCAGGGCATATCTGGACCGCAGTGAACGTGAGACACAAGGATGCTTGTCGCAAGCCTTGAAGCAACTCGACGCACCGCGTTCGGCCAAGATCATCTGGCTCAAGGACAAGCAGTCTGGCAGGGACGCAGCTAAGTCGCGCTCTGTGCAATTCAGGCAAGGGTTATTGAAACCATAATCTATGGTCATATTCTTCAGCATAATTGTTTTTGCGTATCTGTTGTCGACCGGGTTCCACCCACTTAGGCTTCGGGCATCTTTTGGAGATGCTCGATGCCTTTTCGTTACTTCGTTAAACACCTTCTGATGCCGCCCGGCATTTTGTTGCTGTTGCTGGCGCTTGCCTGGTGGTTTCGTCGCACCCGACCGAGGCTGGCGGGCGTATGTTTTGCGCTGGGCTCTGGCGGCTTCTTGCTCATGAGCCTGCCGATTGCGGTGGAGTGGGGCGCCAAAGCCCTCGAACATGATCCGGCGTTGGGTCGCGAAGAATGGGCGACTCTGGCGCAGCGGGCTGACGCGATCGTCGTGCTCGGATCGGGCCGTGAGCGCGGGGACCCCGCTTGGGGCAGCGATCAGCCAACTGATGTTGCACTGGACCGTGAGCGTTATGCCGCGCGCCTCGCCAAAGCTTCCGGTTTACCGATTCTCACTACGGGTGGTTTGCACTACGGCACACCGCCGAGTGAGGCGCGCCTGATGGCAGATTCGATGCGCGAGGATTTCGGCGTGACCGTGCGCTGGCAGGAAGAGCGCAGCCGCACCACGTGGGAAAACGCTCAGTTCAGCGCCGAGATGTTACTGCCGCAAGGCATCAAGCGCGTGGTCGTGGTGACGCAGGCGTGGCATATGTCGCGCTCGGTCTGGAGTTTCCAGCAGGCAGGGTTTGAGGTGGTGCCGGCGCCGATGGGCTTTTTGAGTGTGGCTAACGGCGAGCCGTTGGGTGGCTGGATACCCGACGCCAAATCTGTCCGGCGCAGTGGGCAATTGATCAATGAGGCGGTTGGGCAGGTCGGGTATTGGTTGTTCTACCGCTGAAGGTCACAAGATCGCAGCCTCGTTTTACTCGACAGCTCCTACAGGGATTGCGCGCTCTTCCTGTAGGAGTTGTCGAGTGAAACGAGGCTGCGATCTTTTCAGTCGCCCCCAAACTTCTAAACCGTCTTCGCCATACGGTTAGCCACCAGAGCCCAGCCAAACAGCAACACACAGACAATAATCAACGGCCAAGAGCGCCACTCAAGGTACGGGGTGAGGTTGTGCATCGGCACCACTTCACCGTAAAGAATGCCTTGTTCGAACTGAGGGATCTGCGCAGTTATCTGCCCGAACGGGTTGATCAGACCGGTCACGCCGTTATTGGTGGCACGGATCATCCAGCGGCCGGCCTCAAGCGCGCGCATTTGCGCCATTTGCAAATGTTGCAGTGGCCCGATGGAGGTGCCGAACCATGTGTCGTTGCTGATCGTCAGCAACAGATCGCTGCGAGCGGCGAGGCCAGCGGCAAATTCCGGGTACACCACTTCGTAGCAAATGAATGGCGCAATCTGGTAACCCTTGGCTTGCAGCATCGCTTGATCGGCCGGCCCGCGAGCAAAGTCCGACATCGGAAGATCGAAGAAGGCGATCAGGCCGCGCAAGAGATCCTGCAATGGAACATATTCGCCAAACGGCACCAGTTTCTGTTTGAGGTAGGTGCCTTCGCCTTCACCGGTGACCGTGATGCCATTGAAGAAACGCTTCTGATGGTTGAGCTCCTGTCGGATCGGCACGCCGGTTATCAGGGCGCTGTTCCGCTCGGCGGCGAACTTCCCCATCATGCTCAGGTAACCTTCAGCGGACTCCTTGAGCACCGGCACGGCCGTTTCCGGCCAGATCAGCAGGTCGACGCGTTTGGAGCTGAAGCTCATGTCACGGTAAAGCGCCAGCTGCGCGTTGAGCTGTGCCGGGTCCCACTTCATGCTTTGTTCGATATTGCCCTGAATTGCGGCAACACTCAGCGGAGCACCCGACGGGATGGTCCAGGGGTGTTCCTTGAGTGCCATGCCGGCCACCCAGGGACCGATCAGCAGTAACACGCCGGCGGCGATGAAACCTTTGCGACCGGTGCGCAGGAGCCTCGCGGCGTTGAATATCAGCGCGGCCGTCAGTGCCAGCGTGAAGGAAATCAGCCACATGCCGCCCACCGGGGCAAGCCCGGCCAAGGGGCCGTCGAGCTGGCTATAGCCGGAATAGAGCCACGGGAAACCGGTGAGGAACCAGCCGCGAAACGCTTCCTGACCGACCCATAACGCGGCAAACGCCAGCGCATCGGCCAGCGGCGCTTCGTTGCGGCGCAACCAGCGGGCCCAGATCCACGCGGGCAGGGCGAAAAACCAGGCAATTGCCGCCGTGAACAGCAGCATCAAAAAACCTGCCAGCAACACCGAGGCGCCGCCGAAGTTATGGATGCTGTAGTAGATCCAGCTGGTCCCGGCACCGAACAGGCCGAAACCGAAACACCAGCCGCGACCCAGCGCCTGACGCGGACTCAGCTGGCGCAAACCGGCATAGAACAAGCCGACCGCGAGCAGTGCCAGCGGCCAGACATCGAACGGCGCCAGCGCCAGGGTGGTGATTGCACCGGCCGCCACGGCCAGCAGGTTACCGGGCCAGCCGGGGCGGGTTATCCAGCGCATGTCTATCCTTGGTTTTTATCGGGCGATCGGCGTCAGGCGCAGCAAGTGAATCCGACGGCTGTCGGCGTTCAGAATGCGGAAGCGGTACGGGCCGATTTCGGTGATTTCGTTACGCTTGGGCAAGTGCCCGAACGCGCTCATCACCAGACCACCCACTGTGTCGAATTCGTCGTTGGAGAATTCGCTGTCGAAGAACTCATTGAAGTTTTCGATCGGCGTCAGCGCTTTTACGAGGAAGTCGCCGCTGGGCAGCGGCTTGATGTAGCTGTCTTCTTCGACGTCATGCTCGTCTTCGATATCGCCGACAATCTGTTCCAGCACATCTTCGATCGTTACCAGACCGGCCACTCCGCCGTATTCGTCGATCACGATCGCCATGTGATTGTGGTTGGCGCGGAACTCGCGCAGCAGCACGTTCAGCCGCTTGGACTCGGGTACAAAAGTGGCCGGACGCAGCAGGTCCTTGATGTTGAAGCTGTCGCCGTTTTCCTTGAGGATTAGCGGCAGCAGATCCTTGGCCAGCAGCACGCCCATCACGTCATCGTGGCTTTCGCCGATGACCGGGTAGCGGGAGTGGGCCGAGTCAACCACGGCTGGAAGGAATTCGCGCGGTGTCTGGGTGGCCTTGATGCTGATCATCTGCGAACGCGGGACCATGATGTCTCGAACCTGCAGGTCGGCAACCTGAATAGCGCCCTCGACGATGGCCAGCGCTTCGCTGTCCAACAGTTTGTTCTGGTGTGCATCGCGCAGCAGCTCCAGCAGCTCCTGGCGGTTTTTCGGCTCGTGGGCAAAAGCCTGGGTAAGTTTACCCAGCCATGACTTTTGCCCGTTGCTCGATCGATCTTCGCTCATAGCGATTACTCTGAATCCTTTGTTGTAACGATAGGGGATATTTCGGGTTCATCGGCCGCGTACGGGTCGGGGTAGCCCAACTCCGCTAGCATCGAACGTTCCAGCGCTTCCATTTCTTCGGCTTCGTCATCATCTATATGGTCGTAACCGAGCAAATGCAAACATCCGTGCATCACCAGATGTGCCCAGTGCGCCTTCAGTTCCTTGCCTTGTTCAGCCGCTTCGCGCTCGACCACTGCTACGCAGATCACCAGATCGCCCAGCAGTGGAATGTCGAGGAATTCGTCAGGTACGTCAGCCGGAAACGACAAAACGTTGGTGGCGTAATCTTTTTGTCGCCAGGTGAGATTCAGCTCACGGGCCTCGGCTTCATCGACCAGACGAATGGTCATCTCCGAGTCCGCGGTGCGCTGGCGCAGTGCGAGTTCGCACCATTGGCGGAACTCGGCTTCACTTGGCAGGGATGCATCAGTGGCCAGTTGCAGATCGAGCTCAAGCATCGCGTTGGCTGTCCTTGGGCGCTGGATCGGCCACGGGGTTTTCGAAACGCTCATAGGCTTCGACGATGCGTTGCACCAGTGGATGTCGCACCACGTCCTTGGGCTGGAAGTGGGTGAAACTGATGCCCGGTACGTCTTTGAGTACTTCGATCACATGGTGCAGGCCGGACTTGGTGCCTTTCGGCAGGTCGACCTGGGTGATGTCACCGGTGATGACCGCAGTGGAGCCAAATCCGATCCGGGTCAGGAACATCTTCATCTGTTCGACAGTGGTGTTCTGGCTTTCGTCGAGGATGATGAAACTGTTGTTCAGCGTGCGGCCGCGCATATAAGCCAGCGGAGCCACTTCGATGACTTGACGCTCGATCAGCTTGGCCACGTGTTCAAAGCCGAGCATTTCGTAAAGTGCGTCGTAGAGCGGGCGCAGGTACGGGTCGATCTTCTGCGACAGGTCGCCGGGCAGAAAGCCGAGCTTTTCACCCGCTTCAACCGCCGGGCGCACCAGCAGAATCCGGCGAATCTGCTCGCGTTCCAGCGCATCGACAGCACAGGCGACTGCCAGATAGGTCTTGCCGGTACCGGCCGGGCCGATGCCGAAGTTTATGTCGTTGCCGAGCACTTCTTTCACATAGCGCAACTGGTTCAAGCCACGCGGGCGAATCATGCCTTTTTTGGTGCGCAAGGCCACGGAGGGTTCGGAGGCAGAGACGTTGTCCAACGCTTCGACGGCCGATTCCTGCAGGAACAGGTGAACCGTGTCCGGCGACAGCTCGGTACCTTTGGTTTCCCGGTACAGGCGGCGCAGAAGGTTTTCCGCGGAGGTGGTGTGTTTGGGGTCGCCGATCAGTTCGAATTGGTCTCCGCGGTTGCGGATCTCGATGTTCAGGCGCTGTTCGATCAAGCGCAAATGCTCGTCGAATTGCCCGCACAAATTAGCGAAGCGGCGAGCTTCAAAAGGCTCGAGGATGAAACGATGTGGTTCTATGGGTGCGTTCAAGGTCGTATTTAGCCGCCCTGGGGCAATTAAGATGAAATCAAGGATAACGCCAGTGAGGCGGGTGCGAAAGCTCTAAAAAAGATGCCGGATACTGGCGGTCGATCTGTGGCGAGGGAGCTCGCCCCCATTTGGCCGCGCAGAGATCCCGGCATTTTTGCGACTGCTTCGCCGCCGAACGGGGGCAAGCCCCCTCGCCACAAAAGCCTTTCAGCCGAAGATTGCAGTGTCACAAGATCAGCGAGCCCCGTAACGAGTGCGGTTGCGCGGCATCGATATGCACGTCAGCAAACTGGCCGATCAGGGTCGGGTTGTCGCAGCGGAAGTTGACGATGCGATTATTCTCGGTGCGACCTTGCAGTTCGCCGGGGTCTTTCTTCGAATAATCGGTTACCAGAATCCGCTGAACGGACCCCACCATCTGTCGGCTGATTTCGAAACCTTGCTGATTCAGGCGATGTTGCAGTGCATTAAGGCGTTCCTTCTTAAGCACTTCCGGCGTCTCGTCGGCCAGATCCGCCGCTGGCGTGCCCGGGCGCTGGCTGTAAACGAACGAGTAGGAGAAGTCGAAACCGACGTCTTCAATCAACTTCATGGTCTGTGCGAAATCTTTCTCGGTTTCGCCCGGGAAGCCGACGATAAAGTCCGAACTGATGCAAATGCCCGGCACCGCCGCACGCAGTTTGCGCAGTTTGGATTTGTATTCCAGTGCGGTGTGGTTGCGCTTCATCGCCGAGAGAATCCGGTCTGAGCCCGACTGCACCGGCAAGTGCAGGTGCTTGACCAGTTCCGGTACTTCAGCGTGGGCCTGTATCAGACTGTCGGAAAACTCCAGCGGGTGCGAGGTGGTGTAGCGAATACGGTCGATGCCATCGACTGCCGCCACCACGCGTATCAGCTCGGCGAGATCAGCCAGACGACCGTCGTGCGTGGCGCCGCGATAGCCGTTGACGTTCTGCCCCAGCAGCGTGACTTCGCGCACGCCGTTTTCGGCCAGGTGTATGATCTCGGCAATCACGTCGTCGAACGGTCGGCTGACTTCTTCGCCGCGGGTGTAAGGCACCACGCAAAACGTGCAGTACTTGCTGCAACCTTCCATGACCGACACGTAAGCGCTAGGCCCGTCAATGCGCGGCTCTGGCAAATGGTCGAATTTTTCGATTTCCGGGAACGACACGTCGACTTGCGGCAATTTGGTAGCGCGGGCGGCGTCGATCATTTCCGGCAGGCGATGCAGGGTTTGCGGACCGAACACCACGTCGACATACGGTGCGCGATCGCGGATTGCCGCGCCTTCCTGGCTGGCCACGCAACCGCCGACGGCAATCACCATGTCCGGGTTGGCCAGTTTCAGTTCGCGCCAGCGACCGAGCTGGGAATACACCCGGTCCTGGGCGCGTTCGCGGATCGAGCAGGTGTTGAGCAGGATCACGTCGGCATCTTCAGCGCGAGCGGTGACTTCCAGGGCCTGATGTTCACCCAGCAGATCAACCATGCGCGAGCTGTCGTACTCGTTCATCTGGCAACCGTGGGTTTCGATGTAAAGCTTCTTGGCCATGGATACAGTCATCACGTGATTCAAAGAACCGCGCATTATAGGGAACATGTCCCCAGGTTCCTACCTCTGTGCGTCCGGTGGCTATGCTATAGTTCGCGCCCTCATTTTTATCCTCCGATGTGTTGCTCGCCCACCATGACCAAACGTGAAGCTCCAATCTATAAGGTGATTTTCCTCAACCAGGGCCAGGTGTACGAAATGTATGCCAAGCAGATCTATCAAAGTGATCTGTGGGGCTTCCTGGAAGTGGAAGAGTTCGTCTTTGGCGAGCGCACGCAAGTGGTCGTCGACCCGAGCGAAGAAAAGCTCAAAGCGCAATTTGAAGGTGTGGTGCGAAGTTTCGTGCCGATGCATTCGATTGTGCGCATCGATGAGGTCGAGCGTCTGGGCACCCCGAAAATCAGCGAAGCCCGCGGCGCGGTCGGCAACGTCATGCCGTTTCCGATGCCGATGCCTGAGAAATAAACGCGAGTTGAATGGCCTGGGAGGATTGTTGTGGCGAGGGGGCTTGCCTCTCACCTCAGGCAAGCCCCTCACCTCAGGCAGGCCCTCTCACCCAGGCGAATCCCCTCACCAATGGACCGCATGCTTCATGGGAGCGGCGCAAACGGCGTGCGCCCATCGGCGCTCTGCAATTCCATCAGGTATTTACGAAAGATCTGCCCCAGCACTTGAGTCGCCACTTCCAACTCTTCCCTGGGCATCTTTTCGGCCACTTCGTCGGCCGTATCCAGCGCGTCTTCCGCGCCATTCACCGCCGCCATCTTCAGCACGATATAGGCTTGAACATTATTGGCCGGCACACCCTCGCCGTGGAAAAACATGCTGCCGAGCTTGAACTGCGCCTGGGCGTGACCCTGCAGCGAAGCTTTTTCGAAGTAGGCCAGCGCCTGATTGAGGTCGCGCGGCGCGTTCTTGCCGTCGTAATAGAACTCACCCAACTCGTATTGCGCTTGTGCATCCCCTTCATCGGACGCTTTCTGACAGGCAGCGAGTGCCTGCGCCAGATCTTGCGGCTGGGTATTGAGGGTGCAACGACCCATCGCTGGGATTAACAACGAGTTGCCGCCTGCCTGTGCGAGCGCTAGCAGGGGCTGAAGGAGCAACAGGCAGCCCAATGCAAGGGTGCGGCCGGTGCGGTTCATGGGAATCGACTTACCTCTGAAGGGCGCGCGGACCCAACAAGGGGGATCCAATAAGCGCGCATTATGAAATAAGCGGGGCCAACCTTACAAAGTCTTTACTCGTTTTTCTGCTGCGTGGGGAATATATCGCCCACTTTGCGGGTAATTATTGGCAGAAGAGTGGGAGTAACGGTGTTGATGTAGGTAAATGCTGACGCTGGCAATAGCCAACGTCAGCGGCGCAGCATTTATTTCAAGGCGGCGAAGGCGCGCTCGGCGGCGTCCAGTGTCAGTTTCAGTTCGGCATCGCCATGGGCAATCGAGGTGAAACCCGCCTCGAATGCACTCGGTGCCAGGTACACGCCGCCTTCGAGCATCAAGTGGAAGAAGCGCTTGAACAGGTTGGCGTCGCTGCCCATCACATCATCGAAGGTCACGATGTCGTCGGCCCCGCTGAAGTACAAACCGAACATGCCGCCCGCCTGGGTCGTCACGAACGGAATGCCGGCAGCATCGGCACGTTGCTGCAGGCCGTCGAGCAGACGACTGGTGTAATCGGTCAGTTCATCATGGAAACCTGGACGGCTGATCAGACGCAATGTGGTCAGGCCGGCGGCCATTGCCAGCGGGTTGCCCGACAGAGTGCCGGCCTGATAGACCGGGCCGAGTGGCGCAATGTGCGACATGATTTCACGTTTGCCGCCAAAGCAACCGACCGGCATGCCACCGCCGATGATTTTGCCGAACGTGCTCAGGTCCGGCGTGACGCCGTAGTGCGCCTGTGCCCCACCGAGGGCAACGCGGAAACCGGTCATCACTTCATCGAAAATCAGCACAACACCGTGCTTGTCGCAGAGGCTGCGCAGGCCTTCAAGAAAACCCGGCGCCGGCGGTACGCAGTTCATGTTGCCGGCCACCGGCTCAACGATGATGCACGCCACTTCCTGGCCGACTTCGGCCAGCATGCTTTCGACCGCGTCGATGTCGTTGAACGGCAGGGTCAGGGTGTGTCTGGCGAAAGCCGCCGGTACACCGGCCGAGCTTGGCACGCCTTGGGTCAGCGCGCCGGAGCCGGCCTTGACCAGTAAACTGTCAGAGTGACCGTGATAGCAGCCTTCGAACTTGATGATGCTGTCTCGGCCGGTAAAACCACGGGCCAGCCGAATTGCGCTCATGGTCGCTTCGGTGCCGGAGCTGACCATGCGCACCATTTCCATCGACGGCACGATCGAGCAGACGAGGTCTGCCATCTGGGTTTCCATCTCGGTCGGTGCGCCATACGACAGGCCGTGCTCAAGCTGCTTGCGCACCGCGTCGAGCACCTCTGGATGGCTGTGGCCGAGGATCATCGGGCCCCACGAACCTACGTAATCGACATAGCGCTTGTCATCTTCGTCGGTGACGTAAGCGCCTTCAGCGTGTTTGAAAAACAGCGGAGTGCCGCCGACGCTTTTGAACGCGCGGACAGGCGAATTCACGCCACCGGGAATATGTTTCTGGGCATTGGCAAACAGCGTTTCGGAACGAGACATGATCGGGCTCTCAAATCAGATTTTGAACAATTCGTTAAAGGCGCGGGCGCGGCGGGTGACTTCAGCGGTGCTTTCGGCGCCGAACAGGCCGTGGACCACTGCGAGCAAATCAACCCCATGGGCCACCAGCGGGGCAGCGTTTTCGAGGGTGATGCCGCCAATCGCGCAGATCGGCAGGTGCAGTTTGCCGCGGGCCTGGTCAAGCAGGTCGAGGCTGCAGGTGGGCGCGCCGGGTTTGGTGCTGGAATTGAAAAAGCGACCGAACGCGACGTAACTTGCGCCTTCCCTGGCCGCCTGCTCGGCGAGTTCGAGCTGCGCGTGACACGTCGAGCCGATGATGGCTTGGCGCCCGAGCAACGCACGGGCCGGCGTCAATGGACCATCGGTCTGTCCCAGGTGCACGCCCACGTTCAGCCGCGCAGCGAGCTCGGCGTCATCGTTGATGATCAGGCGGGTCTTGTAGCGCTCGCACAGAGTGCGCAGGGCTTCGGCTTCGCGCAGGCGTCGGGCTTCGTCGCTGCTCTTGTCGCGGTATTGCAGCAGCGAGACGCCGCCGTCCAGCGCCGCCTCCACGTACGAAAGAAATTTACCGGCCAGTAACTGGCTGTCGGTAATGGCGTACAGGCCACGTAGTTTCATCGGACCAGCCTCTGCGCTTCACGCATGAAAAGTTACGAACAGAAATCCAGCGGCAGGCGGCGCGGTACGAACTGACCTTTGCCCAGTTGCTCTGCATCACGCAGGGTTCGCCACGTGTAGTTAAGCGCGGTCTGCACGGCACTGACGAGGTTTTCACCCTGCGCCAGACGACCGGCCAGCGCACTCGCCAGGGTGCAACCGGAACCGTGATAACTGCCGGGCAGACGCTGGCAGATAAAGGTTTGACGGGTACCGTCGCGGCTGTACAGGCGATTGTGGATCTCTGCTTCATCACCATGACCGCCGGTGATCAACAGGTGTTTGACGTACGGCAAAAGTTTTTCGGCGCACTCGTCTGCAGTACCTTCCGGCAGTTCGGCGAGGATACGTGCTTCAGGGAGGTTAGGGGTCGCGATGATGGCCAGCGGCAGGAGACGTTCGCGCATGGCGTAGCCGACTTCGTCCTTGCCCAGTCGCCCGCCGCCACCGGCGCGCAATACCGGGTCACAGACCATCGGCAGATGCGGGTGCGCCGAGAGCAGTTCGACCACGGTGTCGACCATCTCCAGCGAACCGAGCATGCCCAGTTTCACTGCCGCGACTTCGGAGTCGTTGAGCACGGCATTGGCTTGAGCCAGCACCCACTCTCGGTCGAGCACGCGGAAGTCGGTCACATTGACCGTATCTTGCACGGTCAGGGCGGTGACGGCCGGAGCCGCATGACACCCCTGCGCCAGCAGGGCTTCGATATCTGCCTGCAGGCCGGCGCCACCACTGGGGTCGTGGCCGGAGAGACAGAGGACAACGGGGCGAGAGCTGTAGATATTCATGGTGCGCGAGCTTACCACCAGTCGACTGGCGAGTCATGAGCGTGACCTGTGGCAGCTGCTACAGGAGTGCCGGTTTCGGTCGATACCCTCTATAAGCTATCCGGGAGCAAAGCTGGAAATCAGACTGGAACACCCGTGCTAGAGCCTTTCTCAGGAAAAATTTCGATGGTGTTCAATGGCCATCAACCGCTATGCTAGAGTGGATCCAAACCAATAACAGGCCACGCCGGTTAATGTCTGCTCAAAGGGAATGAGGGGCTTTTTGAGATAACCGGACAAGCCACGCTGGGGCTTCAATGCGCTATTTGCTGATATTGCTTTTTTGTTTGCCCCTCATGGCGAGCGCAGTCGAATTCGATGAATTCACCCAACGTCTCCCCTTGGGTAAATCCCTGCAAGTATTCGAAGACGTCGAAGGTCACGCGACGCTCGCCGACGTGCGAGCACAGGCCGCTGCCGGCCACTTCAAGCCGCACGACAAGGACACGCTCAATGCCGGCTACTCACGCTCGGTGTTCTGGCTGAAAATCGATCTGAGTTACCGCCCGGCCAACCCTTCCACGCAGCGAACCTGGTTGCTGGAACTGGCTTATCCGCCCCTTGATCACCTTGATTTGTACGTGCCCGATGCGGCCGGTGGCTACCGTTTGGCAGGCCAGACCGGCGACGCCTTGCCCTTCGCCAGCCGCCAGGTCCGTCAGAACAATTATCTGTTCGACCTGAACTTCGTCCCGGAACACACACAAACGCTGTTTTTGCGTTTGCAGAGTCAAGGCTCGGTTCAAGCGCCGGTGACGTTGTGGTCGAGCACCGCGTTCCTCGAAGAACAGCCGCTGCGTCTGTACGTCTTGGGGCTGATTTATGGCGTGTTGCTGGGGATGCTGGTCTACAACCTGTTCATCTACCTGAGCGTGCGCGATACCAGCTACCTCTATTACATTTTCTACATCGCCTCGTTCGGCTTCTATCAATTGTCGGTTAACGGCGCAGCGGTGCAGTATTTCTGGCCGGACAACCCGTGGTGGGCGAACGCCGCTACACCCTTTTTCATCGGCTGCGCAGGCTTGTTCGGCAGCCAGTTCGCCCGCAGCTTCCTGCAAACGGCCACATACAGTCGCTGGCTGGACCGTTTGCTGCTGGCATTGATTGCGTTCGGTGCTCTGGTGGTCGGTTTGTCGTTGATGACCAGTTATGCCCTGGCGCTGCGTCTGGCTACGACGCTGGCGCTGGTCTTCACCGTGGTAATTTTCGCCGCGGGCATTTTCGTCTGGTGGCGCGGCTTGCGGGTGGCGCGGTATTTCATCATTGCCTGGTCAGCGTTTTTACTTGGCGGCATCGTCAACACGCTGATGGTGCTGGGTTTCTTGCCGAATGTGTTCCTGACCATGTATTCCAGCCAGATCGGCTCGGCCATCGAGGTCGCCTTGTTGTCCCTCGCCTTGGCCGATCGCATCAACGCAATGCGTGAGCAGCAGGCGCAGACGCTGGTTGACGCCGGTCAGAAGCTGGAAGCGCTCAATCAGCAACTGGCGCACAGCAACAAGTTGAAGGATGAATTCCTCGCGACCCTGACCCACGAACTGCGCACGCCGATGAACGGTGTCATCGGTTCGCTGGAGTTGATGCAGACCGTCGAAATGAATCCCGAACTCGAGCAGTACCAGCAGACGGCCGCCGGTTCCGCGCGGGACATGATGCGCATGGTCAACGGCATCCTGACCCTGACCGAATTGCAGGCCGGCAATCTCGCCGTGTCGAAGTCGACCTTCAGCCTGCGCAGCTTGATCGAAGCATTGCGCCTGCAGTTCGAGGGCAATGCGTCGAGCAAAGGCCTCGACTTCAAAGTTGATGTCACGCCTGGACTGCCGGATCGCGTGCACGGTGACAGCGCTAAGCTTGCGCAAAGCCTGGAATGCCTGCTGGACAACGCGATCAAGTTCACCCGGATCGGCGGAGTCATTTTGCGGGTCACCGGCAAACCGGTGGAGGCCGGCCGCTGGACGTTGTCATTTGTCGTGATCGACACCGGCATCGGCTTTACTGATCTGAGCGAAGCGAACCTGTATCAACGCTTCTTCCAGCTGGACGGTTCGATGACCCGTGAACATGGCGGCCTGGGCGTCGGTCTGGCGATTTGTCGACAACTGGTCGACTTGCTCGGCGGGCAGATGACGCATCGCTCGGAACCCGGCAGCGGCAGTCGCTTTCAGCTGGATGTCGAATTTGAACTGCCCGTGGTCGAACGCTCGGCGGTGCCATCGGCAATCCGCGAAGTGCCGCGTATGCGTCAACCGCAGGAGTGCACGGTGTTGCTGGTGGATGACAGCAGCATTAACCAACTGGTAATGCGCGGGATGCTGCTAAAACTGGGGTTTTGCGTGCGCACGGCAGATAGTGCGCACTCCGCGATCGATCACTTGCAGCGGGAAACATTCGATGCCGTGCTGCTCGACTGCCAACTGCCACCGCATAACGGGGCGTCTTTGTGCTGCCAGATCCGTGCGTTGCCCGGTTGCGCGCAATTACCGATATTCATGATGGCTGCCAACGCTGATAGAGAGCGGTGCTCCATCGGCGACTTGACCGATTACCTGAACAAACCGGTGAAGTTCGAAGATTTGCAGGCGGGCTTGCATCGACGGTTGCTCTGTCCGAAACACGGCGAAAGCGCCGGCAGTTAGGCAGATATGCCACTTTGTTCGGCCTCGGCGCGGTGCTTAACTGAGCCTCTTGGCCTACCAGAGGACCCCGTCATGAACCTGCATCAGTTCGCCGAAACTCACGACGTCAGCAATCAGCCGCCGTCGCTGGACGGCACCAACCTGTACCGCATCGACTTGCCTCTGCAAGAGTGGTCACGGCGCTATGGCGCAGGGTGGGCCGAGTCGCGAATCGATGCATACGGTGCGCTGGCCGGCGGACCGCTGATGGAAGCGGGTTTTCTGGCCAACCAGAACAAGCCGGTGTTCAACAGCCACGATCGCTTCGGCCACCGCATCGATCTGGTTGAATTTCACCCCGCTTACCACCAATTGATGCGCACCGCCGTCGAACACGGTTTGACCTCGCTGCCCTGGGCGCATCCGCAATCTGGCGCGCACGTCGCTCGTGCTTCAATGACCTATCTGCACAGTCAGGCGGAAGCCGGCAGCGGCTGTCCGTTGACCATGACTTTTGCCAGTGTGCCAGCAATGCGTTTGCAGTCCGATCTGGCCGAGCAGTGGCTGCCGAAAATCCTCGCCACCGAGTACGATCCGCGCAACGTTGGCATCGCGCACAAGACCGGTGTCACGATCGGCATGGCCATGACCGAGAAGCAGGGAGGCACCGATGTGCGGGCCAACACCACCAAGGCCTATCCGGTCGGCGTCGGCGGCCCGGGTCAGGCGTACGAACTGGTCGGCCACAAGTGGTTCTGTTCGGCGCCGATGTGCGATGCGTTTTTGACGTTGGCGCAGACCGACAAGGGCCTGACCTGTTTCCTGCTGCCGCGGCATCGGCCGGATGACACACGCAATCAGTTCTACATCCAGCGCTTGAAAAACAAACTCGGCAATTGCTCCAACGCGTCCAGCGAAGTCGAGTTTCGTGGTGCCCTGGCGTGGATGGTCGGCGAGGAAGGACGCGGCGTTCCGACCATTATCGAAATGGTCGCCATGACCCGCTTCGATTGCATGGTCGGCTCCAGCTCGCTGATGCGCCAGGCGCTGACCCAGGCCAGTCATCATTGCGCCCATCGCAGCGTCGGCGGCAAGCTGCTGAGCGATCAGCCGTTGATGCAGAACGTGCTCGCCGATCTGGCACTGGAGAGCGAAGCGGCGTTGGCGTTGAGCCTGCGCATGGGGCGAGCGCTGGATCATCTGGATGACGCCCATGAAGCCAGGTTCGCCCGCCTGGTGACGGCGGTAGGCAAATACTGGATTTGTAAACGTGCGCCCGCCATGATCAACGAAGCCGCCGAATGCATGGGCGGCGCGGGTTACGTGGAAGACAGCATTCTGCCGCGGCTGTATCGCGAGGCGCCGGTCAATTCCACGTGGGAAGGCTCAGGCAATGTGCAGTGCCTGGACGTGTTGCGCGCCTTGTCGAAGGAGCCGGGTGTGCTCGATGTGTTGTTCAGCGAGTTGGGCGACGGGCATGGCGACAGGCGTCTGGCCGCGCACATCGACCAGTTGCGCACGGCGTTCAAGGACACCGGCGACATTCAGTACCGCGCCCGACAGCTAACCGAAGATATCGCGCTGGGGTTGCAGGCCAAGCTCTTGCTTGAAGCCGGTAACTCGGCGGTGAGTGACGCCTTCATCGCCAGCCGTCTCGGCGCGGGCGGACGTGTTTACGGCGCGTTGCCGCGAGGGCTGGAAGTGGAGGCGATCGTCGCCCGCTCAACCCCCTTTATGTAACCCACACCCATCCCCTGTGGGCGCTAGCCTCTAGCGATGCCGTTTTTACATTCAACAATCGTATTGGCTGGCAAACCGCTATCGCGAGCAGGCTCGCTCCCACAGGTTATTTCTGCGTACCGTCAACAGTTTGCAACCAACACGCCACTGTTCCCGTGAAGCGCTGTTGCAGGCAAGATGAAGCTCTGCAAGTCAGAACACAGGATGCTGATCGTGACCGAAGCTTTTATTGTCGTTCAAACCGCCGAGCAAGCCGTGGATCGGCTTGCGATCTTGCACGAGCGTGCAACCACTGCGCTGAATCAAGCGCTCAAGCGTTACCTCAAGGATCGCATCGAACCGGACGCCGAACAGCGTGCGATGTTTCGTTATCCTGAATTGCGGCTGACCTACCATTGCCAGGGCGAAGTACCGCAAACCACTCGCGCTTACGCCAAGGTTCAACTGCCGGGTACATACAGCGTCACAGTGACCCACCCGGCGGCCTTCCGCAAATACTTGCTCGAACAGCTTGTGCCGTTGATGCACGACTTCACCGTGACCGTCGAAGTCGGTGTCAGTCAGCAAAATATTCCGTACCCCTACGTAGTCGAGCAGGGCGATGAGCTGGCCGGCTCCGGCGTCACCGCCGCGGTCCTGGCGCGAGTGTTCCCGAGTACCGACCTGTCCGCCGCCACCGACGGCATCGCCGATGGCCTGTACGATTGGGAAAACACCGATCCACTGCCGCTGGCCCTGTTCGATGCGGCACGTGTGGATTTTTCCTTGCGCCGGCTGGTGCATTACACCGGTAGCGACTGGCGCCATGTGCAGCCGTGGATTCTGCTGACCAACTACCATCGCTATGTCGACCAGTTCATCGTGCATGGTCTGGAGCAATTGCGCAGCGACCCGCGTTTCGTGCGCATGGTGTTGCCGGGCAACGTCATCATTGAAAAGAGCATGGACCATGGCGAGGCCTCGGCGATTGCTGCCGGCGTGGTCTGGCATCGTTATCAGATGCCGGCCTATCACCTGATCGCTGAAGACGGCCATGGTGTGACGCTGGTGAATATCGGTGTCGGTCCGTCCAACGCCAAAAACATCACCGACCATTTGGCCGTGCTGCGTCCGCATTGCTGGCTGATGATCGGGCACTGCGGCGGCTTGCGTCAGTCGCAGACCATCGGCGATTACGTGCTGGCGCACGCTTACATGCGCCGCGACGGGATTCTCGACCGCGTGGTACCGCCGAATATTCCGATCCCGGCCCTGGCCGAAGTGCAAATGGCCTTGCAGCAAGCGGCGGCGAACGTCACAGGCGAAATGGGCGACGAGCTGAAAAAACGCCTGCGCACCGGCACCGTGTTGACCTACGACGACCGCAACTGGGAACTGCGCTGGGCGCAGGAACGGCCACTGATCAACCTGTCCCGCGCCGTCGCGGTGGATATGGAAAGCGGCACCATCGCCGCCCAGGGTTATCGTCTGCGGGTACCTTACGGCACGCTGTTATGCGTATCCGATAAACCGCTGCACAGCGAAATCAAGCTGCCCGGTTCGGCCAACGCCTTTTACGAGCGAGCGGTCAGCCAGCACCTGAAGATCGGCATCGAAGCGGTAGACCTGTTGCGCACTGAACTCAACTCGCTGCACTCGCGCAAACTGCGCAGCTTCGACGAGCCGCCGTTCCGCTGATTCGCGATGGTCATTTGACGGTCAGGGCACTAGCATTGGCAGCCCTGACCGTTAGATGTTCCTGTGCTTATGTCTCGTCCCCAACGTCCCGTTTCGCGCCGTCCTGGTGTGAAGCCCGCACCAGCCTCCTCAGCCCCACGCCGTGTCGCCAAGGCGCCGCCGGCCGAGCCGAAACTGATCCTGTTCAACAAGCCTTTTGATGTGCTCACGCAATTCAGCGACGGCGAAGGGCGGGCGACGCTCAAGGATTACATCGACATTCCGGGTATTTACCCGGCCGGGCGTCTGGACCGTGACAGCGAAGGCCTGCTGCTGCTCACCAACGACGGCCAGCTCCAAGCGCGCATCGCCGACCCGAAACACAAACTGGCGAAGACCTATTGGGTACAGGTGGAGGGCGAGCCGACGGCCGAGCAGGTGCAGCGATTGTGCGAGGGCGTCGAGCTGAATGACGGCATGACCTTGCCTGCCGAAGCACGGCAACTGGATGAGCCAGAGTTATGGCCGCGCAACCCGCCGGTGCGTTTTCGCAAAAGCGTGCCGACGAGTTGGCTGGAACTGGTGATTCGCGAGGGGCGTAACCGCCAGGTTCGGCGGATGACGGCGGCGGTAGGGCTGCCGACTTTGCGTCTGGTGCGGGTAAAAATCGGTAACTGGACGCTCGATGGAATCGATCAGGGCCAGTGGAAAGAAGTGCCGGCGCGTTTATAAAGCGCCGGACTCGATCATGCCGATTACGACGCTTTTGATCACGAATGCGGCCACGCCCAGGCCCAGCACGAAGAACAGGATGAACGAACCAAAGCGCCCAGCCTGGGACTTCTTCGCCAGATCCCAGACGATGAAACACATGAAAATGATCAGGATGCTGACCAGTATGGTCATCATCCACTCTTCAAAAATTGCAGGATCCATCGAACATCTCCAGCGCGGGCGAGGCTAAAAGGGCGGGGCGAGTATACGGCACGGATGGCAGGGCGAGGGTTGACCTGCGGCAGTGTGTCGCACTGGGAGCTGAGAGCTGAGAGCTGAGAGCTGAGAGCTGCAAGCTGGGAACTGAGAACTGAGAACTGAGAACTGAGAACTGAGAACTGAGAGATGAGAGTTGAGAACTGAGAGATGCAAATTGTGGCGAGGGGGCTTGCCCCCGTTGGGCTGCGAAGCGGCCCTCGAGGTTTTACCTGATACACCGCGTAATCTGGTTTTACGACCGCTGCGCGCTCGAACGGGGGCAAGCCCCCTCGCCACAGTTAGCTGCGTAGCTGCGCAAGGCACGGAGAATGGCGCGAGGATTTGCCTGCAGCGGTGTGTCGTACTGATAGCTGATAGCTGATAGCTGATAGCTGCGAGCTGCGAACTGAGAGCTGCAAATTGTGGCGAGGGGGCTTGCCCCCGTTGGGCTGCGAAGCAGCCCTCGAGGTTTTACCTGATACACCGCGTAATCTGGTTTTACGACCGCTGCGCGCTCGAACGGGGGCAAGCCCCCTCGCCACAGTTAGCTGCGTAGCTGCGCAAGGCACGGAGAATGGCTCGAGGATTTGCCTGCAGCGGTGTGTCGTACTGATAGCTGATAGCTGATAGCTGCGAACTGAGAGCTGCGAATTGTGGCGAGGGGGCTTGCCCCCGTTGGGCTGCGAAGCGGCCCTCGAGGTTTTACCTGATACACCGCGTAATCTGGTTCTACGACCGCTGCGCGGTCGAACGGGGGCAAGCCCCCTCGCCACAGTCCGCTACGAATGGGGCAAGCCCCTCGCCACAATCAGCTGCGCAAGTGGGTAAGAGGCAACTCGGTGCTGTTCAACACCTGATTCAACACAAAACTCGAGCGCACACTGGTCACCCCTTCAATCCGGGTCAGGTGTCCCAGCAGCAGCTTCTGATAATGATCCATATCAGGCACCACCACTTTCAGCTGATAATCGGCATCCATTCCGGTCACCAGGCTGCATTCCAATACCTGCGGCAAGGTGCGAATCGCGGCTTCGAAATTCTCGAAACGCTCCGGCGTATGCCGATCCATGCCGATCAAGACGTAAGCGGTCAGGCTCAGGCCCAACATCTTCCGATCAAGCAGCGCTACCTGACGGGTGATATAGCCGTCATCTTCCAGTTGCTTCACCCGTCGCGAACAGGGCGAGGGCGACAGACCGATGCGTTCGGCAAGTTCCTGGTTGGAGATGCGGGCGTCGCGCTGCAATTCCGCCAGAATGCTCAGATCGTATCGGTCCAGTTTGCTCATGAATCAGCCCTTTCTCATATCTATTGCGGCGGATTATCTATCCAAGGTTAAAAATTGCGCAAGTGATGTTTATTTCGGCAATCTTCGCAATCTCCTGTCGCAGCCCCCAGCCTATGCTTATCACCAGAATCACTGCTCGGACAAACAGTCCACAGCGGCTCGCCCAATCAGGCCAGCCGCGGTCGCCACCCCCCACCGGGGATGTGCCGGCCCCCGAGCTGCACACTGTCCACAAGACGGCGTGAGGTGAGCCGACGTCATAAGCGTCGAGCACGGACGAAGTTCTCAAAGGGAGGCCGACGGGTCTCCCTTTTCTTTTGCGCGCAATTTGGCGCTCGCCCTCAATAAATAAACTGCGCGACTGATAACCTGTAGCAGAACCGGTCTGTGCATGGCCGAGTCTTACGTACACGCCCCAACCCGCAATGAGGAAAAGCATGAAGTCGCGCATCTGGCAGTTGGCCGGTGTTGGTTTGCTGTGTATCAGTGTGACCGCGCACTCGCTGGCCGACGAGCCGCAGGGTCGTGGCCCCGACGGCGGGCAACGCGGCGACGGCCGTCAGGGTAATCAGGGATCTGGCGGCAACAATCAGCCGCGCCCGCAGAGCAACGAGATCATTCGCGGCGACAACAGCCGGCAGTTCGAACAGAACGGTCAGCCGCGCAATGGCGGTCAATGGCAAAACCATCAGCCAGGCATGGGCAATCAGGGGCAGAACAACCCGCCGCGGGATTTCAATAACCCCGTTCGTCCGCCACCTCCGCCACCGCAACTGCCGGCCAATAGTTTGCCGATTCAGCCCCGGCCCGATGCGGTGAACCAGACCCAGGAGCCGCGACGGGGTTACTACCAGGATATTCCGCGGCGTTACGACAACGACAATCAGCATTGGCAAAATAACGGTCCGCGTCCTGATGACCGACGCTGGAATGGTCGTCCGGACGGGCACGGTAATGGCTGGGGACCGGGGCCGCAGTATCGGCCGGGGCATGTCACCGACCGTTTCCCGGACCGCGATTACCGTGTGCCCTACCGTGGTCAGGATTATTTCTACTCGGGCGGCTACTGGTATCGCCCGCTCGGCCCGCGCTATGTCGTGGTGCAACCCCCGCGCGGGATACGCGTCAGCTACATGCCTGACTACGCGCGTGAAGTGTGGGTTGGCGGGACGCTATTGTTCCTGGCCGCCGGTTCGTACTATGCCTACCAGGAAAACACTCAGGATTACGTCGTCGTCGAGCCGCCCGTCCAGCCGCAACCGCAATCGGCCGGCAATGGCTACGACGTGGTGGCTTATCCCGCCAACGGCCAGTCGGCGGAGCAGGTCAATCAGGACGGTTTCGAGTGTTATCAACACGCGGTGCAGCAGAGTGGCTTCGATCCAAGAAAGGCCACCTATCGACCGGATGCCTCGGTGGTGCAAACCTATCGTCAGGCGCAGGGCGACTGCCTGCGCAGCCGTGGGTATCAGGTGGAATAGGAGCAGCTGTAAGCAGCAAGCTGCAAGCTGCAAGCGGTGAGGTGATGCTTGTCGCTTATAGCTTACCGCTTGAAGCTGCGTTAGCCGGATCAGCGTGTACCAGCACCTCGGCCCGTGGGTAAGCAGCGTGAATGGCGTCGGCGGCTTGATCGCTGATGCGGTGAGCGACCGATAGCGTCAGCTCACCCGGTAATTCCAGGTGCAGTTGCACGAACCACTGATTACCGGACACCCGCGTACGCAAATCATGCGCGCCCAAAACACCGTGCACGCTGCAGGCCAGTTCGAGCATGTGCTGGCTGACGTCTACCGGCAGCTCTTCGTCCATCAGTACGGTAAAACTTTCCCGGGCAATCTGAACGGCGCTCCAGAGGATGTAAACGGCGATCGCCAGACCGAACCACGCATCGACTTGATGCCAGCCAAACCCGGCCAGAATCAGCGCGATCAGGATGCTGCCATTGAGAAGCATGTCCGAGCGGTAATGCAGCGAGTCGGCCCGCACCGCGTTTGATCCAGTGGCCTTGACCACCCGATGCTGCACCACCAGCAGCGCCAGGGTCAGCGCCAGCGAGAATACAATCACGCCGATACTGAGCCAAGGCGCGCCGACCGGTTCCGGATGCTGCAACCGGTCAAACGCCTGCAATGCAATCAACACCGCACTGCCGCCGATAAACAACGCCTGCGCCATGCCCGCCAGCGATTCGGCCTTGCCGTGCCCGTAGCGATGATCGTCATCGGCCGGACGCAAAGCGTAATGCACGGCCAGCAGATTGAGCAGCGACGTGACGCCATCAAGCGCCGAATCGGTCAAGCCGGCGAGCATGCTCACCGACCCGCTCAGCCACCAGGCGATGGCTTTCGCAACGACAAGCGTGCAGGCCACCGCGACGGAGGCACGGGTGGCAAGCCTTAGCAGGCGGGCGTGTTCGGCGCTGGAAATCATCGGCGCGGCAGTTCCTTTGAAATCAGGTTCACGCGGCAGGCCGTAGGCCGAACATGGCCAGTTGCTGGGCGCTGCCTTTGTGCTGGATCAGGCGTGGATCGTCCAGAGGGAAACTGCGGCCCAGCTCGGTTTCAAGAATGGTCTGCAATTTGTGATTGTCGACCTTGCCGTCGGCGCCAATGGCTTCCTGAAGTTTTTCCGGAGCCACCTGCGCGGTCTCCCCTGGCGCGTAATAAATCGCGCCGGTGGCGAAGTCCACTGCAAATGCGATCAGCCCCGGAACGATGTAAAACAGCAGACCGACGGCGTCCAGTACGGCAATGGCCGGGTCTACCTTGCCGTCGATCTGGCCGCGACGGTCCGGGTAAAAAATCGAGCCGCACGCAGTGAGCTGGGTCAGCAACGTCGCAACCAACACACCGCCGATCAAACGAAAGGGAACACGCATGGGAATCTCCTGAGTAGTCTTGGAACGAAGCGTCGTCGATATGAATTAGGACCGCGACGAACGCCAGGCAGTTCGCCGTTATACTCGCCGCTCTGCTTTGGAGCCAGTATGAATTCGTTGCCAATCGATGATGTTTTGCCCGCCCTGCGTGACGCCTTGGCGATTCGCCACGAAGCCGTGCTTGAAGCACCGCCCGGTGCCGGTAAAACCACCCGCGTGCCATTGGCCTTGTTGAACGAGCCTTGGCTGGCCGGGCAGACCATTCTGATGCTTGAGCCGCGGCGGCTGGCGGCACGGGCGGCGGCGGAGCGTTTGGCCAGCGAATTGGGCGAGAAGGTCGGGGAAACGGTCGGCTACCGCATTCGCCTGGACAGCAAGGTAGGACCCGGCACGCGGATCGAAGTGGTCACCGAAGGCATTCTTACCCGCCGCCTCCAGGATGATCCGGCGCTGGATGGCGTCGGTTTACTGATCTTCGACGAATTCCACGAGCGCAGTCTCGACGCAGACCTGGCATTGGCGCTGAGCTTGAACGGCCGCGAGTTGTTCCGCGACGATCAGCCGCTGAAGATCCTGTTGATGTCGGCCACGCTGGAAGGCGAACGTCTCGCCGGGCTGCTGGATGATGCGCCGATCCTGCGCAGCGAAGGGCGTATGTACCCGGTCGAGATGCGCTGGGGCCGGCCATTCCAGCCCGGCGAGTTCATCGAGCCGCGCGTGGTGCAGACCATTCTCGACGCGTTGAATGATGAAGCCGGTAGCCTGCTGGTATTTCTGCCCGGGCAAGCCGAAATCCGCCGCGTGCATCAGCAAGTCGCTGAGGCGTTGGGCGACGGCACGCAGGTGTTGTTGTGCCCATTGCACGGTGAACTGGATCTCGCTGCGCAACGCGCCGCCATCGATCCTGCACCGGCAGGCAAGCGCAAAGTGGTGCTGGCGACCAACATCGCCGAGACCAGCCTGACCATCAATGGCGTGCGCGTGGTGATCGACGCCGGACTCGCGCGAGTACCGCGTTTCGACCCAGGCAGCGGCATGACCCGCCTCGATACCCAGCGCATCTCCAAGGCCAGCGCCACGCAACGCGCCGGTCGGGCAGGGCGGTTGGAGCCAGGCGTGTGTTATCGCCTGTGGTCGCAGGATCAGCACGAACAACTGGCCGCGTATGCGAGTGCGGAAATCCTCTCGGCGGATCTCGCCGGGCTCGCTCTGCAGTTAGGTCGCTGGGGCGTGACGCCGGGGCAACTGGTGTGGCTGGATGTTCCGCCGACGGCGGCGTATGCACAGGCGCAGGATTTGCTGGATCGACTCGGCGCGCTCGACGGTGATGCGCTGACCCGTCACGGTCAGGCGATGGCTGAACTGCCGGCGCACCCGCGCATTGCCCATTTGCTGTTGCGTGGGCAGACATTGGGTCTGGCGCAGATGGCCTGCGACGTCGCAGCACTGCTTGGTGAGCGCGATATCTTGCGCGGTGCTGGCGCCGATCTGCACAGCCGCCTGGTGCTGTTGTCGGGCGAGGAACGTGCCGCGCGCGGTGCCCAAGGTGGCGTACAGCGAGCCCGGCAACTGGCGCGGCAGTATCGCGGTTATCTGCGCGGCAAAGCGACGTCGCCCGTCAGCGATCCTGATCATCCGCGCTGGCTTGGCGCATTGCTGGCCTTGGCCTACCCGGATCGTGTCGCCCAGCAAAGGCGGGCCGGCGGTGCAGAATATCGGTTGGCCAACGGGCGTGCGGCGTTGTTCGCCGAGGCTGACAGTTTGATGAAGCAAGCATGGCTGGTGATCGCCGATCTTGGCAGTCGCCAGGGCCAGCGTGAAGAGCGAATTTACCTGGCGGCGGACTTCGATCCGGCGCTATTCGACTCGGTGCTGTCCGAGCAGGTGAGGGTGGTCGATCAACTGGACTGGGACGAGCGCGAAGGCGTGCTGCGCGCCGAGCGTCAGCGCAAGGTCGGGGAATTGATCCTTAGCCGCGAGCCGCTAACCGGGCTCGACGAAAGTGCGCGCAGTCAGGCCCTGGTCAATCTGGTACGCCGCAAAGGTCTGGAATTATTGCCGTGGACGCCGGAGCTGCGTCAGTGGCAGGCGCGAGTCGCCTTGCTGCGCCAGTTGGACCTTGCCAGCAAGGGCGAAAGTGAGTGGCCGGATGTCAGTGACGTCGCGCTGCTGAAAAGCCTTGAACATTGGCTGATGCCGTATCTGGGCAAAGTCTCGCGGCTCAGTCATTTCGGCAATCTCGACCTGTCGAGCATCATCCGTAATTTGCTGCCCTGGCCGCTACCGCAGCGGCTGGACGAGTTGGCGCCGCAGCACCTGAGCGTGCCGTCTGGTTCTTCGATCCGTCTGGATTACAGCGAACAGCCGCCGATTCTCGCGGTGCGCTTGCAAGAGTTGTTTGGCCTGGCCGAGACGCCACGGGTTGCCGGTGGTCGGCAAGTGGTGAAGCTGCATCTGCTCTCGCCTGCGCGCCGGCCGGTGCAGGTGACTCAAGATTTAGCGAACTTCTGGCGCAGTACTTATGCCGAGGTGAAGAAGGATTTGAAGGGGCGCTATCCGAAACATTACTGGCCGGATGACCCGCTGGTGGCCGAAGCAACTGCGCGGATCAAACCTCGCAAGGCTTAGCGGCCGACCTTACGGTGCCGCCGGCAGCAAAAACCGCGCAATCACCGGCAAGTGATCGGAGATGCGCAAGGTATCGTCCTGCCGCACCATCGCTTCGACCCGTTTCATCCGTGGACTGTAGAACAGATAGTCCACCGTGCGATCCGGGCCGTTCAGCCCCGGGTCATTGGGGTAATGGGTTAGCCACTGCGCGCGGTCGACACCACTGGCTTCGTTGTTGGTCGGAATCATCGGGTATTTGTCCCACAGCACATGCAAAGGGCTGTCGGCGGAATATGGTGAGCGTTGTTCGTCAGACAGGCGTCGGTACTGGCTCAGCGGCAGTAGATTAAAGTCACCACCGATCAACCACGGCGTACCGCGACTTTCAAACTTATCGAGGACTTTGGCGGTGGCTGTCACCTGCGCCTGCAGCGTGCCGTCCGGTTGGCTGGCGCGTTCAAGGTGCGTGTTGACCACGGCCATCTGCCCGCCGTTGCCGAACGGCAGATAGGCGACCAGCAGGGCATTTTTCGGCTCGAACTGGCGGCGGATGAAGTCGACCGGCGCCGTTGGCAGTTGCAGGCGTTCAGCGTGGTCGATCCGATAGCGGCTGAGGGTCGCCAACTGCCGGCCAACGCTGCCGAAAATATGCGGTTCCGGCACGAATTCGGCTTTCCAGTCGAACGCGCTGGTGCTGCACGGATACAGGTCTGCAACCCGCTCCTGGAGTAATTTGAGCTGATGCTGGTAGTCGCTGGCCTTTGCGCCGTCGTCGAGTTCCTGCAACAGCACGATGTCTGGCTGCTCATCACGGATCACCCGCGCCACTTCATCCAGGCTGAAGGCCATGTCGGCGGGCGTAGGGTTTTCGTCAGTGCCGGCGGCCAGGTCATTCCAGAACACATAACGTTTGCCCGCCAGGTATTGCACGTTCCACGTCATCACCTTCAACGCCTGACCGGCCACCAGAGTGGGCGCCTGAGCATTGCAACTGACCGGCGCGGTTTCCCTGGCCTCCGGGCGCCAGGTGAGGTTGTAGGTCAGCAGGCCGGTCAGGCTGATGGCAATCAGCAAGCCCAGCAGGGTGTAGCGCAGCAGACGGGTCATGGCTCGGCTTATGGCGTTACAAAAGATGGACCGAGGATAACCGAGCCTAAACAGCCTGCCCATCAATTAGCTTCACACCCCCCCTGTAGCAGCTGCCGAAGGCTGCGTCCGCGGCGGTCAAAGCGGCCGATCGATCTTTTCCGGTACGTCACTGATCAGCATGAACAGGCGGAACAACACCACGCTGGTGAACAGTTGCAGAAAACTCTGGGCACTGTCGATCAGCAACGCAATAACCGCGTTTTGCGGCTCCGGATAAACCGTCAACGTCGCGCCCTTGAGCAGCCACAACGGGCCCATGACGCAAAGAATACACACCAGGATGCGCAGAAAATTACCCCGGGTCAGGCGCAGGCTTTCCTTCATCGCCGCCAGTGGCGCCATGCCGCGCAGCACCAGCAGATACTCGCCGAACGCCAGCGTCACCATCAGCCAGATGCCCGGCAAAAAATACAGCGACAGACCGATCAGGATCAGCAGCGTATTCAGCGCCGTCAGCAGAGCGAAGCGCGGCCACAGGGTAGCGGACATCGCCAGCAAATCCCGGTTGCGCGGTGTCTCGCCACGGCTGCGCGCATCCAGAAAGAGGATCAGCGCGGCGGTGTACAGCGGGTACACCAGCAGGCCGACAATGACACTGATGCCGGGAAAACTGTCCGGCTCGGTGGACTGGTCGACCACTTGCTGCAGCAGCGCTTCAACGATCACCAGCGGCAGGCACAGCTGCACGATCTGGCCCAGATTGCGTTTGAAGAAATACAGAGAGTCACGCAGTACGTCGAAGGGATTCATCGGTCGGTATCGCACATCACATTGGGTGACTCACTGTAACCGAAGATATGCCGCCCCGAGCAAACGTAAACGTTCGGTAAAGGCCATTGAAACATTCTGTATCAGCCCCATTACTGATGGGCGCCTTATCCCCAGTGGACGAAGGTGATGATTTTCCCGGCAATCTACGAGGTCGCCATGAACAGCGAAGAACAAACCCTGATCGATGGACTGTTTTCCCGGCTGCAACAGGCCGAAATGGATTCGGCCCCACGCGACGCCCAGGCCGAAGCCCGGATCAAGGAACACATGACTCGCCAGCCTGCGGCGGGCTATTTCATGACCCAGACGGTGCTGGTGCAAGAGGCCGCAATCAAAAGCCTCGATGAGCAGAACAAGCAGCTGACCCGGCAAGTTCAGCAGTTGCAGGCCGAGCTGCACTCGGCCAATACGCAATCGACCAAAGCACAATCGCCGGCTCCTGGCAGCGGTGGCTTTTTATCGAGCATCTTTGGCGGCGGTTCGCGTGATCCGCAGCCTGCGTCGACGCAGAGTGCACCGCCAACCCATAGCGGCTGGCGTGAACCGGGTCGACCTTCGTTCAACAGTCAGCCAGCGCAGCAGAACTTTGGTGCTGCACCGCCTCCGCAAAACTACGGCCAACAAAACCCGGCGCAGCAACCACCGGCCGGCGGCAGTTTCATGGGCGGCGCGTTGAGGACCGCTGCCGGCGTGGCCGGTGGGGTGATGCTGGCTCAGGGCATCAGCAGCCTGTTCCATCACAATCAGCAGCCGGAAGTGGTCGAAGTGATCAAGGAAGAGCCGGCGCAGGTCAACGACCAGACTGACGGCGGCAACGGTTGGGGCGATGACCCGCGGGTGGCCGACAACGCAGGCGATCAAGGCGGGTTTACCGACGCCGATTACAGCGATGACAGCTCATCGTTCTTTGGCGGCGACGACGATTCATTCGTCTGACGCACCATTCGTCCGGAGCACTGCGGCGCTCCGGACCGATTATTCGCGGAACATTCCCACAGGCTGGCATACTGGGCGACTTTTCGGGCCTGGTGCCTGATCCTGCCCGCGCGACCGTGCGCAATGAGGACTTCCGGTGAAAAAAATTGCAGTGTTCGCCGATGTGCAAAACCTCTATTACACCGTGCGTCAGGCCTATGGGTGCCACTTCAACTATGCCGCTTTGTGGGCAGACATCAGCAAGCAAGGGCAGATCGTCGAAGCGTATGCCTATGCCATCGATCGTGGCGACAGCAAACAGCAGCAGTTCCAGCAGATCCTGCGCAATCTCGGCTTTACCGTGAAGCTAAAGCCTTACATTCAGCGCAGCGATGGTTCGGCCAAAGGTGACTGGGACGTGGGCATCACCCTCGATATCATGGACGCGGCCGATCACGTCGACGAAGTGGTTCTGGCTTCCGGCGACGGTGATTTCGACATGCTGCTGGAGCGCATCATCACCAAGCACGGGGTGCAAGCGGTGGCGTATGGCGTGCCGGGCCTGACCGCCAATTCGCTGATCCGCGCGGCCACTCGCTATGTGCCGATCGAAGGCGCTTTGCTGCTCAAGAATTGATTTTTACGGAGTTGAAACAGGTTTGGAACGCATAGCAGTCATCGACTTTGAAACCACCGGGATCTCCCCGAGCAGCAGCTGCCGGGCCACGGAAATTGCCGTGGTGATCCTCGAACAGGGCCGCATCGTCGAGCGTTACCAGAGCCTGATGAACGCGGGCGTGCGCGTACCGGCCTTCATCGAACAACTCACCGGCATCAGCAACGCCATGCTGCGCACCGCGCCACCGGCAGAGCGCGTGATGAACGAGGTCAACGAGTTCGTCGGCTGCACGCCGTTGCTCGCGCACAATGCTGCGTTCGACCAGAAGTTCTGGGACTTTGAGTTGGGCCGGATCAAGCGTACGCGATTGCAGAATTTTGCCTGCTCGCTGCTGCTGGCCCGGCGACTGATGCCGGCGGCGCCGAACCACAAACTCGGTACCTTGACGACCTTCGCGCAATTGCCCCACACCGGCAAGGCTCACCGGGCCATGGCCGATGCGGAAATGGCCGCCAACCTGACGGCGCACCTGGCGCAGGAATTACGACAGACGCACGGCTTGCGGGAGTTATCGCATGATCTCCTGGTGAGCCTGCAGAAGGTTCCGGCAGCGAAGATCACTGATCATCTGAAGCGACATCGCGGTTTCTGAAAACACCACGATTACCCGTGTAGGAGCTGTCGAGTGAAACGAGGCTGCGATCTTTTGACGTTTGTTTTTCAAGGACAAGATCAAAGATCGCAGCCTCGTTTCACTCGACAGCTCCTACAGGGTCCCCTATAGCTTCCTCGGGAAAACTATTTCCCATTGCCTTCCAGCTGCCCCAACGGCACGCGCTTTTCTATCGCGCTCGACAACACAATCGATGTCTTGCTAAAGCCGAACTTGGCGATCCGGTTGATCAACGCCTCCAGCTCCGGCATCGAACCTACCGCCGCCTGCATGATCACGCATGGATCGCCGGTAACCCGATGGCACTCGGTCAATTGCGGGATTTTTATCAGCTCGTCATAAGTTTTCTGATTGCCGTGCTGGTTCAGGCGCAGCTCGATAACGCATTGAATCGGCAAGCCCAGCTTGGCCATGTCAACTTTCGCCTGATACCCGGTGATCACCCCGCACGCTTCGAGTTTGGCGACGCGTTCGGCCACGGCCGGGGCGGACAGGTTCACCTTGCGCGCGAGGTCGGCGTAGGACGCACGACCGTTTTCCAGCAGGGCGCCGAGGAGCATGCGGTCGTATTTATCCATGGTCGACTTCCTGAAAATGGCTGACTTTCGAAAACACGGCTTATAGCTGTGAACTCCGTGATTTGAAAAGTGTACGGGCGCTATAAACAGGTTTTGTAACTTATTTTTCGCAGTTGGCCTTTTTAGAATAGTCGTTCAATTGTCCTGCCTGCGAGCTTCCCCATGCCTGGCCCACGTCGCTTTCCCTTGCCGCTGATCGCGACCTTTTTTGCGCTGTACGTGATTTGGGGCTCGACCTACCTGGTGATCCGCATCGGCGTGGAATATTGGCCGCCGTTGCTGCTCGCGGGTGTCCGCTTCGTGATCGCCGGGACCTTGATGTACGCCTTCCTGCGCTGGCGCGGTGCTCCGGCGCCGACGTGGGCGCAGTGGAAAGCGGCGGGGATCATCGGGATTTTGCTGCTGACGTGCGGCAACGGTGCGGTAAGTGTCGCTGAACACACCGGCGTGGCCTCCGGTGTCGCGGCATTGGCGGTGGCGACGGTGCCGTTGTTTACCTTGCTCTTCGGCTATTTCTGGGGCGCGCGCAATACCCGTCTTGAATGGGCCGGGATTGCGCTTGGGCTGATCGGCATTGGCATGCTCAACCTCGGCTCCAATTTGCAGTCGAGTCCGCTGGGCGCAGCCTTGCTGATATTTGCCGCTGCGGCGTGGGCGTTTGGCTCGGTGTGGAGCAAACACTTGCCGTTGCCGCAGGGCGCGATGGCCAGTGCCGTGGAAATGCTGGTCGGCGGTGTGGCGCTGTTGATGGGCAGTGCACTGAGCGGGGAGCACATGGAGACGCTGCCACCGATCGAGGGCTGGGCAGCGCTGGCTTATCTGACCTTTTTCGGTTCGATCATTGCCTTCAACGCCTATATGTACCTGCTGAAAAACGTGCGTCCGGCGGCGGCCACCAGTTATGCCTACGTCAATCCGGCTGTCGCCGTATTGCTGGGGATTGTATTTGTCGGCGAAACGATCGGAATAGAGGAAGCATTGGCGATGCTGGTGATCATCAGCGCCGTGGTCTTGATCGGCTTGCCGCAATGGCGTCGCCCCGCGCAAAAAACGGCAGCTGTGGTGTCGACAGAATCGAGCTTGAATTAGGGTAAACTGCGCGGCATTGCACACTTGTTTGCGCCCACTTGTGGCGCCCGCGCTGAATTTTCCTACGGTAATCCCATGACTTTCGCCACCCTTGGCCTGATCGAACCCTTGCTGCGCTCCCTCGAGACGCTCGGCTACCAGACCCCGACCCCGGTTCAGGCGCAAGCCATTCCAGCGGTGCTGGCCGGTCGCGACTTGATGGCCGCGGCCCAGACCGGCACCGGCAAGACTGCCGGTTTTGCCCTGCCGCTCCTGCAGTTGCTGGCCATGGAAGGGCCGACAGTGGCCTCCAACTCAGTGCGAGCATTGATCCTGGTGCCAACCCGCGAACTGGCCGAGCAGGTTCACGAAGCCGTTCGCCAATACGCCGAGAACCTGCCGCTGAGCACGTACGCGGTGTACGGCGGCGTCAGCATCAACCCGCAGATGATGAAACTGCGCAAAGGTGTTGACGTGCTGGTGGCAACTCCGGGGCGTTTGCTCGACCTGTATCGCCAGAAGGCTCTCAAGTTCAATCAGCTGCAGACCCTGATTCTTGATGAAGCCGACCGCATGCTCGACCTGGGTTTTTCCGAGGAGTTGGGAAACATTTACCGCGTGCTGCCCAAGCAGCGCCAGACGCTGCTGTTCTCCGCGACGTTCTCTGACGCGATCCGTTTGCTGGCCGGGCAAATGCTCAACGATCCGCTGAGCATCGAAGTCAGCCCGCGCAATGTCGCCGCCAGCACCGTCAAGCAATGGGTTGTGGTGGTGGACAAGAAGCGTAAGCCGGAGCTGTTCATTCATCTGCTGCGCAAGGGCAAGTGGAAACAGGTGCTGGTGTTTGCCAAGACTCGTAACGGTGTCGACGCGCTGGTGGAAAAACTGCAGGGCCTGGGCGTTAACGCCGATGGCATACACGGTGACAAACCGCAGGCGACCCGTCAGCGCGCGCTGGACCGCTTCAAGGCCAGTGAAGTGCAGATACTGGTGGCGACCGACGTCGCGGCTCGTGGTCTGGATATCGAAGATTTGCCGTTGGTGGTGAATTTCGATCTGCCGATTGTCGCGGAAGACTACATCCACCGCATCGGCCGTACGGGCCGAGCGGGTGCGACCGGGCAAGCCATTTCGCTGGTGTGCGCAGATGAGGTGAATTTGCTGTCTGCCATCGAGACGTTGACCCGTCAGACGTTGTCCCGGCAGATGGAGCATGACTTCGAGCCCGAGCACCGTGTACCGGATACCGACGCCAGCGGTCAGGTGGTGAAGAAGCCGAAGAAACCCAAGAAGCCGAAAACCTCGGGTGGCGGTAAGCGCAATCTGGGCAAGTGGGTGGAGAGTGGTGACGCTTCGGCGCCGGAACCTTCGATCAAGCCTGTGCGCAAAGTGCCGGTGTTTAATACTGGCCCGCGCAAGAAAAAACCTTGAAAGCAGCTGTAAGTTACAAGCTGCAAGCGGCAAGTTAGATGCGGTTCGCTTGTGGCTTGTGGCTTGTGGCTTGTGGCTTAGAGCTTGCCGCTGCTCCTCATCCACTCCACCATCCCCATCCCCGCCGCCCGCCCACTGGCGAAACACGCCGTCAGCAGATAGCCGCCGGTCGGCGCTTCCCAATCCAGCATTTCCCCTGCGCAGAACACGCCGGGCAGTTGCTTGAGCATCAAACGCTCATCCATCGACTCGAACAACACACCGCCGGCGCTGCTGATGGCTTCGTCCAGCGGGCGAGTCTTCACTACCGTCAGAGGCAGTGCCTTGATTGCCCGAGCCAGCAACGCCGGATCGGCGAAGCTCTCTGCCGGCGTCAGTTCTCGCAGCAAAGCCGCTTTTACGCCATCAATCCCCAGCTGACTGTGCAAGTGTTTGGACATCGAGCGCGACCCGCGCCGCTTGCTTAAAGCCTTCTCGATTTTATCCACAGGCCGGCCGGGCAGCAGATCAATGTGGATTGTCGCGTTGCCATGCGCATTGATGGCTTCACGAATCGGTGCCGACAGGGCGTAGATCAAGCTGCCTTCAACTCCGGTCGCCGTGACCACGCATTCCCCCAGCCGAGGAATATCGTCATTAAGACCGATCGCAATATTTTTCAGCGGTGCGCCAGCAAATTTGCTGACCATCAATTCGCTCCAGGCCTGCACCTCGAAGCCACAATTGCTCGGTTGCAGCGGCGCCAGTCCGACACCCCGGTTCTCCAAGGCCAGCATCCATGCACCGTCCGAACCGAGGCGCGACCAGCTACCACCACCGAGGGCCAGCAACGTTGCATCCGGCGTCAGGGTTTTGTGACCTTCCGGGCTCGATAGATCAAGACTGCCATCGGTGTTCCAGCCCAGCCAACGATGCCGGGTGTGGATAACTACGCCGTTGTCGCGCAAGCGCTTGAGCCAGGCACGCAATAGCGGCGCGGCTTTCATGTCAGTAGGAAACACCCGGCCGGAACTGCCAATAAAGGTTTCGATACCCAGCTCATGAATCCATTGGCACAGTGCGTCGGCGCCGAATGAACTAAGCAGCGGGGCAATCTGCGGAGCGCGTTCGGCATAGCGCGAGAGAAATGCGGGGTAGGCTTCGGAGTGAGTGATGTTCATGCCGCCAACGCCGGCGAGCAGAAATTTACGCCCGACTGAAGGCATGCCGTCGTACAGATCGACCTTGATCCCGGCCTGGCTCAATACTTCAGCGGCCATCAGGCCAGCAGGGCCGCCGCCGATAATGGCGACGTGAGGGGGAAGGTAGGTCGAGGGCTGAGTCATGGGAGGCGCTTTGGTCTGACGGAATCAAGTCGCGCATTCTAGCAGCCGGAATCCTTGGGGGAGAGTGGAGTGATGTGGGCCTGGTTAAAATATGATCACATCTTTGAAGCCCATACTGCGCATGGCGTGCAGCCGCTTCCACTCAGGTTATCCACAGGCAGTTCCACAGCGATTGTGCATAACGACTCACGGCTCAATGACAACCTGATGAATCCCACACCCTTTGCGCGCTGTGATGAAGGATGCCATGCCGCCGCGCCAGCGCTTTGCGGTCCTTGCTGTAACCGCCACCAATCACCCCGACCAGCGGAATATCCCGACCAAGACAATGGCGCATCACGCTTTCATCACGTGCCGCCACACCTTCGTCTGTCAGCTTCAGGTAACCGAGCGCGTCATCCTTATGCACATCGACACCGGCGTCGTACAACACCAGGTCCGGCTGATAGAGCGGCAATAAATAATTGAGCGCGTCGTCGACGACCTTCAGGTAATCGGCATCGCCCATCCCAATCGGCAAGGGAATGTCCCAGTCACTGTCGGCCTTGCGTGCAGGAAAATTCTTTTCGCAATGCAAGGAAACGGTCACTGCCTCCGGCGTGTTGTGCAGGATTCTCGCCGTGCCGTCGCCCTGATGCACATCGCAATCGAAAATCAGCACCCGATTCACCCGGCCGCTCTCCAGCAGGAAATGGCTGATCACCGCAAGGTCATTGAAGATGCAAAAACCTGCGGGATGATCGTAATGCGCATGATGCGTGCCGCCGGCCAGATGACAGGCCAGGCCATGCTCCATCGCCTGCTCTGCCGCCAGTAGCGAACCGCCGACCGCCCGCACCGTTCTTCGCGCCAGCGCTTCGCTCCAGGGCAGGCCGAGACGCCGCTGGTCTTCGCGAGACAACTCGCCGCTCATGTAGCGTTCGATATACGCAGGGTCATGAGCAAGGGCGAGAATCTCAGGCGGGCACAGTTGCGGACGCAGCAGATCGGCGTCGCAGGTCAGGCCGCTGTCCACCAGGTGATCGCGCAGCAAGCGAAACTTATCCATGGGGAAGCGGTGGTCGGCCGGGAATTCGGGGCTGTAGTCTTCGTGGTAGATCAGCGGCAATGGCATGTTTTTTATAGGGGGCAGCGGGTAGGAATGAGTGAAAGATCCTACCAGCGATCTAGACTTGTGACATGGATAGGGGAGGGGTAATGGAGCCGATACTGCAACTCGAAAGTGCGCGATTGTTATTGCGCCAGTGGCGTGACGAAGATTTGCCGACGTTTGCCGCGATGTGCGCCGATCCGCAAGTCATGCGTTATTTTCCCGCACCGTTGAGTCGCCTGGAAAGCGCTTCGCTGATCGGTCGCGTGCGCGGCCATTTTGCCGAGCATGGTTTTGGCCTGTGGGCACTGGAGCGCAAGGACACCGGTGCCTTCATCGGTTTCACCGGGTTGGGTGTGGTCGGTTTCAACGCGCCCTTCACCCCGGCCATCGAAATCGGCTGGCGCCTGGCCCGCGAACACTGGGGCCTCGGTTATGCCAGTGAGGCGGCGTGGACCGCTTTGCGCTGCGGGTTTGATCGCATGGCGCTGGAAGAAGTGGTGTCGTTCACCGCGCAAACCAATCTGCCCTCGGAGAAAGTCATGCAGGCGATCGGCATGCACCGCGACCCGGCCGACGACTTCGAGCACCCTAAGTTACCGACCGATCACCCCCTGCGTCATCACATTCTTTATCGCATCAGTCGTGAGCAATGGCTGCAAACCTTGCATGGCTAAGCGTGCGCGGACGTTTACAATGGCGCCCATATGGCCACGGCCAGAAACCGAATCGACCGCCGCAGCCAAGACTGCGCGGCACTGCGTTGTGTGAGGAGAGTCTGAATGAGCCAAGTGTTGGATGATCTGGTCGACCTGCTGACCCTGGAACCGATCGAAGAAAACCTGTTCCGCGGGCGCAGCCAGGACTTGGGCTTCCGCCAATTGTTCGGCGGCCAGGTCGTTGGTCAGTCGTTGTCGGCCGCCAGTCAGACCGTGGAAGAAGCGCGTCATGTGCATTCCATGCACGGGTATTTTTTGCGTCCGGGCGATTCCGCGTTGCCCGTGGTGTATCAGGTTGACCGGGTGCGCGATGGTGGCAGCTTCAGCACACGTCGGGTAACGGCGATTCAGAAAGGCCAGCCGATTTTCACCTGCAGTGCCTCGTTCCAATACGACGAAAAAGGCTTTGAGCATCAGGCGGAAATGCCAACGGTGGTCGGCCCGGAAAATCTTCCGTCGGAACTGGAGCTCACTCAACAGCGTGCGCACTTGATTCCCGAGCATATGCGGGAAAAGTTTCTCTGCCCCAAGCCAATCGAATTCCGCCCGGTCACCGAGAAAGATCCGTACAACCCGCAGCCGTCAGATCCGGTCAAGTACGTCTGGTTCCGCGCCGACGGCGCCTTGGCCGATACTCCCGCACTGCATAAATACCTGATGGCTTACGCCTCGGATTTCGGTCTATTGACCACGTCGATGCAACCGCATGGCAAGTCGGTGTGGCAGAAAGATATGCAGGTCGCCAGCCTTGATCATTCGCTGTGGTTCCATGCGGATCTGCGTGCCGATGACTGGTTGCTCTATGCGATGGACAGCCCGTGGGCCGGCAACTCCCGGGGATTTACCCGTGGCAGCGTGTTCAATCGCGCCGGGCAACTGGTTGCCTCCGTGACCCAGGAAGGCCTGATTCGTCATCGCGAGGATTGGGCATGAGTCTGGCCGATGTGCGGCATTGGGTGTTCGACATGGACGGCACCCTCACCGTTGCCGTGCACGACTTCGCGGCAATTCGGGTGGCATTGGCGATCCCTGCCGAGGACGACATCCTGACCCATCTCGCGGCGTTGCCCGCTGAAGAGGCAGCCGCCAAACATGCCTGGTTGCTGGAGCACGAGCGTGACCTGGCACTGGGTTCAAAACCGGCGTCCGGTGCTGTGGAACTGGTGCGTGAACTGGCCGGGCGGGGCTACCGTTTGGGAATTTTGACCCGCAATGCCCGTGAGCTGGCGCACGTCACCCTGGAGGCGATCGGCCTGGCGGACTGTTTCGCAGTCGAGGATGTACTGGGTCGCGACGAAGCTCCGCCGAAGCCGCACCCGGGCGGATTGCTGAAGCTGGCTGAAGCCTGGAATGTGCCGACGAATGAGATGGTAATGGTCGGCGATTACCGCTTTGATCTGGATTGCGGCCGGGCGGCGGGGGCGCGGACGGTGCTGGTCAACCTGCCGGATAATCCGTGGCCGGAGCTGACGGATTGGCATGCGGTGGATTGTATTCAGCTGAGGCAGATGCTCTTGGCCTGAGACAATCATGGGCTGGCGCCTTCGCGAGCAGGCTCGCTCCCACATTGGGTCTTCAGCAGTCGCAGATTGCGCGTCTAATCCAGAACCTTGTGGGAGCGAGCCTGCTCGCGATAGCGTCAGCTCAGCCACCAAAAACTCACTGCCCGAATATAACTTTCCGCCCCTCGGGCGAGTTAAACATCCCATCCCCATCATGCCCAACCCCGGGCACTTCGATCATCTGCTGCCCAAACCCTTGCGGATAAAGCCGCGTCAAATACCCAAAATAATTGCGCCCCCGAACCAATCGGTTCGGACCCTGGGCCGTTGCTTCGCAACGCTTGTCCAGGGCCGGATGATCGGGATCGTTGTCCAGTTGACCCAGCAGGTAAACGATATCTCGCTGTGCGTACTTTTCCTCCAACTGCTCGGGCGTTTGTCCTTCGGCATAGGCGGGCAAATCTGACAGCCCGTACTTCCAGCGATTGTAATCCGGGCAGCCGGCGTGACTGAACGCCACAGGGCGACGTTCATCGAAGTACGCATAAGAAGAAGAGTTGGCGATCACGTAGCGGATATGCACTCCGGCAGCCTCAAGCTCTGGCTGATTGTGGCTAAGCAATGCATACCGCTGCACCACCTGAGCACCACCGGAATGCCCGGCGATGACTATTTGCTTTACATCGGGAAACTGTCGACGATCGCCCAGGCGCGCAATAATTTCGTCGAGTGCGGCGTAGGAACTCAGCGCAAATGGCGCGGAGGACATGCCTCCAGCCATCCATTCATTGCCTTGCCAGCGCAACACCGTGTCAGCCACAGGGTGGCGTGCAACATCGGTTTCATTTAGAAATTGCGGGGCGATCACTAAGGTATTGGCACTTTGCCCAGCCTGTTCGGCAGCGCGTTCGGCACTTTGGCGATAGGTCTCGGCATTGCGCAGTCGTCCGTGAATAATCACCAGCACGCGCTCGATGCTGGTCGGCGCCGGGCTGATGCTCACGACCATTTCGCCGGATTTCAACAGCAAGCGCCCGGGGCTGATCTGATCAACCCCCTGCTCGGCGGCCTGCGTCGTCGAGCACACGCACAGCAACATCAACAGCCACTTGGTCATTTACAGATTTTTCGCCGCAAAGGTATCGCACTGGCCGACCTGGCCTTGCGCAAATCCGGTTTTGAACCAGCGCACCCTTTGCGCCGATGTGCCATGGGTGAAAGAGTCCGGCACGACGCGGCCCTGACCCTGCTGTTGCAAGCGATCGTCGCCAATGGCGTTCGCGGCGTTCAGCGCTTCCTCAATATCACCGGGCTCCAGCCAGTTCAAACGCTGTTGTGCGTTGTGCGCCCAGACACCGGCCAGGCAATCGGCCTGTAGTTCTTGACGCACCAACAAGCCACCGTCGCCTTCCATCTGCCGGCCTTGCTGACGCGCTGCCTGGATTTTCGCCGAGACGCCGAGCAAAGTCTGCACGTGGTGTCCGACTTCGTGCGCGATCACGTAGGCCTGAGCGAAGTCGCCCGCGGCCGAAAAGCGCTGGGACATCTCCTGGAAAAAGCTCGTGTCCAGATAGACTTTCTGATCTGCCGGGCAGTAGAACGGGCCGGTCGCTGAAGTCGCCAGACCACAGGCCGAATTGACTCGACCGCTGAACATCACCAGGGTCGGATCTTTGTACTGGCGTCCAGCCTGTTGGAAAATCTGGCCCCAGGTGTCCTCGGTATCGCCGAGGATGGAGCGGACGAATTCGGCCCCTTCGTCATTGGCCGGAGGTGCCTGGCGTGTCTGCGTCGAAGTCGGTGCGGATTGTTCCCCGGTGAGCTGCCCCAGGATCTGCATCGGGTCCTGCCCGGTGATCAAGCCGAAGCCGACGATCAGAACGATCGCTGTCAGGCTCAGACCTTTCCCACCACCAAAGCGCATTCCTCCACCGCCACCACCCTCACCCCGGGCGTCAACTACGTTGTCGCTGCGCCGGCCTTTTTTCCATAGCATGTGGGAATCCTCTGATTATCCGTGGGATGAGTGTTGCTGGTGTGCAGGTGCAGCGCCAGTCCGGTCGTCCGGCTTTTTTTTGCCGCGTTGTCGAGCATTGCTGCAGGTTCGCGGCGGATGCTGACTGGTATTGAACGCGGATATCGCCTTGAATTCCGTTGGCAGAAATGTTTTGTGCCGCAACTGTAAAACGTCGACGGGTTTGCACCGCAACCGCATAGACCGCAGAATCAGGGCGCGCATGAATGCGTGGACGCGGACCGCGCGGCACTTCGCTGGCTGCGAAGCGTTTGATCAAGACTCAAGGGAAGCTTATGACCCTCAGCACTCCGCTCTCTGGCGTAAACAAACCCTTCAAAGGGATTTTGCTGATCGTTGTCGCAACCTTCCTGTTTTCCAGCCACGACGCTTTTTCCAAATACCTGTCGGGTTTCTATCCGATTGTCATGGTGGTCTGGGCGCGTTATGTGGTTCACACCTTGCTGATGGCCGGGATCTTCCTTCCGCAATCCGGCTTGCGCGTGCTGCGCACCAAGCGGCCGATGCTGCAGCTAGTGAGGGCGTTATGCCTGCTGGGCACCAGTCTGTTTTTCACCACCGGCCTGCAATACATCCCGTTGGCCGAAGCCACCGCGGTCAACTTCCTTGCGCCGGTTCTGGTGACCGCATTGTCGGTTCCACTGCTGCGTGAGCATGTCACCCGTGGCCAATGGATTGCGGTGATTTGCGGCTTTATCGGCGTATTGATCATTGTCCATCCCGGCGGAGAGCTGTTCACCCCGGCGATCCTGTTGCCACTGTGCTCGGCGCTGTTTTTCTGCTTCTACCAGTTGCTCACACGCAAGCTCAGCGCGATCGACAGCCCGACCACCAGTAATTTTTTCGCCGGCCTGTGCAACACGCTAGTGATGAGCGCGCTGGTGCCGTTCTTCTGGCAGGTGCCGACGCTGGGTCACGGTTTCATGATGGTGGCGCTCGGAGCGTGCGGCATGACCGCGCACTTGTTCCTCACCCAGGCGTTCCGACATGCGGCGCCGGCATTGCTGGCACCGTTCGGCTATTGCCAGATTATCTTTGCCGGTTTGCTCGGGTGGATGCTGTTCGCGCACACGCCGACGTTGACCACCGTGATCGGTATTTCGGTGATTTGCTGCAGCGGACTGGCCGCAGCCTGGCAACAGAGTCGACGCTGACAAGAAAAAGCAGGCCTGAATTCAGGCCTGCAAGGGGAAGGGCATTTACTCGGTAACAGCAGGAATCTTGCGCGGTGCCATGAAGTACATCCAGATCAGCGCGATGAAGTACATCGCCGGAATCATGGTGAACAGCACGGTGTAGTTGTTATTGGTGATGGTCAGAATATGGCCGACCAACTGGGTCATGAACATGCCGCCAATCGCGGCACACATGCCGCCGAAACCGAACACCGTACTCATCATGTGCTTGGGCGTGTAGTCCATCACCAGGCTCCAGATGTTCGCGGTCCAGGCCTGATGCGCGCCGATGGCCAGTGATATGGCCGCAACGGCTACCCAGAGGTTGCTCGAACCGGCGGCCATGACCACGCCAATGATGCAGCAGGCAAACAGGAACATGGACAGCAAGCGCGCCTTGATCGGGTTCATCCCGCGCCCGATCATGAACGAAGACAAGATCCCGCCGCCGACGCTGCCGAAGTCGGCTGTCAGGTAAATGATGATCAGCGGGATACCCATCTGCGTCACGTTAATGCCCAGGTTGTATTGCTGATTGAGAAACGGCGGCAACCAGTACAGGTAGAACCAGAACACCGGCGCCGTCAGCGAGTAGGCGAGGGCGAACGCCCAGGTGCCACGCATGCGCAGGATTTTCGAGAACGGCACGCGGGATTGTTCCGGTTCGACTTCCTTCTGGATGTAGTCCAGTTCCGATTGTTTGACGCTTGGGTGATCTTCCGGATTGAAATATTTCAAGCCCCAGAACAGCAACCAGATGCCGCCCAGCGATGCCATGCACAGGAACGCGGCCTGCCAGCCCCACACCTGCAGAATCAGTGGCAACAGCATCGGCGTGAACATGGCCCCGACGTTGGTGCCGGCATTGAAGATGCCGGTGGCCACTGCGCGTTCGCCGGCCGGGAACCACAGCCGCGTGGTTTTCACGCAGGCCGGGTAATTGGCGGCTTCGGTCAGGCCGAGGATGAACCGGCACACCATGAAGCCGACGGCCGATGTCGCCAGGCCATGAGCGCCAGTTGCCAGGCTCCACAGCAGCACGGCGCAAAAGAACACGCGCTTGACGCCGACACGATCAATAAAGCGCCCTTGCAGCACAAAACCGATGGCGTAGCCGACCTGAAACCAGAAGTTGATATTGGCGTAATCCATCGCCGTCCAGCTCATCTCCTTGGCCAGGATGGGCTGCATGACGCCCAGAGCGGCGCGGTCGATGTAGTTCAAGGTGGTCGCGAAAAACACCAGCGCCAGCATGCCCCAGCGGGTCTTGCCGACGGCCATGGCGCCGCGGATCTTGTCGCCGATTCCGGCTGTGGCAGGTGTCATGGAGGGATGCTCCATGGGAGAGCTTTGAGAAGGAGTCATGTAGGCCACCGATTATTTTTATGTGGTGTTTTGGGTCTTTTGTCACTGAGGCCACTGCTCGTGACCTGACTCAATGTGCGGTTGATGGTGCGCAGTGAACAAAAAATCGTCAATTCGCCAAGGACCATTGTGTTCGATAATCGCACGCAAAACTAACTGGGTAGTACACTTTAAATTGCTGTGTGGAATTCCGCAGCCAATAATTCGTCCTAAGACAAACGACAAGCCTGTAGCAGCTGGCGAAGCCTGCATTCGGCTGCGAAGCAGTCGTAAACCCTGAGCTCACTGTTTACCTGAAACACCGCCGCGCTTGAATTCACGACTGCTTCGCAGCCGAACGCAGGCTGCGCCAGCTGCTACAGGTTTCCAGTGGCGACAGCCAGCGGCATTGCCTCCAACAAGAATGTCCCACCACCGGGAGTCGAAACATGCAGCGTTCCATTGCCACCGTTTCCTTGAGCGGTACCCTGCCGGAGAAACTCGAGGCCATCGCCGCCGCCGGTTTCGACGGGGTGGAGATTTTCGAGAACGACCTTCTCTACTACGACGGCAGCCCGCGAGAAGTTAAGCAGATGTGCGCCGATCTCGGGATCGCCATTACGCTGTTTCAGCCCTTCCGCGATTTCGAAGGCTGCCGCCGCGATCGACTCTCGCGCAATCTGGAGCGGGCAGAGCGCAAGTTCGATCTGATGCAGGAGCTCGGCACCGACCTCGTCCTGGTTTGCAGCAACGCTTCGGCCGACGCCCTCGGAGATGAACGGATTCTCGTCGACGACATGCGCCTGCTAGCCGAACACGCCGCTGCGCGCGGCTTGCGTATTGGCTATGAAGCTTTGGCGTGGGGCCGACATGTGAACACCTGGCAGCAGGTGTGGAACATCGTCCGTCAGGCTGATCATCCCAATCTCGGGGTGTTGCTGGACAGTTTTCACACGCTGTCGCTGAAGGGCGATCCGAGCGCCATCGCCGAGATTCCCGGCGAGAAGATCTTCTTCGTGCAGATGGCCGACGCGCCGATTCTGGCCATGGATGTGCTCGAGTGGAGCCGACATTTCCGCTGCTTCCCTGGCCAGGGCGAATTCGATCTGCCGGGGTTTCTCGCACCGATCATCAAAAGTGGCTACACCGGACCGCTGTCGCTGGAAATCTTCAACGACGGCTTCCGCGCTGCACCGCCCCGGGCTAACGCGGCTGACGGTTTGCGTTCGCTGCTGTACCTCGAAGAAAAAACCCGCGAGCGACTGGCGCAAGAAGCCAAACCGACGATTAATCCCGAGATTCTGTTCGAGACGCCCAAAGCCAGCGAATACAACGGCATCGAGTTTCTCGAGTTCGCCGTAGACGAAAGCCTCGGCGCGAAACTTTCCCACTGGCTGGAGCGGCTGGGTTTCGTCAAAGCCGGGCAACATCGCTCCAAGAGCGTGAGCCTGATGCGCCAGGGCGACATCAACCTGATCCTTAATTCCGAGCCTTATTCGTTCGCCCACAGTTTCTTCGAAGCGCATGGCCCTTCGTTGTGTGCAACGGCGGTGCGGGTGACCGACAGTGCGAGCGCGTTGGCGCGGGCGGTGGCTTATAAGGGGCAGCCGTATCGCGGACTGGTCGGCCCCAATGAACTGGAGCTGGCCGCCGTGCGTGCGCCGGATGGCAGCCTGATCTATCTGGTTGACCAGCACGCCGATGTCTACGGCACGGATTTCAATCTGCAGCCGGGCGCCACTGCTGGCGGCGGACTGAAACGCATTGATCACATGGCCATGGCGCTGCCGGCCGACAGCCTCGACAGTTGGGTGCTGTTCTACAAGAGTTTGCTGGATTTCGAAGCCGACGACGAAGTGGTGCTGCCGGACCCGTACGGCCTGGTGAAAAGTCGTGCGCTGCGCAGTCGGGACAGTTCGATCCGCTTGCCGCTGAACATTTCCGAGAACCGCAATACCGCGATCTCACACGCGTTGTCGAGTTACCGCGGCTCCGGCGTGCATCACATCGCGTTCGATTGCGAAGACATTTTTGCCGAGGTCAGCCGGGCCAAGGAAGCCGGCGTGCCGCTGCTGGACATCCCGCTCAACTATTACGATGACCTCGCTGCACGCTTCGATTTTGATGATGAATTTCTCAGCGAACTGGCCTACTTCAACGTGCTTTACGACCGCGATGCACAGGGTGGCGAATTGTTTCACGTCTACACCGAGCCGTTTGAAGGTCGTTTCTTTTTCGAAATTATCCAGCGCAAGAACGGTTACGCCGGCTATGGCGCAGCCAACGTTGCCGTGCGACTGGCGGCCATGGCCAAATCCCGCAGCGGCGCGATCCGCCAGGCCAAGTTGTAGGTATTTCGTAACCGTGAGTTGAAAGCCTGGCTGCACGGCTTCCTTCACTGTGCGGTGCGGCCCATAATCGCCAGTCTGTGCAGTGATGGCCGTGGCCCCCAATGACGATAATTTCAGAACTCTCCGCAGCGCCCGAGGCTCCCATGGCGGAGCCTCGCAAGAGTCGCAAAAACAATCCGGAAAAGACCCGCGAGAACATCCTTCAGGAAGCCATCGTGGAGTTCGTGCAGCAGGGCCTTTCCGGTGCGCGCGTCGATGCCATCGCCGAGCGCATTCACACCTCAAAACGGATGATTTATTACTACTTCGGCAGTAAGGAGCAGCTGTACGTCGAGGTGCTGGAGAAACTCTACGGCGATATTCGCAACACCGAGAACCGCCTGCACCTGGCCGAACTCGCGCCGCTGGACGCCATTCGGCGGTTGGTGGAGTTCACTTTCGATCACCACGATCGCAATGTCGATTTCGTGCGTATCGTCAGCATTGAAAACATTCACAACGCCGAATACGTAAAGCGTTCCGATGCGATCAAGGCGATGAACAACACGATTCTGGATTCACTGGGCGTGATCCTGCGTCGCGGTGTCGAGACCTGTCTGTTCCGCGCAGGGCTTGAGCCGTTGGACGTGCATCTGCTGATCACCTCGTTCTGTTTTTATCGGGTCTCGAACCGCCACACGCTGGGCGAGATTTTCCAGATCGATCTACCCGATGAACAGATCAAGCAACGTCATCGCGAGATGATTTGTGAGTCGGTGCTGCGATACCTGCAGGCCTGAGCGCCCTGGCGATAGCGATTTGAGGCGGCCATCGCCAGCAAGCCGGCTCCTGCGGGGTGGGGGCTTGATGCCCTTCAGCCATTCATGCTTTGAAAATGCGCGAGCATCCGCTGCGCATCCGGCACCACGCCGCTGAACAATTCGAATGCCTTCACGGCTTGAAACACCGCCATGTTGCCGCCGTCCAGCGTTCGGCAACCTAACGCGCGGGCGTTGCGCAGCAGTTCGGTTTCCAGCGGGAAATAAACGATTTCGGCCACCCACAAGTGCGCCCGCAACAACGTGGCAGGCACCGGCGTCCCCGGTAATTTCTGCATGCCCATGGGCGTGGTATTGACCAGGCCATCGGCCACAGCCATCGCGCCTGACAGGTCATGCCCTGCCACGGCCCGCCCTGGGCCGAAATGTTGGTTGAGGTTGTCAGCAAGACTCTGCGCGCGGTGGATGTCCACATCAAAAATGCTCAGCAGCTGAACGCCTTCGCTGAGCAATGCGTGGGCCACCGCCGCACCGGCACCACCGGCGCCCATCTGGACGACACGCTCCACGGCAACGCCCGGTAACCCGCGCCGAAAACCCTCAGCGAAACCCAGACAATCGGTGTTGTGGCCGATGCGCTTGCCATTTTTGAGTACCACGGTGTTCACCGCACCAATGCCCTGCGACTCCGGCGACAGTTCATCGAGCAACGGGATGATCGCCTGTTTGCAGGGAAATGTGATGTTGAGACCGGTGAAGTCCATGCGCTCGGCGGCCAGCAAAAGGTCGGGCAGGGAGGCGCTGTCGAGCTTCAGTTGATCGAGGTCGATCAGGCGATAGAGGTAACGCAAACCCTGTGCGTCGCCTTCGCGCTCGTGCAATGCCGGGGTGCGCGAGGCCTGTATGCCGGCGCCGATCAGCCCGGCCAGGATGGTTGTATTGCGATTCATGAGGGGTGCCTTTGCAGGCCGTTGAGCACCAGCACGATAAGGGCCATCGTGAATATCTCCGTTTATTGTTTTTGGAATCGGCTTGATTTCAGCCTGTGGAGATAAATTGTACTAGACGGTTAATTTGGTCAATCAAACCGACGTTGCCTCAAGCGTTTGTGTGCGGTGATCGGACGCTATGGGCGATTCAACGCGGTATCTGTTCAACCAGGAAATCGATGAACGCCCTTACACGCAGGGGCATATGTCGACTTTGCGGATAGAGCAGCGTGAACGGGCGCGAGCGTCCGCCATAAGGTTTGAGAATTTCCACCAGCGAGCCATCGGCCAATTCCTTCTCCACGATAAAACGATACGTCTGAAACAATCCGGCGCCATGTTTTGCCAACGTAACGCCACCCAGAACGTCGTCGGAGCAACTGAGATTGCCTTCGGCAAGAATCTCGCGCTGTTCGCCTTCGTCGTTGAACAACCAGGCAATCCGCCGACCGCTACTGGGCAGCTCGTACTGGATGCATTCGTGGTGTTTAAGGTCGTCCAGGGCCTGCGGCACACCGGCGCGCCTCAGGTAGTCGGGGCTGGCAATCATCACCAGCGCGGCATCTTCGAGGTGCCGCGCTATCAGCCCGGAATCCGGAATCGCCCGCACGCGAATGGCGATGTCGTAGCCTTCGCCGACGAAATCGATGTTGCGGTTGCTGATGTGCGACTCGACTTTTACCTGCGGGAAGCGCTCGCGAAACGCCGGCAACAACGGAAGGATCCGGTGATGGCCGTAAGTCGTTGGAATACTGATGCGCAGCGTCCCTGAAGGCTCTTGTTGCTGCCCCATGATTTCGCGTTGCGCTTCGACCAGTTGCGCCAGCGCCTGGCGACACTCTTCGTAATAACGCCGACCGCTGTCGGTCAGTTTCACGCTGCGAGTGGTGCGCGCGAACAGCCGCACGCCAAGGCGTTCTTCCATGCGTGAGACCGAGCGGCTTACGGCAGCCGGCGTCACCCCTGCCACCAGCGCCGCAGCGGTAAAACTGCCGGCCTCGGCGGCGAGGCAGAACAGTTCGATGCTGCCGAGCTGAAGATCGTCGAAGGTTCGCTGCATGGATGATTGCGCCGGAAGGATCAGATAAAGGACATGGGAATGTGTTTATCAAATTGGCGAAGGGAATGCTTACCCTTTTTCCAGGAGCAGAGGCAATGCCTCCAGGATCAGCTGCCAACCCTGGAGGCCGGGACAGCGTCCACTGTCGGATTTCCCAAGGAAATTCGGGCTTGGCGGGCTCCCCACAAAAAAGCCCTGCAAGTTTAAACCTGCAGGACTTTTCGGTCAGGCAGACCCTCTGATCAGGCCTTCCTGGTGACGGCTGTTTGTCTAACTCAGTGCCAATCAACGCCGGGTCAACAACACTCCGGATTCCATGTGATGGGTCCACGGGAACTGGTCGAACATCGCGCAGCGTGTGATGCGATGGGTGTCGTGCAACTGGGCAATGTTAGCGGCCAGGGTTTCCGGGTTGCAGGAAATGTACAGAATGCTATCGAAACGTCGCGTCAGTTCGCAGGTGTCCGGGTCCATGCCCGCGCGCGGCGGGTCGACGAAGACGCTGCCAAACTCATAGCTCTTCAGATCGATGCCCTGCAGGCGGCGGAAAGGACGCACTTCGTTCAGTGCTTCGGTCAGCTCTTCGGCAGACAAGCGCACCAGGGTCACGTTATCCACAGCGTTTTCGCTGAGATTGCTCAGCGCCGCGTTGACTGAGGTTTTGCTGATTTCAGTCGCCAGCACTTTGCGCACGCGAGTGGCGAGGGGCAGGGTGAAGTTGCCGTTGCCGCAATACAGCTCCAGCAAATCATCGGTGCGATCGCCCAGTGCTTCGTACGCCCAATTGAGCATCTTCTGATTCACCGTGCCGTTGGGCTGGGTGAACGCGCCTTCCGGTTGGCGATAGCTGAAGGTGCGACCGCCGACTTCGAGCCGCTCGACTACATAGTCGTGACCGATTACTTCGCGCTTGCCCTTGGAGCGACCGATGATGCTGACGTTCAGGTCCGCCGCGAGCTTCGACGCCGCCACGTGCCAATGCTCATCGAGCGGGCGGTGATAGCACAGCGTGATCATCGCATCGCCGGCCAGCGTGGTCAGAAACTCCACCTGAAACAGCTTGTGGCTGAGCGCCGCGCTGGCCTGCCACGCCGCTTTCAACCGGGGCATCAGCTCGTTGATGCGCAGGCTGGCGATCGGGAATTCTTCGATGAGGATCGGCGTACGTTTGTCTTCCTGGGAAAACATCGCGTAGTGGCGATCGCCGGCCTCGCGCCACAGGCGGAATTCGGCACGCAGGCGGAAGTTTTTCAGCGGCGAGTCAAAGACCACTGGCTCGGGTGAATCGAACGGAGTCAGCAGATCACGCAGGCGCGTGACCTTTTCTTCGAGCTGAACGGCGTAAGCCTGAGAATCAAATGTCATGCGTTGAACCAACCCAGCTTGATCACGAACAGAATCGACAGAATCACCAGCGCCGGATTGAGCTCACGAGCGCGGCCGGACAGCAGCTTGATGGCAGTCCAGGCGATGAAACCGAAGGCGATGCCGTTGGCGATGGAATACGTGAACGGCATGGCCAGCGCAGTGACCACGACCGGTGCGGCAACGGTGATGTCGTCCCAGTCTATTTCGGCCAGGCCGGAAGTCATCAATACCGCGACGAACAGCAATGCTGGGGCCGTGGCGAAGGCTGGAACGCTGGCCGCCAATGGCGAGAAGAACAGCGCCAGCAGGAACAGAATCGCCACCACGATGGCGGTCAGACCCGTGCGGCCACCGGCGCTGACGCCGGCTGCGGATTCGATATAGCTGGTGGTGGTCGATGTGCCCAGCAGCGAGCCGGCCATGGCCGCGGTGCTGTCGGCGATCAGGGCGCGGCCCATTTTCGGCATGTGACCGTCCTTGCCCATCAGACCGGCGCGTTTGGCCACGCCGATCAGGGTGCCAGAGTTGTCGAACAGGTCGACGAACAGGAAAGCGAAAATCACGCTGACCAGACCGATGTCCAGCGCGCCTTTGATGTCCAGTTGCAGGAAGGTCGGCGCCAGCGATGGCGGCATCGACGTCACGCCGCCGAACGGGGTGAAGCCCATCACGATCGAAACTGTAGTCACGGCCAGGATGCCGATCAGCACGGCGCCGCGAATCTTCAAGGCTTCCAGCGCAACGATCAAGGCAAAACCGAGCGTCGCGAGGATCGGCGCAGGTTGTTTCAAGTCACCGAGGCCGACCATGGTGGCGGGGTTGCTGACCACGATGCCGGCGTTGTGCAGGGCAATCAGCGCCAGGAACAGGCCGATACCGGCGGCAATCGCCGAGCGCAACGGCAATGGAATGCTGTTGATGATCCATTCGCGGATGCGAAAGATCGACAACAGGAAGAACAGCACCGCCGAGATAAACACCGCGCCCAGCGCCACTTGCCAGGTATGACCCATGTGCAGCACGACGGTGTAAGTAAAGAAGGCGTTCAGGCCCATGCCCGGCGCGAGGGCGATCGGGTAGTTGGCGATCAGGCCCATCACGGCCGAGCCAATGGCGGCTGCCAGGCACGTCGCCACGAACACCGCACCCTTGTCCATGCCGGTCTCGCCGAGGATGCTCGGGTTGACGAACAAGATGTAGGCCATGGCCAGGAAAGTCGTGACGCCCGCAAGAATCTCGGTGCGCACATTGGTGTTGTGTGCCTTGAGTTGAAACAGCCTTTCCAGCATGTCTGCTCCCCGTGGCGCGCCCGGCGCCGTGAATGTATCGACTTCAACAGCAAAGCACAGCGCACTGATCGCGCCTGTTATTTTCTGTGGGTCGGAAAAAGCCGCGCATCATACCAGCAGCGTGGGGCTGTGGCTGCTGATGGCTGCGTTCGTCGTCGATGTTTTGCGTTAAAGCCAAACGCGCCATACTGCCCGCTGGTTTTTGGAACAGTGGGTCGTGCATGAAAAAGCGTCTGTTTGGCGGATTCGGTCTGGTGATCGCTCTGTTGCTGAGCGCACAAAGTGCGTCAGCGGCCTCGGCGGCCGCGTTGAGTCAGCTCAAAGTGCTCAAGGTCGAATCGCCTGCTTGCGGGTTTGAAGACATTGCACCCGGACAGGAACGCACGCGCTGCGATCACAATGGGCCGAACATCAAGGTCTACGTGCTGGAAGTCGGCTACGGCCGAAAGGCCCATATCGGCCTGGACGGTTTCGAAGTCAGCGGCACGCGAACGCCGGTTTGCGCATTTGATAACGGCAATCTGACTGAATGCACGGCCGGCAGGAAAACCGTCGGTTATCTGTACGTTCTCGATCTGGCGGGCAAACAGGAAGGCACGTTCACGTTCAGCAACACGTCGATCAACGCCCCGGGCAACACGATGTCGACGCAGCTTTACATCAAGTAACGGCCGGGCGCGAACAAGGGTCAGGAAAGCTGACTACGCTCTAAAGATCATTCCGTGGACTTTCGCACATGACCTTTAGAGCCTTGATTACCCTCGCCGAGGGCATCGATGACCTGCAAACCGTGACCTTGATTGACGTGCTGCGCCGCGCCCAAGTGGAAGTCGTGGTCGCCAGTATCGAGCGACGGCGCATGTTGACCTGTGCCCGCGGCACTCGCTTGACTGCCGACGCGATGCTGGTGGATCTGCTCGCGCAGCCGTTCGACCTGATCGTCCTGCCCGGCGGTGCCGTTGGCGCGCAGCATCTGGCGGCCCATCAACCTTTGCAGCAACTGATCAAGGATCAAGCGGCGGCCGGGCGTCTGTTCGCCGGCATCGCCGAAGCTCCCGCGCTGGCGCTGCAAGCCGCTGGCGTATTGCGTCAGCGCCGCATGACCTGTCTGCCGAGCACCAGTCATCAACTTTCAGGCTGCAGTTTCGTCGACCAACCAGTGGTGGTCGATGGCAACTGCATCACCGCGCAAGGCTCCGGCGCAGCCCTGGATTTTGCCCTGACGCTGGTCGAGCAATTGTGCGGCAAGGCCACGCGGACGACGGTTGCGGCGGGGTTGCCGGTATAACAAGTGTCAGGCGTGGACAGCGATCGGTTTGATGATCGGTTGCTCACGGTGCTCTGCCTGCCACAGGTCGTAATCGGTCTGAACGCCTAGCCACATCCTCGCCTTGCCGATGCCTGCACGCTCCAGACGCACCGCCAGGTCGGGGCTTATCGGCGCATGACCGTGCAATACACGCGAGAGATGCGGGCGCGCAAACCCTAAATGACGGGCCAGCTCAGTAACGCTAATACCCAGCTCAGGTATTACGTCTATCAATAAGGTTTCGCCGGGATGTGGCGGGTTGTGCAAGGGCATAGCCAGCCTCCTGTCAGTGGTAGTCCAGATAGTCGACCAACTCGATATCCGAACCGATAAATCGAAAAATAACTCGCCAGTTTCCCGAAACACTCAGTGACCAATACTCAGTCAGTTCGCCTTTGAGCGGATGCAGTCGCCATCCCGGCAGATCAATGTCGTCTGGCACCTGTGCACAGTCCATGAACTGCAGCATTCGAGACAGGCGCTTGACATGGTCGGCGCGGATTCCCCGCGTTGAACCCGTTTCGTAAAAGGCACGAAGGCCTTTGTGCTTAACCGATTTGATCATGCATGGGAGTGTAAGGCGATACATTACACTTGATGCGTTATTTATGTACCGCACTTTGTCGGTAAAAACATGCTTGGAGCCGTTCCGAGATCTGTATCGCCCATCAATCCCCTTGAACGCTCACAAAACCACGAAGTCGTACCCCTTATGACGGCGGTTTGCCAAAACGCCGCGAACATATGACCAACCGTGAGGTGTTTATGAGCGTGACCACTCCCGACGTGGCACAACCGGCGTTCGTCCGCCACCCGCTGAAACTGACGCTTAATGGTCAGGAACGTCAGCTCGATGTCTTGCCTTGGACTACATTGCTCGACCTGCTGCGCGAGCAACTTGACCTGATCGGCACCAAGAAAGGCTGTGACCACGGCCAGTGCGGCGCCTGCACGGTATTGCTCAACGGCAAGCGCGTAAACGCCTGCCTGACGCTGGCGGTGATGTGTGACGGTGCTGAACTGACCACGGTTGAAGGGTTGGCGGACGGTGATCAACTGCATCCAATGCAACAGGCCTTTATCAAACACGACGCCTTCCAGTGCGGTTATTGCACTCCCGGGCAGATTTGTTCCGCAGTTGGCCTGGCCAACGAGGGAAGGGCGCAGACCACCGAGCAGATCAAGGAATTGATGAGCGGCAACCTGTGCCGCTGTGGGGCCTACAGCAATATTCGCGATGCCATCGAAGAGGCGCTTCCTGCCTGCCGTCAACGCGCCGGGCAAGGAGGTGAGCAATGAATCCCTTTCAGTACAGCAAACCGGATTCGGTGCAGAGCGCCGTTGATCTCGCCGGGCCCGCGTCGCGATTCATCGCTGGCGGGACCAACCTGCTGGATTTGATGAAAGAAAATATCAGTCGCCCTGAGCATCTGATCGACATCACCGGGCTGCCGTTGCGGGAAGTGGCGGAGACGGACAGCGGCGGTGTGATGATCGGCGCTCTGGTGAGCAACGCCGATCTCGCCTGGCACCCGTTGATCGAACAGCGTTACCCATTGCTGTCGCAAGCGATCCTGGCCGGCGCCTCGCCGCAACTGCGCAACATGGCCAGCACCGGCGGCAATTTGCTGCAACGCACGCGCTGCTATTACTTCTACGATGCCAACGTGCCCTGCAACAAGCGCGAACCGGGCAGCGGTTGCCCGGCGCGGGACGGGCTGAACCGGATCCACGCCATCCTCGGTGCGAGTGCGCAATGCGTTGCCACTCATCCGTCCGACATGTGTGTGGCGCTGGCCGCGCTGGACGCGGTGGTTCATGTGCAGGGTCGTAATGGCACGCGCAGCATCGCCTTCGCCGACTTCCATCGCTTGCCGGGTGATTCGCCGGAGCGCGATAACCAGTTGGCCGATGACGAGCTGATCACCGCCGTCGAATTGCCTGCCGCAGGCTTTGCCGAAAACAGCCATTACCTGAAAATTCGCGACCGGGCGTCTTACGCGTTCGCGCTGGTCTCGGTGGCCGCTGCGCTGGACATCAGCGGGTCGGTCATCGGTAAGGCGCGATTGGCACTGGGCGGCGTGGCGCACAAACCGTGGCGCGACATGGATGTGGAAAAGTGGCTGGTGGGCAAACCGGTCAGTGAAGAAACCTTCGCCGCCGCTGCCGATGCGTTGCTACAAAACGCCGAACCGCTAGAGCACAACGCTTTCAAAGTGAAACTGGCGCGCCGGGCTATCGTCCGCGCCCTGAGCGAAGCCGCGCTGGGAGGGCACGCCTGATGAATACCTTCACAAAACCAATGGGCCAGCCGCTGGACAGGGTCGACGGCCACTTGAAAGTCACCGGTCAGGCTCGCTATGCCGGTGAGTATCCCGAGGAAGGCCTGCTTCACGGCAGCGTTGTCTCCAGCTCGATCGCTAGCGGGCGCGTGCTCAGCATTGATGCCTCGCAGGCGCTGGCTCTGCCAGGCGTCATCGCCGTGATTGATCACACCAACCGGCCGAAAATCGCCAGTTACGATGAAAGCTACGACGACGCTGATTCGGCCGAAGGTTCGCCATTCCGTCCGCTGTACAACGACCGCGTGCTGTACAGCGGTCAACCGCTGGCGCTGGTAGTGGCTGACAATCTCGAGCTGGCGCGCTATGCCGGCTCGTTGGTAAAGATCGATTACGAAAGCGAGTCACATCAGACCGATCTATTGGCGCTGCAGGACGAAGCCCATCCGGCCCCGGCCGAACTGCCCAAGCCCCGTGGGAATTTTCCGGCCGAGTTTGCCGGCGCGGCGTTGAGTCTCGATCTGAATTACAGCACGCCGATCGAACACCACAATCCAATGGAGCCGCACGCCAGTACCGTGCTGTTTCAAGCGGATGGCAGTTTGCATATCCACGACAAGACCCAAGGCCCGCAGAATTGTCAGTCCTACGTGCAGAAAGTCTTCGGTCTGGAGAAAGAGCAGGTGAGGATTTTCGCTGCCTATGTCGGTGGCGCATTCGGATCAGGCTTACGTCCGCAATATCAACTGCCGCTGGCGGTGATGGCGGCGTTGCATCTGAAGCGTTCGGTGCGTGTAACGCTGACGCGCCAGCAGATGTTTACGTTCGGCTATCGCCCTCGCACGCTGCAGCGTCTGCAATTGGGCGCGGCTGCCAATGGTCGCTTGCTCGCGGTCGGTCATACGGCTATCGGCCAGACTTCTCGTTTTGAAGATTTTACCGAGCACGTGGTGGAGTGGAGCGGCATGCTTTACCACTGCGACAACGTGCAATTGACTTACAAACTGGTGCCGCTGGACGTGTTCACGCCTTTGGACATGCGCGCCCCGGGCGCAGCGTTGGGCTTGATCGGTCTGGAATGCGCCATGGACGAACTGGCCTGTGCCTTGGCGATTGATCCGGTGCAGTTGCGCCTGGTCAATTATGCCGAGCGCAATCAGAACGAAGACAAACCCTATTCCAGCAAAGAGCTACGTGAGTGCTATGCCCAAGGCGCCAAGCGCTTCGGCTGGGATCAGCGTGACCCTGAACCGCGCAGCATGCGTCAGGGCCATCAGCTGGTTGGCTGGGGCATGGCCGGCGGCGTTTGGGAGGCCATGCAACAAAAGGCCAGTGCCAAGGCCAGTCTTGATCAGCATGGCAAACTGACCGTCAGCAGCGCGACGACGGACATCGGCACAGGAACTTACACGGTGATGACGCAAATCGCCGCGCAAGCGTCAGGCATTGCCGTCGAAGACGTCACCTTTGTCCTCGGCGATTCCTCGCTGCCAACGGCGCCGTTGCAGGGCGGGTCGTTTACCGTGTCTTCGGTCGGCACGGCGGTGCAGCAGGCCTGCGAAGCGTTGAAGGAGAAGTTGCTGGCAGTGGCGCGGCAAACTGTGCCGGCCTTCAGCGCTGTGACCTCGGAACAAGCAGTGTTCGAAGACGGCATGCTGACTTTCGCAGACGCGAGCATCGCCCTGGCCGAGCTTGCCCGCAACAGCGGGGAAGAAAAGCTGGAGGCGCAGGTCGATGCCGAACCGGACAAGAAGCGCGAAGCCTATGCCACGGCCACCCATTCGGCGGTGTTCGTCGAGGTATTGGTGGATGAGCACTTGGGCACGGTGAAGGTTAACCGGGTGGTCAGTGCGATCGCGGCGGGCCGGGTGGTCAATCCGAAGATGGCGCGCAGCCAGATTCTCGGCGGTGTCGTCTGGGGCATTGGTATGGCGCTACACGAAGAAACGCAGACCGACCACACGCTGGGCCGTCACATGAACCACAGCCTGGCCGAGTACCACATCCCGGTGAACGCGGACATTGGCGACATCGATGTGCTGTTCGTCGAAGAACACGACGAAATCGTCAATGCCCTGGGTTCCAAAGGTGTTGGCGAAATCGGCATCGTCGGGGTAGCGGCAGCGGTGGCCAATGCGATCTATCACGCTACCGGCAAACGGGTGCGGGACTTCCCTATCACACTGGATAAGCTGCTTTAGGCTTTTACTTCCTCGAGCGGCTCGTGCATGCGGTCGCGGTTGGCCAGGGTCGGGAACAATTTGATCCAGACTCCGGTAACCACCAGCGTGCCGATGCCGCCCATCACCACCGCCGGGACCGTGCCGAACCAGTGCGCGGTCACGCCCGATTCAAATTCGCCCAATTGATTGGAAGCGCCGATGAACAGCCCGTTCACGGCGCTGACCCGGCCGCGCATTTCGTCCGGGGTTTCCAGTTGCACAAACGAGGCGCGGATCACCATGCTGATCATGTCTGCCGCCCCCAGCACCACCAGCACCGCCAGAGAAAACCAGAACGACGTTGACAGGCCGAAGGCGATCGTCGCGACGCCAAACACGCCGACGGCGGTGAACATCACCCGACCCACCTTTCGATCCACTGCGAAACGCGCCAGCCACAGTGACATCAGCAGCGCGCCAACGGCCGGTGCCGAACGCAAAAGGCCTAAGCCCCACGGCCCGGTCAGTAGAATATCCTTGGCGAACACCGGCAGCAGCGCCGTCGCACCGCCGAGCAACACGGCAAACAGGTCGAGGGAAATTGCCCCGAGAATGTCCGGGCGGCTGCGGATGAAACGGATGCCAGCCAGCAGCGAGTCCAGAGTTGCTTTGCCCTTGTTCAGCGGTGTCTGTCGCGCGGGCAGGTTGAGCATCAACAGGCAGGCAATCACGTAGAGAATCACCGTCGGGCCGTACACCCAGACGCTGCCAAAGGCATAGAGCAAACCACCAATTGCCGGGGCTACGATGGTTGCCGATTGCTGCGCCGACTGCGCGGCAGCCACTGCGCGAGGGAACAGCGCTTTGGGCACGATGCTCGGTAACAGGGCCTGCGTAGTCGGCATCTCGAACGATCGCGCGGCACCCAGCAGGAAGGCGAGGATGAAGATCATTTCACGCGTGACGTTATCGGTCGCGCTGCCGATCACCAGCGACAGGGCGATCAAGGCTTGCAGCGACTGGCAGATGGCGGCGACCTTGCGCCGGTCGTAACGGTCGGCCACATGCCCGGTGTGCAACATGAACAGCACGCGCGGGGCAAATTCGACCAGGCCGACCAGACCGAGGTCGAGCACGTTGCCGGTCAGCTGATAAAGGTTCCAGCCAATGGCGACCGTGAGCATTTGAAAGCCGCTGGCGGTGAATACCCTGGCCAGCCAGAACGCGATAAATGGGCGGTGATGACGTAACAGCAGCGGCGCTTGGCTGGGCATCGGTGTTCAATCTGAATGAAGGAAAGGGCGACATTATCACCAACCTGTAACCAGAAGTTGCGAGCGCAGCGCATTTGATGACCAAACGCCGAAGGCTGTTCTGCTTGTGTAGCAGCTGCCGAAGGCTCGGGCCGCGTTCGGACGTCCGGCTGCGAAGCAGTCGCCCCAGATATCGCTCGACTGGTTGAAACACCGCTACCGAACGCAGCCTTCGGCAGCTGCTACGTCGGACGCAGCCTTCGGCAGCTGCTACGTCGGACGCAGCCTTCGGCAGCTGCTACCTAGGTGCATCCCCGTTGATGAGGCAACCTGTCACGCGGCAATAGACCACACCGCCCATCGTCGAATTTGGGACTACTCTTTCATGGTTGCTTGATCCAGATCAAAACCGCACAGGAATTTGATCCGGCGGCCAATCGGCCAGACTCCCCGCGTTGTGATGTTGGTAAAAAAAGAACGAATTCATATTCGCCACACTCCATATCCGTGGGGGCAGTGGGTGCAGGCCACAAGCCTTCAGCCGGTATTACCTGACAGAGGAAGATTTATGTTCGGTTTGGAGGCGCTCGATCTCGCCCGAATTCAGTTCGCGTTCACCATCTCGTTCCACATCCTGTTCCCGGCCATCACCATTGGTCTGGCGAGTTACCTGGCGGTACTTGAAGGTTTGTGGCTGAAAACCAACAACAACACCTATCGTGACCTGTATCACTTCTGGTCGAAGATTTTTGCAGTCAACTTCGGCATGGGTGTGGTTTCAGGGCTGGTGATGGCCTATCAATTCGGCACCAACTGGAGCCGCTTCTCTGACTTTGCCGGCGCCGTGACGGGGCCCTTGTTGACATACGAGGTGCTGACTGCCTTCTTCCTCGAAGCCGGTTTCCTCGGCGTCATGCTATTTGGCTGGAACAAGGTGGGGCGCAACCTGCACTTCTTCTCCACCGTCATGGTCGCGATTGGCACGCTGATTTCGACCTTCTGGATTCTCGCGTCGAACAGCTGGATGCAAACCCCGCAGGGCTTCGAGATCATCAATGGCCAGGTCATCCCGACTGACTGGTTTGCGGTGATCTTCAACCCATCGTTCCCGTACCGCCTGGCGCACATGGCAACTGCGGCGTTCGTGGCGACGGCATTCTTCGTAGGTTCCTCGGCGGCCTGGCACTTGCTGCGCGGTCGTGACAACCCGGCGATCCGCACCATGCTGTCGATGGCCATGTGGATGGCCCTCCTCGTAGCGCCTATTCAGGCGGTAATCGGCGACTTCCACGGCCTCAACACGCTCAAGCATCAACCGGCAAAAATCGCTGCAATCGAAGGCCACTGGGAAAATCACGGCGACGAACCGACCCCGTTGATCCTGTTCGGCTGGCCCGATATGAAGGAAGAGCGGACAAAATTTGCCGTCGAGATTCCGTACCTGGGCAGCTTGATCCTGACCCACTCGCTGGACAAACAGGTGCCGGCGCTCAAAGACTTCCCACCGGAAGACCGGCCGAACTCGACGATCGTTTTCTGGTCGTTCCGGATTATGGTCGGCCTGGGCATGCTGATGATCTTCACCGGTTTGTGGAGCCTATGGCTGCGCAAAAGTGACGCGCTTTACACCTCGCGGCCCTTCCTTTATCTGGCCCTGTGGATGGGGCCGTCCGGGTTGATCGCAATTCTCGCTGGCTGGTTTACCACCGAAATTGGTCGACAGCCGTGGGTGGTTTACGGGTTGATGCGCACGGCCGATGCGTCATCCGGGCACAGTTTCATGCAGATGAGCATCACCCTGATCATGTTTGTGGTGGTCTATTTTGCACTGTTCGGCGCCGGTCTGAGCTACATGATGCGCCTGGTGCGCAAAGGTCCGGTCACTGATGAAGGCAAGGAAACCAATGATGGCGGTCCGGGCCAGAAACGTACGCCTGCACGTCCACTGTCCGCTGCCGATGAAGATAATGGGGTAGGCGACGCGGACGACCGTACCCACCTGACCAAGGAGAATTGAATAATGGGTATCGATCTTCCGCTGATCTGGGCCGTTATTATTATCTTCGGCATCATGATGTACGTGGTCATGGACGGTTTTGACCTGGGCATCGGGATTCTTTTCCCGTTCGTCAAAGGCAAAACCGACCGGGACGTGATGATGAATACGGTGGCGCCGGTCTGGGACGGCAATGAAACCTGGCTGGTGCTGGGCGGCGCTGCGTTGTTCGGCGCGTTTCCGCTGGCTTATTCGGTCGTGCTTTCGGCGTTGTACCTACCGCTGATTTTCATGCTGATGGGTTTGATCTTTCGCGGTGTAGCGTTCGAGTTCCGCTTCAAGGCGAAGGACGAAAAGCGCCACTTGTGGGACAAGGCATTCATCGGCGGGTCGATTGCGGCGACGTTCTTTCAGGGTGTTGCGTTGGGCGCGTTCATCGACGGATTCGAGGTGGCCAACCGGCAATTCGTCGGAGGCTCCCTAGCTTGGCTGACGCCGTTCACACTGTTTTGCGGCTTGGCTTTAGTGGTTGCCTACGCCTTGCTGGGTTGCACCTGGTTGATCATGAAAACCGAAGGCAAATTGCAGAAGCAGATGCACGATATCGCCAGGCCTTTGGCGTTTGTGGTGCTGGCAGTCATCGGTATCGTCAGTATCTGGACGCCGCTGACGCACGCGGATATCGCTGCTCGCTGGTTCACCCTGCCAAACCTCTTCTGGTTCCTGCCGGTGCCGATTCTGGTTTTGGTGACGATGTATGGTCTGCTGCGCGCTGTGGCGCGCCATGCCAATTACACGCCGTTCCTCTTGACGTTGGTGCTGATCTTCCTTGGCTACAGCGGTCTTGGCATCAGTCTGTGGCCGAACATCGTGCCACCGTCCATCTCGATCTGGGATGCTGCAGCACCGCCGCAGAGCCAGGGTTTCATGCTGGTGGGGACGCTGTTCATTATCCCGTTCATTCTCGGCTATACCTTCTGGAGCTACTACGTGTTCCGCGGCAAGGTTACCCATGAAGATGGTTATCACTAGCCGACCTGTGGGAGCGAGCCTGCTCGCGATGGCGTCCCGAGGGCGCCAACGACCTTTGAAGAGGAATGAACGAGATGTCTAACAAACCTTCTCTGCACGACATCCAGGAGGCGGAAAAAAAGCCGCTTTGGCAGCGGCTTGGATGGTTGGCGATGATCTGGACCGGCAGCGTGGTAGCGCTGTTCATCGTCGCCAGTCTGATGCGTATGTTCATGAATGCTGCGGGCCTGAGCACGCACTGAAACACTTTGATGTTCCCCGATCTGTGCTTTGTGGCACGGTCCTCAAACCCTCCTGATGGAGGGTTTTGTGCCTTTGATTACTTGCGCGCCTTCAGAATCACGAACTTGGGCGTGGCGGCTACTTGCTCGACGCCACGGAACAACCGCGCCAGTTTGCTGTGGTAACCCAGGTGGCGGTTGCCGACGATGTATAACGCACCGCCCACCACCAGCGCTTCGCGGGCTTGCTGGAACATGCGCCATGCGAGGAAGTCACCCACCACTTGTTGCTGATGAAACGGCGGGTTGCACAGCACGACGTCCAGCGATTGCGCTTCCTGACCGGCCAGGCCGTCTCCGGCGCGCACGGTCACGTCCCGATCACCCAATGCAGCCTGCCAGTTCTCGAGAGCGGATTGCACCGCCATGAATGACTCATCGACCAGCGTGTAATGCGCCTCGGGGTTTTGCAGCGCGCTGGCGATGGCCAATACGCCATTGCCGCAACCGAGGTCGGCGACTCGCGCCTTGCCAAGGTTGCGCGGCAGGTGCGGGAGAAAGGCTCGTGTGCCGATGTCCAGCCCTTCACGACAAAACACGTTGGCATGGTTGAGCAATTCAATCGATGGCGAATCGAGTGTGTAACGAGTGGGGTAGGGCGAAACGACGGGTGCCTTCGCCTCAACCGTGGCAATCAACAGGCGAGCTTTTTTCACTGCAAGAGAGGCTTGGACGGGGCCGATGTAGCGTTCCAGCAAATCGCCAGCAGCCCGTGGCAGGTGCTTGACCATGGCCGCCGCGATCACTTGGGCGCCGGGTGCCAATTGGCCCTGGAGGCGAATCAACTGCTCCTCCAGCAGCGCCAGGGTTTTCGGTACTCGAATCAATACCCGATCGAACGGACCGATGATGGCTCCGCTGGCGGGCATGTGCGGCACCGCGTCGAATGGCAATCCGTTGCGTAGCAGATTTTTTTCCAGTCCTTGCAACGCCAGAAAGGAATCGCCACTGCTGGCCACCCGAACCTTGCCCGACAGGCTCACCGCCAATGCACCAAAACTGTCGTTGAGCACCAGCACGCGCAAGTCTGTGCTCGGGTTTTGCTCGGCCAGGTGAGCGAGCAGGTATTCGTCTGCCGCATCAAACGCCTGCAAAGGCTCGTTCTGCTGTTCAGGCTGGCGAATGAGGTCGAGGCTGGCGAAAGGTGTTTCGAGCAAAGGCATGGGGCGGGGAGCTCTGGTAATCAACGGGTATCCCGCAGCCTGGAGGCAGTATGGCGGGCGAGACGGTCCAAGTGCACTGCGACGTAAAGGTTCACACGCCATCACTCGGGAAGGACCGCAAATGGTACTTTTTTTTCTCGCACATTACCCGCAGGTTTTTACCCGACAGCGCGTCGAGGCGTCATCCAGGAGGCCGGCTTTCATCGCCGCAACGATCGCCGAAATCTTGTTGCTGACGCCGAACTTGTCGATAGCACTCTGAATATGGAAATGAATGGTGCGCGGGCTCAGGTTAAGAATCCGGGCACTCTCCTCGGCAGTTTTGTCGGCTGCGGCCAGGTTAAGAACGTCGACCTCGCGCTCTGAAAGACATTTCATCCTGTTCATATTCGAGATTCCAACGGGTCGGGTAGTTATTGAATTGGACTGCCTTTGACTGATTATTGCTGGTGAAGTAAGTGGTTGAAAATGCGAAGTAATTGAATCCGATGTGGTTGGCGAAAGCCACTGCACCCAGTTAGGCACAATCGATCTCCGTAATACTCGAAAATTTTTTCAACTGGGATTCTTTCCATTGTTCCATCATCCATCTCCATCTCCATCTCCATCTCCATCTCCATCATCCATTGCCCGGCATGCCGGGGATTTGATCTACACCGGCGAGAGGTCAGTGTAGGACCCTTCCCACAAAATGGTGAATTTTTTCCACTGACTTTTTTGTCATTAAAATTTAGATATTTATCTCTAACAGCGCACTGGGTTCGATCGTAATTATTTAGATGGCTGATGTAATATTTATATATTCGGAACTCCTGAGCTGGGTAATAACTGGAAATTAGTTTGCGAATAGTGTGTTTGTACAGGAATTAAAGACATTACAAAAAACCGGTGTTTAGCCAGGATGATTTGCGGGACACTGCCTGTCTTCCATAAGAGGAGCGCCCCATGACGGCCAGCGTCGATAAATTCACCTGCCAGACTTTGACCGACGTTCGACCGTTGACGCCTGGCCTATTTACCCTGCGCACGACCCGCGATCCCGGCTTTCGCTTTCGCGCAGGGCAGTTTGCCCGGCTGGGCGTCGCCAAACCAGACGGCAGCACTGTCTGGCGCGCCTATTCCATGGTTTCGTCACCTTATGACGAATTTCTCGAATTTTTTTCCATTGTGGTGCCTGGGGGAGAGTTCACCAGTGAACTGCACCGGCTTGAGGTCGGCGATACACTGCTGGTCGACCGTCAGGCTTTCGGTTATCTGACGCTGGACCGCTTTGCCGATGGGCGCGATCTCTGGTTATTATCGACCGGAACAGGCGTGGCACCATTTCTCTCGATTTTGCAGGACTTCGAAGTCTGGGAGAAATTCGAGCGCATCATTCTGGTTTATAGCGTGCGTGAAAGTCGGGAGCTGGCCTATCAGGACCTGATCACCGGGTTGGCAGAGCGTGACTACCTGGCCGAGCACGCGCACAAGCTGCAATTCATCGCGACGATCACCCGCGAAGTGCGGCCGGGCACCTTGAGCGGCCGAATTACCTCTCTGATTAAAGATGGCGAGCTCGAACGCGTAGCCGGCGTGCCGCTCACACCAGAACACTCCCGCGTCATGTTGTGCGGTAATCCGCAAATGATTGATGACACGCGAAAGATACTCAAACAGCGAGGCTTGAATCTGAGCCTGAGTCGGCGGCCGGGGCAGGTGGCGGTAGAAACTTACTGGTAAAAACAGGCGCCCGGGAGAGCGCCTGTTTTGGCAAGCCTCATTATATCTGTGGTGGCTGGTTATTTTGAGCTTTCAGCAGATCGCGTATCTCGCCCAGCAGCACTTCTTCTTTGGTTGGCACTGGTGGCAGTGTTGGCGCGACGGCTTCTTCACGCTTCAGACGGTTGATACCTTTCACACCCATGAAGATCGCGAACGCGACAATGATGAAGTCGATGGTTGTCTGGATGAATTTGCCGTAAGCCAATACAACTGCAGGCGCATCGCCCGAGGCTGCCTTGAGGGTAATCGCCAGATCGCTGAAGTCCACTCCACCAATCAGCAGGCCGAGAGGTGGCATGACCACGTCACCGACAAACGACGAAACTATCTTGCCGAACGCGGCGCCGATGATGATACCGACGGCCATGTCGACCACGTTGCCTTTGACCGCGAAGGCCTTGAACTCGCTTATCACGCCCATAAGGTTATTCCCGTTACAGATGAGTTTGGTAAGGCAGTGTAAATCAGCAAAACAGGTCTTGCCCGAAACAACTGCTCACATCGTTAGCTAGCAGTCGACCGGATCAGCGCTGAAAAGTTTATCCCCGTGTCGGCATTCGGGGGAACCTGTCCCGGGCAGTCTGCCGACTGGGCTGCACCGATTCCGTTGGGCTGAGCTATCATCGCGCTTTTGCCGGGAGTTCAGATGGCCAAGGCCAAGCGCATGTACGGCTGCACCGAGTGCGGTTCGACTTTTCCCAAGTGGGCGGGCCAGTGCGGCGAGTGCGGGGCCTGGAATACGCTCACCGAAACCATGATCGAAAGCGGTGCCCCCGCGGCTCCGAGTGGACGCACCGGCTGGACCGGTCAACAGGCGCAAATCAAGACGCTGGCCGAAGTCAGTGTCGAAGAAATTCCGCGGTTTTCCACGGCCTCCAGCGAGCTTGACCGGGTGCTGGGCGGCGGCTTGGTGGACGGCTCGGTGGTATTGATCGGCGGTGATCCCGGTATCGGCAAGTCGACCATCCTGCTGCAGACCTTGTGCAACCTGGCTAAGACGATGCCGGCGCTTTACGTCACCGGCGAAGAATCCCAGCAGCAAGTGGCCATGCGTGCCCGACGTCTCGGCTTGCCGCAGGACCAGCTGCGGGTCATGACCGAAACCTGTATCGAAACCATCATCGCCACGGCCCGGGTTGAAAAGCCCAAGGTCATGGTCATCGATTCGATCCAGACGATTTTTACCGAACAATTGCAATCGGCTCCGGGCGGCGTGTCCCAGGTTCGGGAGAGTGCTGCGCTGCTGGTGCGTTACGCCAAGCAGAGCGGCACGGCCATCTTTCTGGTCGGCCACGTCACTAAAGAAGGTGCATTGGCCGGGCCGCGCGTGTTGGAGCATATGGTCGATACGGTGCTGTATTTCGAAGGCGAGTCCGATGGGCGCCTACGTCTGTTGAGGGCGGTAAAGAACCGGTTCGGTGCGGTCAACGAACTGGGCGTGTTCGGTATGACCGACAAGGGTTTGAAAGAAGTCTCCAACCCCTCGGCGATTTTTCTGACCCGAGCGCAGGAAGAAGTGCCGGGTAGCGTGGTCATGGCGACGTGGGAAGGGACGCGGCCGATGCTGGTGGAGGTTCAGGCATTGGTCGATGACAGTCATCTGGCCAATCCGCGTCGGGTCACCCTGGGGCTGGATCAGAATCGTCTGGCGATGCTTTTGGCGGTGCTGCATCGTCACGGCGGCATTCCGACGCACGATCAGGACGTATTTCTCAACGTGGTCGGTGGTGTGAAGGTATTGGAAACGGCATCCGATCTGGCGCTTATGGCGGCGGTCATGTCCAGTTTACGCAACCGGCCGTTGCCCCATGATTTGCTGGTGTTCGGTGAGGTCGGTTTGTCCGGCGAGGTGCGCCCGGTGCCGAGCGGCCAGGAGCGTCTGAAAGAAGCCGCCAAGCACGGCTTCAAGCGCGCCATTGTGCCCAAGGGCAATGCGCCAAAGGAGGCGCCGCCGGGTTTGCAGATTATTGCGGTGACGCGGCTGGAGCAGGCGCTGGATGCGCTCTTCGAATAAGCGGTGCAAGTGAATCGAACCCTGTGGGAGCGAGCCTGCTCGCGAAAGCGGTTGGACTGACACATTTGGCTTGAAGGTGCCGGCGCCATCGCCAGCAGGCTCATTCCTACAGTGGACGGCGGTGTGGGTCACACTTCGATCAAGGCGCCCAGCTCGCGCTCGAGTTCCTCGGGATCTCCAAGGTTGAACTCTATGAGGCGCCGTAGAAGCTCGATGGACTCCAGACTGATGTGATGGCAGACAAAACCCAGTTGCCCGTTGTCGTCATGGGTCAATCGCACATCCATTTCTATGTCGACGTCATCGCTCAGATGAATGTCTACGGAAAATTCCTCCTCCGGCTTTCCCAGCCAGGGATCGGGCTTTTCAATCAGCAGCCCCTTCAGCGACAAATCGATCAGCTTCACAGGCCATTTCAATTGGCCCTGACTCAGCTCGGTTCGGGCGTCGAACGCGATACGTTTGAAGCGGCGTCGATCGGCAGGCAGTTCGCTCATGGCGCAATCCTCAAGGTGTGCGCTGACTATAGACCTGCATCGTTGGCAACTGCCAGCGCCGCCAGCAGATGCGTCTAACGTCGGGCTATGGCCTTTATCGTCAGGCGAGCTAAACTCGCAGTGGCTGTCTTTCTTGTCCACTCTGGCTGGAATCATAAAATGAAAAATAATAATAGCCTGGTACGCCACTTACCCTGGCTGCTGCTGGCAATCGTGGGAGCGTGCGCCCTGGGCGTAGTGGCATTGCGCCGGGGCGAGGCGATCAACGCCTTGTGGATTGTGGTTGCTGCGGTGGCCATTTATCTGGTGGCGTATCGTTACTACAGTCTGTTCATCGCTAACAACGTGATGCAACTCGATGCACGTCGGGCAACCCCCGCAGTGCTCAACAATGACGGTCTGGATTATGTCCCGACCAACAAGCACATTCTATTCGGTCACCACTTTGCCGCTATTGCGGGCGCCGGGCCTTTGGTCGGGCCGGTGCTGGCGGCGCAAATGGGCTATCTGCCCGGCACGCTCTGGCTGATTGCCGGCGTAGTGCTGGCCGGTGCAGTGCAGGATTTCATGATTCTGTTCCTCTCCACTCGCCGCAACGGCCGCTCGCTTGGCGACATGGTGCGTGAAGAAATGGGCCGTATTCCCGGCACCATCGCGTTGTTCGGCTGCTTCCTGATCATGATCATCATCCTCGCGGTGCTGGCGCTGATCGTGGTGAAAGCGCTGGCGGAAAGCCCGTGGGGCATCTTCACCGTGATGGCGACGATCCCGATTGCGATGTTCATGGGCATTTACATGCGATATATCCGCCCGGGCCGCATCGGTGAGATATCCATCGTTGGCGTGCTACTGCTGTTGGGTTCCATCTGGCTGGGCGGGCAGATTGCCGCCGATCCGGTGTGGGCCAAGGCGTTCACCTTCACAGGCGTGCAGATTACCTGGATGCTGGTCGGCTACGGTTTCGTAGCGGCCTCGTTACCGGTTTGGCTGATTCTGGCACCGCGTGACTACCTGTCGACCTTCCTCAAAATCGGCACCATCATCGCCTTGGCGATCGGCATTCTGGTGACCATGCCCGAGCTGAAAATGCCGGCAGTGACGCAGTTCATCGACGGCACCGGGCCGGTATGGAAGGGCGGTCTGTTTCCGTTCCTGTTCATCACCATCGCCTGTGGCGCGGTTTCCGGCTTCCATGCGCTGATTTCCTCTGGTACTACGCCCAAACTGCTAGATAACGAGGTCAATGCCCGCTATATCGGTTACGGCGGCATGCTGATGGAATCCTTCGTCGCGATCATGGCGATGGTGGCCGCTTCGGTGATCGAGCCAGGCGTTTACTTCGCCATGAACAGCCCGGCCGCGGTCGTCGGCAGTGACGTGATCTCGGTGGCGCAGACGGTCAGCAGCTGGGGCTTTGCGATTACTCCCGAAGCGCTGGAGGCAGTGGCCAAGGACATTGGTGAAACCACCATTCTCGCCCGTGCCGGCGGTGCACCGACCCTGGCGGTGGGGATCGCGCAGATTCTGCACAGCGTCCTGCCGGGTGAAAACACCATGGCGTTCTGGTACCACTTTGCGATTCTGTTCGAGGCACTGTTCATTCTGACCGCTGTGGATGCCGGGACCCGTGCCGGACGTTTCATGCTGCAGGACCTGCTCGGTTCGTTCGTTCCTGCGCTGAAACGCACCGAGTCCTGGACCGCCAACCTGATTGCCACGGCGGGATGTGTGGCGATGTGGGGCTGGTTGCTCTATCAGGGCGTGATCGATCCACTGGGCGGCATCAACACCTTGTGGCCGCTGTTCGGCATCTCCAACCAGATGCTGGCTGGTATCGCGCTGATGCTTGCCACCGTCGTGCTGATCAAGATGAAGCGTCAGCGCTACATCTGGGTGACCATGTTGCCCGCCGTCTGGCTGCTGATCTGCACCACCACCGCAGGCTTCATCAAGCTGTTTGACGCCAACCCGGCGATCGGCTTCCTGTCGCTGGCCAAAAAATACAGTGATGCGCTGGCCAATGGGCAGATCCTGGCTCCGGCCAAAAACATTGATCAGATGCAACATGTGATCTTCAACGCCTACACCAATGCCACGCTGACAGCACTGTTCCTGTTCGTGGTCTTCAGCATCCTGTTCTTTGCCCTCAAAGTCGGCATCGCCGCCTGGGGCACCAAGGAACGTACGGATAAAGAAGCGCCATTTCAGGCTCTGCCGGATGCGTAAGCGAGGAATGCAGCATGTTCAATGACTTGAGTCGCCTCGGTAAATACCTCGGCCAGGCCGCACGCCTGATGGTCGGCATGCCCGACTACGACAACTATGTCGAGCACATGCAAACCAACCATCCGGACAAGCCAGTGATGAGCTACGAGATGTTCTTCCGCGAACGTCAGGAAGCGCGTTACGGTGGCAAGGGTGGGCCCAAGTGCTGTTGATCCGGTTTCCGGGTTAATACAGCAATCCCTGTGGGAGCGGGCTTGCTCGCGAAGGCGGTGTGCCATTCAACATCAGTGTTGACGGACACGCCCTCTTCGCGAGCAAGCCCGCTCCCACATTTGTCTTATGCTGATACTTATTTTTGTGAACAGGAGATACCCGTTGTCCTCGCCCATCCCGGTCACGATCCTCAGCGGCTTCCTCGGCGCTGGTAAAACCACGCTGCTGCGGCACCTGCTCAAAGCCGAGCACGGCCTGAAAATCGCCGTGATCGAAAATGAATTCAGCGACGCCGGTATCGATACCCAACTGTTGGGCGACGAGCCGGTGCAGGTGATGACGCTGTCCAATGGCTGCGTCTGCTGCACCATCCACACCGACCTGACCAAAGCGCTCTACCTGTTGCTTGAACGCCTCGACAGCGGCGAAATTGCCTTCGACCGGCTGGTGATCGAATGCACCGGCCTCGCCGACCCGGCCCCGGTGGCGCAGACCTTCTTCATTGATGAAGAGCTGCGCGAGCGTTACATCCTCGACGGCATCATCACCCTGGTAGATGCGGCGCACGCCGATGTTCACCTGACCCAGACCATCGCCCAGGCACAAATCGGTTTCGCCGACCGCTTGCTGGTGAGCAAGCGAGATCTGGTCGATGACCAGACCTTTACCGCGTTGAGTGAACGTCTGGCCCGCATCAACCGTCGCGCGCCCATTCACACTGTTGATCACGGCAGCATCGACCTGGCGCAAATGCTTGATGTGCGCGGGTTCAACCTGAATGCCGACCTGGGCGGCGGCTTCAGCCTGCGTCCGGTCAGCACGGCGGCCTCCATCGACCGTATCTCCAGCCTGGTGTTGCGCACCGACAAACCGCTGGATATCGACAAGCTCAGCGAGTTCATGAATGAACTGCTGGAAGAACATGGCAAGCAATTGCTGCGCTACAAAGGCGTCTTGAGCATCGCCGGCGAGCCACGGCGGATGGTATTTCAGGGAGTGCTGAAACTTTACGGTTTCGACTGGGACACCGAATGGGCCGATGACGAAACGCGCGAAAGCGTGATCGTGTTCATTGCCGATGAGCTGCCGGAAGAGAAGATTCGCGAGGGGTTCGCGCGGGTGGCGGCGGATTAAGCCGCGAAATTTTCAGCGAGCCTGATGCCGCCATCGTCGGGATGCCGCCCAGAGCAGGCTCGCTCCCACAGGGGCATTTCAAATGTGGAGCGAGCCTGCTCTGGGCGGCATCCCGACGATGGCGATCTAGCCGGCAACACGATTCTGGCTGACTACCGCTCCAGAGTGCAGCAGCGTCTCTTCCAGTTGGTCCAGATACCGGGTCAGCAAGGCCACAGCCATCTCGGCGTTTCCACGTGCCACCGCATGCAGAATCTCTTGGTGAGTCTGCCAGACGCAATAATCACTGGTTCGCACACCCGACTGCACGCTTGCCAATGAACTTAACGGCACCAGGCTCCCCAGAAAGTGCGCCAACGGTGCATTTCCCGCCATTTCCGCCAGGCGCAGATGAAACTCCCCGGATAGCCGAATCGACGAGCCCCGAGCGGTGCATTCACGTTGGCTTTCAACCAGCAGCTGCAAGGATCCCAAGTCCTTCACGCGCGCCTGACAAGCCAGTCGTACCAGGGTGGTTTCTGTCAGCCGCCGCGCATGCAATGTCTGGCGCGCCTGCTCACTATCCAGCGTAGCTACGCGAGGTCGATGATGGGTGCGAAGGACGATGACCTGCTGATGGGCCAACTGCGTCAGCACGTTGCGAATGTCACTGCGACGCGCCTCGAACATCTGCGCCAGGCTGTCCTCGCTAAAACGGCTGGTCGGGCTGATGCGCTGGTCGAGAATAGCGTCGAAAACCCGCGCGTACAGATCCTCCGTTTGCGGTCGCAAAGGCAGGGCAGTCAGCGTGTGCGGTGAGGCGAAGCTGTTCATGGCAGGTCTCCTCTGGAAGGTTAACGACCGAAGTTGTCATCCGGGATGTTGAGTTCGATGCCCATCCGCTGGCCCTCGCGGAGGATATGTCGACGCATTTCCAGGCTGGCCTGCGCGCTGTTCTTGCTGCGAATGGCGCGCACTACGGCTTCGTTCTCTTCGAGACGTTCAGCCAGATGCTCGGGGGAATTGCGCAACACTTCGGCGCTTTGTTTGAGGGCGTTGCTGGTTTGCTGCACCACACTCTGGAAGATCGGATTGGAAGTCAGCGTGAACAGCTCTTCGTGGAATGCGATGTACGCGTTGACCCCCGCTTCGCTATCGTTGGCGTCCAGCGCTTCGCGCATGTCCATCAAGGTCAGGCGCAATTGGCCGACTTCCTTACTGCTGATCGACTGAGCCACCAGGCCGACAATGAACGGTTCGAGGGTGTAACGCAGCTGCAGCACATCTTCCAGGCTGGCACCGGCCACAGCGCTGTCGTGAGTCTGGCTGTCGCTGAGATTAGCGTCGAGCACCACCACACCCTTGCCCGGCATAGAGCGCACCAGCCCGAGGGTTTCCAGCACGATCACCGCTTCACGCAGACTTGGCCGACTGATGCCCAATTGCTCGGCCAGTTCACGCTGGCCGGGCAACATTTCGCCGGAACGCCACTGACCCCGGGCCAGCGCGGCCCGAAGTTTTTCTACCACTGAATTGACGACGGTTGACGAGGTAATCACTGTTCGCTCCAAGTCGCTATAAAGTGCCTGCCACTTGGGCAGGCACGCGATGTTTAAAATTCTTGCTGATGTGCCGGAGCAATCGGTTTTTTCGGTTGGAAGGTATAACCCACCTGACCGCTCAGCACCTTATTCGCACGTTGCACATCGATGTCCTTTTCCCAGCGGGCGATGGCCACGGTGGCTACGCAGTTGCCGATCAGGTTGGTCAGCGCCCGGCCGATGCCCATGAACCAATCCACCGCCAGCACCAGCACCAGACCGACCACCGGAATAGCCGGGATGGCGGTCAGGGTTGCTGCGAGAATCACCAGCGCCGAGCCCGGAATTCCGTGGGCGCCTTTCGAGGTGATCAGTGAGACCAGCAGAATGGTCAGCAAATCGGTCATGGCCAGTGGCGTGCCAGTGGCGTTGGCGATGAACACGATGGCCAGCGTCAGGTAGATCGAAAAGCCGTCCAGATTGAACGAGTAGCCGGTTGGAATGACCAGTCCGACTGTGGAACTGCCAATGCCCAGATGCTCAAGCTTGCGCATGATTTGCGGCAGCACGGCGTCCGAGGAGGCGGTGCCCATGACAATCAGCAATTCTTCACGCAGGTATTTGAGCAAGGGCCACATTTTCAGGCCGGAAAGGCGCATCACCAGGCCGAGAATCAACGACACGAACGCCACGCAGGTCAGGTAAAACAAGCCGACGAGGCTGCCCAGATGTTGTAGTGAATCCAGACCGTATTTGCTGGTGGTGAAGGCAATTGCGCCGAACACGCCGATGGGCGCCAGACGCACGATCATGCCCATGATGCGGAAAATAACGTGGCTCAGCTCATTGATCAGCCGGGAGATGCCTGAGGCCGCTTCGCCCACCAGGTTCAGCGCGCTGCCGAACAACACCGAAAACAGCAGCACTTGCAGAATGTTGTTCTCGGCAAAGGCGCCGATCACCGACGTTGGTATCAAGTCCATCAGGAACTGCGTGGTGGTGTGCATGTGCTGCCCGCGCTGGGCGATGTCACCCATGTCGGCGGCAGACAGCTGATCCAGATGAATGTTGGCGCCGCTGCCGATGCCAGTGCTGAAGGCGAACACCAAGCCAATGATCAGGGCGATGGTAGTCAGCACTTCGAAGTAGATCACCGATTTGAGACCAATGCGGCCGACTTTCTTCAGGTCGCCGGCACCGCTGATCCCGCTGACCACTACGCAAAATACGATCAAGCCAATGAGCATCTTGATCAACTTGATGAAACCGTCGCCGAGGGGTTTGAGTTGTGCGGAGTATTCGGGAAGTGTCAGCCCGCAGACGATGCCGAGCACCAGTCCGAGAACCACTTGCAGGAAGATTGAACGCGAGCACCATCTGAGCATGGGAGGAATCCTGGTCGGTGTCCTGGCTGCCGTGCGCTGAACGCATCGGATTCAGGACTTAATTATTGTGGTCTTACCGGTATGTCCAGTGCAGGCGCAGTCTACGCTCGAGTTTTCGTCGAAGACAAGTGAAAATATCAAAATTGGCATGACCGGTCAGACCGGTGCCTTTATCACGTAGGAGCTGCCGAAGGCTGCGATCTTTTTCTTTTTTCCAAGATCAAGATCAAAAGATCGCAACCTTCGGCAGCTCCTACAAATCGCAGACGAAAAAAAACCGGCCATCACTGGCCGGTTTTTTACTGCTGCGATTTAACGCCGCAATTAAGCGCCATACACCGGCAGCTTCTTGCAGATGGCCTTGACCTTCTCACGAACGGCGTCGATCACCGCCTCGTTGTTCAGGTCAGCCAGGATGTCGCAGATCCAGCCGGCCAGTTCCTTGCACTCTGCTTCCTTGAAGCCGCGAGTGGTCACAGCCGGGGTGCCGAAGCGCAGACCGGAAGTGACGAACGGAGAGCGTGGATCGTTCGGCACGGAGTTCTTGTTGACGGTGATAAATGCTTTGCCCAACGCGGCGTCGGCGTCTTTACCGGAGATGTCCTGCTTGATCAGCGACAGCAGGAACAGGTGGTTCTTGGTACCGCCGGACACCACGTCGAAACCGCGCTCGATGAACACTTCGGCCATGGCCTGGGCGTTCTTTACCACTTGCTCCTGGTAGGCTTTGAACTCTGGCTGCAACGCTTCCTTGAAGCAGATCGCCTTGGCCGCGATGACGTGCTCGAGCGGGCCACCCTGGGCGCCCGGGAAAACGGCAGAGTTGAGTTTTTTCTCGATGTCGGCGTTGGCGCGCGCCAGGATCAGGCCGCCACGTGGGCCGCGCAGGGTCTTGTGCGTGGTGGTGGTCACGACGTCAGCGAATGGCACCGGGTTCGGGTATACGCCAGCGGCGACCAGACCGGCCACGTGGGCCATGTCGACGAACAGGTAAGCGCCGACTTTGTCCGCGATTTCGCGGAAGCGTGGGAAGTCGAGGATCTGCGAATAGGCAGAGAAACCGGCCACGATCATTTTTGGCTTGTGCTCGACCGCCAGGCGCTCGACTTCGTCGTAGTCGATCAGGCCGTTGGTGTCGATGCCGTACTGGACGGCGTTGTAGAGCTTGCCGGAAGAGGAAACACTGGCGCCGTGGGTCAGGTGACCACCGTGGGCGAGGCTCATGCCGAGGATGGTGTCGCCGCCTTGCAGCAGGGCGAGGTACACCGCACTGTTGGCTTGCGAACCGGCGTGCGGCTGAACGTTGGCGTAATCAGCGCCGAACAGCTCTTTGGCGCGATCAATGGCCAGTTGCTCGACGATATCAACGAACTCGCAACCACCGTAGTAACGCTTGCCCGGGTAGCCTTCGGCGTACTTGTTGGTCAGTACCGAGCCTTGAGCTTCCATCACCGCAGGGCTGGTGTAGTTTTCCGAAGCGATCAGCTCAATGTGCTCTTCCTGGCGCTGAGCTTCTTGCTCCATGGCGGCAAAGAGATCGGCGTCGTACTTGGCAATAGTCAAATCACGGCTGAACATGGCGGTCCTCAAGGATCGGGGCAGAAAAGGGGAGCATTCTAACCCAACCGCTTTTGGATGGCATATGAAAGGAATTCAGCTGCAAGCTGAAAGCTACAAGCGGCAAGCTGAAAGCGACAGATGACCGGCTTCTGCTTGTAGCTTGCCACTTGAAGCTTGCAGCTTGCAGCTACTCTTCGTGTTTGATTGATTGAAGCTGTCAGCTTCAATCAATCAAACACGAAGAGCGCATCATTACAGAACTGCGCCTCGAACCTGGCAGCCGGCATCGGTCGTCCGAACAGATAACCCTGAACCTCATCGCACCCGTGTTCACGCAGGAATTCGAGCTGTTCATGGGTTTCCACGCCTTCGGCGATCACCGCCAGGTTCAGGCTGTGCGCCATTGCGATGATCGCCCGGGCGATCTGCGCGTCCTGCTCGCCGGACGGCAGGCCATCGACGAACGTGCGATCGATTTTCAGCACGTCGATAGGGAACTGCTTCAGGTAGTTGAGCGATGAATAGCCGGTGCCAAAGTCGTCGACGGCAATGCTCAGCCCGAGGTTTTTCAAGCCGTCGAGAATCTGCATCGCCTCGCCAACTTCACGCATCAGTATGCTTTCGGTCAATTCCAGCTCCAGGCACGCTGGCGGCAGCCCTGTTTCCTTGAGAATTGTGGCGATCCGTGTCCCGAGTTGGCCGTCGGAGAATTGCCGCGCGGAAATGTTCACCGACATCTTCGGCACACGCACCTTGGCCTGATGCCAGGTCTTGAGCTGACGACAGGCCTCGCTGATGACCCAGTCGCCCACATCCACCACCAGCCCCAGCTCTTCCAGCACCGGAATAAAGTCTCCCGGCGGCACCAGGCCACGGCGCGGATGACGCCAGCGCAACAAGGCTTCGGCGCCGGTCAGACGCTTGCCATCGCCGCTGAACTGGGGCTGGTAATACAGCGAAAACTCATCCTGCTCGAGGGCGTGGCGCAAATCGCTCTCCAGCTCCAGACGCTCCAGCGCGCTGGCATTCATGTCGGTCTGATAAAACTGGAAGTTGTTCTTGCCGCGTTCCTTGGCGTGGTACATCGCGGTGTCGGCATTTTTCATCAATTGACTGAGTTCGTTACCGTCCTGCGGACTCAATGCGATTCCGATACTGGCAGTGACGAAGAACTCGCGCCCCTCCAGCACAAAGGGTTTCACCAGGCTGGCGAGAATTTGCTCGGCGACATGAATTGCCCGGTTCAACGCCACCTCGCGGTTGACCCGCGGCTGCAGAAGCAGGGTGAATTCGTCGCCGCCCATGCGCGCCACGGTATCGTCATCGTCTACGCAACCGAGCAAGCGCGTGCCCATTTCCTTGAGCATGCGATCGCCGGCAGCGTGGCCGAGGGAATCGTTGATAGGCTTGAAGCGGTCCAGGTCGAGGAACATTAGCACCACCCAGGATTTCTGCCGTTCCGCCGACTGCAGAGCAGTGTGCAGACGATCCTGAAACAGGGTGCGGTTGGGCAAATGCGTCAGTGCGTCGTAATAGGCGAGGCGGTGAATCCGCTGTTCGCTGGCCTTGCGCTCGCTGATGTCGCTGAAGAAACACACGTAGCTGGCCAGGTCGCCTTCGTCATCGAGCACCGCCGTGATCCCGACCCAGGCCGGGTAATGTTCGCCGTTGCGCCGGCGCAACCATACTTCGCCTTCCCAGGTGCTGTGCTGATTGAGCTGCTTGATGACATAGCGCAGATGCGCGTTCTGCTGTTCGTCCACGGTGAGCATGTTCGGCAGTTGATCGAGCACCTGCTCCACTGCATAACCGCTGACACGACTGAACGCTTCGTTGGCCTGGACGATGTAGCCGGCCGGGTCGGTAATCAAAATCGCCGAGGTCGAGTGCTCGAAAACCGTGGCCGCCATGCGCAAATCTTTCTCGGCGCGGCGTTGCTGACTGATGTCGCGACCGACGCCCAGCACGCCTTCGAAGGCGCCGTGTTCGTCCCACACCAGCACAAGTCGCAGCTCGATCGGGATCTTGCGCCCGTCGGCTCGCAGGCAATCGAACAGAAACAGCTGGGTTTGCACCTGGTTGCGCAACTGTTCCAGCTGCTCGGGCTTGTCCAGCGCCTTGCTCACCCGGTCCATCAGCTCGGTGATTCCGGTCAGTTGTTGCGGGTTGGCGATGGTCGATTGCCAGCCGTTCAAGAAGATCCAGTCAGCGTCGTAACCCAGCACGGCTTGCACTGAAGGGCTGACGTAATTGAGCGAGAGTTTGCTGTTGGTGGAAAAAATCACATCGCTGATGCTTTCGGCGAGCATTCGGTAGCGTTGCTCGCTATCACGCAAGGATTCGCTGGCTTCAATCTGCTCGGTGACATCTTTGGCCACACCGATGATGCGCGTGACCTGATCTTGCTTGTCCCGTGCCAGCGCTTGCTCGCGTATGTCAAAGCGCCGCCATTGGCCATCGCGGTGACGGAAGCGCAACTGACACTGCAATAGCTGACTGTAGCCGGCGTGCCGCTGAACCTGCCGGGAACGGTGGTAGTCGTCGGCATCTTCCGGATGCAGAAGAATTTCCCAGAAGTACTCGCCCATCTGGTGCAGTTCGGTGCGGTTGTAGCCCAGGGTCTGGCCCAAATGGTGGTTGCTGAAAATCATCCGCTGACTGACCACGTCCTGTACGTACAGGTGATCAGGCACGGTGCGCACCACGTCCGACCAGAATCCTTCACGCTCAAGCAGTGATAATTCGATAAGTTTGCGACTGGTGATGTCGCTGATACTGAGGATTACCGCTTTATAGCCGCTGGTGTCTTCCGGCAGGCGCAGCACCAGCCACAGATGCTGGTCTCGACCGTTGGCGTCCTCGCGCGTGATCTCCAGTTCCAGCTGTTTCTGCTGTGTCAGGACCGCTTCCAGAACCTGAGTGCCGATGGCAGCACCGTCCAGTGAATTGCCGGAGATCAGCAAGTTCCAGGCTTGCTCGGGCGTATGGACATTGAGCAGTTGCAGGGCGACCTGATTGACCTCGGTGATACGCAGTTGCCGCAACAACAGATGCTTTTGCTCCGGGACCGCCAGCCACGCGTCCAGCTGGGCACCAGTGCGCAGCCGGGCCTTGTCGAAAACGCCCTTCAGGCTGGAGACATCCAGCACACATAGCGCCACGCCCGTGCCGTCGAAAATATCCTGATAGCGCCGACGACCCTCGCTGACCTGAAGTTGACGGCGACGCATGTTCAAAAGCGCAATCAGCGGCAGCAGGGAGAACGCCAATCCCAACAGGCATTTGGCGATAAAGGCTGGCAGCAGCTCCTCGATCACACGTTGTCGGTCGAACAGGCCGCGCATCTGCCAGTCGCTGCTGCTCAGCGGGACTGTCAGCACACTGTTAGCCAGATCATCCTCGGAGAGCAGGGCGGGTCGGGTCGCAGGCAGCATCTCGTCGCGACTGATGATCTGATGATTGAGGCGATTTTCCACCAACCATAGAGGCCGGATGACGCCTCCCTCGTGCTGTGTCAGTGACGAGAAAAAAGTCGGAGTCAGGCGCAGAGCCCAGTAGCCACGACCGCTGCCACTGGCCTGATGCAGCAACAAGTGAACGGTCGAGCCGTCCTCGGCATTGCTGAAATAGTGGGCCTGATTACGGCTGCGGCGTACCAGATCGGCGAGGTAATCGGCGTCGATGGCGTTGTCCGCCGTGTCACTGAGAATTTTCCCGGAAGGGCTCAGCAGCGCGAGGCTGCGCACCTCCGGTAACGACTGTTGCACTTTACGCAGCAAGGCCTGTTGCTCGGCGGCGCCTTGCGGGTGTTCGACAATGGGCAGCAGATTCAGGGCAATCTGCGCATTCAGGGCCATATTGAGACTGACCTGTGCGGCGAGGTCAGCGGTGTAGTCAATGGTGTATTGGCGCTGGTTTTTCTGGGTTTCACGCAGTTGATCGAGCAACTGCCAGAACAGCAATGCCAGCAGCAACAACACCAAGGTCGCCAGAGCGCCTTTAAGGGTTCCGCGCAAAGGGGAACCGGGCGCAACGGTCGCTGCACGAGAGGTCAGGAGTGGGGAGGCATTCGGCAAACTGTAATCCTGCGGTTTGGCTGGACTGGCGCGACGTGCACTATAAGCCGGACGCCCGAAGGGCGGCTAGCATGCCTTGAGTTGTGGCAAAGTGCCAGCGCCGCTCGGCTGGACTGCCACTTGTCATTAAGGTAGCTTTGCCGGTTACGCGGGAGCGTTCCAGCTCCTAGACTCAGACTTTTTCAGCGCGCACGCGATCAAGCGGACGATGCGCACGGTCTGGCCGGGCCTCGCCCGCGCTCCAATCATTCATTGTCACTGACCCAAGGTTCTCCATGGCTCAATACGTCTTCACCATGCATCGGCTGGGTAAAGTTGTTCCGCCGAAGCGGGAAATCCTGAAAAACATTTCGCTGTCATTCTTCCCCGGCGCCAAGATCGGCGTGCTCGGCCTTAACGGGTCGGGTAAATCCACGCTGCTGAAAATCATGGCTGGCGTCGATACCGAATTCGAGGGCGAAGCACGCCCGATGCCGGAACTGAACATCGGTTATCTTCCCCAGGAACCGATTCTTGATCCAACCAAGACCGTGCGTGAAGTGGTCGAGGAAGCGGTCAGCGTGATCAAGAACGCTCAGGCTCGCCTGGACGAGGTCTACGCCGCTTACGCCGAGGAAGATGCCGACTTCGACAAGCTGGCTGCCGAACAGGCCAAGCTCGAGGCGATTCTGCAGGCCAGCGATGGTCACAACCTGGATCGTCAGTTGGAAGTGGCGGCCGATGCGCTGCGTTTGCCGGCGTGGGATGCCAAGGTCGAATTCCTCTCCGGTGGTGAAAAACGACGTGTTGCCCTGTGCCGCCTGCTGTTGTCAGCCCCGGACATGTTGCTCCTGGACGAACCGACCAACCACCTGGACGCCGATTCCGTCGCCTGGCTGGAGCACTTCCTCCATGACTTCCCGGGCACCGTGGTAGCAATTACGCACGACCGATACTTCCTGGACAACGTCGCCGGCTGGATCCTCGAGCTCGACCGCGGCGCCGGTATTCCTTACGAGGGCAACTATTCCGGATGGCTTGAAGCCAAGTCCAATCGTCTGGCTGCCGAGTCCAAGCAGCAGTCGGCCCATGAAAAAGCCATGAAGGAAGAGCTGGAGTGGGTGCGCAAAGGCGCCAAGGCCCGCCAGTCCAAATCCAAGGCACGTCTGCAACGCTTCGAAGAAATGCAGTCGCAGGAATTCCAGAAGCGCAGCGAAACAAACGAGATTTACATCCCGGCCGGTCCGCGGCTGGGCGACAAGGTCATCGAATTCAAGAACGTATCCAAGGGCTACGGCGACCGGGTGTTGATCGACAACCTGTCGTTCTCCATGCCTAAAGGCGCGATCGTCGGCGTGATCGGCGGTAACGGTGCCGGTAAATCGACCCTGTTCCGCATGCTGATGGGCAAGGAAACGCCGGATTCGGGCACTATCGAAGTCGGCGACACCGTGCAACTGGCGTGCGTCGATCAGAGCCGCGAAGACCTGGACGGCAGTAAAACTGTATTCCAGCAAATCTCCGACGGTTCCGACCAGATTCGTATTGGCAACTACGAGATCCCGTCGCGTACCTACGTCGGTCGCTTCAACTTCAAGGGCGGCGACCAGCAGAAGTTCGTCAAGGACCTGTCCGGTGGTGAGCGCGGTCGCCTGCACCTTGCGCTGACTCTGAAGGAGGGCGGCAACGTCCTGTTGCTCGACGAACCATCCAACGACCTCGACGTTGAAACTCTGCGTTCCCTGGAGGAAGCCCTGCTGGACTTCCCGGGCGCCGCCATTGTGATCTCTCACGATCGATGGTTCCTGGACCGCGTAGCGACGCACATTCTGGCGTACGAAGACGACTCGCAAGCGGTGTTCTTCGAAGGTAACTACACCGAGTACGAAGCCGACCGCAAGAAGCGTCTCGGCGAAGCGGCTGCCCAGCCGCACCGCGTGCGGCACAAAAAGCTGGCCTGACAGGCGCAATGGCTGGAGCAGCCTTAGTCAGTCTGAAGACTTGCAAGTGCTGTTGACCGAAATCCGATGCCTGCCCAGGCATCGGATTTTTTTTTGTCCTTGATCAGGCAATGAAGTGTACGTTCTAAAGTTATGTCTCTAACCTTTCAAGCGCAAGTAACAAAGTGTGAAACGTTGCATTCATAAGTGTATTTTATAGTTTGATGAATTATCGCTGTTGGTACGAGGCTCAGTTGGCTTTTTTGTGCCCGAAGACCGTTTGGTTGTTACAGTGCTTTATATTATGAAATGATTGGTTTATTTCATTTTGTCGATGATGCGTTATGGTTGCTTTGGTCATTTGTTAATGAGTGATGCATGCCCCAGGGTGTGCGTGGAATCAAACTAACTATTTCGGCTGCAGCGCGTTTTATTTTCAAGGCGCTTCGGTACACGTTTCAGTGTGAGAGTGAACTAATATTATGGAAATTGATAATGCAGATGTCCGTGCTGACAGGTGGCCTGGGTATATGGCAGGCGCCGCTCAGCAGAACTATTTAAGGGCAGAGCAAGGAGCGCTGGAGGCTGCCGCTCAAGGATATAGCCATTGGTATATCGACGGTAGCTTGCCGGGAGAGCGTCCTTCCGACTGGACGGCTGGTCGAATAGACGCCCTGCTCGAAACAATACAGCGACTCAGTGTAGAGCCCATATATCACGGAAACTTCAAGGCGCCTCTGGGGAGCGACGTTCGGGAGTTGGGGGGTGCGGCGCTTGATTATATTAAGCGTGAGGTGGACCTGAGTGCATCGTTGGGCGGTGCACCTGTCATCGTTCATGGCGGCGGGATCGTGGAGCCTCGTCTGGTCATTGAAGCTCGTCGATTGGGGTTGACGATGCTCATCGATAATCTGCTCGAGCTTGTTGATTACGCCAGTCAGCGAAACGTAGAGATATGGCTGGAGAATCTGAGCAACTACACGAAATTCCATCCGTTTTATTATGTGTGCGTTACGGAGGAAGAATATGCGGAGGTGTTGGATAGCGTGCCGGGTCTGAAGTTCTTCTTCGATGTATCTCACGCCCATGTCAACGGCGGGAATCCTGTCGAAGTTTTTGAGCGATTGCACCGGCATGTGGTGGGTATGTCTTTCAGTGACAACAAAGGTGAGCGCGACTCGCACTTCCCGCTGGGCCGGGGAACACTCGATTATCCTGGTCTCGTCCAGGCGATACATAAACATCAGTGGAGAGGCTTGATAGGCTTCGAAACCCGTGGCAGCACGCTGTCCGAAAGCCTTGCGTACCTGAACAACCTCCCTGGCCAGACTTCTGAAGGTCGCATCTGACGACGGGATCGTGTTCAGGTTGCCTGGAATGATTTCCTTAGAAGATGTGCTGATTCCAGCAAGTCAAGGTGAATGCCTGTGAGCTCTTTTCAAGAAAAAATAATCCGTATTAGAAATGATGCCTTTGTAAAAGGTTGTATTGATTCTTTGCCAGTTTGCCTGGCTTTTACGTTCATGTTTTTTTCCATCGGCGTTTTACTGGCCTCGGCCGGATTCACGTTGATTCAATCAGTCGTGATGACATTGGCTGTTCACGCAGCGCCTCTCCAAGTGTTTATTGGTCAGTCCGATGGGAGTATCGGTATCTGGGCCTTGGTAATGGTTACGCTATTGGTGAATTTTCGGTTCATGATCATGTCGTCCGTGCTGTGTGAACACTTCAAGTCCGTCTCTATGGCGAAAATGATGTGGTCGGTGCAGTTGTTATCTGTCTCGACATTTACACTGGCCAATGCTAGAAAAAAAGACGTTCACGATAATTATCGCTATTTTCTGGGATGTGGGTTGTCGAGTTTGTTCGTCGCGATGTTGGCCACGCTACTGGGTTACATAATACGGGCCGATCTGGGTGTCACCGCCTACGCAGTGATCGCTATGATATTACCCATTCACTTTACTGCACTTGTGGGAATGTCCTGGCCAAAGTGGCGACCTGTCGCGGCTACCGCGATCGGGTTTGCAGCCACTCCGGTCGTGGGCGCCTGGGTCGGTGTCTATCATGTGTTTATTGTCCCGCTATTGTTGGGGGCCGTGTTTTTGTTCGCTGACAGGGTTACTGGGAAAACTCCATGAATAACTGGACTTTGATTTTAGTTGCTGCCAGCGTGTCGTACGGCTTGCGTTTTCTGCCAGTGTTGATTTTCCGCAAATTCAAAGTGAGCGGGGACGGAAGCGTTTATGTTTTTTTGAGTTATGCTGCTTGCGCAGTCACGGGTGGAATCATCTATTCCATCGCATTTGGTGATGCACTGTTTGGACACTGGATGGGTCACCTTGAAGGTGATCAAATCGTCAAGATAATAATCATTGTGCTTGCATTCTTAGTTGCAGCTGTTTCACGCAGCGTCATCAAATCTCTGTTCTGCTGCGCGACATTGTATGGAAGTATTTTATATCTGACTTGAGTGCGGGATGCACACTTTAAAACTATCAAGGTAATTAAATGGATATTTTTACGGGCTTCAACGAGTCCCCGTGCCGGCTCACGCTTGCAGAGCTTGAAACCTGCTATTCCCGGGCAAAAGCAGCGGCACTGGACATTAACATGACACGGGGCTTGCCCTCACTTGCGCAGTTGGAGCTGGCTACTCCCTACCTGTCATTACCCGGCACAGTGGACTTCGTTTCCCGAAACGCTATCGACTGGCGCAATTATGGTTGTTTGCAAGGTATGCCCGAGCTCAGGGAGATGGTTGCGCAGCCGCTGCTCGGATTACCCGCGGAACAGATCGCCGTAGGTGAGAACTCCAGCCTCGCACTGATGCACGAGACGCTCGGTTACGCATTCACTCATGGACTGTGCACCAGCCCCAGACCTTGGGGGAAGGAGCCGGTTATAAAGTTTCTCTGCCCCGTTCCGGGGTATGACCGCCATTTTTCGATGTGTGATGAATTCAACATCGAGATGATTACCGTTCCTATGGGTGAGTCAGGTCCAGACATGAATCGGGTTGAACGTCTGGTCGCGTCAGACCCGGCGATAAAAGGGATGTGGTGCGTACCCAAATACAGTAATCCCACCGGCACCGTTTACTGCAGTGAAACTGTGGAAAGGCTCGCCCAGATGCCCACAGCAGCAAAGGATTTCGTCCTGCTCTGGGATAATGCTTATGCTGTTCACCATCTGACGGACCATGAAGTGCAGAACCAACCCATTGCACAGATGTGTGAAAAAGCCGGGCACGCCGATCGGTGCATTATTTTCGCTTCGACCTCGAAGATGATCTTGCCCGGTGCGGGCTTGGCGTTTATCGGCTCCTCACCCGCCAACCTCGCCTGGTGGTTGAGTCACCGCAAATGTCGCACCATCGGCCCGGATAAAGTCAACCAGCTGCGCCATTTGCTATTTTTTTGCGACAGCAACGGTTTGCTGGATCACATGAAAAAACACCGTGCGTTGCTCGCGCCCAAGTTTGAACGCCTTGAAGCCGAACTTTCGAACGGGTTTGATGGCGTTGATGAGGTGAGCTGGACGAGCCCGAAAGGCGGATATTTTGTAACTTTGCACTTGCCTGAAGGCTGTGCGCGGCGCGCGGTTGAGCTTGCGCTGCAGGTGGGCGTGGCATTGACGCATGCCGGTGCGACCCATCCAGGTGGCAATGATCATCGAGACAGCACTATTCGACTGGCACCCACCTATCTGGATGACGAGTCGCTAGGTGTTGCGACCCAAGTATTGGTAGTGAGTGTACTGCTGGCGATAGCACAACATCCGGATTATCGATAGTTCACCCTGAGCACGCTCTTTTGACTACCCCGGGTGGGTCAGCGGGGGCGTGCTCATCAGGGAGCATGCCCTTTTTGTTTGGCTCTATTTCAGCGCACTGCTGCATTGATTAAAGCGTGGGATTTACATTAATTGCACCATTTAGTTTCTTAAATGCGACATTTCGCACTGTTCTTGTGCGTCATGTGTTTGGTAAAGTCCGGCCAAATCTTTTCCAACGACAATAAATTTGCCGAGACATTTCCATGACCGAATCCGTAGACACCTTCCTGGCCCGCCTAAAAAAGCGCGATCCTGACCAGCCTGAATTTCATCAGGCCGTAGAAGAAGTCCTCCGCAGTCTGTGGCCATTTCTGAAAGCCAACCCGCATTATCTAACCTCCGGCATTCTGGAGCGGATGTGCGAGCCGGAACGGGTGATTGTGTTTCGAGTCTGCTGGGTTGATGATCACGGAGAACTGCAGGTCAATCGCGGCTTCCGCATCCAGATGAACAGTGCCATCGGCCCCTACAAGGGCGGGTTGCGTTTTCATCCTTCGGTCAACCTCGGCGTGCTGAAATTCCTCGCCTTCGAGCAGACCTTCAAAAACTCGCTGACCTCACTGCCCATGGGCGGCGGCAAAGGCGGTTCGGATTTCGACCCGAAAGGCAAAAGTGACGCCGAAGTCATGCGCTTCTGCCAGGCCTTCATGAGCGAGCTGTATCGTCATATTGGCGCAGATGTTGACGTCCCGGCAGGTGACATCGGTGTCGGTGCGCGCGAGATCGGTTTTCTGTTTGGCCAGTACAAACGCCTGAGCAACCAGTTCACCAGCGTGCTGACCGGCAAAGGTCCGAGCTATGGCGGCAGCCTGATCCGTCCGGAAGCCACCGGTTTTGGCTGCGTGTACTTCGCTGAAGAAATGCTCAAGCGTAGCGGCGGAACGGTCGAAGGCCGACGTGTTGCAATCTCGGGTTCCGGCAACGTTGCGCAATATGCTGCGCGCAAGGTCATGGACCTGGGCGGCAAAGTGATTTCGCTCTCCGATTCCGAAGGCACGCTTTATTGCGAGGCGGGGTTGACCGAGGCGCAATGGCTGGCGTTGCTGGAGCTGAAAAACGTCCATCGTGGTCGAATCAGCGAACTGGCGGGGCGCTTTGGCCTGGAGTTTATGGCCGGTCAGCACCCTTGGTCGCTGAGCTGCGACATTGCGCTGCCGTGTGCGACGCAAAACGAACTCGATGCCGAGGCCGCTCGTACACTGCTGCGCAATGGCTGTGTCTGTGTGGCGGAAGGCGCAAACATGCCGACGACGCTCGACGCGGTAGACCTGTTTATTGAAGCTGGAATCCTCTTCGCGCCGGGTAAGGCTTCGAACGCCGGTGGCGTTGCCGTAAGCGGTCTGGAAATGTCGCAAAACGCCATGCGCCTGCTGTGGACCGGCGGCGAAGTGGACAGCAAGCTACACGCGATCATGCAGTCGATTCACCATGCGTGCGTGCATTACGGCGAAGAAAACGGTCGGATCAACTACGTCAAGGGCGCCAACATCGCCGGCTTTGTAAAAGTCGCCGATGCCATGCTCGCGCATGGGGTGATTTAAGCCGGTTCGATGCGGATGATTTCGATCATCTGATCGCCTGCCGGGCGCTGCCATAGCACTTCGTCACCCAGTTGCGCACCGTGTAATGCCCGGCCCAGCGGTGAGCTCCAGTTGATCAGGCCCGCTGCCGCATTGGCCTGATCTTCCCCGACCAGTTGCACGGTTTGTTCGATGTCGTGCTCATCGGCATAGGTTACACGGCTCCCGATCTGAACCTTCTGCGTCGATGTCGCGGCAGTCACCACCTGAGCGCTATGCAGGCGTTGGGTGAAATAACGCAGATCGCGCTCGAGGTCAGCCTGACGTTGCTTGTCAGCCTGCTCGCCTTTGGCCGATTGCTCACTGAGCAGTTGTTGCAGCTCGCCGACCTTGGCCTGCAACTGAGCGTGGCCGGTGGGCGTAACGTAATTGGGTTGCGCGCTGATCTGCCGTTCAACCGGCTGATCGGCCTGCGCAGCGGCATTATCTTCATTAACGAAAGCGCGACTCATGGTTTTTCTCCCTTCATAAGGATTTGGGCCATGGCATCGGGCATTGGTTTCACCCAATCTCAGGTGTGGGCGAATGGTTAAGTACCGTAAGAGCCGGGCTTGCCCAGCGATGGCGTATTCGAAATCGCTATCGCCAGCAAGCCGGCTCCTGCAAAGCCTGGATCAATAGTGATACCACTTCACTTCAAGCATCACTTCGTTTTCCGGCGAGGCGAGGTGGCTGAATTCGCGTTGGGCACTCAGGCGCAAGCCGAGGTTGCGCGACAATTCCCATTGCTGATTCAGACTGACGCTGCGGCGTACTTCGCCATTGGTAAAGAAATCGCCCCTGGCTTCCAGGCTGAAATTGCCTAACGGGTTCTGCCACAACACACCGCTGTTGAAACCTGCTGCCGGCGAGATGAATTCGGCGAAGTCGTTGTTGTGCTCGACGCGCACAGTGCCCAACGCGAAACCGAGCATGTCTTCGCTCAGTTGCCAGGTACCGCCAGCGCCGCCATTGACGTGGCTGACCAGGGTTTCGTCGTCGTGCTTGCCCGGCACTCGCTCCAGGCCGCCGGTGACTTGCCACGACAGCGGCTGTAACAGCTCATTGCGCGGAGTCAGCGAGCGAATCGTCGCCAGATCCAGTTGCTGCAATTGCCAGTTATTGCCTTCGTACTGACGCAGTTTCATCTGCAAAATCTCGATCTGCGCGCCCAGCGGGAAGCTCTCGGCATTGTCGTTGAGATCGTGATACGCCATGCGCAGGCCATATTCGCCAAAGGCTTGATCGCCGCGCGTACCGATGCCGGCCTGCCAGGTGCGCGATTCATGACCGTTCTCGGGCAGACCCGGTTGCGCAATGTCCAGTTCCGGCGCAGGGTTCTGATTGATAGCTCGCAACAATTCAAAGCTGCGCTGCGCTCGATTCGCATCGCGTTCCTGACCGTTGGCGCGGTAGCGTTCCAGACGGTAGGCGGCATCAATGATCAGCGCCTGGCGGTCGCGGGGCTGCGCCTTGAAGGCCGGATCCTGTAGCTGTTTCTGGTCAGCGCTGACTTTCAGCACCCACTGTTGCTCTTCAGGATCGAGCGGTTCGGCGCGACTCAGCAGCTCACGCTCGCGGGAAGGACGGTACTGAATTGATTCGACCAGCCCGGCCTCTTTCACCGCTTTTACAGTGTCGGTCGGAATCGCAGTCAGCGGGAATTGTTCCGTCAGGCGCAGACCCGGCCGTGCCACTTGCAGCAGCTCCAGCAAACGATAGGAGCAGTTTTCGTCGAAGAAAAAATAATCGAACTGGATCTGCTTGAGTTCCCAGACGTGCTCGACCATGCGCTCGGTTTCCGCCTGGGTCAGGTTCAGGCGGTATTCCCACAGATCACGGTTTTCCAGGCTGCGGTATTCCGAAAGTTTCTCTTGGTAGGGCACGAGCGCGAACAAACCCGGATAACCACCCATCAAACCTTTCCAGGCATACAGAATGCTGTTGTCCGAGCCTTCAATGTAAGCACCGAAGTTGATCGCATAACTGAGCAGCGCGGTCTTGTCGGTTTGCACATCGGCCTGGTCGATGCGCAGCAAGGTGTGGCCGAACATCGACGACGGGCTGTTCAGATAGGCCGCAGGAAAGATCATTACCGTGCTGTGCGGCGACACGTCCTTGAACCATTGCTTGAACTCGGCGCACTGCGGCGTCGGCAGGTCGGTCAGGTTAAGTTGGGCCTTGAGCCAGCGGGTGCGCGCCGGATAGACGCATTGAGCGTGTTGTTCGCCGGCACTGGCAGGCCCGTACAGCGCTTGCACGGTTGCCGCCAGTTCGCGGTCAGGATGTTCGTTGCCGTCGGCCGCGAGAAAGAATTTGCGGTCGCTGACATAGCTGCGCCAGCCGCCGAGTTTGGCGGTTTCGTAATGACCCAGAGAAATCCAGAAGGGATCGTTGGCCAGTTGCTGCAAACGTTGATTGTCGATATGTGGCGCGGCGGACAGCGGGGCGCAGACACAGAGCGCCAGCCAGGCAAGGCGTTTGAGCATAGTGGGCAACTTAAGTCGAAAAAATAAAGACCAGGGCGGTTTATGCCATCGCCTGTAGGAACTGTCGAGTGCTACGAGGCTGCGGTCTTTTGATCCTGAATATCAAAGATCGCAGCCTCGTAGCACTCGACAGCTCCTACACGGTTGGCATTGCCCAAGAGGGCAGGTCCAGAAAACAAAACCCGCTCCTCGAGAGGAACGGGCGGGTGGAGCTTATGCTTGAGTGGCGTATTTGGCCAGACGAGCATCGTTCTTCAAAACGGACACAGTGTTGGTATGCACGTCTTCAGCGGTCACGTCAGCTTTGCTGAAGATCTGCTGGAAGTGCTCGTGAGTCACAGCAGCGAAGTGCGCACGGTCTTCCGGCGCCACGCCCAGTACTACGGCGTAAGTAGTCAGCGCTTCGCCCTGACCTTTAGCCATATCTTCGGACAGCTCATTCATCATGCCATTCATGGCCAGCCAGGATTTGCCGCCGTAGGTCAGCGACGCATTGGTCGAGCAACCGTTGGTACCCGAGGTCATGCCGAATGTTGCGTTGCCGGAAGTGCCGTTAGTGGTGGATGCCAGGAAGTGAGCCGGAGTGCCACGCTGACCTTCGAACAGCATGTTGCCCCAACCGCAATCCGGGCCGCCAGGCGCTTGAGCCATGGCGTTGATGGATACAGCGGTGAAGAGAGTACCGAGAAGAATCCGTTTCATAGCTTTGTTCTCTTTATGTGCATACCAATGGACAAAGGGTCTGGCCCGATCTGGCGCCAGTGGGCCGGTTATTGTTCCAGCCGCGCAATTTGGAGTTTAGGCAGGTTCCAAGGGTTCCGTGACATTTTACGAAACATTCATCGAAAGCATTGTCTGACCCGCGACCTGTCGGGCAATCCGCGCTTGGCTATGCTTTGTCAAAGGCGCGCCTTGCCAGTGAGGCACGGGCAGCGCCAGAATGCCGCTATCTGCCCCGCCTGATGTAAGGAAGCCCGATGCCTGATCCTGTTGCTGCCAGCTTGCGTCTAGCGCCCGAAGCGCTGACCCGTCCGTTTTCCGCTGAACAGTTCAGCTTCTCTACCACCAATGAATTGGAGCCCTTCCGCGGTGTGCTTGGCCAGGAACGTGCGGTCGAAGCCTTGCAGTTTGGTGTGGCCATGCCACGCCCCGGTTACAACGTATTTGTCATGGGCGAGCCTGGCACTGGTCGCTTCTCGTTCGTCAAACGCTATTTGAAAGCCGAAGGCAAACGCCTGCAAACCCCGTCCGATTGGGTCTACGTCAACAATTTCGATGAGCCCCGCGAGCCTCGCGCCCTGGAATTGCCGGCGGGGACGGCCGGCGCGTTCATCGGCGACATCAACGGCTTGATCGACAACCTGCTCGCGACGTTCCCTGCGGTGTTTGAGCATCCGTCCTACCAGCAGAAAAAAAGTGCCATCGACCGTGCCTTCAATCAGCGCTACGACAAGGCCCTGGACATTATCGAGCGCCTTGCGCTGGAGAAAGACGTCGCGCTGTATCGCGACGCCAGCAACATCGCGTTCACGCCGATGGCTGAAGGCAAAGCGCTGGACGAAGCGGAATTCGCGCAGCTGCCGGAAGCCGATCGTGAGCGTTTTCACGACGATATTTCTGGCCTGGAAGAGCGTCTGAACGAAGAGCTCGCCAGCCTGCCGCAGTGGAAGCGCGAGTCGAGCAATCAACTTCGCCACCTCAATGAAGAAACCATCACCCTGGCGTTGCAGCCTTTACTGTCCCCACTCTCGGAGAAGTATGCCGAGAACGCTGCGGTGTGCGGTTACCTGCAGGCAATGCAGGTTTATCTGCTGAAGACTGTGGTGGAGCAACTGGTCGATGACAGCAAGCCGGATGCCGTAGCGCGCAAGATGCTCGAAGAGCAATATGCGCCGAGCCTGGTGGTCGGTCATTCGTCCAGCGGTGGCGCGCCGGTGGTGTTCGAACCGCATCCTACTTACGAAAATCTCTTCGGCCGCATCGAATACAGCACTGACCAGGGCGCGCTTTACACGACCTATCGGCAGTTGCGACCGGGGGCCCTGCATCGGGCCAACGGTGGTTTCCTGATTCTTGAAGCGGAGAAAATGCTCAGCGAGCCGTTCGTGTGGGACGCACTCAAGCGTGCGCTGCAATCACGCAAGCTGAAAATGGAATCGCCGCTGGGTGAGCTGGGTCGTCTGGCCACCGTGACCCTCACCCCGCAGAACATTGCGCTGCAGGTCAAAGTTGTCATCATCGGCGCCCGCCAGTTGTATTACACGCTGCAGGATCTCGATCCGGACTTCCAGGAGATGTTCCGCGTTCTGGTCGACTTCGATGAAGACATCCCGATGGTCGACGAGAGCCTCGAGCAGTTCGCCCAGTTGCTCAAGACTCGCACTTCGGAAGAAGGCATGGCGCCGCTGACTGCCGATGCGGTCGCGCGTCTGGCCACTTACAGCGCCCGTCTGGCCGAACACCAGGGACGTTTGTCGGCGCGCATTGGCGACCTCTTCCAACTGGTCAGCGAGGCGGATTTCATCCGTCACCTGGCCAGCGATGAAATGACTGATGCCGGGCATATCGAACGCGCCCTCAAGGCCAAGGCCACGCGTACCGGGCGCGTCTCGGCGCGGATTCTCGATGACATGCTCGCCGGGATCATCCTGATCGATACCAATGGCGCGGCCGTGGGCAAGTGCAACGGTCTGACCGTGCTCGAAGTCGGCGACTCGGCGTTCGGTGTGCCGGCACGGATTTCCGCCACGGTCTACCCCGGCGGCAGTGGCATCGTCGACATCGAGCGTGAGGTCAACCTCGGGCAGCCGATTCACTCCAAAGGCGTGATGATCCTCACCGGGTATCTGGGCAGCCGTTATGCCCAGGAATTCCCGCTGGCGATTTCCGCAAGCATCGCGCTGGAGCAATCCTACGGTTACGTCGATGGCGACAGTGCGTCGCTGGGTGAGGCCTGCACGCTGATTTCGGCGCTGTCGAAAACCCCGCTCAAGCAATGCTTTGCCATCACCGGTTCGATCAACCAGTTCGGTGAAGTGCAGGCCGTGGGCGGGGTCAACGAGAAGATCGAAGGCTTCTTCCGCCTCTGCGAAGCGCGCGGGTTGACGGGCGAGCAGGGCGCGATCATTCCCCAGGCCAACGTCGCCACGCTGATGCTTGATGAGAAAGTGCTGGCGGCGGTGCGCGCCGGGCAATTCCATGTGTACGCCGTGCGCCAGGCGGATGAGGCTTTGAGCCTGTTGGTGGGGGAGCCCGCCGGAGCGCCGGATGAGAATGGCGAATTTCCGGAAGGCAGCGTCAATGCGCGAGTCGTGGAACGCTTGCGGGTGATCGCGGAAATGATCAGCGAAGAAGATCTCAAGGAGGCGGAAAAGGAGATCGCGCTGGAAGCGCTGGTTGAAGCCAAACCGGCCTGACCCAAACCTGAGATCATCGCAACCACTGTGGGAGCGGCGGTGCGACGGTTCGACCTGCTCGCGAAAGTGGTGTACCAGACGACATTAACGTCTACTGACACACCTTTTCGCGAGCAGGCTCGCTCCCACATTTGTTCGTGTGAATGACAAGAAAGTGCCATCACTCTGACGCCAAACTTCACACAATGACCATTCGGCGCCTTCTGGTGCCAAGTGGCGTCCGGATCAGACTTTTCTTCTATTCTCAGCTCAAGGATATCGACAGTATCACTGGATCGAGACAGCCTCCCCGTTGGCGGCTGAATACCGGATCTACCGAGGGTCGCCGCCATGTCGCGCAACCTCTGCCTCACCCGTCAATGTCTGGGTCTTGTAACCCGGATCGAATGTGCCATCCGCCCTTTAGCGGGAGATACGGGCATGTGGACCTTGCTGTTCGCCGCCGGAATGGCCGGCGAGCAACCGTCTGCCATCAAAGCCCAAGGCCCTTTTCACGGGCCGTTTGTGGCCGAATCCATTCTCGACACCATCGTTGAGAGCCTGACCCTGCACGGCTACGAATTGGCCGATGATCCGCAGATCTGGAGCCTGCACTTGCAGGCGCAACTGCGTGAAATAAACGGCGGGCGTTGTCGTGGTGCCAGGCCTCAACTGTAATGGTTTCAGGGTTCGAGGCTGCTCAGGTCAGCCTCGTCGAGTTTCAGCTCAAATCCATACTGCACTGTAGTGAGGTCGGTTCGCTGGTAGCTTTCCAGTCGGGTCGGCTGGCCATAGAAGTACTGCACGCCCATTACCGCCGGGCCTTCTGCGCTGGCGTCGTGACTGACGGCCAGAATCTCTTTCAGGTAATTTCCGCTGTCATCCCTGGCGAAAAAACGCCATTCCTGCGCTGGGAACAGTGCGCGGTCAATCACCAGCGCGTTGTCGCGAATCTCAAGGCCCTGGGGCAATTGATCGACGCTAAAACTTTGCTTGGCGACCTTGGCCAGAAATAGCGGGAAGGAACCGACGGCGAACGCCGGTGTGTCCGGGAACAGATTCAGGTCGTAGGTGATGGTGCCCGCCAGTGCGTCAACTTCGTAGGCTTGCGGGGGCAACTCAATGGGTTCATCGCGCTTGCCGGAGCCATCACCGGTAAAGAACGTCACCGGGCTCTCACCAGGGTTGAGGGCAGTGCCCAACAGTTCGTCGTTGAAGCTTTTCGGGTGGCTGAACTCAATGGTCGCGGCGCTTGGATCTTCCACGGATTGGCGAATGTTGACGCCCTTTTTCAGTTGCTCCTCATTCAAGGTCGCACCTTTGAGCCAGGTCGGGGCCTGATCGTCGTAGACGACCACCGGCAGGGCCAATGGAGCGACGGTTTTTTGCGTGGTGTGCGGGTCGAAGCGTCGCACCGGCAAGTCCAGGTCTTTGCGCGTCACCGTGGCCGTCGAGAAATCCAGCAAACTGACCTCAAGGGTTTCAATCGGGCCGTTGAAATAAACCCTCGTATACTGCTTACCCTGCTGTTGGTCGAAGCTCCGTTGCTCTTCCTTCAACTGATTCGCCAACGTCTCGCTCCAGGTTTTTTGCGCCTGCAGTTTTGCCAGCTGTTTTTCATAGAAGGCGATCTGCGCCGGGGTTTCATTGATGGCGCCAGAGCGCGCGAGAAATTGTCCGGTGTTGTCCCTGGCCTGAACGATCAGCGGATTGAGCGGCGTGTCGGCGACTTCGGTGGCCAGCGGCAGGCTGTTGTGAAACTCTATTTCGGCATAATTGCTTTCCAGTTTTAGCAAAGTGACGCTGAGGTTGTCATTGGTGCGGGTCTGGCCGACATCCTTTTTACTCAGGTCGAAGCTGTAGAGACGACGCGGTGCGATCACTTCCACTTTGCCCTGCAGGCTGACCGGTTGTGGCTGGTGTTTGTTGTCCACGTCCAGACCATCGATGAAGGGGTAGGTCACCGTCAGGTCGTCCGGATGGGTCAGGTTTGAACTGGACGGGCTCAACTGAATCCCGGGATCGGTTTCCGACCACTCCGGCTGGAACGGGATAACACGCTGGTCGCTGAGAATTACTGACTGCCATTCCAGGCCATGGGGAAACAAAAAGGTATCCGGAATGTTGAAGCTGAAAGGGTAAACCGGTTGCAGGTCTGTCAGGTAATCGGAACTGGAATCCTTGTGCAGCACCAACAGACCGTTGATGAAGGTGTCGACCAGCGCTTGCGGCGTGGGGTAATGCTTGAGCACTGCCAGGACGTCTTCGCTGTACTCGGTTTCTACCGGTTTGCTGTCCAGCTTGAGTTGTGCCCGTTCGAGCAGTAACAGTGAACCGCCAAGTTCTGCCACGGCGGTCCGAAGCTGCGGATCCTCTATCGCATTCACTGACTGCTCGAACTGCACGGTTTTTTCGTCCAGGCTGACCTGACGTTTCTCATCGCTGGGCGAGCAGCCGCTCATCAGCAGCGCCATGCAGATTCCGGCGCTCGTTAAAGGCAATCGCACATCCATTATCCAGTTTTCCTGTCCGATATCGCTGAAGTGTCAGTGAGTGGGACACTAGCAGAAAGACTTCGTCACACACGCGCAGGCTACGGATTTTCCGCTTGTTGCCGGTTGCTTCTGGCCAGGGGCAGGTGACTGGTATACTCGCGTCCATTTTCAGCCAACGTGTGAGATTCAATGGAACGCTTTATCGAAAACGCAATGTACGCCTCCCGCTGGCTGCTGGCGCCGATCTACTTCGGCCTATCGCTGGGTCTGTTGGCGCTGGCGCTGAAATTCTTTCAGGAAGTTTTCCACGTCATACCCAACGTCTTCTCAATGGCCGAATCCGACCTGATTCTGGTGCTGTTGTCGCTGATCGACATGGCGTTGGTGGGTGGTCTTCTGGTGATGGTGATGATATCCGGTTACGAAAACTTCGTTTCGCAACTGGATATCGACGACAGCAAGGAAAAACTCAACTGGCTGGGCACCATGGACTCGTCTTCGTTGAAGATGAAGGTCGCGGCGTCCATCGTGGCGATTTCTTCGATCCACTTGCTGCGGATTTTCATGGACGCCAAGAATGTCGATCCTGAACATTTGAAGTGGTATGTGATCATCCACATGACGTTTGTGGTGTCGGCGTTCGCCATGGGTTACCTGGACAAGCTGACCAAGCACTGACCCTGATGCGGCTGGCGCGCCATGGCGCAACCAGACGAGCGGTGTGATTTGCCGCTTGTGCTTTGATGCGCCGAAGCCTATCCCTGTAAGGATACGGTCTCGCGACAGCGTGGGGTGTTTTCATGAATCTGCAAGAGTTGAATGCCTATACCATCGCCGGCAAGGTCGATGAGCTGAATTTGATCTCGATGGAAGGCGGAATTTATTTGCTGGAGGCGCGCATGCATGGCGCGGCGTATCCATTGAGCGACGCCCGGGGCGAGGCGTTCCACTTGCGTTCGGTCGAGCATGCGCGGGAAGTGCTGCACGCATGCGCCGAAGTGCAATTCAACCTGGTGCATACCTCGGTGCATGACGAAATGTGTGGGCTCGGCGCCAGCGCGGGCGAAAGCCTTAAGGTGCCAATCGCCTTCCGGTCTGCCAGGTAACGCTGGCGCTCTGATCAACGCGACGGCATCTGTGCTAGTCTGCTGGCCCTTTTTGGTTCCGGGCGCTCCGGGACGGGCTGTGCACGCACGGCAAGTTCCCGGGCCGTCCGCACAGCGGAGCACTTTCATGTCCGAAGTAAATCTGTCCACCGACGAAACCCGCGTCAGCTACGGCATTGGCCGTCAGTTGGGCGACCAGCTGCGCGACAACCCACCACCGGGCGTTAACCTTGACGCGATTCTGGCAGGTCTGACCGACGCGTTCGCCGGCAAGCCAAGCCGGGTGGGTCAGGAAGAAATGTCCGCAAGCTTCAAGGTCATTCGCGAAATCATGCAGGCTGAAGCGGCTGCAAAGGCTGAAGCGGCGGCTGGCGAAGGTCTGGCGTTCCTGGCTGAAAACGCCAAGCGTGACGGCATCACCACTCTGGCTTCCGGCCTGCAGTTCGAAGTGCTGACCGCTGGCGAAGGCGCCAAGCCTTCCCGTGAAGATACCGTACGCACGCACTATCACGGCACTCTGATCGACGGCACTGTATTCGACAGCTCCTACGATCGCGGTCAGCCAGCAGAATTCCCGGTTGGCGGCGTCATTGCCGGCTGGACCGAAGCCCTGCAACTGATGAACGCCGGCAGCAAATGGCGTTTGTACGTGCCGAGCGAGCTGGCTTACGGCGCTCAAGGCGTTGGCAGCATCCCGCCGCACAGCGTTCTGGTGTTCGACGTCGAGCTGCTCGACGTTTTGTAATGCCTGGCCCGTTCTCACGTCGGGCTAATGTGTGAGCGAGCCTGCTCGCGATAGCGGCAAAACAGTCGACAGAGATGTTGAATGTTGGTCAGCCATCGCGAGCAGGCTAGCTCCACAGTTTTTTGCGGTATTTCATAGTTCGATCTTATGATTCAGATCGCTCGTTGGTCGCAACGCCCGGGCGTAGCAGAACAAAAACAAATTGCGCACCAGTTCCTTGAGCACCACCGGCTCACTGGAACTCAAGCCATTGACGTCGAGGTCACCCTGATCCTGCAACTCGTTCAAGGCTTCCTCTTCAAGTACGGCACACACCTCCCCGGTTTCTCGATGCAGGATCCTGAGGTAGGGGTGTGGGCGATCCAGCCAGGCATCGATCAAATAAGTCATGGGTCTCATCTCCATTGATTGGTTTCAATGAGAATAATTCTTATTCATCAAATAGCAAGGGCCTATTGGCAGTTTGTGTTTTTTTCAGGGAAAAGGCTGCGTAAGGTCAAAATGGCTGGCGTTTGGCTACTGCGAGGCAATGCGGGGCTAAGCGGGGAAGGGTGAAGCACCATCCCACGCCGGGAGCGGGATGGCGTACAGCAGGTTTAGACTTTTCTGACAAACTCGGATTTGAGTTTCATCGGACCGATGCCGTCGATCTTGCAGTCGATATCGTGATCGCCGTCACACAGACGGATATTCTTGACCTTGGTGCCGACCTTGACCACCAGCGACGTGCCTTTGACCTTGAGGTCCTTGATCACGGTAATGGTATCTCCGTCTTGCAGGACGTTGCCCACCGAATCCTTTTTCACGGCGTCATCAGACGCCACTTCAGCCTCGCCAGTGGCGGACCACTCGTGGGCGCACTCCGGGCAGATCAGCTGTGCGCCGTCTTCGTAGGTGTATTCGGAATTGCATTTCGGGCAGGGTGGCAACGTGCTCACTAAAGCTCCTTGGTTTGAGGATCGCTAAAAGTCGCACATTGTATAGGGATTTAGGTGCGAAAGGGCGTGGCGCTGAGATACCTGCGGGTGCGGGTTTGTGGCGAGGACACTTGCCTGTGGCGAGGGGCTTGTCGGAGCGCCGCATCGCCCCGTTCGGCTGCGAAGCAGTCGTCAATCCACCGCATGCGGTTTGATCTTGAATGTTGGGGGCCGCTTTGCGACCCAACGGGGGCAAGCCCCCTCGCCACAGGCCCGCTCCCCACATGGATGTCGCATCCACCGCATGCGGTTTGATCTTGAATGTTGGGGGCCGCTTTGCGACCCAACGGGGGCAAGCCCCCTCGCCACAGGCCCGCTCCCACATGGATGTCGCTTTAGTGAGTGCGCGCGACCGCAAACTCACTCAACTCGACCAACGCATCGCGATATTCGCTGGCCGGCAGGGCATCGAGGCATTTGATGGCGCGGGCCACATAATCACGGGCCAATTGAGCGGTGTATTCCAGCGAGCCGGACGCTTCAACGGCTTCGCGAATACTTTCCAGGTCCTCGATCCCGCCTTTCTGGATCGCCTTGCGCACCAGCGCCGCTTGTTCCGGCGTGCCTTCACGCATGGTGAAAATCAGCGGCAGGGTCGGCTTGCCTTCGGCCAGATCGTCACCCACGTTCTTGCCCAGAGTCTCCGCGTCGCCCTTGTAGTCGAGCAGGTCGTCGACCAGCTGGAAAGCGACGCCGAGGTGGTCGCCGAAGGTGCGCAGTGCTTCCGCCTGTTCCGGCGTCGCTTCGCATAGGGCCGCGGCGCTGTGGGTCGAGGCCTCGAACAGCATCGCCGTCTTGCCGCGGATGACTTCCATATAGGTTTCTTCGGTGGTGCTGGCGTCGCGAACCTTGGACAGCTGCAGCACTTCGCCTTCTGCAATGATGCGCGTGGCTTGCGAAAGGATTTTCATCACTGGCATCGAGCCTAGCTCGACCATCATTTCGAAAGAGCGCGAATACAGGAAGTCGCCTACCAGCACGCTGGGCGCGTTGCCCCACATGGCGTTGGCAGTGGAGCGGCCACGGCGCATGCCGGACATGTCGACCACGTCGTCGTGCAACAGGGTGGCGGTGTGCAGGAACTCGATGGTTGCGGCCAGCAGACGCAAATCATCGCCTTCGCGACCGAGGGCCTTGCCGCACAGCAGCACCAATAAAGGACGCAAGCGCTTACCGCCGGCCGAGGTAATGTAGTCGCCGATTTTCGATACCAGCGGCACTCGGGAAGTCAGCTGCTTCTTGATGATGCCGTCGACGGCGCTAAAATCGTCCGCCACCGTGCGGTAGAAAGCTTGGGGTTGCATCAGCGACAGTTGCTCCAGAAGGGTTGCGCGGCATGCTAGGACCCACGTCGGCGGGTGTCAAGGCGCGATGGACGGCCTCTTGCATCACCCCGGCAGCTTGCGTACAATCGCGCACCCTGAACTTCCTGGGCAGCACCTGCCTTACGCAATTGCAGACAGGCCTTCCAGCCTTATGCAGCCATGCCAGCCAATACCTCTTCCTATAAAGAGCTGGGTGAGCAGGATTATCGGAGAAATACCATGTCGTACGCAGTAATTGTTACTGGTGGCAAGCAATACAAGGTCGCCCCAGGTGAATACCTGAAGATCGAAAAACTGGAAATCGCTACCGGCGAATCCGTTACTTTCGATCGCGTTCTGTTGGTCGCCAATGGCGATGACGTGAACATCGGCGCTCCAGTTGTTGCTGGCGCTACCGTTGTGGCTGAAGTGATCTCCCAAGGTCGTCACGATAAAGTCCGCATCATCAAGTTCCGTCGTCGTAAGCACCACATGAAGCGTATGGGCCACCGCCAGTGGTACACCGAGATCAAAATCACCGGTATTCAGGCTTAATTTCAGCCTAATTCCTCACTAGGAGAATTGACTCATGGCACACAAAAAAGCTGGTGGTAGTACCCGTAACGGTCGCGACTCAGAAGCCAAACGCCTTGGCGTGAAGATGTATGGCGGCCAGGTTATCATTCCGGGCAACATCATCGTGCGTCAGCGCGGCACCCAATTCCACGCTGGCTACGGCGTTGGCATGGGCAAAGATCACACTCTGTTCGCTAAAATCGACGGCGTGATCAAGTTCGAAGTAAAAGGCGCTTTCAACCGCCGTTACGTAAGCATTGTCCCGAAGACTGAAGTCGTCGCGGCATAATTGCGTAGTTGCTGGAAAAGCCCTGTCTCGCGACGGGGCTTTTTCGTTTGTGGGGTGAGTCTCTTGCAAAGCTGTTTGTAATGGGCTCCAGCGCTGGATTTGCGGTCGTTGATTGAGGTCGCTGCGCTCATTTTTGCAAGAGTCTTATGTCTGGATTTTTCTCGGCTCGTCCGTATGACGAGAGGCGTTTGTTATGAAGTTTGTTGATGAAGTATCCATTCGAGTAAAAGCCGGTGACGGCGGCAACGGTTGCATGAGCTTCCGTCGCGAAAAGTTCATTGAGAACGGCGGCCCGAACGGCGGCGATGGCGGTGATGGCGGTTCGGTCTACATGGTTGCCGACGAAAACCTCAACACCCTGGTGGACTACCGTTATACCCGGCACTTCGATGCCGAGCGTGGTTCCAACGGCGGCAGCACCGACTGCACCGGTAAAAAAGGTGAAGAGCTGGTGTTGCGCGTGCCGGTTGGCACCACAGTGATCGACTCCGCAACTCAGGAAGTGATCGGCGACCTGACCAAAGCCGGCCAGCGTCTGCTGGTGGCGCATGGCGGCTGGCACGGTCTGGGTAACACCCGTTTCAAATCCAGTACCAACCGTGCGCCGCGTCAAACCACTCCGGGTAAACCGGGTGAGGCGCGTGATCTCAAGCTGGAAATGAAGGTGTTGGCTGACGTCGGCCTGCTGGGTCTGCCGAACGCGGGTAAAAGTACCTTCATTCGTTCGGTGTCGGCTGCCAAGCCGAAAGTCGCCGATTACCCGTTCACTACCTTGGTACCAAACCTGGGTGTGGTCAGCGTTGACCGCTGGAAGAGCTTCGTGGTCGCGGACATTCCGGGCCTGATCGAAGGGGCTTCCGATGGCGCTGGCCTGGGCATTCGCTTCCTCAAGCACTTGTCGCGCACGCGTTTGCTGCTGCACCTCGTCGACATGGCGCCGCTGGATGACGCCAGCGCTCCGGATGCTGCTGAAATCATCGTCAGTGAGCTGACCAAGTTCAGCCCGTCCCTGGCTGAGCGTGATCGCTGGCTGGTGCTTAACAAGTGCGACCAGATCCTTGAAGAAGAGCACGATGCTCGCGTCAAGGAAATCGTCGATCGCCTGGAATGGACCGGTCCTGTCTACGTGATTTCGGCCATTTCCAAACTGGGCACCGAGCGTCTGTGCCACGACATCATGCGCTACATGGAAGACCGTGCTGATCGCCTGGCGAATGACCCGGCTTACAAGGAAGAGCTGGCCGAGCTCGATCAGCGTATCGAAGACGAAGCCCGTGCTCAGCTGCAGGCGCTGGACGATCAGCGTGCCCTGCGTCGCAGCGGTGTGAAGTCGGTCCATGACATTGGTGACGATGACTGGGACGAAGAGGATGTGGATGACGAAGACGGTCCGGAAATCATTTACGTGCGTGACTGATTCGTTGCGATAAACTTGAACGCCGCTCAATCGAGCGGCGTTTTAGTATCTGGAAATCGATCGTGGGTCACGAGTAACCACGATTAACGTCACGGTCAGCGCTCGGTCGCGCTGCCCTCAAGCTAAGGTTGAAGATGATGCGGAGCAAAGTGACAGGTGCGCAGCGTTGGGTCGTGAAAATCGGCAGCGCGTTGCTAACCGCGGATGGCAAGGGTCTGGATCGCGCGGCAATGGGCGTTTGGGTCGAACAGATGGTTGCGTTGCATGAGGCGGGCGTCGAACTGGTGCTTGTGTCCTCAGGCGCGGTGGCGGCGGGCATGAGTCGCCTGGGTTGGACCGTACGACCCAGTGCAATGCACGAGCTGCAGGCGGCCGCTGCCATTGGCCAGATGGGATTGGTGCAGGCCTGGGAGTCGAGCTTTGCCGAACATGACCGGCACACCGCGCAGATTCTGCTGACCCATGACGATCTGTCCGACCGCAAGCGCTACCTGAATGCCCGTAGCACCTTGCGCGCGCTGGTGGAGTTGAAGGTGATTCCGGTGATCAACGAAAACGACACCGTGGTCACCGACGAGATCCGCTTCGGCGACAACGATACGCTGGCGGCGCTGGTCGCCAATCTGGTTGAGGCGGATCTGCTGGTGATCCTCACGGATCGCGACGGCATGTTCGACGCCGATCCGCGCAACAATCCCGCCGCAACCCTCATTTACGAAGCGCGAGCCGATGATCCGGCGCTGGACGCGGTAGCTGGCGGGACGGGTGGGGCGCTGGGTCGTGGGGGTATGCAGACCAAGTTGCGCGCGGCGCGTCTGGCGGCGCGTTCCGGTGCGCATACCATTATCGTCGGCGGTCGCATTGAGCGCGTGCTGGACCGGTTGAAGGCGGGCGAACGCATCGGCACCTTGCTGTCACCCGAGCGCGGCATGCTCGCGGCGCGCAAGCAATGGCTGGCCGGGCATCTGCAGACTCGTGGCACGCTGGTGCTGGATGCGGGGGCGGTGACGGCGCTTTCCCAAGGTAATAAAAGTTTGCTGCCCGTGGGCGTCAAACTCGTGCAGGGCAGTTTCCGTCGCGGCGAGATGGTGGTGTGCGTCGCGCCGGACGGTCGTGAAATCGCCCGCGGCCTTGCCAACTACAGTGCGCTGGAAGCACAAAAAATCATCGGGCAGTCGTCTGAGGCGATTGTCGGTCTGTTGGGTTACATGGCGGAACCGGAGCTGGTTCACCGCGATAACCTGATCCTGGTCTGAAGGAATACTTGCATGCGCGTGGCAAAAGGATTGTTGGGTCTGCTGTTGGCGATGCCGCTGCTGGCCTCGGCGGAGGAAATTGGTCAGGTGTCGACGGTGTTCAAAATTGTCGGGCCGAATGACCGTATCGTGGTCGAGGCGTTTGATGATCCCAAAGTGGAAGGCGTGACCTGCTATTTGTCGCGCGCCAAGACGGGCGGCGTGAAGGGCGGTCTGGGCTTGGCTGAAGACCGTGCGGAAGCGTCCATTGCTTGCCGTCAGGTTGGGCCGATCAACTTCAAGGGCGAGTTGAAGGACGGCGATGAAGTCTTCAAGGAGCGTACATCGCTGGTGTTCAAGACCATGCAGGTGGTGCGATTCCTCGACAAGAAGCGCAACACGCTGGTGTATCTGGTTTACAGCGATCGCTTGATCGAGGGCAGTCCGCAGAATGCGGTCACGGCGATCCCGATTTTGCCTTGGCCGCACGCTCAATAATCTGACGCAGATGCAAATTGTGAATAGCAGGCTTGTGTAGTGAGGTCAGTCCTGTGGCGAGGGAGCTCCTGTGGCGAGGGGGCTTGCCCCCGTTGGAGCGCGAAGCGCTCCCAGATCGATCTTTCACATTGTTGAATTGATCTCACCAAATCACAGGCAATAAAAAACCGACCCTGAGGTCGGTTTTTTAACGAGCGTGTCGCTTAGGCAGCAGCGGCAACGTTCAGGGCCTTTACGTGGCCATTCAAGCGGCTCTTATGACGAGCAGCCTTGTTCTTGTGGATGATGCCTTTATCGGCCATACGGTCGATGACTGGCACAGCCAGAACGTAAGCAGCTTGAGCTTTTTCAGCGTCTTTTGCGTCAATGGCTTTAACTACATTCTTGATGTAGGTACGAACCATGGAACGCAGGCTGGCGTTGTGGCTGCGACGCTTCTCAGCCTGTTTTGCACGTTTTTTGGCGGAAGGTGTGTTGGCCACCGTCGAGCTCCTCGAAAGACTTTTTAGGAAATAGCAAACAAAATAGGCCGCGAATCATGCCGATGAGTTGATGTCTTGTCAAGGGCGGTTGAGACGTTCCGCTAAGTGGTAGGTATAAAGAGGCGGGATATTTATTTCCGGCGCTTGACCTGTAAACTCGCGAGCTTTGGCTCTGTGCTGTTGCGGCGCGGAGTATCGCATAAGTAGGCGCTCAGTTCGCCTGCTGTTTATCGACAGGCACAACTCTTTCAATGAATCTGCTCAAATCGTTGGCCGCCGTCAGCTCTATCACGATGATCTCCCGGGTTCTGGGGTTTATCCGTGACACCCTGATCGCGCGTACATTCGGCGCCGGGATGGCGACGGATGCCTTCTTCATCGCTTTCAAACTGCCGAATCTGCTGCGGCGGATCTTTGCAGAAGGCGCCTTCTCCCAGGCTTTTGTGCCGATTCTGGCTGAATACAAAAGTCAGAAAGGGGAGGAGGCTACACGGACTTTCGTTGCATATGTCTCGGGTTTGCTCACGCTGGTACTGGCCCTGGTGACTGGCCTGGGCATGCTGGCAGCGCCGTGGGTGATCTGGGCAACGGCCCCAGGGTTTACCGATACTCCGGAAAAATTCCAGCTGACCACTGATCTGTTGCGAGTGACCTTCCCTTATATATTGCTGATTTCCCTGTCATCACTGGCCGGGGCGATCCTCAATACTTATAACCGCTTCTCGGTGCCGGCGTTCGTGCCGACATTGCTTAACCTCAGCATGATCATCTTTGCGGTGTTCCTGACGCCTTATTTCGATCCTCCGGTGATGGCGCTCGGCTGGGCGGTATTGGTCGGTGGTCTCGCGCAATTGCTGTATCAACTGCCGCACCTGAAAAAGATCGGTATGCTCGTACTGCCACGGTTGAACCTGCGTGACAGCGGCGTGTGGCGAGTGATGAAGCAAATGCTGCCGGCGATCCTCGGCGTCTCGGTTAGCCAGATTTCGCTGATCATCAACACCATTTTTGCCTCTTTCCTGGTCGCCGGCTCGGTATCGTGGATGTATTACGCGGACCGTTTGATGGAGTTGCCGTCCGGGGTGCTCGGCGTGGCGTTGGGCACAATTTTGCTGCCGACGCTGGCCAAAACCTACGCCAGCAAGGATCGTCACGAATACTCGCGAATTCTCGATTGGGGCCTGCGTCTGTGCTTCGTGCTGGTGTTGCCGTGCTCGCTGGCGCTGGGGATCCTCGCTGAACCGTTGACCGTTTCCCTGTTTCAATACGGTCAATTCAGTGCGTTCGACGCGTCCATGACGCAGCGCGCACTGATCGCTTATTCCGTCGGCCTGCTCGGCATTATCGTGATCAAAGTGCTGGCGCCGGGCTTTTATGCGCAACAAAACATCCGTACGCCGGTCAAGATCGCGATCTTCACACTGGTGTGTACCCAGCTGTTCAACCTGGCGCTGGTTGGCCCGTTGGCCCACGCCGGCCTGGCCCTGGCGATCAGTGCCGGTGCTTGCCTCAACGCAGGGCTGCTGTTCTATCAACTGCGTAAACAGCAGATGTATCAGCCGCAGCCGGGCTGGGCGAAGTTTGGTGCCAGACTGGTAGTCGCGGTGGCGGTAATGTCCGCCGTATTGCTGGCCGGGATGCATTACATGCCGGCCTGGGGTGATGGCGATATGCTGGAGCGGTTCCTGCGTCTGGGTGCTCTGGTTGCGGCCGGCGTGGTTTCCTATTTCGGCATGTTGTTGCTGATGGGGTTTCGTTTGCGCGACTTCAATCGCAAGGCGCTGAGCTGAGGCTTTTTCCTTGATAAGCACGGGCGAACCGACGGTTTTGTCGGCTCGTTCACTTTGGGTTACGGTGTTGCCTGTCGTCGGCCGCCGGGTGTGGTTATAATCGACCACTTTATGAGCAAGAAGCGCGTTATGCAGCTGGTTCGAGGCCTCCAAAATCTGCGCCCCCAGCATCGGGGCTGTGTCGCCACCATTGGCAACTTTGACGGTGTTCACCGTGGTCACCAGGCAATCCTGGCTCGGCTGCGTGAGCGTGCACTGGAGTTGGGCGTACCCAGCTGCGTGGTGATTTTCGAACCGCAACCACGGGAATTCTTTGCCCCGGACACGGCACCTGCACGTCTGGCCCGGCTGCGTGACAAATTGCAGCTGCTGGCTGCCGAAGGGGTTGACCGGGTCCTGTGCCTGGCCTTCAACCAGCGCTTGAGCAAGCTCAGCGCCAGCGAATTCGTCGACACGATTCTGGTCGATGGCCTCGGTGTCAAACACCTCGAAGTCGGTGACGATTTCCGCTTCGGCTGTGATCGGGTCGGCGATTTCGAGTTTCTGCAACAGGCCGGCGTGATGCAGGGCTTTACCGTCGAAGCGGCGCAAACCGTCGAGCTGGAGGGTATTCGAGTCAGCAGCACCCAGGTTCGCAATGCTTTGGCCGCTGCTGATTTCGCTTTGGCCGAGCGGCTGCTGGGGCGTGCGTTTCAGATCACCGGGCGAGTCCTGCACGGTCAGAAACTGGCGCGTCAGCTGGGTACGCCGACCGCCAACATCCAGCTCAAGCGGCGTCGTGTGCCACTGACCGGGGTGTTCCTGGTCAACGTCGATATCGACGGCAGGACCTGGCCCGGCGTGGCCAATATCGGCGTGCGGCCGACTGTTCAAGGCGATGGCAAGGCCCACCTTGAAGTACACCTTTTGGATTTTGCCGGCGACCTGTACGACCGGCGTTTGACGGTGGTTTTCCACCACAAGCTGCGTGAAGAGCAGCGTTTCGCCTCTCTGGAGGCGCTTAAGACGGCGATCAATGCGGATGTCGCCGCCGCCCGTGCCCTGTCGCACCTAGCGCCAATCGCTAATGAAGAGCCTTAAATGACCGACTATAAAGCCACGCTAAACCTTCCGGACACCGCCTTCCCAATGAAGGCCGGCCTGCCTCAGCGCGAACCGCAGATTCTGCAGCGCTGGGACAGCATTGGCCTGTACGGTAAGTTGCGCGAAATTGGCAAGGATCGTCCGAAGTTCGTGCTTCACGACGGTCCTCCGTACGCCAACGGCACGATTCACATCGGTCATGCGCTGAACAAGATCCTCAAGGACATGATCATCCGCTCGAAAACCCTGTCGGGTTTCGACGCACCGTATGTGCCGGGCTGGGACTGCCACGGTCTGCCGATCGAGCACAAAGTCGAAGTGACCCACGGCAAGAACCTGGGCGCGGACAAGACCCGCGAACTGTGCCGTGCCTACGCCACCGAGCAGATCGAAGGGCAAAAATCCGAATTCATCCGTCTGGGCGTGCTGGGCGACTTTGCCAACCCGTACAAGACCATGGATTTCAAGAACGAAGCCGGTGAAATCCGCGCTTTGGCCGAAATAGTCAAGGGCGGTTTCGTGTTCAAGGGCCTGAAGCCTGTGAACTGGTGCTTCGATTGCGGTTCGGCCCTTGCTGAAGCGGAAGTCGAGTACGAGAACAAAAAGTCCTCGACCATCGACGTCGCATTCCCGATTGCTGATGAAGCCAAACTGGCTGCCGCTTTCGGTTTGGCGTCCCTGGCCAAGCCTGCTTCGATCGTGATCTGGACCACCACCCCGTGGACCATCCCGGCCAACCAGGCGCTGAACGTCCACCCGGAATTCAACTACGCCCTGGTCGATGTCGGCGATAAGCTGCTGGTGCTGGCAGAAGAGCTGGTCGAGTCGTGCCTGGCGCGTTACAGCCTGGAAGGTTCGGTCATCGCGACCACGACCGGCAAAGAGCTTGAACTGATCAACTTCCGTCACCCGTTCTACGATCGCCTGTCGCCGGTTTACCTGGCTGACTACGTTGAACTGGGCGCCGGTACCGGCGTGGTTCACTCCGCTCCGGCGTACGGCGTGGACGACTTCGTGACCTGCAAGAAATACGGCATGGTCAACGATGACATCCTCAATCTGGTGCAGAGCAACGGCGTCTACGTTCCGTCGCTGGAGTTTTTCGGCGGCCAGTTCATCTGGAAAGCCAACCCGGCCATCGTCGACAAGCTGACCGAGGTCGGCGCGCTGTTGCACACTACGATCATCGAACACAGCTACATGCACTGCTGGCGTCACAAGACTCCGCTGATTTATCGCGCCACCGCGCAGTGGTTCATCGGCATGGACAAAGAGCCTGCGACCGGCGAGACCCTGCGCAAGCGCGCTATCAAGGCTATCGAAGAAACCAAATTCGTGCCGGCCTGGGGCCAGGCGCGCCTTCACTCGATGATCGCCAACCGGCCAGACTGGTGCATTTCCCGTCAGCGTAACTGGGGCGTGCCGATCCCGTTTTTCCTGAACAAGGAAAGCGGCGAGCTGCACCCACGTACCGTTGAACTGATGGAAGAAGTCGCCAAGCGTGTAGAAGTCGAAGGCATCGAAGCCTGGTTCAAGATGGACGCCGCCGAGTTGCTCGGTGACGAAGCGCCGCAGTACGACAAGATCAGCGACACCCTCGACGTCTGGTTCGATTCGGGGACTACACACTGGCACGTCCTGCGCGGTTCACACCCGATGGGCCACGAGACCGGCCCGCGTGCCGACCTCTACCTGGAAGGCTCGGACCAACACCGCGGCTGGTTCCACTCGTCGCTGCTGACTGGCTGCGCAATCGACAATCATGCGCCGTACCGCGAACTGCTGACCCACGGCTTCACCGTCGATGAGTCCGGCCGCAAGATGTCGAAATCGCTGGGCAACGTGATCGCACCGCAAAAGGTCAATGACACCTTGGGCGCAGACATCATGCGTCTGTGGGTCGCCTCGACCGATTACTCGGGCGAGATGGCGGTGTCCGACCAGATTTTGCAACGCAGTGCGGACGCTTACCGGCGGATCCGTAACACCGCACGTTTCCTGCTTTCCAATCTGACCGGCTTCAACCCGGCCACCGACCTGCTGCCGGCTGAAGAAATGCTGGCGCTGGACCGTTGGGCCGTGGACCGTACACTGCTGCTGCAACGTGAATTGCAAGAGCACTACGGCGAATACCGTTTCTGGAACGTGTACTCCAAGATCCACAATTTCTGCGTTCAGGAATTGGGTGGTTTCTACCTCGACATCATCAAGGACCGTCAGTACACCACTGGCGCCAACAGCAAGGCGCGTCGCTCGGCGCAAACCGCGCTGTATCACATTTCCGAAGCGCTGGTGCGCTGGATCGCGCCGATCCTCGCGTTCACAGCCGACGAGCTGTGGCAATACCTGCCGGGCGAGCGCAACGAATCGGTCATGCTCAACACCTGGTACGAAGGCTTGTCCGAATTGCCGGACAACGTCGAACTGGGCCGAGCCTACTGGGACCGGATCATGGCGGTGAAGGTCGCGGTCAACAAGGAAATGGAAATCCAGCGCGCGGCCAAGGCCGTCGGTGGCAACCTGCAAGCCGAGGTCACGCTGTTTGCCGAAGAAGCGCTGAGCGCCGACCTGGCCAGGCTGAGCAACGAACTGCGCTTCGTGCTGATCACTTCGACCGCCAGCGTTGCACCGCTGGTGCAGGCTCCGGCCGACGCCGTTGCGACCGAAGTCAGCGGCCTGAAGCTGAAAATCGTCAAGTCAGCCTTCGCCAAGTGCGCCCGTTGCTGGCACTGCCGTGAAGACGTCGGCGTCGACCCGGAACATCCGGAAATCTGTGGCCGTTGCGTAGACAACATCAGCGGCGCTGGCGAGGTCCGTCACTATGCCTAATGGCGTTGGCCGTTTTGGACGGCTGAGCTGGCTCTGGTTGAGTTTGCTGGTCCTGGTCATTGATCAGGTCAGCAAGGTTTACTTCGAAGGCTCGTTGACAATGTATCAACAGATCGTGGTGATCCCCGATTACTTCAGCTGGACCCTGGCGTACAACACGGGCGCGGCGTTCAGTTTCCTGGCGGACAGCTCGGGCTGGCAGCGCTGGTTGTTTGCCTTGATCGCGGTAGTCGTCAGCGCCGTGCTGGTGGTGTGGCTCAAACGTCTGGGGCGCAACGAGACCTGGCTGGCAGTTGCGCTGGCGCTGGTCCTCGGTGGCGCGTTGGGCAACCTGTATGATCGCATTGCCTATGGGCATGTGATCGATTTCATTCTGGTGCACTGGCAGAATCGCTGGTATTTCCCGGCGTTCAACTTCGCTGACAGTGCGATTACTGTCGGTGCAATCATGCTGGCGCTGGACATGTTCAAAAGTAAAAAAACCGGAGAAGCCGTTCATGACTGAGCACGTATTGGCTGAGCAACGCATCCGCCAGAACACGGAAGTCACTTTGCACTTTGCATTGCGCCTGGAGAACGGCGACACCGTCGACAGTACTTTCGACAAAGCCCCGGCGACCTTCAAGGTCGGTGACGGCAATCTGTTGCCAGGCTTCGAAGCCGCGCTGTTCGGTTTCAAGGCCGGCGACAAGCGTACGTTGACCATTGCCCCGGAAAACGCATTCGGCCAGCCGAATCCGCAAAACGTGCAGATCATCCCTCGTTCGCAGTTCGCCGACATGGACCTGTCGCCGGGCTTGCTGGTGATCTTCAATGATGCGGCCAATGCTGAGTTGCCGGGCGTGGTAAAAGAGTTCGATGAGCAGCAGGTGACCATCGACTTCAACCACCCGCTTTCCGGCAAGACATTGACCTTCGACGTTGAGATCATTAGCGTCAGATCGTTGTAACCTGCAGGAGCGAGCTTTTGTGGCGAGGGGGCTTGCCCCCGTTGGGGTGCGAAGCACCCCCAAACCTGATGTGGCGAGGGGGCTTGCCCCCGTTGGGGTGCGAAGCGCCCCCTGAAACCTGATGTGGCGAGGGGGCTTGCCCCCGTTGGGGTGCGAAGCACCCCCTGAAACCTGATGTGGCGAGGGGGCTTGCCCCCGTTGGGGTGCGAAGCGCCCCCTGAAACCAGAGTTCTGAGCGGTTTTACGATTGCTCCGCAATCGAACGGGGGCAAGCCCCCTCGCCACATGAGCCCTTCGCCACACCCGGCTAGCTCTAACATTAAGTTTTTCACTGTTTTCGCTATTTTCTTGCGCGCAAGACACGAGGCACAGCATGCAAATCAAACTCGCCAACCCCCGTGGCTTCTGCGCCGGCGTGGACCGGGCGATCGAAATCGTCAACCGCGCTCTGGAAGTCTTCGGACCGCCGATCTATGTGCGCCACGAAGTGGTCCACAACAAATTCGTCGTCGAAGACTTGCGCGCTCGCGGTGCGATCTTCGTTGAAGAACTCGATCAGGTACCGGACGACGTCATCGTCATTTTCAGTGCCCACGGCGTTTCCCAGGCTGTGCGCACGGAAGCCGCCGGGCGTGGCCTGAAAGTGTTCGACGCGACTTGCCCGCTGGTGACCAAGGTGCACATCGAAGTCGCACGGTATAGCCGTGACGGCCGGGAATGCATCCTCATCGGCCACGCCGGCCATCCGGAAGTCGAAGGCACCATGGGCCAGTACGATGGCAGCAATGGTGGCGCGATCTATCTGGTCGAAGACGAAAAAGATGTCGCCGCGTTGCAGGTGGTCAACCCGGAAAAACTGGCTTTCGTGACCCAGACCACTTTGTCGATGGACGATACCAGCCGCGTTATCGATGCGCTGCGTACACGCTTTCCGGCCATTGGCGGTCCGCGCAAGGACGACATCTGCTACGCCACGCAAAACCGTCAGGATGCGGTCAAGCAACTGGCTGACGAATGCGACGTGGTGCTGGTAGTAGGCAGCCCGAACAGCTCCAACTCCAATCGCCTGCGCGAGCTGGCCGAACGCATGGCCACGCCTGCCTACCTGATCGATGGTGCCGAGGACCTGCAAAAGAGCTGGTTCGATGGCATCGAGCGCATCGGCATCACCGCCGGGGCGTCCGCCCCTGAAGTGCTGGTGCGAGGGGTGATTCAGCAATTGCAGGCATGGGGCGCGACGGGGGCTGACGAGTTGGCCGGGCGGGAAGAAAACATCACCTTCTCCATGCCCAAAGAACTGCGCGTGCGTTCGCTGCTGTAAGTCTTCTGCTCCTGACACTGCGCCTGCTCAGCGTTCTGGTTCAACAACCTGGTCCGACCGGTCGGCGACAGTACTATCTGACGCCGGCTTACCGGCTCAACGTTGTCGCAGAAATGCAGCGTCCCACCCTGAAATGCGCCATGCGGCATTAAAGGTTCACCCAGCCTGGTGAAGCGGATGTAATGTTTTACCCACTTGTTGCCGATAACCTTTACGCGGTCACCGTTTGCGTGCTCGGCTATCACAGGATTATCGCTGTCGTCCGGCCCTTTTCCAGTAATGTCCCGTATGATTCGCCAACCCTGACTCCAATCACCATTGATGCCGTAAATCATCACGACTTCATTGCGCGAGATAGCGAGGGTTCGAGCGGTGCGAATGCCGCCCAATATCGATTGTGCCGCTTCAGCGCGATGAGTCGATTGAGTAAATGCGGCAAAGGCGGGGCTCACCAGTAAAAGAACAATCCCGGCAATAGCCAGTCCCATTAGCAGTTCGATCAGGCTGAAGCCTCGCTGGTGCATGTCATTTTCTCCCTGAGTGACGGCGGCCCGCGCATTCCTTGCACGAGTAATGGCAAATCGTTGTTACATCTGCCGGTCGAATGTTTTAGCGTGTAGAAGCAGGTATAGCCGACGGCAACCGAGGGCACCGATGGATCTTCGTACAAAAGGTTTCACGCTGATCGAGTTGCTGGTCGCGCTCGCGGTGTTCCTGATCCTGATCACCATGGCGGTGCCGGCCTTTACTCGCTCGGTGCAATCTACCAAGGCCGATACGGAAATCGGTGACCTGCAACGCGCCTTGAATTTTGCTCGTCTTGAAGCGATTAATCGCGGGGGCATTGCCGGACTTCGTCCCTCGGTCGTGGGCGGTGCCTGGACGGGCGGACTCTCCGTATTCGATGGTCCCGACTACCAGGCGAAAGTATTACGCGTTGTTCCCGCGATGAGCAGTGGCGCCACTCTGACGCTAACCTCAGGAGTGACCACCATCGATTTCAATAATCTGGGTGGCTTGTCAGCACCGGCCACACCGGTGGCCATTGACTATGCACTGGGGACGCAAAGCAGAAAGCTTAATGTGTGTCTGAACGGACGAATTCTATTGGGCGGAAACTGCGGATGAGGGGATGGAGCAAAGTTGCTCAGGAGGGCACGACGCTGATCGAAGTACTGGTCGCGTTGTTGATTCTGACCGTGGGTTTGCTGGGCGCTGCGGCGTTTCAGCTCAATGCGCTGAAGTATACCGATAGCGCGCGCATGACCAGTCAGGCCAGCTTCATTGCCTATGACATGATGGACCGCATTCGCGCCAATGCCGGGGCCGATTATACCGTCACTCCGCCTGCTGCTGGCAACCTGAGTGTCGCCCGGGATCAAGACCTTTACGACTTCACCAACAACATCGTGACCTCCTTGGGCGCAACCGCGACAGGCACTGTCACTCTCAATAATAAACGCGAACACACCATTACCATTACTTGGGACGACTCGCGAGCGGCGAACGTCGCCAATACCCGGCGCAGTTTTGTCCTGGTCAGTCGTGCCAGCGTCGATCCGGTGGCGACACCATGAACCGCACGAGCAGAGGTTTCGGCCTGATCGAATTGCTGATCGCGCTGGCGTTGAGCCTGGTGGTCGTCCTCGGAGTGGCGCAAATTTTCATTTCGGCCAAGAACACCTTCGTCAGCCAGAACACGGCCGCGAACATGCAGGAAGATGCGCGGTTCGTCCTGAGCAAGATGATTCAGGAAATCCGTATGGTGGGTATGTTTGGTTGCATCATGGTCCCCACAGCCTCGGCACCTGCCAATTTTATTCCCGCGCGGGACGAGCCAATCAATTGGGATAACACCAGCGGGAAGTTGACGCTGGCCACGGCGGATGTAGGCAATTCCGGTGGGTCGCCAACGTGGACGGTGGTGAGCGATTGTCGAAACGACGTCACCGTTTCCGCCGGAGCGCGTACATTGACCTCGGCTGAGGTGACTGCGGGGAAATCGGCCTTCCCGATTCGCCGGCTGATTTACACCCTCAAGGATAAACAGCTGACGATGGGCGTTGGGACCGGAACCCCTGCACAATATGTCCTGATCAATAATGTCAGGACTTTTACCGTGAGTTTCGGCCTGGCCAGTTCTGCAACTGACGCCTCCGTTTCCAGCTACAGCCTCAATCCGACAGACACGGCGCGAATCCGCAGTGTGCGGCTGACACTGACTCTCAGCGATCCAGACAAGCGGGTTCTCGATCAAACCTTCAGCGTGGTTGCCGCATTGCGCAACCGCTTGCCATGAGTGGCGCCCAGATGAACAAATCTCCGGTGTCCCAGCGCGGTATGGCGTTACTGGTCAGCCTGGTTTTCCTGCTGCTACTGACGTTGATCGGTATTTCGTCAATGCAGAACGCCACCCTGCAAGAGAAAATGGCCGGCAGCGTAACGTTGCGCAATCAATCTTTTCAAATAGCTGAAGCGGCGCTGCGCATCGGTGAAAGCGCTGTTCAGCTGGAGACTTACAATTTGGCGCCGTGCAGCGGCAATCAATGCTTGCCACCAACCGATGCGCTGACATTGACCACCGCAGGCACCAGGTCAGGGATCACCTGGGTTGCGGCCGGCAGAGGTTTTTACGGTGTGCAAAACCTCGGTACTACGCTGAGCGCGGTGAATGTACCAAGCAACACCCCGGCGACGCTTTATCGGGTCACGGCAGTGGCAATCGTTGGCGACAACGTTCGTAGTGTGGTGGAGAGCGTCTATGCCAAATACTGAAGCGCGCGCCGGGTTACGCCAGTCGGTGTGCGGTGCGCTGCTGGGCTTGTATCTTGCGGCACCGGCCTACGCATTCACGCCGTCGGATTCACCGCTGTTGAGCGCGGCGGCCGTGCCGCCAAATGTGATGTTGCTGATCGATGACTCGGGAAGCATGAATAACATTATCTGGGACCCGGATTTCAAACCGGCTACCAACTACCCGCAAATCGCGTACTGCAACTCCAATACGTCCTGTTTTAGTGGTGTCGGCCTTGACATGACCGATACCAATGTCCAGTTATCCACCCTCAATCGAGGAGGATGCTCGACCGATACGCGAAATGGCAGATGGTACGGTTTTTACCGTGGTTTTTTGGGCTTGTCATCGGTTTGCATGAAGCTGCCGGATCCGGTGGGAAACGAAGCAACCCGGTACACGGCCAACTATCTTTCTTATTTGGTGAGCAGAGTTTCCGGGCAGGCTGATTTCACTAACAAGGTCATTCCCGATGAGGTGCGCCTCAGCGTTGCGCAGGACGTGTCGAAAAATCTGGTCGCCAGTAACCGCTCGTTGCGGATCGGCTTGGCGACATTCAACCCGCCGGCGAGCGGCAACTCCGGTCCGGGCGGTTATATTGCCCGCGCGATCAGTGATCTGTCTCCCGTCGGCAGCGTTACTCAGAATACGGCAAACACCAACTACAACAACCTCATAACCTCGATCGAAAGTCTTGGTGCAATCGCCAACACGCCTCTGGCAGAAGCCTATTACGAAATTACCCGTTACATGCGCGGAATGGCTCCGTACTACAACTCTTCGCCAAGTACCTACACCAGTCCGATTCAGTACCGTTGCCAGAAAAACTATGGCGTAGTGATTACCGATGGCTTGCCGACTTTTGACCGGACATACCCTACCAATGATCCGCAAGCCACAGCGCAAGGCGGGCCGAGATTGCCCAACTGGGACGGCAAAAATAACGACGGTGACAACCCCCTAGGTGGCGATGGCGAAGGGGATTCGCTTTTTCTGGACGACATCGCAAAGTTTGCATTCGACATCGACATGCGCAGTACTGGCAATGACGTGACTGACAAAAGCTGGAACAGCGGCGACTTTCCCAAACAGAACATGAATACTTACACCGTAGGTTTTACGGCTGCCAACGAAATGCTGTCCAGTGCGGCCGCTTACGGGCAGGGCAAGTACTACCAGGCGACTGACAGCGCCGGGCTTACCGCTGCACTATCATCAGCTCTGAGCGAAATTACCTCCAAGGCCGGTTCCGGCGGTGGCGGTACATCAAGCGGGCCGATTATCGACACAGGCTCAGCGTTCTATCAGACCGGCTACGACCCTAAGGACTGGCGCGGCACGATCAAATCGTTCGGCTTCACTTCCAGCAACACCGTCAACACCTCCGTCACTCTGTGGAACACCGACCAGACCATCGTGCCTGCAGCCCCGGCACCGGTCTACCAGTCCTGGCAGACTGTGGATAACGTCGTCGTGCCCCTGGTTTACGAGAGATTTTCCCCGGCACAAAGGGTCTCACTCAGCCAGAACGTGCCTAATGGACTCTCTGGCATTCAACTGGTCGAGTGGGCCAAAGGCACAAATATCACGGGTCTTAAATTCCGTGCCGCGCTGCTTGGCGACATCATTAATTCACCTCTGGTGCTGATATCTCCGACTGAAAAAACTGCTGCCGATCTGTCGGGTGACATGAGCTATACCGCCTATCTCGCAAAGAAATCCGCGAGTATGACCCCCGGGCTGGTCGTCAATGCCAACGATGGATTTGTCAGCGTCATCAATACCAAAGACGGCAGACGACGCTATGCGTACATGCCCTCAAGCGTGCTGCCTTCCTTGCGCTATATCGCCGATCCGTCATACATCAATGGTGTGAGCCACAAGTTTTTAGTGGACGGCCAGATCGGGGTATTCGACGCGAAGGTCGGTGCAACATGGAAAACACTGGCCATCGGTGGCACCGGGGCGGGGGGCAAAACGTTTTACGGGCTGCAGCTGTTTGACGGCTCTACGAACGATATAAATGCTGTGTGGGAAATCAGTGCTCCGGCTACGCCAACCCCTGCCAACGCCTTCAATGACCTGGGTTACGCCTATGCCCGACCAGAAGTGGCGCGCTTGCCCAATGGACGATGGGCCGCATTTATCTCCAACGGCTACGGTAGTCACTCTGGCGTAGCCGCGCTGTACGTTGTGGACGTTGCCAGTGGCGCGTTGATCAGGAAAATCGTCGTGGACAGCACCGAAACCAATAATGGGCTCTCGTCGGTGAAGCTCAGGGTCAATGCCTCGAATACTGTGGAAGCAGCTTATGCGGGGGATCTGAAAGGTCGTATGTGGAAATTTCAGTTCGCCGGCGAAGACTCCAACGGTTGGGGAGTGGCATTCGCAGGCAAGCCACTGTTTACCGCGCCCGCCACCTCGCTGGGCGCGACCCAGCCAATCACCGTACAGCCGTTGCTGGCGGACAACCCTGTTGGCGGCAAGATGGTGTTTTTCGGCACGGGAAAATTCAACGAAACAGCTGACAAGACAAACAAGGATCTGCAAGCGTTCTATGCAATTTGGGATGCCGAGGGTGGCTCGGGGCAAATCCCGATTTCCAGCTTGCAGGCTCAATCGGTTTCAGGGGTATTTTCCGGCAGCTCAGGCCAGTTCGTAACCGTCAGTCAGAACGACACGACGTATCCGGCCAAGAAAGGCTGGTACCTGCCGCTGGTGTATAACAACGCGCTGACCGGTGAAAGAGTGATCAACCAGGCCAGTTTGGTGTTGGGGCGGATCATTTTCACCACCGCCAGCGTGGACACCACCGATCCTTGCTCCAGCTTTGGCTCCGGCAAGCTGGTCGAACTCGACGCTTTCACCGGTAAGATGCTCAACTATGCGGTGCTCGATACCAACAACGATGGCGTCGTTGATAGCAATGACGCGATTTCCGCCGGTGTTGTCTTCAGCGGCGGGATCCCAACGCTGAATGCCATAGTCAACGGCGCATTGCGCAAAGTTGTTACGGATTCCAGTGGTGGCATTACTACGTTGATTGAAAAAGGTGGCGGCGGAAGTCGTCGCATCATGTGGCGACAAATACAGTAAGCGAGAGCTGAGCATGCGCAGAACCAACCGAGGCTTTACCCTGATCGAAATCCTGATTGTGGTGGCGATCATCGGCATCATCATCACCATCGGTTACCCCAGCCTCACTGAATACGTAAACAAGGGGCGACGGGCGGAAGTGGCAGGGCTGCTGTCCGAGCAGGCGCAGATTCTCGAGAGGTCTTATTCATTAAATAACGCCTACAGTGCTGCCGGACTCAGCGATGGCAATGAGTTCTACAAGATCACCCCGACTATCGAGGCCCAGAAGTTCCTGCTGATCGCAGAACGCAGAGCCGGCAAAGCCATGGCAGCGGACAAGTGCGGGAACTTCAGAATCAGCAACACCGGAGTCCGCGACATGGTCAATGCCAAGGCAGGCCTGGTGGCTAAAGACTGTTGGGGGCGCTGAATCTCTTCGGGGGCTCTTTGCGCCTCTGTCTATTTCCCGGTTGGATCAGAAAATGACCATGCAACAACAAGTGGTGATCGTCGGCGGTGGCGTAATCGGCCTGCTTACGGCGTTCAACCTCGCATCAGAGGTGGGCAGCGTGGTGCTGCTGGATCGTGCAAATGTCGGGCAGGAATCCTCTTGGGCGGGCGGCGGTATCGTTTCGCCGCTTTACCCGTGGCGCTATAGCCCGGCCGTTACCGCGTTAGCGCATTGGTCGCAGGATTTTTATCCACAGCTGGCCGAGCGTTTGTTTGCGGCGACCGGGGTTGATCCTGAAGTTCACACCACCGGCTTGTATTGGCTCGATCTGGATGACGAAGCCGAGGCGCTGGCATGGGCCAAACGGCAGAATCGCCCGCTGCGGGAGGTGGATATCTCAGCCGTTCATGATGCGGTGTCGGTCCTGGGCAGCGGATTTTCTCGCGCCATCTACATGGCTGACGTGGCCAATGTGCGCAATCCACGCTTGGTCAAATCTCTCAAGGCGGCGCTGCTGGCGCTGCCCAACGTGACGATTCACGAGCAATGCGAGGTCAACGGCTTCATTCGTGAAGGCAATGAAGTCGTCGGAGTGCAGACCAGTAGCGGCGACGTTGATGCCGATCAGGTTGTTTTGACCGCAGGCGCATGGAGCGGCGAGTTGCTCAAGATGCTCGGGCTCGAATTGCCGGTGGAGCCGGTAAAAGGGCAGATGATTCTGTACAAATGTGCCGCAGATTTCCTGCCGAGCATGGTGTTGGCCAAAGGTCGTTACGCCATTCCCCGGCGTGACGGTCACATCCTGATCGGCAGCACCCTGGAACACGAAGGTTTCGATAAGACGCCCACCCATTCCGCACTGGCAAGCCTGAAAGCCTCCGCAGTTGAATTGATCCCGGCATTGGCGGACGCCGAGGTGGTGGGGCACTGGGCAGGGTTGCGTCCGGGATCGCCGGAGGGCATCCCTTATATTGGTCAGGTGCCGGGCTTCGAGCGGTTATGGCTCAATTGCGGGCATTACCGAAATGGTCTGGTGCTGGCGCCGGCATCGTGTCAGTTGTTTGCCGATGTGATGCTGGGGAGGACGCCGATCATTGATCCGGCGCCGTATGCGCCGGATGGGCGTATTTGACAGAAAAGATCGCAGCCTGCGGCAGCTCCTACAGGGGGGGGGGCGTGCTGCGAAGGCTGCGATTTGTCAGGCGTCAGTCCAGGCCGAATTTTTTCAGCCGATAGCGCATGGATCTGAATGAAAGGTTCAAGCGCTGCGCCGCTGCCGTGCGGTTCCAGCGAGTTTCTTCCAGCGCTTGCAGGATCAGTTTGCGCTCGACGTTATCAAGATAATCTTCCAGATTATCGATTTGCTTCAGATCGGCTGCGCCGTTTTCAGCACTGCAATTGCCTTCCGCCAAGCGCAAATCGCTGGCTTCGATCTGCTGGTTTTCGCACAGGGTGTGAGCGCGCTCGAGCATGTTTTCCAGCTCTCGCACATTGCCCGGGAAGCGATAGCTTTTCAGCGCTTCAACGGCTTGCGGCAGCAGGATCGCTGCCGGTTGCCCGCTGACCGCAGCCAATCGTTTGAGCACATGATCGGCCAGTGACTCGATGTCGTCGCGGCGTTCACGCAACGAGGGCACGCGTAGTTCGATCACGTTGAGCCGATAGTACAAGTCCTGACGAAAACGTCCGGCGGCGACTTCCGCATCAAGGTCTTTGTGCGTGGCGCAGAGGATGCGCACATCCACCACGGTTTCATGTTGGCCGCCAACGCTGCGAACGGCTTTTTCCTGAATCGCTCGCAACAGTTTGACTTGCATGGCCAACGGCAAATCCGCCACTTCATCGAGAAACAGTGTCCCGCCTTGCGCGGCCTGAAACAGACCGGGCTTGTCTTCGATGGCGCCGCTGAAGCTGCCTTTGCGGTGGCCAAAAAACTCGCTTTCCATCAGTTCCGACGGGATCGCCCCGCAATTGACTGGAACGAACGGCTGAGTGGCGCGTGGCCCTTGATCGTGAATCAGGCGGGCAACCAGCTCCTTGCCGCTGCCGGATTCGCCGCTGATGTACACCGGGGCCTGGCTGCGGGCGAGTTTATCGATTTGTTTGCGCAGGTTGCGCATGGGCAACGAGTCACCGAGCAAGCGACGGTCGGTGACCACGCCGGGTGCCGGCATGCGCAGGGCACTGCTGACCAGTTCGCGCAATCGAGTGAGGTCTACGGGTTTGGTCAGAAAATCAAAAGCGCCGGCCTTGAGCGCATTGATCGCCGTTTCAAGGTTGCCATAGGCGGTGATCATGGCCACTGGCAGTTGCGGGTAGCGCTGTTGGATATGCTGTACCAGCTCAAGGCCGGTGCCGTCGGGCAGGCGCATGTCGGTCAGGCACAGGTCGAAGGTTGCGCGCTTGAGCAGGGCCTTGGCTTCCGCCAGGTTGCAGGCGCTTAACGTCTCGAGTTTCATCCGTCCCAGAGTAATTTCCAGGAGTTCGCGGATGTCCGGTTCGTCGTCGACGATGAGGACTTTCTGCCGTGGGCTTGTATTCAACTTTGTTTCCGTCCGTGAGCAAAAGTAATGCGAAAGCAACCGCCGCCTTGGCGTGGCTGGAAGTCTAGGCGCGCCTGATTGCTTTCGCACAGCTCACGGGAAAGATAAAGTCCCAGCCCCGTGCCTTGAGCGCTGGTGGTGTAAAAGGGCTCGAACAGATGCGCTTGCTGTTGCGGTGTTACGCCTGCGCCGTCGTCCCGAATTTCCATGATGGGTAACTGGCTGTCGGGATCGACGAACAGGTCCAGCCAGACCTGCGCCCGATCGTGCTCTTGAGCGCTATGGCGCCAGGCATTGCGCACCAGGTTATCGAGAATCTGCGTCAACTGGTTTGGGTCCATCAAGGTTCGCAGGTCTCCCGAGCCGATGTGCAGATGAATTTGCTGTCGATCGATTGCTCCTTCTCGGGTCTCCGCGACAAATTGCTCAAGCCACAGCTTCAAATCAAGCCGTTGCGGCTCGGTTTGCTGGCGGCGAGACAATTGCAGGACGTTTTCGATAACCCGGTTCATCCGTTGTGAATGGTCCTGAATTATTTGCGTGAGACGGCGATCGGCGCTGTTCAGTTCCTCCGACTCGCGCAACAACTGCGCTGCGTGACTGATGGCACCTAGCGGGTTGCGGATCTCGTGAGCGATGCCGGCGGCCAGGCGGCCAAGGCTGGCCAGTTTCAGTTGCTGAGCGTGCTGTGCAATCTGCGCGATGTCTTCCAGAAACACCAGCGTCTGCGGCGCAAAACTTTGGTCAAGGGCGATGAAACTGGGCTGTAGCTCGACCCCGTTAGCAGCGATCTTCACGCTCTGCGGGCGCAGGGTCGGGTTGTTGCGCCAGAGGTGCAGGCGTTCCACCAGATCGGGGGCGCAGTCCTCCAGCCGCTGGCCTTCAAGATGGTTCCTGCCCAATAACGAGAGGGCGCTATGGTTGGCCAGTTGCACTCGTCGCTGGTCATCGAGCACCAGGATGCCGGTGCGCATGCGTTGCAAAATCAACGCGTTCAGCGCTTCCAGCCCCATCACTTCACTGGCGCGCTGCTCAGCGAGGGTTTCGCTGACCTCCAGTCGCCGGACCAGCCCTTGCACCAGCAGCGCGGCGGCAAAACACAATGCGCCGAGCGTTCCGACCTGCAGGTAATCGTTGGGGCTGGCAACATGGCTGAGATTGAGCAAAAAGCTCAGCCCGACGATCCCGAGCGCACCGACGGCCGCAATCAGCAAACCGATTCGGCTGCGCAGCAGAGCATTGCTGATGGCCACGGAGACGATCAGCAGATTGCCCAGGGCGCTGGCAACGCCTCCAGCCGCATAGAACAGGCCGCACAACAGCAGAACGTCGACCAGCGCGAGGGTGAACAACTGCGTCGGCCGGCGGGTCTTTTCGAAGAACACCACCAGCACAATATTCAGGATCAGATACAGCCAGCTGCCCCCGCGCAATAAATCGTCGTTGGCGGACTTCAGCAACTGATTGTCCATGGTGCTGGAAATCAGCAGCACCAGAATGATGCCGACACTTAAACGGTATAGATGGTAAAGGCGCAGCAGACGCTGCGCCTGTTTGTCGCCGGGGCCGGGTGCCTCAGCGATCACTGGAGCCCGGGCCTTGCTCGAGGTGAGCCTGGCTGCAATACCACTGTTGTTGAACGCTCAGCGCGCGATCACGTGGCAGGTGCACGCCGCAGTGAGCGCAACGAACCATGGGTGCCGCGTCCTTCTCGGCGCTGGAGCGGGGGGTGGAGCTCGAGCCCTTGAATTTGCGCCATAACCATATCGCAGCGGCAATCAGGGCGATCCAGAACAGTAAACGAAGCATGGTGAGCTGCTTTATGACGAGTGATTGCGCAGTTTAGCCAAGGACATCCCCAGCGCACAGCTCAATCATTCACTGGTAAAAACCGGCAATAAAAAAGGAGCCTCGCAAGGCTCCTTTTTGGGCATAACACGGTGTGTCAGTCGAACACGCCAAAGGTCATGTAGCTGAACCACGAGCGGTCGCTGTTGTTGGCCTCCGACTCTTGTTCCTCTTCTTCCAGCACGTCGCCGTTTTCATCGCGCGGCTTGAGTTCGTCAGGAATGGCATCCCTGGCGTCCTGGAATTGCTTCTGCACGTCCTGGTTGGCACGGGTTTCACCCGGTGGCAGCGGTGGGCGCGACTCGATCAGGCCCAACGTCGCCTTGCTCAACCACGAACGGTTGTCGGCTTCGTCGCGAGACGGCACGAACTTGCCGTCATCCAGGCTTGGGTGATCCGGGTAGTTCAGCTTCAGGGTTTCCAGGCTGGTGGCCGCCAGGTCGTCCAGGTGCAGGCGCTGGTAGGCCTCGGTCATCACTGCCAGGCCGTCACCGACCGCAGGCGTTTCCTGAAAGTTTTCCACCACGTAACGACCGCGGTTCGCAGCGGCGACATAGGCCTGACGGGTCAGGTAATAGTCGGCGACGTGAATCTCGTAAGCCGCCAGCAGGTTGCGCAGATAAATCATGCGCTGCTTGGCGTCAGGCGAGTAGCGGCTGTTCGGGAAGCGGCTGGTCAGCTGCGCGAACTCATTGTAGGAGTCGCGAGCAGCGCCCGGGTCACGCTTGGTCATGTCCAGCGGCAGGAAACGCGACAGCAGGCCGACGTCCTGGTCGAAAGACGTCAGGCCCTTGAGGTAATACGCGTAATCCACGTTCGGATGCTGAGGGTGCAAACGAATGAAACGCTCGGCGGCGGACTTCGCAGCCTCAGGCTCGGCGTTTTTATAGTTGGCGTAAATGAGCTCGAGTTGAGCCTGGTCAGCATAGCGTCCGAACGGATAACGCGACTCCAGCGCCTTCAGCTTGGCTGTGGCGGCGGTGTAGCTGTTGTTGTCCAGATCGCGCTGAGCCTGCTGGTACAGCTCGACCTCGCTCAGGTTTTCGTCGACGACTTCCTTCGATGAGCAAGCAGCGGTCAATGCGAGGATGGCGATCAGCAGCAGGTGTTTCACTTGCATGGCGGCTTGCGTCCCTATGACGGCCGCTGTCTTGGGCGGGGCCGTCCTGTTATGATGAGCGCCCCGTTGAATAGCCTCGGGGCAAAAGACGCCGTATTTAACCACAAGCGCGCAGCCGAAACCAAAAGCTGTGCCGACGCCTAGTCCGAGCATGTCCGATAAAATTGAACTTCGCGCAGAGGTGCCGTCCGAATTGGGCGGCCAACGCCTCGATCAAGTCGCCGCACAATTATTCGCTGAGCACTCGCGCTCGCGCCTTTCCGCCTGGATCAAAGAAGGCCGCCTGACTGTGGATGGGACGGTAATCCGCCCGCGAGACATCGTCCACGGTGGCGCCATTCTTGAGCTGATTGCCGAGCAGGAAGCTCAGGGCGAATGGATCGCTCAGGACATCGAACTGGACATCGTCTATGAAGATGACGACATCCTGGTGATCAACAAACCTGCGGGTCTGGTGGTTCACCCGGCTGCCGGTCACGCCGATGGCACCTTGCTTAACGCCTTGCTGCACCACGTGCCCGACATCATCAATGTGCCACGCGCCGGCATTGTGCACCGTCTGGACAAGGACACCACCGGTCTGATGGTGGTGGCCAAGACCATTCAAGCGCAGACGCAGCTGGTTACACAGTTGCAGAGCCGTAGCGTCAGTCGCATTTATGAATGCATCGTGATCGGCGTCGTGACGGCGGGTGGCAAGATCAACGCGCCGATCGGTCGTCATGGCCAGCAACGCCAGCGCATGGCGGTGATGGAGGGCGGCAAGCAAGCGGTCAGCCACTATCGGGTACTCGAACGTTTTCGCTCTCACACGCACGTGCGGGTGAAGCTGGAAACCGGACGCACGCACCAGATTCGTGTGCACATGTCTCACATCAACTTCCCGTTGGTCGGAGACCCTGCCTACGGCGGTCGTTTCCGCATCCCGCCGGCGGCCAGTGTGACCATGGTCGAATCGTTGAAGGCGTTCCCGCGTCAGGCACTGCACGCGCGGTTCCTCGAGCTCGATCACCCGACGACCGGTAAGCGCATGAGCTGGGAATCGCCTCTTCCTGACGATTTTGTCTGGTTATTGACCCTGCTCAAGCAAGACCGCGAGGCGTTCATCGGATGAGTGACTGGCTGATCCCCGACTGGCCAGCGCCTGCCGCGGTGAAAGCTTGTGTAACCACCCGTGCGGGCGGCGTCAGTCTGGCGCCGTTCGACAGCCTCAATCTTGGTGATCATGTCGACGACAGCCCTGAGGCGGTCGCCGAAAATCGCCGTCGCCTCACTGATCAATTGTCCATCCGCCCTGCCTGGTTGAAGCAGGTCCACGGCATCGCCGTAGCGCACGCTGATCCCGGTGTCGTGGCCACTGCCGATGCCAGCTGGACGGCTACGCCCGGTATTGCCTGCACAGCAATGACCGCCGATTGTCTGCCTGCGTTGTTTTGCGATCGTGCCGGTACTCGCGTAGCAGCGGCTCATGCCGGCTGGCGCGGACTGGCGGCCGGGGTGCTCGAAGCCACCCTCGATTCGCTCGCCGTTGCGCCTGAAGAAGTGCTGGTCTGGCTCGGTCCGGCCATTGGCCCGCAAGCTTTTGAAGTCGGCCCGGAAGTGCGCGAAACCTTTATCGAGCAACTGCCTGAAGCGGTCGAAGCCTTCATGCCGAGTCAGAACGTCGGCAAGTTCATGGCGGACATCTATAAGCTGGCACGTTTACGTCTGGCCGCTCGCGGTGTCACTGCGGTTTATGGCGGCGGTTTCTGCACCGTGAGCGATCCGCGCTTCTTTTCTTACCGCCGCGCGCAACGCACGGGTCGGTTTGCCTCTCTCGTTTGGCTGGAACGCTAGACTCCCTTGATCTGCATCAACTGAACGACGCTTGAAACTCCCAGAATCGACCGCATCTACAGTGGTATCTGGCAGGTTTCTTCATTCAGGATGTTTTACAGGTCCGGCCTGCTCAAAAGGAAGGTGACCCATGCGTATAGACCGTTTAACCAGCAAATTGCAGTTAGCTCTATCCGATGCCCAGTCTCTGGCCGTCGGCCTCGACCATCCCGCCATTGAGCCGGCACACTTGATGCAAGCCATGCTTGAACAACAGGGTGGTTCGATTAAACCGCTGTTGATGCAGGTGGGCTTCGACGTCAACAGCCTGCGCAAAGAGCTGACCAAAGAGCTCGACCAACTGCCGAAAATCCAGAACCCGACCGGCGATGTGAACATGTCGCAGGATCTGGCGCGACTGCTCAATCAGGCCGACCGTCTGGCACAGCAGAAGGGCGACCAGTTCATCTCCAGCGAGCTGGTGTTGCTCGCCGCTATGGACGAAAACAGCAAGCTCGGCAAACTGTTGCTCGGCCAGGGCGTCAGCAAGAAAGCCCTGGAAAATGCCATCAACAACCTGCGTGGTGGCGAGGCGGTCAATGACGCCAACCACGAAGAGTCGCGCCAGGCGCTGGACAAATACACCGTCGACCTGACCAAGCGCGCCGAAGAAGGCAAGCTTGATCCGGTGATCGGTCGTGACGACGAAATTCGCCGGACCATTCAGGTGCTGCAACGCCGCACCAAGAACAACCCGGTGCTGATCGGTGAGCCTGGTGTCGGTAAAACCGCAATTGCCGAAGGTCTGGCGCAGCGCATCATCAATGGTGAAGTGCCGGACGGCCTCAAAGGCAAGCGGCTGTTGTCGCTGGACATGGGCTCGCTGATTGCCGGCGCCAAGTACCGAGGCGAATTTGAAGAACGCCTCAAATCCCTGCTCAACGAGCTGTCGAAGCAGGAAGGCCAGATCATTCTGTTCATCGACGAGCTGCACACCATGGTCGGCGCCGGTAAAGGCGAAGGTTCGATGGACGCGGGCAACATGCTCAAGCCGGCACTGGCCCGTGGCGAGCTGCACTGCGTTGGCGCAACCACTTTGAACGAGTACCGCCAATATATAGAGAAAGACGCCGCACTCGAGCGTCGCTTCCAGAAAGTATTGGTGGAAGAGCCGAGTGAAGAAGACACCATCGCGATCCTGCGCGGCCTGAAAGAGCGCTATGAAGTTCACCACAAGGTGGCGATCACCGACGGGGCAATCATCGCTGCGGCCAAGCTCAGTCATCGCTACATCACAGACCGCCAGTTGCCGGACAAAGCGATCGACCTGATCGATGAGGCGGCCAGCCGCATTCGCATGGAAATCGACTCCAAGCCGGAAGTGCTCGATCGTCTGGAGCGGCGCCTGATTCAACTGAAAGTGGAATCCCAGGCGCTGAAGAAGGAAAGTGACGACGCGGCGAAGAAACGTCTGGAAAAACTTCAGGAAGAAATTGCCCGTCTTGAGCGTGAGTATTCCGACCTGGAAGAAATCTGGAACTCGGAAAAAGCTGAAGTTCAGGGCTCGGCCCAGATTCAGCAGAAAATCGAGCAGTCCCGTCAGGAACTGGAGGCCGCGCGGCGCAAAGGCGACCTGAACCGTATGGCCGAGCTGCAATATGGGGTGATCCCGGATCTGGAGCGCAGCCTGCAGATGGTCGACCAGCACGGCAAAAGCGAAAACCAGTTGCTGCGCAGCAAGGTGACCGAGGAAGAGATCGCTGAAGTCGTGTCGAAGTGGACCGGCATTCCAGTGTCGAAAATGCTCGAGGGCGAGCGCGACAAGCTGATGAAGATGGAAAGTCTGTTGCACAAGCGCGTCATCGGTCAGGACGAGGCGGTCATTGCGGTATCCAATGCAGTGCGGCGTTCGCGGGCCGGGTTGTCCGACCCTAATCGTCCGAGCGGTTCGTTCATGTTCCTCGGCCCGACCGGTGTCGGTAAAACCGAGCTGTGCAAGGCGCTGGCTGAATTCCTCTTCGATACCGAAGAGGCGATGGTACGAATCGACATGTCCGAGTTCATGGAAAAACATTCCGTGGCTCGATTGATCGGCGCGCCACCAGGCTATGTGGGCTATGAAGAAGGCGGTTACCTGACCGAGGCGGTGCGTCGCAAGCCTTATTCGGTGATCCTCCTGGATGAGGTCGAGAAGGCCCACCCGGACGTCTTCAACATCCTGCTTCAGGTGTTGGAAGATGGTCGTCTGACCGACAGCCATGGTCGTACGGTGGACTTCAAGAACACCGTGATTGTCATGACCTCCAACCTCGGCTCGGCGCAGATCCAGGAACTGGTCGGTGATCGTGAAGCGCAGCGTGCGGCGGTGATGGACGCAATTTCCACGCACTTCCGGCCTGAGTTCATTAACCGCGTGGACGAGGTGGTAATCTTCGAGCCATTGGCGCGGGATCAGATCGCCGGCATTACCGAGATTCAGTTGGGCCGTCTGCGCAGTCGCCTGACCGAGCGGGAGTTGAAGCTGGAACTCAGCCCGGAGGCCATGGACAAGTTGATCGCCGTCGGTTACGACCCGGTCTACGGTGCCCGGCCGCTGAAGCGAGCGATCCAGCGCTGGATCGAAAACCCGCTGGCGCAGCTGATTCTGTCGGGGCATTTCATGCCCGGCGACACTGCAAAAGGTGTGGTGGAAAGCGACGAGATCGTTTTCGTCTGACCCTGGCTGGCTGGAAAACACAAGAGGCCCCGCATTGCGGGGCCTTTTTTTCGTCAGGTTGTTGAACTGAAAGGAAAAGGCTTGTAAAGTGCGCCCCGCAGTACGTCGCCTGAAAGGGTTTTTGCTCCCCAAGCAGAAATCTGAAATAAGTTGCAAATCATTAACTTGAAAGCAATTTAAGGGGTTGACAGAGGTGCTTAAGATTGTAGAATAGCGCGCCTCAGACACACGAACGCAGCGATGCGAACGGGTCGAAGAGATGCAGCAAAAGCTTCAATTTGTAAATGTGATACCAGTAGCATTGAAATATGTAGTTCCGTGATAGCTCAGTCGGTAGAGCAAATGACTGTTAATCATTGGGTCCCAGGTTCGAGTCCTGGTCACGGAGCCAATTTCAAACCGGGGTATAGCGCAGTCCGGTAGCGCGCCTGCTTTGGGAGCAGGATGTCAGGAGTTCGAATCCCCTTACCCCGACCATTTTTGGGTCGTTAGCTCAGTTGGTAGAGCAGTTGGCTTTTAACCAATTGGTCGTAGGTTCGAATCCCACACGACCCACCATTTTTGAAACCAGTTAACGCTGGAATCAGATCTTAAGATCAGACGCCAAAAGCTCTGTTCGCAGAAGGCGCCTTTTAAAGGTGCCTTTTTTTTACCGGGGTATAGCGCAGTCCGGTAGCGCGCCTGCTTTGGGAGCAGGATGTCAGGAGTTCGAATCCCCTTACCCCGACCATTTTTGGGTCGTTAGCTCAGTTGGTAGAGCAGTTGGCTTTTAACCAATTGGTCGTAGGTTCGAATCCCACACGACCCACCATTTTTGAAACCAGTTAACGCTGGAATCAGATCTTAAGATCAGACGCCAAAAGCTCTGTTCGCAGAAGGCGCCTTTTAAAGGTGCCTTTTTTTTACCGGGGTATAGCGCAGTCCGGTAGCGCGCCTGCTTTGGGAGCAGGATGTCAGGAGTTCGAATCCCCTTACCCCGACCATTTTTGGGTCGTTAGCTCAGTTGGTAGAGCAGTTGGCTTTTAACCAATTGGTCGTAGGTTCGAATCCCACACGACCCACCATTTTTGAAACCAGTTAACGCTGGAATCAGATCTTAAGATCAGACGCCAAAAGCTCTGTTCGCAGAAGGCGCCTTTTAAAGGTGCCTTTTTTTTACCGGGGTATAGCGCAGTCCGGTAGCGCGCCTGCTTTGGGAGCAGGATGTCAGGAGTTCGAATCCCCTTACCCCGACCATTTTTGGGTCGTTAGCTCAGTTGGTAGAGCAGTTGGCTTTTAACCAATTGGTCGTAGGTTCGAATCCCACACGACCCACCATTTTTGAAACCAGTTAACGCTGGAATCAGATCTTAAGATCAGACGCCAAAAGCTCTGTTCGCAGAAGGCGCCTTTTAAAGGTGCCTTTTTTTTACCGGGGTATAGCGCAGTCCGGTAGCGCGCCTGCTTTGGGAGCAGGATGTCAGGAGTTCGAATCCCCTTACCCCGACCATATTAAAAATCCTCGTATCGAAAGATACGGGGATTTTTTTTGCCTGCCGATAAGCTCATCGCCTCAGGTCGACTAATTGCAGTCGAATCGTGGGCGCAAAAAAGCCGCGCTGCCACATAGGCTCACGCGGCCTGGAGCCATGAAGTTCAGGCGCCGTCCTGATCTTTCAGATGCTCGAACAGACCTTTAGGCATTTTCTTGCCATTGGCTTCGAAGTTGGCCTTCACGTTGTCATAGGCTTCTTGCTCGTCGATGAAGCCGTCATGGTTGGTGTCGATTTTAGCGAAATCGGACTTCGGCGCGACTTTCTCGAATTCGGCGCGAGACACCTTGCCGTCGCCATCGGAGTCGGTTTTGGCCATCGATTCATCACCACACTTGCCTTCACCGCATTTGCCTTCAGGGGTTTTCACCACCTGGTCTGCAGAGGCCAGCAGATAACCTTGAGACAAAGGCTGCGCGGCGAATACGGAGCCGGTTAACATCATGCCGCCGGCCAGCACTGCGCCGAGCAAACCGATAGCGTTTTTAGGGGTACGGGACATTTGAATTCTCCTGGGTTGCACGACACAACCATTCGATAAAGGACGCCACGCAAGTGCGGCGATACCCGTAGCGGGCGGGGTGCCTTGCTCGGGTGTGGCCATTTAGCGGCGGCGGTGTATCGCTACTGTGTCGAGGGAGAAGAGGTTTGTAAGCGAAGGGATGAAACGGCGGGGGAGATACAGTGGGAAACAGAATTGATTTTCTGAAGAAAACGATTGTAGGAGCAAAGCTTGCTCGCGATGCAGACAGCGCGGTCATTCAGATGCACCGCGCCGAGGCTATCGCGAGCAAGCTTGCTACAGCAGGTGGTGTCAGTGCAGCTTGAGCCTTGGCTCGGTTCCGCGCCCGATCTTGCTGCCCAGCATCAACATCGCCGTTCGAAACGCGCCGTACAACGCCATCTGGTGCATGCGGTACAGCGACACGTAAAACATCCGCGCCAGCCAGCCCTCGAGCATCACGCTGCCAGTCAGGTTACCCATCAAGTTACCCACAGCCGAAAAGCGCGACAGCGAAATCAGCGAGCCGTAATCGGTGTATTTGTATTCCGGCAGCGCTTTGCTTTCGATGCGCAATTTCAAGGATTTCGCCAGCAACGACGCCTGTTGATGTGCAGCCTGGGCCCGCGGCGGCACGTTGCGATCGGTGCCCGGTTGCGGGCACGCCGCGCAGTCGCCAAACGCGAAGATGTTCTCGTCGCGAGTGGTTTGCAGAGTCGGCAGCACTTGCAGTTGATTGATGCGGTTGGTTTCCAGGCCATCAATGTCCTTGAGGAAACCCGGCGCGCGAATTCCCGCCGCCCAGACTTTCAGGCTGGCGTTGATCACTTTGCCATCGGCGGTGATCAGGCTATCCGCCGTCACTTCGCTGACCGCTGCGTTGGTCATGACATTCACCCCGAGTTTCTCCAGGGTTTTATGCACAGGCCCGCCGATACGCTCCGGCAGGGCAGGCAGCACCCTTGGCCCGGCTTCGATCAGGGTAATGTGCATGTTTTCCGGTTTGATCCGGTCCAGCCCGTACGCCGCCAGTTCATGCGCGGCATTGTGCAGCTCGGCAGCCAGTTCGACGCCCGTGGCGCCGGCGCCCACGATGGCAACGCTGATTTGCTCGACCTTGTCGGTTTGTCCGGCATGGGCGCGCAAGTAATGATTGAGCAACTGCTGATGGAAGCGTTCGGCCTGCTTGCGCGTGTCGAGAAACAAACAATGCTGCGCCGCGCCTTGAGTGCCGAAATCATTGGTGGTACTGCCGACCGCGATCACCAGCGAGTCGTAACCCACTTCACGTGCCGGCACCAGTTCCAGTCCGGCTTCGTCATAGGTGGCGGCCAGCTGGATTTTCTTCTGCGCGCGGTCGAGCCCGCTCATGCGCCCCAGCTGGAACTCGAAGTGGTTCCATTTCGCCTGGGCAACATAGTTGAGTTCGTCTTCGGAGGAGTTCAGAGAACCGGCCGCCACTTCGTGCAACAACGGTTTCCAGATGTGAGTCAGGTTAGCGTCAACCAGCATTACGCTGGCCGTACCGCGCTTGCCCAGAGTCTTACCCAGACGGGTAGCCAACTCCAGACCGCCGGCGCCGCCGCCAACGATGACAATACGATGAGTCATGGGGATATCTCGCAAGGCTAAAAGAAATCGGTGCAGTTACCCGAGCGAGCGCGAAGCGGCTCATAGCGTGAGATAACTGATAAATCGGCTCAACAGGCCTAGACCAATGGTCACTGCGACGACCAGCACCAGGAGCATCCACGGCCGGAAAGGCCGGCGCTCGACTTGGTGCTGTGCCAATTGCAGGTACTCTTCGACATGCTTCTGGTCGTCCGGGTTCAGGCGGCTGGTCATATTGGCCTCGTCAGGTAGACGTTACTGAATGTGAAGAAGCTACAGCGGTTTTTATCGTACGTTGAACGGAGCATAGCCGGTGTCCGGAATCGGCTCGACGCTCACCGCGTCTTCCAGGCGAATGATCCCGCTTTGCAACACCCGGGCAGTGATTCCGCCATGGCCGCGCACAGCCTGAAAAGTCCCCGGGCCGAGGTTGTTCTGCAAACGCGCGCAGGGCTGACACCAACCGGTGGTTTCGAAAATCGCCTGGCCGATTCTGAAGCGCCGGCCCTTGAGGCTGAACAGGTTGATGCCGCTGACGACGATGTTGCGGCGCAAGTCCGCAGGCGTTACCGGATGTTCATCGGCACGCCCGAGCAGCGAACTGATCACAGCCAGATGTTCCCACTGAATCAGCGTCACCTGCCGCGCATTGCGCACGCCGGGGCGCGCGCGATCACCGGTCAGCCCTGCTTCGAGGCGCGCTTCCACTGCGTCCAGTTCGATCATTGGCGCGTGCCGTTCCGGGCGCACACCGATCCAGCGAACACGACCTTGTTGCGGCACTTCGGCGATCAATTCCTGCAAGGGCGTCACAGGCTTATCCCGACATCGAAGACGATGCTGCGCCCCAGATTGCTGCGCAGGAAATCCGGCGCATCCGGGTGGGCGAATAACACCCGGGCGAACGTCGGACCGACCAGCGACAACGAGCGCCAGCCCTGACGCAGGTATTCGGTGGGCGGCGGGAAATGGCTGTTGAGGTCGAGCACTTCGCGCTTGAGACTGGCGAAAGCAATGATGTCCAGCTCTCCCAGGTCCATTCCGCGTTCTTTGTAGTTATGAGCTTTTTTGCGCAAGGTGGGTGCCAGCCTCAAAAGGAATTCATTGGCCGGGATGCGTTTGGGCTTGGCCTCGCGGCGCACCAACTGGCTGAGGGAAAACGCGCTGCGTCGGCGTTGCAGTTCATCGCGCCACTCGTCATTGAGGCGCCGACCTTCGTCGAGGACGAAGAACACTTCAAAACTGGCATCGCGAAACAGCACGTCCGGCGGCTCGCCGGCGGGGGCGAACTCGTCGACGCGATAGGGAATGTTCAGCCCCTGCAAGAGGCGCTGACACACCCACCGCTCCCGCTCCCATTTGCGGGCATTGGAAAGGAACGCGTTGGCTTGCTCGGCCGCAATGGTCAGCAGGCGTAAGTAATCTGAATCATCCATAGACCCAAGCTTAGCGTTCAAATGCGTCGTAATGGTAACGCTCTGTCACGTCATTCCCAGCCAGTTCGGCAGCGCCAGGGAAATCCACGGTACGTAGGTAATCAAAATCAGGAACAGCAGCAGGATGATCAGCCACGGCATGGCCGCACGGATGATGGCGCCCAGCGACATGCCGGTAACTGCCGACGTAACAAACAGATTGAGCCCCACGGGCGGCGTTATCAGACCGATCTCCAGGTTGACCACCATGATGATGCCAAGGTGAATCGGATCGATCCCCAGCTCCATGGCAATCGGAAACAGGATGGGCGCCAGGATCAGGATGATCGCCGACGGTTCCATGAACGCGCCCGCGATCAGCAGCACGATGTTGACCACCAGCAGGAAAGTCACCGGTGTCAGGCCCGCAGCTATGACCCAGGCCGTGATTGTTTGCGGTATTTGTTCGGTAGTCAGGACATGAGCGAAGAGCATGGCGTTGGCAATGATGAACATCAGCATGATGCTCAGCTTCGCCGATTCGAGCAGCACTTTGGGCGTCTCGCGAAACGTCATGTCCTTGTAGACGAACAGGGCCACGAACGCCGAGTAGACCGCCGCCACGGCCGCTGCTTCGGTCGGGGTGAACATCCCGGAGTAGATGCCGCCGAGGATGATCACCATCAGCAACAGGCCCCAGATTGCCTTGCGCGCGGCCGTCAGCCATTCACGGATCGTCGCCCTCGGCATGGCCGGCAGGTTTTTCCTGACCGCGACCACATAGATGGCAATCATCAGAAATGTGCCCAGCAGCAACCCGGGTACCACGCCGGCCATGAACAGTTTGCCGACCGAGGTTTCCGTCGCCGCCGCATAAACCACCATCACGATAGAGGGTGGAATGAGAATGCCCAGCGTGCCGGCGTTACAGACAATACCGGCGCCAAACGCCTGTGGATATCCGGAACGAACCATGCCCGCGATGGCGATCGAGCCCACCGCTGCCACTGTCGCAGGGCTGGAGCCGGACAGCGCGGCGAACAGCATGCACGCCAGCACTGCCGCAATGGCCAGACCGCCCCGGATATGACCGACGCAGGCGTTGGCGAAGTCGATCAAACGCCGCGCCACGCCGCCCGTGGTCATGAAGGCGCCGGCCAGCAGGAAGAACGGAATCGCCAGCAGCGTGTAGTGCTCGGACGTCTCGAACAGCTTGATGGCCAGCGAGCGCACGGAGTCGGGGCTGAACATCAGGATGGTCAGCGATCCGGCCAGTCCCAGGGAAATGGCAATCGGCACGCCGATGAACATCAGTACGAACAGCGCCAGAAAGAGGAAGAGAATGGTCATTTACGGTCATCCTCATGCTCGGTCAGTTTCAACACGTCTGCGGCTTCATCGGCCAGACCCAGTCCGGTCTGGCGATTTTGCACGATGCGCACGAAGATCTCGGCAAAGCGGATGAATACGAGGGCAAAACCCACAGGAACAATCAGCCCGATGTGCCACTGCATGATGCCGTAATGGCCCAGGTCCTCGGCGCCGATACCGGCGATGAACAGGGTTTGAATCCATTCAAAACTGGCAATGCTGAGCAATCCTGCGTAGCCAAGGCAGCACAGGCAGGCAATGATGCCGATGTAACGCTGCACCGGCTTGCTCGCCAGTTTCACCAGCGCATCAACGCCAATATGACCGGCAGTGCGCACACCGTACGACAAGCCGAAAAAAATCAGCCAGGCGAACAGGGCCTTGGTCATCGAAATACTCCAGGTCATCGCCTGCGCCATGCCCATGATGCTGTCGCCAACGGCGAACAGCGGCTCACTGGCGCTCGGCCAGGCGTCGGCGAGGCTGTAAAACACGCCATAGAGATTGTTCACGATGACGTAAACGAAGGTCACCAGCGTCATCGCTGCCAGCAGGAAAACAATGAAGCCTTCTTCGAAATGTTCCCAGGTGCGCCGCAAGGCATTCATGAGTGGCATCTCCCGATCGAGTGACGACTGTGAACGAGCGGCCGCCCGTGAAGGCGGCGCTCACGGGCAGATTACTGAGCCTGATTAGCGGCGTCGGCGGCCTTGATCAGGTCAGCGCCGATTGGCGCTTCGAACTTCGCCCACACCGGTTTCATCGCTTCACGCCATTTGCCGCGCTGCTCTGGAGTCAGTGTGATGATCTCGGTGGTTTTAGCAGTGAGGATGTTCTTTTTGGCGTCCTGGTTCAGCTTTTCGGCGTCCTTGTTAACCTGCGCCGTCACCTCGACGATGATCTTGTCCAGTTCGGTTTTCACATCCGCCGGCAGGCCACTCCAGAACTTGGTGTTGGTGATCAACATGTAGTCGAGCAAGCCGTGGTCGGTTTCGGTGATGAATTTCTGCACCTCGTGCATCTTCTGGCTGTAGATGTTCGAGTAAGGGTTTTCCGCGCCATTCACCACGCCAGTCTGCAGGCCCTGGTACACCTCGGCGAAGCTCATTTTGCGCGGGTTGGCGCGCACTGCCTTGAACTGCTCTTCGAGTACGGCGGAGGCTTGTACGCGGAACTTCAGGCCTCGCGCATCGGCGGGTTCACGCAGTGCCTTGTTGGCGGACAATTGCTTCATGCCGTTGTGCCAGTACGCCAGGCCCGTGATGTTCTTGCCCTCCATCGACTTCAGCAGATTCTGTCCTTCAGGGCTGAGCTGAAAGCGGTCGACTGCAGCAATGTCGTTGAACAGAAACGGCAGGTCGAACAGCTGCAACTTCGGCGTGTATTGCTCGAACTTTGCCAGTGACGGCGCAATCAGCTGCACATCGCCTGACAGCAGTGCCTCCATTTCCTTGCCATCACCGAACAACGAAGAGTTGGGATAAACATCGACCCGGACTTTGCCCGCCAGACGCTCTTCAACGAGCTTTTTGAACATCAGCGCGCCCTGACCCTTGGGCGTTTGCTCGGCCACTACGTGGGAGAACTTGATGATGATCGGATCGGCTGCCAGCGCCAGACCGGACGCCCCCAGCGCCAATACACAGGCCGCTGCCTTGCAAAAAGACTTGAGCATTCACATGTTCCTCTTGTTGTTTTGTCGTGTCGTTTATTCCAAAACGCACGGTGGACAGGAAGAGTCTAGGCAATAAATCCATTCGCGTCGGTGGGATGCGTTACTTAATGCCACCGGGAACCCCGGTGTAGACTGAAAGTGATCCTCAGGGGCACTCTGCAATCCGGGGCGACCTCCCGGTGGTATTGGCCCATGTGCCGGAGACCTGTAGCCATGATCGGCGCCGAATTGTTATCACCGCAGAGCCTCACAGTGGGGTGGCTGATCTATGCGCCGGTATTGCTGTGGGCCGTCTGCCGAGTCCCGTGGGTGGAATTGTTCGCCGACAGCCGACGTCAGCATCTGTTGTTCGGCACAGTGTTTGCGCTGTTCATGCTGTGGCTGGTGCGGCGGGATTTCGATACCGGCGTGTCATATCATTTTCTAGGCATGACGGCGGTGACGCTACTGCTCGATTGGCCGCTGGCGATTGTCGGCGGGCTGGTCGCGCAGGTGGGGTTGATGCTGCTGGGGCGCCAGGACCTGGCGGCGATGGGGGTGAATGGCGCATTGCTGATTTTGCTGCCGGTGCTGGTGACTGAGTGCTGCGCGATCCTGGTTGAGCGCGCGCAACCGCGAAATCCCTTTGTGTATATCTTCGTTTCTGGTTTCTTCGCGGCGGCGGTCTCGGCGTTGTTGTGCCTGCTGCTGGCCCTGTGGTTGCTGTGGTCCGACGGACGATTCGCCATGCCGTACTGGCTGGAGGATTTTGTCGGTTACCTGTGGTTGATCATTTTTCCGGAGGCGTTCATCAACGGGATGGTGGTCAGCGCGCTGGTAGTGTTCAGCCCTGAGTGGCTGGAGACTTTCAACCGCACGCGCTACCTGTCTGCGCCGTGGAAGGATGAAGACCCGAAATCCTGATCAATGACGAGGTCAATGACGAGGTCAATGACGCGGTTCGAAGTCTTCGCTGAACAGATCGTCCTCGGCGTCCGGGCTGACCGGGATCTTGTGCTCTTCCGACGCCCAGGCGCCCAGGTCGATCAGTTTGCAACGGTCGGAACAGAAAGGCCGATACGTGCTGTCGGCGCTCCATTCGACAGGGGCGCCACAGGTTGGGCAGTTGACGGTTGGGGTTTGGCTCATGACTGGCCTCCACGCAAAGTAAGGTAAAAGTGATGCAGGCGCTCGACCTCGCTGTGCAGCCAGGCGAGGTCGCGGTCGTTGACTACCACATCGTCGGCATGGCTCACGCGATCCTGACGGCTGGACTGCGCCTTGAGGATCGCCTGGACCTGTTGCTCGCTGGTCTGGTCACGCTGCAAGGTACGATCGATCTGCAATTGTTCGGGAGCGTCAATCACCAGTACGCGCTGGGTCATGCTGTACTGGCCGGACTCGATCAGCAGCGGCGAAACCAGAATCGCGTAAGGCGATTGTGCCTTGCCCAGATGGTCGACGATCTCTTCAGCGATCAGCGGGTGCAGCAGGGCTTCGAGCCACAAGCGTTTTTCCGGGACCTCGAAGATCAGCTTGCGCAGGGCCGCGCGGTCCAGTTGGCCATTGCCTTGCAGCACGCCGGGACCAAAATGTTCGGCGATTTTTGCCAGCGCCGGACGGCCCGGCTCGACCACCCAGCGCGCCGCATGATCGGCGTCCACCACGTGCACGCCAAGGCTCATGAAGTGCTCGGCCGCCGCACTTTTGCCGCTGCCGATGCCGCCGGTGAGGCCGAGAATCCAGGGTTTTTTCTCAGGGGGTTTCATTGCAAACCGACAAACTGCCAATAGAAGGTGGTTATTTGACCACCCCAGAGCAAGGCAATCCAGCCGGCAATGGCCAGATAAGGACCAAAAGGGATCGGCGTCGAGGTTTGCGCGTTACGCAGGCGCAGCATGACAAGGCCAATCACGGCACCCACCAGCGAGGACAAAAGCAGCGTCAGCGGCAAAATCTGCCAGCCGCCCCAGGCGCCTAACATCGCTAACAGCTTGAAATCACCATGGCCCATGCCGTCCTTGCCGGTGATCAGCTTGAACAGCCAGAACACCGACCACAGCGAAAGGTAGCCAGCCACTGCTCCCCACAAGGCTTCATTCAGCGGCACGAACAGCCCGAAACTGTTGACGATCAGACCGAGCCACAGCAGCGGCAGTACCAGCACATCCGGCAGCAATTGATGCTCGGCGTCGATCAGGCTCATCGCCAACAGACCCCAAGTCAACAGGAGCACCATCACCGCCGGCCAGCCAAAACCGAAATGCCAGGCAACAATCCCCGACAGCACGCCGCAGACCAGTTCGGTCAGCGGGTAACGCTGGCTGATGGGAGCCGCGCACTTCGCACAACGGCCGCGTAAAAACAGATAGCTGAGCACCGGGATGTTTTCCCATGCGCGGATACGATGCTCGCAATGCGGGCACTGGGAGTGCGGGAGCAGCAGGTTATAGGTCGGCAGCCCCGGTTCACCAGGCAAGTCGAGAATGTCGAGTGCTTGCTGGCGCCACTCGCGCGCGAGCATTTTTGGCAGGCGCCAGGTCACCACGTTAAGGAAGCTGCCGACCAGCAGGCCAAGGATGCAGGCAATAACGATAAAGGCCAGCGGATAGACAGTCAGGAGTTCATTCAAAGGCATGTCAGATCGCTGAGCCGAGTTGGAAGATAGGCAGGTACATCGCAACCACCAGGCCGCCGACGATGACGCCAAGGACAACCATGATGAAGGGCTCCATCAGGCTGGTGAGGTTGTCGACCATGTTATCCACTTCGGCCTCGTAGAAACTGGCGACCTTGTCGAGCATGTCGTCCAGTGCCCCGGATTCTTCGCCAATGGCCGTCATCTGAATCGCCATGTTGGGAAAGATCCCCGAGGTGCGCATGGAAAAATTCAGCTGCATGCCCGTCGACACATCCTGCTTGATGCGCAACACCGCGCGTTTGAAGACGACATTGCCGGTGGCGCCCGCTACCGATTCCAGCGCCTCCACCAGCGGCACGCCGGCCGCAAACGTGGTCGAGAGGGTGCGGGCGTAACGCGCCACGGCGGACTTGTACATCAGCGTGCCCACCAGCGGCAGCTTCAGCAGCCAGGTGTCGGTGCGGTCCCTGAAGCCTTGTGATTTCTTGAAGGCATGCCGCACGCCGTAGATCGCCGCGATCAGCAGGCCGAGGATGATCCACCACCATTCCTGAAGGAATTCCGACAGACGAATGACCATCACGGTGAAGCCCGGCAGTTCCGCCCCAAAACCTTTGAATACCGATTCAAACTGCGGCACCACCTTGACCAGCAGAATACCGGTCACGATGATCGCCACGAACACCACCGCCGCCGGGTAGGTCATGGCCTTCTTGATCTTGGCCTTGAGCGCTTCGCTTTTTTCTTTATAAGTGGCCACGCGCTCCAGCAGAGTATCGAGCGCACCTGCCTGTTCGCCGGCGTCGACGAGGTTGCAGTAGAGCTCATCGAAATATTGCGGATTTTTGCGCAGGGCGGCGGCGAAGCTGTTACCCGCCGCGACTTCCTGTTTGACCTCGTCGACCAGTTTGCGCATGGCCGGGTTGTCGAAGCCTTCGCCAATAATGTCGAACGACTGCAACAGCGGCACGCCGGCCTTCATCATGGTCGCCATCTGCCGGGTGAACAAAGCGATGTCCTGCGGCTTGATGCGTTTGCCGAAGTTCAGGATCGACGCGGATTTCTTGCGCACCTTGCCCGGGTTGATGCCCTGCTTGCGCAGCTGCGCCTTGATCAGCGCCGGGCTCTGGCCGGTGAGCTCGCCAGCCATTTTCGTGCCTTTCTTGTCCGTACCTTCCCAGCTGTAAACACTGACTTTTACTGCTTTGACCGCCATGTTCAATCCTTGGTAACCCGGTTGATTTCCTCAAGGCTGGTGATGCCTTGCATGGCCTTGATCAGCCCGGAGGTGCGCAGGTCGTTGAAGCCGTCCTTGCGCATCTGAATATCGATTTCCAGCGAATTGCCTTCGGCCATGATCAGGCGTTGCAGGTCCGGCGTGTTCTTCACCACTTCGTAAATCCCCACGCGTCCTTTATAGCCGCCGTTGCAGTGGTCGCAGCCGACCGGCTCATAGATGGTGAACGAGCCCAGCAGTTGCTCGGGAAAACCTTCCTTGATCAGTGCTTCGCGGGGAATATCGATGGGTTTCTTACAATGGCTGCACAGTTTGCGCGCCAGACGCTGGGCAATGATCAGCGTGACCGAGGTGGCGATGTTGAAACCCTGAATGCCCATGTTGTGCAGACGGGTCAGGGTTTCGGCAGCGCTGTTGGTGTGCAGCGTGGATAACACCAGGTGACCGGTCTGTGCAGCCTTGATCGCGATCTCCGCGGTCTCGAGGTCACGGATCTCACCGACCATGATCACGTCAGGATCTTGACGCAAAAATGAACGCAGGGCCTGAGGGAAGCCCATTCCCTGCTTGGGATTGACGTTGACCTGGTTGATGCCTTCCATATTGATCTCCACCGGGTCCTCGGCCGTGGAGATGTTGATGTCCACGGTATTGAGGATATTCAGGCCGGTGTAGAGCGACACGGTTTTACCTGAACCGGTAGGGCCGGTGACGAGGATCATGCCCTGCGGCTGCTTGAGAGCGGCCATGTACAGGTCTTTCTGGTCAGGCTCGTAACCGAGTGCGTCGATGCCCATCTGCGCGCTGGTGGGGTCAAGAATCCGGATCACCACTTTTTCGCCCCACAGGGTTGGCAAAGTGTTGACCCGGAAATCGATGGATTTGCTCTTTGACAGACGCATCTTGATGCGCCCGTCCTGGGGTTTGCGTCGCTCGGAAATGTCCAGGCTGGCCATGACCTTCAGGCGTGCGGCAATGCGTGCGGCCAGCTGGATCGGCGGCTTGGCCACTTCGCGCAACATGCCGTCGGTGCGCATTCTCACGCGGTAGGTTTTTTCATACGGTTCGAAGTGCAAGTCGGAAGAACCGCTTTTGATGGCGTCGAGCAACATCTTGTGGACGAAGCGCACCACGGGCGCGTCATCGGCATCCTGCCCGGCGATGGAATCCTGACGGTGGTCGTCACTCGACTCGATGTCCACGCCATCAAGGTCGACATCGGCCATGTCTTCGAGGCCGGTGCTGTTGTTGTCGAAGAATTTGTCCAGCGCCTCCGACAGCTTGTCGTCTTCAACCAGAATGGCTTCGGTGCCGAGCCCGGTGCTGAACTGGATATCGTTGATGGCTTGATGATTGGTCGGGTCGGAAACGCCAACGAACAGTTTATTGCCGCGCCGCCAGAGGGGCAGGGCGTGATGCTGGCGGAGCAGTTTCTCACTGACCAGGCCTTTGGGCTGCGACTCTTTGTCGAGGCCGCTGAGATCAAGCAAGGGCATGCCGAAATGCTCCGAGGCGATCTCGGCGACCTGGCGGCTGTTCACCAGTTTGTTCTGCACCAGATAACTGACCAGGGAGACCTTGCTGCGCTGGGCTTGCAGATACGCCTGTTGCGCGCTCTTTTCAGTAATCAGTTCGGCCATGACCAATTGCTTGGCCAGGCCGCTTAGGGCGATATCGTTCATGGGAATTCCGGACGCAAACTATGCATGACTTATAGCGTAGTCAACCGGCGGAGCCAAACCATGGATGCCGAGGTGACAATAATTGTCAGAAAGTGCGGACGGTGGGAGTAGGAAACGGCGTTCAGAAATATTTTGCGCGCGGCCGACTGCGGGTGACGGGTTTGGCATGAGCTGTGCTTTGGGCTAGTCAGATCATGGGATTTTGACTCATGCACAGGAGCTTGGAATGAATACACAGAAAGGTTTCACCCTTATCGAGCTGCTGATCGTGGTGGCGATCATCGGTATTTTGGCGACGTTTGCTTTGCCGGCTTATTCGAAGTATCAGGCGCGGGCGAAGATGACGGCGGGTTTGGCCGAGATATCTGCATTGAAAATTCAATTTGAAGATGCGATGAATCAAGGCGCTTCGCCTGGACTGGGCAGTACCCCTGCGACAACTAATAACTGCGGATTAACTGTCAGTGGCACTCCAGCCGACGGTACTGGCAGTATCGTATGTGCGCTGCAAAAGGCCCCTTCTCCGATTGCTGACAAGACCATCACGCTTTCTCGTACAAACACAGGTTGGACATGCGCAACAACGGCGACTGCGGAGTACGCGCCTACGGGCTGTACTGCGGCTGCTACTACGCCGTAATAATCATTGTTTAATCCAAGAAACCTCCCTCTATCGATGGAGGTTTTTATTTTTTGGATCTTTTCCGTTTGATAACTGCGATGAATGTAGAAATCCCCGCAAATTCATGGCCTTACGCCCACCCCTAATCCCGCAGTTTGCATGTAGATAATTTCCAACTCATGCAAAATGCAAGATTCCGAAAATCAGTAAATTTCATAACCTATTGATTAATAAAGAATAAACCCCTGTCTCAAAGTTGGCACAGCGTTCGCAATATACCCAGTAACCCTGCTGACAACACATGCAGCAGACTTTATAGAAAAACAGGAGTTACTCGTATGAAGAAGTTCGCTATCGCTGCCGCTACTGCTACCGCGCTGACCCTGACCATGGCCAACGCTGCCTTCGCCGCCACTCAGGCATCCCAGGCTCCAATGGTTCTGGCCGCTGGTGAAGTGACTGAAGCTAAAGAAGCTACCTCTGACACCTGGATCACCACCAAAGTCAAAGCTGACCTGGTCACCGAAAAAGGCATTCCTGGTACCGACATCAAGGTCGAAACCAACAAAGGCGTTGTTTCCCTGTCGTCGACCACTGCAGTGACTGATTCGCAGAAAGACGTTGCAGTCGCTATCGCCAAGAAAATCAAAGGCGTTAAAGCGGTCTCCGCTGACGGCCTGAAAGCCGAGTAAGGCAAGACTTCTCGCCTGAACCGGGAGAAGGCGCGGTAGACGAGCCGAGTCATACGTCTACCGCAACTGAGAGTTCATGCGACGGCCACAAGGATTGTGGCCATTACAGGCCCCGGACATTCGTGTCCGGGGCCTGTTCTATTGTGGGCCACGCAAAACCCCGTAACAGCTGGCAAAGCCTGCGTTGTAGCAGCTGGCGAAGCCTGCGTTCACGGTCAGCGCAGGTTCCACGATGCAAGGACGCAGGCTGCGCCAGCTGCTACGAGAGCGCCCGGCGCTTCAATTGCCGCGGTTGCTGGTGATCTGCTTCAGGCGATTACCTTCGAACCGCAGGTACTGGTACATCCCGCCGGTCGGCCCGTAGGTCCATTCTTCTACCTGAAACTCTTCACGCCGATTGGCGCTGCGCTTGTAGCCCAGCACATCGCGACTTACCGGCTCTCCACATTTCTGCAGCACCTCGCCCGAGCGATCGCCAACGCTGATCAAATGGCTGCCACAACGCAGCGTAGTGGCCGCCGCCGCATGGCTTGCGGCAAAACTCAAGGTCAGGCTCAACAGCAATCGTCTGATCATCATTCGGCATCCAGGTGCATCGGCGTCACGACCCGACCATCGCTTTCAGGTTCACCCAGGCTGGAGTCGATGAAATACACGCGGTCATCGGCCAACTGACCCTTGTCGACCAGGTAATCCTTGATGCTGCTGGCCCGATCCTGACCGAGCTGGCGCAGCAGCACCTCGCTGGAACTCCAGAAGGCAATCACGCCCTCGCGCATTTTTGCCGTGCGTTCTTCTTTGCCCAGATCTTTCCATTCTGCCGGTGGCTGGGTTTTCAGGCGGGTGCGATAGATGCCTTCCAGCAATGGACCTTTCTCGCCCTCCGGCACTTCCAGCAATGACGCTTGCGCCGGTACTTTGTCGCCGCGACGCTGGAGCATCTTGTAATAGTTGTACTGATATTCACGCTCCAGACGCTCATTGGCGATCAGCGGGCCGTCGCTGCGAGCGGCGGCGGTGCCTTCGATTTCCAGTTGCAGGGCCGGACGCTCTTTCAATGCCTGCGACAGTTTGATCAATGAACCCTCGGCGTCTTTGTTCAATTCGCTCGAACCTGGCGCAAACGACACCGTGCCCAGATCTTCCGAGCCACCGCCCCTGACCAGCCCGCCAATCATCTTGAACGGTGCCGCAGCGGCTTTGACGATCAGGTTACGCAGGGTCTGCCAGACAATCGGCATGACACTGAACTGCGGATTGTTGAGGTCGCCCGTCACCGGTAACTCGATGGAGATCTTGCCGTCGACATCCTTGAGCAGCGCGATGGCCAGCTTCAGCGGCAGGCTGGTTGCGTCGGGGCTGTCGACCTTTTCGCCCAGTTGCAGCTGCTCGACCACCACTTTGTTTTGGGCTTTGAGCTGACCTTTGGTGATCAGGTAATGCAGGTCGAGATTGAGCCGACCCTTGCGGATACGGTAACCGGCAAATTTTCCGGAGTAGGGCGTTAGCGTGGTCAGTTCAACGCGCTTGAAACTGGTGGCGATGTCGAGGCTGGCCATCGGGTCGAACGGATTCACCGCGCCCTTGATGGTCACTGGTGCGTAGCGATCGACCTTGCCTTTGATGTCTACCGTCGCAGGTTTTGCCTGGCGGCTGTCGATGGTGCCGATCTGGCCGTTGAGCTGTTGCACGGCCGTGGCGAAATTCGGCGTCAGGCTGAAGTCGGCGAAGTTGGCGGAACCGTCATTGATGGCAATGCCGCCGACGTGAATGCCCAGCGGCTTTTCCTGGCTGGCGGGTTTGGCTGCGGTGGTTTTTGCGGATGAATCCGCCGGTTGTGGAATCAGCAAGTCATCGACGTTGGTGGTGCGGTCGTCGTTGATCATGAAGCGCACATAGGGCTGGAACAGGTTGACCTTGGCGATCGTCAGGCTGTCGCCGTGCTGGTAATTCAAGCCTTCGAGCACCAGTTGCTGCCACTTGAGAAAGTCCCGAGTTTTCAGGGTGTCGAGGGTGTGCAGTTGATCAACCTGGGCTTTGCCGGTGACGCTGAATGCCAGCGGCTCGGTGCTTTTCAGGTCCACGGCCAGATCACTGCCGAGCATGCCGCTGCGCAGCTCCAGGCGGATGAACGGGTTGATGTAGGACTGCGCAATCCGCAGGTCGATGTCCCGGGTTTGCACGTTCAGCTTGGCGCTGACCGGAGCCAGGTTGACCTGACCGTCCGCCATCAGCTTGCCTTGCTTGCCCACGCCAGTGTCGAGCTTGAGATCAAAAGGCGCGCCGTTGAGACTGTCGAAATTCTTCAGGTCGAGATTCAGCGGCCCGACATCCAGTGCCACCACCGGCTGCGCTTTGCGGTCCTCCAGATGCACCTGGTAGTCGCGCAACTGCACGTCTTTTAGCAGCACTTGCCACGGTTTGCTCGGTGGCGTTGGATCGACTGCAGGTGAATCGGCGGCAGCTGGCGCATTGACCGGTTCGGCGTTGGCCTTGGCGGCTGCTTTGGACGGTTGACTGGCAAACAGTTTTTGCCAGTCAAGCTGTCCGTCGGCTTCGAGCGCTGCCCAGGTTTCCAGTTTCTGGCTGCGGATCTTGCCGACAATCACTTGCTGCTTCGCCAGGTCGACTGTCGTCTCGCTGACGTCCAGCCGCGCAAGTTTCGCCAGTGGCCGGCCATCCGGGGCCTTGATGGCGAAAGGGGCAACACTGACCGCGACATTACTCAGCAGCAGATCGGTGGTCTTGTCCAGGCTCAGCTTGTAGTCGGTGCTGAGGCTGATCAGGCCGTCTTCAAGCACCAGCGGCACAGCATCGCGCACATAGGGCCAAAAGGATTTCATTTTGCCGTCGGTAATCTTCAGCTTACCTTCGGAGGCGATCGGGATCAGGCTGAAGTTGCCGGTCCAGTCGATCTGGCCACCTGCCGGGCCGACGGCCACCAGCGTCATGTCGGCGCTGTCTTCAGGCAGGGTGCTGAGGTTGTTCAGTTCAAAATCGAGCTGGTCGTAGAGAAACTCGATCGGTTCGCTCGGGCGTTCATCCTTGAAGTGCACCGCACCGTCAGCCAGTTTGATCCGCTCCACCCGCAGCGGAAACGGCTTGGCATCAGGATCGGCTGGAACAGGTTCGCTGGCAGGCACTTTGAACAGGCCCAGCAGATTCAGCTTGCCGTCTTTGCCGAAGAGGATTTCGGTTTTGGATTTGTCCAGCTCGATGTCGGACAGATGCAGCGCTTTGGTCCAGAGGCTGTCGATCTGCAGATTCGCGTACAACCGCTCGAAGCCGATCTGTTCCTTGCCCGGCTCGCCAACCACCAGCCCCCACAAGGTCACTTCAAGGCTGAAGGGGTTGAGTTCGATCCGTTGGAGCGTGGCGGGCGTCGTCGCGTAGTTGGCCAGTTGCTGGTTGGCCACGCGCAGTGCGATGCCCGGCAAAATCAGAAAACCCAGCAGGCTGTAGAGAGCCAGAGCAGTCAACAGTGCGCCGAAAGCGCGGATCAATCCTTTGGGCATGTGCGGCTTCATCTGTCTGAATCGGAGTGCCTTGGAGTATGGCACGCGAATCCGGTTCCGAAGTGATCCGGCTTTAGCGGATTTTCCTTCTGAAATTCACAGCTGCAGGATCAGCGTTTTCAGCGGCGGCTGTTGATCCATCGACGGGAAATCGGCTCCCGGCTTCATCACCGTACATTCACGTACTGGCCGTCCGGCTTTCTCCGCGCAGCGCAAAACCTGCTCGCGCCAGTCTTCCATGCTGACTTTCGCCAGATTGTTGCAGCAGATCAGCACACCGTCATCGGCGGTGGTCAGCAGCGCCGGTTTGAGCAGGCTTTGATAGTCGCGCAACAGGTCGACTGTGCCGAACGCGCTCTTCGCCCATGCGGGCGGGTCGAGCAGGACCAGATCGTACTGGCGTTGTTCGAGGCGCGGATAACTCGGCAGTTTCTGCCCGCGACGCTGGCTGATCTGCAGGCCGGCCAGTTGGCGGATCGCCGGAAAATAATCCGACTGGATGAACTGCATGCTCGCTAATTGCGGGTTGAGCAGACCGTTCTCGCGACCGACGGCGAGATTGCCCTCCGCGAAATCCAGGTTGCACACCTCACGCGCGCCACCCGCCGCTGCGCTCAGGCCAACGCCGCAGGTGTAGGCAAACAGGTTCAGCACACTTTTGTTTTTGCTGTGCGCCTTGACCCAGCCGCGGGTGGTGCGCAGGTCGAGGAACAGCAGCGGGTCCTGACCGGCATGGCGGCCACGGACACGATAATTCAAACCCCATTCGTGTCCGATCAGGTCTTGCAGCGCAGCCTCATCGGCGCGGTAGACGGTGTCTTCACGGTCGATGCGCGAGTTGCCCCGTGAGCGATCGTTGTAAACCAGCAAAGTATCGAGGCCCAGCTGCTGATTGACGATCCCGTGCAGCTGCATGAGATCTTCGCGTTCGAGCGATTGATGGAAGCTCTGCACCAGCAGTTGCGGGCCATAGCGGTCGACGGTCAGGCCGCCGACGCCTTCCTGGCTACCGTGAAACAGGCGGTAGCAATCGGTGCCTTGCTGATGCAGTTCGGCAATCAGGTCCTGGCGATGATCGAGGGCGGCGCGCAGCGCCTGATTCAAGGAAGACATGCTGGGCGCCTTGCAGGAGGGAATTTGGCGCGGGAGTTTAGCAGTTACTGGGCTTCAAGCTTCAAGCTTCAAGCTTCAAGCTTCAAGCTTCAAGCTGGCGATCGCGTCCTCCCAGGCAGCGCAGGCTTCAAGGGCCTCATCGCTGCCAAGCCAGCTCCCCACAGGATGCTTCAGCCGCTGTTCGGCTTTACTGGTTTAAACGCTTATCGACCAGGTCCTGCACCACGCTCGGATCAGCCAGCGTGGAAGTGTCGCCCAGTGTGTCCAGCTCGTTACAGGCAATCTTGCGCAAAATCCGCCGCATGATTTTGCCGGAACGGGTTTTCGGCAAGGCCGGCGCCCACTGAATCAGGTCCGGTTTGGCGAAACTGCCGATTTCCTTGCTGACGTGGGCCAGGAGTTCTTTCTTCAATTCATCGTTGGGCTCAGTGCCGTTCATAGGCGTGACGAAGGCGTAGATGCCCTGGCCTTTGACGTCATGGGGATAACCGACGACCGCGGCTTCAGCGATGCTGTCGTGCAACACCAGCGCACTTTCCACCTCTGCGGTGCCAATGCGGTGCCCGGAAACGTTGATCACGTCGTCGATGCGCCCGGTGATCCAGTAGTCGCCATCCTCGTCGCGCCGGGCGCCGTCACCGGTGAAATAGTAGCCGGGGTAAGGTTTGAAATAGGTATCGACCATCCTTTGCGGATCGCCGTAAACGCTGCGAATCTGCGCCGGCCAGCTGGATTTGATCGCCAGCACGCCGCTGCCGGCGCCTTTGATTTCCTTGCCTGTTTCATCCAGCAGCACCGGTTGCACGCCGAACATCGGTTGCGTGGCGCAGCCGGGTTTGATTCGCTGGGCGCTGACCAATGGGCTAAGCATGATGCCGCCGGTTTCGGTCTGCCACCAGGTGTCAACGATCGGGCAACGCTGTTCGCCCACCGCATTGAAGTACCAATCCCACGCTTCCGGGTTGATCGGCTCACCGACGCTGCCGAGTAATCGGAGGCTGGCGCGGGAGGTTTCCTTCAACGGTTCGGCACCTTCGCGCATCAGCGAGCGGAGGGCTGTCGGCGCGGTGTAGAAGATATTCACGTGGTGTTTGTCGATGACTTGCCAAAAGCGCGAGCTGCTCGGATAGCTCGGCACGCCTTCGAAAATCAATGTAGTCGCGCCGGTGGCGAGCGGGCCGTAAACGATGTAACTGTGACCGGTAACCCAACCGACGTCGGCGGTGCACCAGAACACCTCGTCGTCACGGTAATCGAGCACGTATTTGAAGGTCATCGCCGCTTGCAGCAGGTAACCGCCCGTAGTGTGCAGTACGCCTTTGGGCTTGCCGGTGCTGCCGGAGGTGTAAAGGATGAACAGCGGATCTTCGGCATCCATCGGCTCGGGCGGGCAATCGTCACTGACGTCGCGCACCGCCTGGTGATACCAGAGGTCACGGCCCTCGACCCAGTTGACTTCGCCTTGGGTACGTTCGACGACGATGACGGTGCTGACGTTCGGGCAGCTCTCCAGCGCTTTGTCGACTTTCTCTTTAAGTGGAACAAATTTGCCGCCGCGCACGCCTTCATCGGCGGTGATCACGGTGCGACAGTCGGCGTCGAGAATGCGGTCACGCACCGAGTCCGGGGAGAATCCGCCGAACACCACCGAATGCACCGCGCCTATGCGAGTGCAGGCGAGCATCGCGTAGGCGGCTTCGGGGATCATCGGCATGTAGATGCACACGCGGTCGCCTTTCTTCACGCCGCGACTTTTCAGCACATTGGCCAGTCGGCATACGTGGTGATGAAGTTTTTTGTAAGTGATTTGCGCGGATTCGGCGGGGTCGTCGCCTTCCCAGATGATTGCGATCTGCTCGCCGCGTTGTTCCAGGTGGCGGTCTATGCAGTTGTAACTGACATTCAGCTTGCCGCCGGCAAACCAGCTGGCTTCGCCTGTCTTCAGGTTATAGCGCTGGACGGTGTCCCAAGGCTTGCTCCAGTCCAGAAACCGGGTGGCCTGTTCGGCCCAGAAGGTACTGGGATGCTCGATGGACTGGCGATACAGGCGCTGATAGTCCTCCTGGCTCAAGTTCGCAGCCCGGCGGACGGCATCGGCTTTGGGGAACGTGCTGATATCGAACATGACGGTTCCTTATTCTTGTTTTTCGACAGAGATAAAGATGCGCCGAGTCGCGGACGGGTTCAAGTCGAATGCCGAATGCACACACTGCGGTAAGCAAAAACGACTGTGGGAGCGAGCCTGCTCGCGAATGCGGCGGGTCAGTCAACTCAATGTTGAAAGACCGTCCGTATTCGCGAGCAGGCTCGCTCCCACAGGAAAAGTAACAGTGTTGATTAGCCGCGGTGACGGCTGCGGAAGAAGTTGATCAAGCCCTGGGTAGACGCATCATCCGCCGGGGTCTCTTCGCTGCCGACCAGGCGGTTGTAAACACCTTTGCCCAGGTCTTTGCCAAGTTCCACGCCCCACTGATCGAAGGCGTTGATGCCCCAGACCACGCTTTGCACGAAGACTTTGTGTTCGTACATGGCCACCAGCGCACCCAGGCGGCGAGGGCTGATGCGCTCGACCACCAACGTGTTGCTCGGGCGGTTGCCAGGGATGACCTTGTGCGGTGCGATCTTGTGCACCTCTTCCTCGCTCAAGCCTTTGTCGCGCAGTTCGGCTTCAGCTTCTGCCAGTGTTTTGCCCAGCATCAATGCCTGGCTTTGCGACAGGCAGTTGGCGTATAGCCATTGGTGGTGGTCGGACACCGGGTTGAAACTGACAATCGGCACAATAAAGTCGGCCGGAATCACTTGAGTGCCCTGGTGCAGCAATTGGTGATACGCGTGCTGACCGTTGCAGCCGACGCCACCCCAGATCACCGGACCGGTATCGGTCGACACTGGCGTACCGTCCTGACGGACGCTTTTGCCATTGGACTCCATGTCCAGTTGCTGCAAGTGCTTGGTGATGTTACGCAGATAGTGGTCATACGGCAGGATGGCATGGCTTTGCGCACCCCAGAAGTTGCCGTACCAGACACCCAGCAAGGCCAGCAGCACCGGCATGTTCTGTTCGAAAGGCGCGCTCTGGAAGTGCTGGTCCATGGTGTAGGCGCCGGACAGTAACTCCTTGAAGTTCGACATGCCGATCGCCAGCGCAATCGGCAAACCGATCGCCGACCACAGCGAGTAACGCCCGCCGACCCAGTCCCACATCGGGAAAATGTTTTCTTCACGAATCCCGAACGCGACGGCAGCCGCGTTGTTGCTCGAAACGGCGATGAAGTGACGATACAGCTCGGCTTCCGAACCGCCCTGCGCCAGATACCAGGCACGAGCGGCCTGGGCGTTCTTCAGGGTTTCGAGGGTGTTGAAGGATTTCGACGAGACGATAAACAGCGTGGTCTCGGCGCGCAGCTTCATGGTCAGTTCATGGAACTCACTGCCATCGATGTTTGCCAGGTAATGGCAGCGCACGCCTTTTTGCGCGTAAGACAGCAGCGCTTCGGACACCAGCTCCGGGCCGAGGAAAGAACCACCAATGCCGATGTTCACCACGTCGGTGATGGGCTTCTCGGTATAACCGCGCCACAGACCGTCGTGAATGCGGCCAACGAGGTCGGTGATCTGGTTCAGCACCTTGTGCACTTCAGGCATCACATTGACGCCGTTGACCGACAACTTGTCGCCCACCGGGCGGCGCAGCGCGGTATGCAGGGCCGGACGTCCTTCGGAAGAGTTGACGATTTCGCCGTCAAACAGCGCTTTGATCGCGCCCTGCAGATCGACTTCGTTGGCCAGACCCACAAGCAAATCGCGGGTCTCGGCGTTGATCAGGTTTTTCGAATAATCAAGAAACAGGCCACAGCTGCTGAGGGTGAACTGCGTAAAGCGCTGTGGATCGGCATTGAAGGCTTCGCGCATGCTGAAATCCTGCATGGCTTGGCGGTGATCTTTCAACGCCTGCCAGGCGGGCAGGGCGGTCACATCGTGAGGAGTGCGGTAATACGCCATCGCTGCGGGTTTCCTTTTTACTTGAACGGCTTTTGATCACTGAAAAATCCCGGTGCGCTGCGGTGAGCGCCCGGTTTACTGCGTCGACACGAATTCATGGCACAGGGCGAATACAGTAAACCTCGCGCTGCAATCTGTCTTGACTTTGTCAGACCCGACGGCAGTACTTTTTTATACATCAGCTGGGAAATAGTCCGACAAACGGGAGGGAAATTTGAGCAGCAAGGATTTCGCGGGAAGGCCGGATACGGCGACAAGGCGCGGCACTGCATAACTCTGGGCTAGCAAGGCTTGCCCGCGAAGACATCGTGTCAGTCGACACAAGTGTCGGATGTGACGACCTTTTCGCGAGCAAGCTTTGCTTCCACTAATGGATTGGTGTCTCAGGTTGGCGCGTCGAGATTCAGGTGCAGGTTATCAATCAACCGCGTGGTGCCGAGAAATGCCGCCACCAGAATCACCAGATCGCGATCTTCCGCTGTCGCCGGGCGCAAGGTCAGCGCATGACGAATCTCCAGATAGTCAGGACGCAAGCCTGCAGCCTCCAACGTTTGCAACTGCCTGCCCACCAAGGCCGGATAGTCGCGGTCACCTTGCCTGATCGACTCGGCAATCGCGTTCAACGCGCGGTAAACCACCGGCGCAATCGCCCGCTGTTCTTCGCTGAGGAAGCCGTTGCGCGAGGACAATGCCAAGCCATCGGCCGCGCGCACTGTCGGCTCGCCAATGATCTGCACCGGCATGTTCAGGTCATGCACCAGTGCGCGAATCACCGCCAGTTGTTGAAAGTCTTTCTGGCCAAAGATCGCCAGATCGGGCTGAACCATGTTGAACAACTTGCTGACCACGGTAGCCACCCCTTCGAAGTGCCCGGGACGGCTTGCGCCGCACAGGCCTTCAGAAAGTTGCGGAACGCTGACGCGAGTTTGCCCGGCCATGCCGTCGGGGTACATTTCTTCAACCGTCGGCGCGAACAGCAGGTGGCATCCACCCTGCAGCAGTTTTTCCTGGTCCGCTGTCAGGGTGCGCGGATATTTGTCGAGGTCTTCGCCGGCACCAAATTGCAGTGGATTGACGAAAATACTCGCCACCACGAAATCAGCCCGTTGGCTGGCCTTGGCGATCAGCGCGATGTGCCCGCTGTGCAGGTTGCCCATGGTTGGAACGAAGGCAATGCGCTTGCCTTCGCCACGGGCGCGAGCCACTGCGGCGCGCAGTTCGCGTACGGTTTTGACGGTGTTCATGCAGAGAATCCGTGTTCGGTACCCGGGAAGGTGACAGCTTTGACTTCGGAAACATAAGCGCCCAAAGCCGCCTGAATGTTTTGCTGCCCGGCCATGAAGTTCTTGACGAATTTCGGCACCCGGCCAGTGATCGACAAACCCAGCATATCGTGCAAAACCAGCACCTGACCATCGGTGCCGCTGCCAGCGCCGATGCCAATCACCGGGATTTTTACTGCTTGCGTGATCTCTTCGGCCAGCTCGCTCGGCACACACTCAAGCAGCAGCATTGCCGCGCCGGCCTGTTCGAGGGAAATCGCGTCGGCACGCATCTGTCGCGCCTGGTTTTCGTTACGGCCCTGAACCTTATAACCGCCCAGAATATTCACTGACTGCGGGGTCAGCCCCATGTGCGCGCACACCGGAATGCCGCGTTCGGCGAGCAGGCGAATCGAATCCGCCAGCCACAACGCACCCTCAACCTTGACCATGTGCGCGCCAGCCTGCATTAGCAGGGCGCTGTTGGTCATCGCTTGTTCGGTGGTGGCGTAAGCCATGAATGGCAGATCGGCGAGGATCAATGCGTCGGTGTTACCGCGTTTGACCGACGCAACGTGGTAGGCCATTTCGGCAGTGGTCACGGGCAGTGTGCTGTCGTGACCCTGCAACACCATGCCGAGAGAGTCGCCCACCAGCAGCACTTCGACGCCCGCCTCATTACAGGCATGGGCAAAGGTTGCGTCATAGCAGGTCAGCATGGTGATTTTTTCACCTTTTTGCTTGAGACCTTGCAGCGTGGTCAGGGTGATGGCTGGCATGAAAAGGTTCCTCGTTCAGGCGCTGTTGACACTACAGCGAGTAACGCGCGTGATCTTCGTGAAATACAGGCGCACGGTCTGATGTCGTGCTTTTATGGCCTGAATTGCGCCCTTATGCGCCGTGTTGGCGGCAGCGGGACGCCTATAGTCGTGAGGAGAACACGGGAAGTCAATTGTGTGTGTTACCGGGTTGTTACGTGGGGGGTGTTACCGAAGTAACTGATGCGATTCAGCAAGCGCAGGTCGTATGCTCGGCACGATTCACTGTGGGAGTGAGCCTGCTCGCGATTGCGGTGTGTCATTCAGCAGCTTTATTGAATGACACACCGCAATCGCGAGCAGGCTCGCTCCCACAAGGATTTTTTTCAATTCGGGGGGAGCCGTTCCAGACCGACGAACGGGCAGTCTGCGAGAAGAGCTTCAAGGCTGCGACCGTCGGCCAATTGCAGGTCCGCAGGCGCCAGTTCGGCCAGCGGATAAAGAACGAACGCACGTTCCTGCATATGGTAGTGGGGGACTCTGAGGCGCGGCTCGTCGATCAGGTGATCCCCGAACAACACAATGTCGAGATCCAGCGTGCGCGGCCCCCAGCGCTCGAGGCGCTCGCGGCCCTGTTCGTTTTCGATGGCTTGCAGGGCATCAAGGAGGTCCAGCGGCGCCAGTTCACTGTCGAGTGCAGCAACCGCGTTGGTATAGCGGGGCTGGCCAGGAAGGAGCGAGTCGCTCTGGTAAAAGCCGGAAACGCCGATCAGTTCAGTTTGCGGCAACCGTGCCAGTGCATCGACGGCACTGCGCAGTTGTTCGGCGGGGTCAGCCAGATTGCTGCCCATGCCGATGTAGATGCGTTCCATACCTACTCGCCCGTGGCACTCGGTGCGCCGGCGGTGCGCTTGCGCTTGGCGCCGCCGCTGCGACGACGTTTGCGAGGTGCGCCGGTCCCGTCGTCCTTGCCGCTGAGGTCGCGAATCATGTCGCGGCGCTCGCTGTCATTGGCGTCCTGATAATCAGTCCACCACTCGCCAAGGCCGTCAGTCTGCTCGCCGGCGCTTTCACGCAAAAGCAGGAAGTCGTAACCGGCGCGGAAGCGTGGGTTGTCCAGCAACAAGTCTGCGCGTTTACCGCTGCGACGAGGCAGACGTTCCTGCATGTCCCAGATTTCGCGAATCGGCATGGTGAAACGTTTCGGAATCGCAATGCGTTGGCACTGTTCGGCAATCAGCTCGTGCGCGGCTTCCTGCATCGCCGGAATCGGCGGCATTCCACGTTCCTGCAGGCGCAATACGCGCGCCGGCAGCGCTGGCCACAGCAGCGCGGCAAACAGGAAGGCCGGGGTCACCGGTTTGTTCTGTTTGATGCGCAGATCAGTGTTGCTCAATGCTTCGCTGATCAGTGTGTGGGTGTAGGTCGGATTGTATTCGAGCGCTTCGGCACTGGCCGGGAACAGCGGATCGAACAACTGCAGGTCGACCAGCATTTCGAAGGTGTCGGCCGCATGCCCGGAAAGGAACAGCTTGAGCACTTCTTCGAACAGGCGCGCCGAAGGTATCTCGCGCAGCATCGGCGCCAGGTCGCGAATCGGCACGGCGCTGTGTTTTTCGATGCCGAAATTGAGTTTGGCGGCGAAACGCACGGCCCGCAGCATTCGCACCGGGTCTTCCTGATAGCGCTGCTTGGGATCGCCGATCAAACGGATCAGGTGATTGCGGATGTCGTGTACGCCGTTGGCGTAATCAAGAATACGCTCGCTGACCGGATCGTAGTAAAGGGCGTTGATGGTGAAGTCGCGGCGTTGCGCGTCTTCTTCCAGGGTGCCGTAGACGTTGTCGCGCAGAATCCGCCCGCTCTCGTTGCGCGAAGACTGATTGCTGTCTTCCTCGTCTTCGTTGACCGGGTGATTGGCGCGGAAAGTCGCGACTTCGATGATCTCGCGGCCGAAATGGATGTGCACCAGTTTGAAACGACGGCCGATGATTCGCGCATTGCGAAATTCCGCCCGCACCTGCTCAGGCGTAGCGCTGGTTGCGACGTCGAAATCTTTTGGAGTGATGCCCAGCATCATGTCACGCACGCACCCGCCGACCAGATAAGCCTGGTAACCGGCGTTCTGCAGGCGCTCGACAATGTTCACCGCGTAACGGCTGAATTGGCCTTTTTGCAACGAATGCTGGCCACTATTGAGCACTTCAGGCGTGCTGCGGATGTGTTGCGTATGGCGCTTGGGAGAACGGAATGACTGGAACAACTTCTTCAGCATGGGATGCACTGTTTGAAGGAATGTTCGGCCATAACGAAGAATGACCGCATGATGGGCGGGGATTCTAGCATTTAGTCAGGGGATGGTGTAGGACACTGCGCAAGTGCATGAAGGACATGTTCACGCCTGGCCTCTGTAGCAGCTGTCGAGCCTGCGGGGCTGCGTTTGACTGCGTTTGACTGCGTAGCAGTCGCACTGACCGATTTCACCGATACCCCGTGTGCATGATTTACGCCTGCTTCCCAGCCGAACGCAGCCTCGCAGGCTCGGCAGCTGCTACAAGGGCGTAATGCGGAATCGCAGAAACTACAAGGGGAGCCGAAGCTCCCCAAGAAAGTAGTTGCATGCTCTGTTTTTATTTTTGATTCGGGCTTTTTGTTTTTGTTAAGTGCCCGCGTCATGAAGTTTCCTTCGTGACCCTCCCAATCGGGAGCCAAGAGCAAACGGATTGCTTTGGTCGCTGTGTTGCAGTGATCTTGCGATCCAACCAGTTCAGGCTCTGTCTCAGGACAGTTTTTGTTGTTCTCGGCCTGGTCGTGGGGCTAGCCCAAATACAACGCCTCTCCAAAAGAATCAGTTAGCTGCGCCTCTCGCCGTCTTGTTTTTATTGTGCGTGAGTCGATTCGTCTTATTTTTATTGTCTTGTACATTGCTTGTTATTGTTCTTGTACCAAACATATAGCAGGGGGCGTGCCAACATTTGTGATGTCTAGCAAAACAAGGGGTTACGCAGGCTAAGTGGCTTTTTCATGGCACAAAAAAACCGGGGCTTCGTTACCGTAAGCCCCGGCTTCTGTTACGCGGAAAATCAGAGGTAACAGTTTTGTTCGCCCAATCGCGTGCTACCCACACATCGTTCAGGTGACATTCAGCCTTCGCTGGTCACCCCGGTCTTGCGGCGCGGAATGCCGAGGCGCTGACGACGTTCCCACAGGCACTTGCGACTGACACCAAGTTTGCGAGCGAGCTCGGTCTCGGTCATGTGGTCCTGATGCTCAAGAACGAAATGCTGGAAATAGTCCTCCAGCGAAAGGTCCTCGGTGGGCTCATGGTTGTTGCCATTGTTGTTGCTTTGCTGCGGTGCAAGGCCGATGAAATCTTCATCCTCCAGATCGCTGAGCTCGATGTCGATACCCAACAGCTCTGCAGAAATTTCCGGGCTTTCGCACAGGATAACCGCCCGCTCCACTGCGTTCTCCAGTTCGCGCACGTTGCCCGGCCAGGCGTAGTGACGAATCGCCTGTTCGGCGTCCGGAGCGAACTTCAGATCGGTTCGGTTGACCCGCGCGCTCTGCCGTGCCAGGAACGCATTGGCAATTTCGTTGACGTCGGCACCACGTTCGCGCAGAGCTGGCAGTTTCAAAGCGATGACGTGCAGGCGATAGAACAAGTCTTCACGGAACTGGCCGATCTTCGCCAGACCCTTGAGGTCACGGTGCGTCGCTGCGATCAATCGCACATCAACCTTCTGCGATTGCACCGACCCGACGCGCCGAATCTCGCCTTCCTGCAAGACGCGCAACAGCCTGGCCTGGGCTTCCAGTGGCAATTCGCCGATTTCATCGAGGAACAGGGTGCCGCCATCCGCCGCTTCGACCAGCCCGGCGCGCCCGGCGCTGGCGCCAGTGAATGCACCTTTTTCATGGCCAAACAATTCGGATTCGATAAGGCTTTCCGGAATCGCCGCGCAGTTCACCGAAATCATCGGCGCCTTGGCACGTTTGGACAGGTTGTGCAGAGCGCGTGCCACGAGTTCTTTACCGGTGCCAGACTCACCCTGAATCAGGACATTGGAATCGGTCGGCGCGACTTTGCGGATTTTGCTGTAGAGATCCTGCATTGGCGGGCACGAACCGATGATGCCGATTTCGCCGTTGCTGTTATCGACACCGCCCTTCGCCGCACCATTTACGGCTCTTGCGGGGGCCGGCTCGCCGCCGGCTGGAGCCGATTGCCGATCACGCAGAATGCGCGCCACGGCCTGGAGCATTTCATCATGGTCGAAAGGTTTGGCGATGTAATCGACCGCGCCCATCTTCATCGAGTCGACCGCCGAGCGCAGGCTGGCGTAGCTGGTCATGATCAGCACCGGCGTGCCCTGGCCGAGTTTGATCAACTCGGTGCCCGGTGCGCCAGGCAGGCGCAGGTCACTGACGATCAGGTCGAACGTAGGAATGGTGAAGCGTTCTTGTGCTTCCTGCACTGAACCGGCTTCGCTGACCTGGTACTGGTTACGTTCCAGCAGGCGGCGCAAGGCGGAGCGGATAATTGTTTCGTCTTCGACGATCAAAATGTGCGGCATTGATTCGATACTCTCGACGGTCTCAGTTCACAGCGGACGTCGCTTCGACATGACGCGGCAAGGTCACCCGGATACGGGTGCCGCGTTGGCTTTGAACATCAGCCGGGCTGTCGATGGTGATTTGTCCATAATGCTCTTCAACGATGGAATAGACCAGTGCAAGGCCCAGACCGGTGCCTTCGCCAGGGTCCTTGGTGGTGAAGAAAGGTTCGAACAATCGGTCCATGATGTTCTTCGGAATACCGCTGCCTTCGTCTTCGACGATCAGATCGACCGTGTGTTCGCCGGCTTCGCTTTTGACCCGCACTGCACTGCCGGGAGGCGAGGCGTCACGGGCGTTGGAGAGCAGATTGATCAGCACCTGTGCGAGACGTTGCGGGTCGCCTTCGACCCAATGATCGGGGTCGCACAAGTTGTAGAATTGTACTTCGAAATTGCGCCGGTTCAGGGCCAGCAGGCCGATCGCGTCCTGCGCCACTTCAGCCAGACAGACGGGCTCGTCGCTGTGCTGATGACTACCGGCATGGGCAAAACTCATCAGCGACTGAACGATGCGTGAGACGCGTTTGGTCTGTTCGAGGATCTGCCCGCTGATTTCCCTCAGCTCGCCGTCATCCTCGCGCTCTTCGCGCAGGTTTTGCGCCAGGCAGGCAATGCCGGTGATCGGGTTGCCGATCTCATGGGCCACGCCCGCCGCCAGTCGGCCGATACTGGCCAGACGTTCGGAGTGCACCAGTTTGTCTTCAAGCATCTGCGTTTCAGTCAGGTCTTCCACCAGCAGCACCAGACCACTGTTACCCGGTGCGAGCGGTTCGTCGATCGCCGCCTTGTGCAGGTTGAGCCAGCGGGTCTGGCCATCCAGCGCCAGGTGCTGTTTGTGCAAATGTTCGTCGGGCAGATTGATGAAGCCCTGCAGCAACTCTTTCCACGGGTCGGCGATGGTGCTCAGGCGCGAACCGACCACCCGCTGCGCGGCAATCCCGGTCAGCTCTTCCATGGCCTTGTTCCACATGAGGATTTCCTGATCCTTGGCCAGCGAGCAAACGCCCATCGGCAACTCTTGCAGGGTCTGCCGGTGGTAGCGGCGCAAGGCATCGAGTTCGGCGGCAAGGCCGGTCAGGCGCGAGTGGTAGTCCTCGAGACGGCTTTCAATAAAGTGGATGTCTTCGGTGACATAGTTTTCGCCGCCGGCTTTATAGGGCAGGAAAGTTTCAACCATGTCCTGGGCGACGCTTGGGCCCATCAGGCCGGAAAGGTTGGCTTCGATGCGGTCGCGCAAACGACGCAGGGCGTACGGCCGGCGCTCGTCGAACGGCAAATAAAGGTCGCGCAGCGCTTGCTCGACTTCCTTCTGCGCAGCCTTGGCGCCCAAGGGTTTGGCCAGTTGCGTGGCGAATTCCTGCGGCGAGGCGGCATGCAGCTCCCGTCGTTGCGGGCGACGCACATTGTCGACCGCACAGGCTTCGGCGGCGCTGGCCTCTTCGGGGCTGGCGTTGGTGAACAGCGAGATCAACGTGAACATCAGCACGTTGGCCGCCAGCGAAGCGATTGCAGCCATGTGCCAACTGGTGTCGTCCAGCACGTAAATCATGTTCAGCAGTGGAATGTAAAAGCCTTGCAGATTGCCCACCAGCGGCAACAGCATGGTCACCAGCCATACCAGAATCCCGGCCAGCAAGCCGGCGATGAAGCCGCGACGATTGGCGGTGGGCCAATACAGGACCGAGAGCACACCCGGGAGGAATTGCAGAGTGGCGACGAAGGCGACGATGCCGAGATTGGCCAGGTCCTGTTCCGCGCCAAGCATCAGGTAGAAACCGTAACCAGCCATGATGATCGCGACAATTAGCGCGCGGCGGGTCCATTTCAGCCAGCGATAGATATTGCCCTCGGCCGGCGGCTGATAGAGCGGCAGCACCAAGTGGTTCAGGGCCATGCCGGAGAGTGCCAGGGTCGTCACGATGATCAGTCCGCTGGCAGCCGACAGCCCGCCGATATACGCCAGCAACGCCAATGCTTTGCTGTTGGCGGCGATGCCGATCCCCAGGGTGAAGTACTCCGGATTAGTGGTGGCGCCGAGTTTCAGGCCTGCCCACAGAATCAGCGGCACTGCCAGACTCATCAGGAGCAGAAACAGCGGCAGGCCCCAACTGGCGCTGACCAGCGAGCGCGGATTCAAATTCTCGGTAAAGGTCATGTGATACATGTGCGGCATCACGATCGCCGAGGCGAAGAACACCAGCAGCAGCGTGCGCCATGGGCCTTCCTGCAGCGGCGTGTGCAAAGCGGCGAGGGCGGTCTGGTTTTGCAGTAGCCACAATTCGAGCTGTTGCGGCCCGTCAAACACCCCATACAACGCATACAGGCCAACGCCGCCAATGGCGATCAGCTTGATCACGGACTCGAAGGCAATCGCAAACACCAGCCCTTCATGTTTCTCGCGAGTGGCAATGTGACGTGAGCCGAAGAAAATCGTGAACAACGTGATCAGTGCGCAAAAGCTCAGCGCCACGCGATGCTGCACCGGCTCGCGGGTCAGGATGCCGATCGAATCCGCCACGGCCTGGATTTGCAAGGCCAGTAACGGCAGCACGCCGATCAGCATGAAGATGGTGGTCAGTGCGCCGGCCCAGGTGCTGCGGAAGCGGAAGGCGAACAGGTCGGCCAGCGACGACAGTTGATAAGTGCGGGTAATTTTCAGGATCGGATAGAGCAACACCGGCGCCAGCAGAAATGCCCCGGACACCCCCAGGTAACTCGACAGGAAGCCGTAACCGTACTGATACGCCAGGCCCACGGTGCCGTAAAACGCCCAGGCACTCGCATAAACCCCCAGCGACAAGGTGTACGTCAGCGGATGACGAATGATCGCTCGGGGGATCATGCCCCGTTCGCTGATCCAGGCGACGCCGAACAGCACCGCCAGATACGCGGCACTGATCAGGATCATCTGGGTCAGGCTAAAGCTCATCGGCATCTTTTTGGCTCTGCAGGATGAAGGTCACGACAATCAGAATCAGCCAAAGCAGATACGGGCGATACCAGGCGCCAGTGGCGTCGATCCACCAATCCATGATGGCCGGGGAGAACAGATAAATCCCCACTACCAAAAGCAGGACCAAGCGATAGATGTACATCCCGGCCTCTCTTTTATGCGCGTGCCCGAAAACGTGCGGCGATGGTAACGGATGGGCGCGCCACTGCAAGTGCGATCACTGCAGTTGCGCTTCCGGCAGGGCGAGCGTGCGCGGGATTGTCAGCGCATCCCAGTGGACAACACCCCAGCTCAGCACTTCGCGCGGTGTTGCGTACGCCAGCTCGGTGCACGGATTCTGCCCGAGTGCGCGCAGGGCACGCAGTAATAAAGGTGTTGCCTGATCTACCGTCAGTGGTGGCGAGCGATACGACTTGCCGAGTTTATTACCGTCGGGCTGGGTAATCAGCGGGATGTGCAGGTAGCGCGGCTGAGGCATGCCGAGCAGTTCCTGCAGGTACAGCTGGCGCGGTGTGGAGTCGAGCAAATCGGCACCGCGCACGATATCGGTAATACCTTGCCATGCGTCATCGAGCACCACGGCCAGTTGATAGGCGTAGAGACCGTCGCGGCGGCGAATCACAAAGTCACCGACTTCGCGGCCCAGGTGCTGGCGAAATTCGCCCTGTACACGGTCGATGAAGTGGTATTCGAGCTCCGGTACGCGCAGGCGGATTGCGGCGTTGTCAGTGCCATGGCCGGCATTGCGGCACAAACCCGGATAGACGCCGCCATACGGTTCCAATTGTTTGCGCGAGCAAGTGCAGGCATAAGCAAGGCCGTGATTGAACAGGCGCGTAAGGACTTCGGCGTAGGCCTCGTGCCGGTCGCTCTGGCAGACCATCTCGCCGTCCCACTCGAAGCCGTAACTCTCCAGCGCCTTGACAATCGCCGTCTGCGCGCCCGGTTCCTCCCGTGGCGGATCGAGGTCTTCCATACGCATCAGCCATCGCCCACCGACCGAGCGTGCGTCGAGGTACGAGGCCAGCGCCGCCACCAGTGAGCCGAAATGCAGGTGGCCACTGGGCGTTGGTGCGAAGCGTCCGATGTAGGGGATAGTGTTCATAAAGGCGATGTTATCTTCCGGTCTGGCGCCAGATCCCTGTAGGAGCGAGCCTTTGTGGCGAGGGGATTTATCCCCGTTGGGTCGCGTAGCGGCCCCAAACTCGGTAATCGCGATACGTCAGATAGAACGCATCAATCGGGTCAGCGACTGCTGCGCAGCCGTACGGGGATAAATCCCCTCGCCACAACGGGATGCATCTTCAAGATCTGCGGTCGGAGTGAGTATCAGAAACAAAAAACGGAGCGTTCGCACGCTCCGTTTCTGAATCAAATCGCAATTACTTGCCGACTTGCTTTTCCTTGATTTCCGCCAGGGTCTTGCAGTCTACGCACATGTCGGCGGTAGGACGGGCTTCCAGTCGCTTGACGCCAATTTCGACGCCGCAGGACTCGCACCAGCCATATTCTTCGTCTTCGATCAACTGCAGGGTCTTGTCGATCTTCTTGATCAACTTGCGCTCGCGATCGCGGGCACGCAGTTCGAGGCTGAACTCTTCTTCCTGGCTGGCACGGTCTGCCGGGTCCGGGAAGTTGGCTGCTTCATCTTTCATGTGATCAACCGTACGGTCGACTTCCTGCATCAAGTCCTGTTTCCACTTGTTCAGGATCTTGGTGAAGTGAGCGCGCATGGGCTTGCCCATGTACTCCTCGCCCTTGACTGACTCGTAGGGTTCGAAGCCGCTGATCGACTGATTTTGCTGCTTTGCTTGGGTTGGCATGAAATGGACCGCCTCTACTCTTGTAATCCATCTGCGCAGGAATGCTCCATCACCGACACCTGCCGGCCCTGCGGCTGCAAGCGGGCGAACTTACCAGATCAAATCAGACCGCGCTACTCCCGGATGTCGAAGGATGCGCCGTCATGCTTGCAAATGGCTGCCAAGTCTTGTCTGGAAGTGATGGAGACCTGTTCAATTAATGATTTTAGTCAAACCTGGAACACTCGCTCGAGTCGTTTGCGGCCAGGGTCTCAAGGCCTGTGACCGCTTTAGGTTCTCGCTCGTTCCAGTGCATGGGTAGAATCAGCATTTTTCCCACTGAAGGAACACCCATGGCTTTGCCCTACAGTGCCCGCAGTCGCGCGATCGAACCCTTTCATGTCATGGCATTGCTGGCGCGGGCCAACGAATTGCAAGCCGCCGGCCACGATGTGATCCATCTCGAAATCGGCGAGCCGGACTTCACCACTGCCGAGCCGATCATCCGGGCGGGACAGGCGGCGCTCACAGCCGGCAAAACCCGCTACACCGCTGCGCGGGGCATTCCTGAGTTGCGCGAGGCGATCTCGGGGTTTTACCAGCAACGTTACGGATTGAGCATCGATCCGCAGCGAATCCTCATCACCCCCGGTGGGTCAGGCGCGCTGCTGTTGGCCAGCGCCTTGCTGGTGGATCCCGGAAAACACTGGCTGCTGGCCGACCCGGGTTACCCCTGTAACCGGCACTTTCTACGCTTGGTCGAAGGCGCTGCGCAGCTTGTTCCGGTCGGTCCGGACGTGCGCTACCAACTGACGCCGGATTTGATCGAGCGACATTGGGATCACGACAGCGTCGGCGTTCTGGTGGCATCCCCGGCCAATCCGACCGGGACAATCCTCACCCGCGAGGAGTTGGCAGGGCTGTCTACGACCGTCAAGGCGCGTCATGGCCATCTTGTAGTAGACGAGATTTATCACGGCCTGACATACGGCACCGATGCGGCCAGCGTGCTGGAGGTGGACGACAGTGCCTTTGTTTTGAATAGTTTTTCAAAGTATTTCGGCATGACCGGATGGCGACTTGGCTGGCTGGTCGCACCGCAAGCGGCGGTCGGTGAACTGGAAAAACTTGCACAAAACCTCTACATCAGTGCTCCGAGCATGGCCCAGCATGCCGCCCTGGCGTGCTTCGAACCGGCCACCATCAGCATCCTGGAAGAGCGTCGCGCCGAGTTCGGTCGCCGTCGCGACTTCCTGCTGCCTGCATTACGCGAGCTCGGCTTCGGCATCGCCGTGGAACCCGAAGGCGCCTTCTATTTGTACGCTGATATCAGCCGTTTCGGCGGTGATGCCTTCGCATTTTGCCGACACTTCCTGGAAACCGAACACGTGGCGATCACTCCGGGTCTGGACTTCGGACGCTATCAGGCCGGGCATCACGTGCGATTTGCCTACACGCAGAGTCTTGCGCGACTGGAGGAAGCGGTCGAGCGCATTGCTCGTGGTTTACGGAGCTGGCAAGGCTGATGCGCTTTCACCCTCCGCTCCAAGAAGGTCGTTTGATCCGCCGTTACAAGCGTTTTCTTGCCGACATCGAAACCGTTCATGGTGAGTTGCTGACCATTCACTGTCCCAATACTGGCTCGATGCTCAATTGCCAGGTTGAGGGCGGGCAGGTCTGGTTCAGTCGCTCCAACGACCCTAAACGCAAGTTGCCGGGCACTTGGGAAATCGGCGAGACCCCACAGGGACGCCTGTTTTGCGTCAACACCGGACGGGCCAATGGTCTGATCGAGGAAGCCTTGCGCGCAGGCTTGATTACCGAGCTGAACGGGTTTACCCAATTACGGCGCGAGGTGGCCTACGGGCAGGAAAGCAGCCGCATCGATTTCCGCCTCGAGTACCCACGTGGACCGGCGTACGTGGAAGTCAAAAGTGTCACCCTGGGTTACGACGGATCGTCCGTGGCCGCCTTTCCCGATGCGGTGACCCAGCGCGGAGCCAAGCATCTGCGCGAATTGGCGCATCTGGCGCGGGACGGCATTCGTGCGGTGCAGCTTTATTGTGTCAACCTCAGCGGCATTGATGCCGTGCGTCCTGCAGAAGAAATCGATTCGGCCTACGCGGCAGCGTTACGCGAAGCGGTGGCGTGCGGTGTTGAGGTGCTGGCATACGGGGCGCGGCTGAGTCACGAAGAAATGGTTGTGGATCGACGTCTGGACGTTTTGCTCAACGGCTAAGGGTTGATCCAGATGCCTTGTTCATCCTCGCGGGATTCGACGCTGGTGAGAGACTGGCCGGCGCAAGGTCCGGACACGCACTCACCGTCTTCGATGAGAAACAGGGCGCCGTGGGTCGCGCATTGAATCAAGCTGTTACTGGCATCGAGAAATTGGTCCGGCTTCCATTCCAGCCCCACACCGCGGTGCGGGCAGCGGTTGATGTAGACATGGACGTGTCCGCTCCGGCGTACGGCAAAAAGTTTTTGCCCGTCGAGGTCGAATCCGCGGCTGCTGGCTTCGCTGATGTCCGTGCCTGCACATAGAAACTTCATGTGTATCCTCAGAGGTGCCTGACTCGTGACCGGAAATGTCCGAGCTTGACGTTCAAATGCAAACAATTATCAAATGGCCGCCTGCCCCGTTCGGGCGCTGATGCCTGATGCCGAGGATACTTGGCCTGTCACCCCTATGCCTGCAAACCTTCAAGGAAGTTGTCCATGAGCCTGACTGCCCGCGTTGCCGCGCTCTGCCTCGGATTGTTCGCCAGTCACCACGTTGGCGCAGCCGAGTTGCCCCAGCGCTGGGTCAGTGCCGGCGGCGCGCTGTCGGAGTGGGTCAGTGCGCTGGGCGGGGAGTCGAAACTGGTGGGCGTCGATACCACCAGTCAGCATCCGGCAAGCCTTAAAACGTTACCCAGCATCGGCTACCAGCGGCAATTGTCAGCGGAGGGCGTGCTGAGCTTGCGTCCGCACATTCTGGTCGGCACCGAAGAAATGGGGCCGCCGCCAGTACTCTCGCAGATTCGCAGTGCGGGCGTGCAGGTTGAATTGTTTTCTGCCCAACCCGATGTGCCGGCCTTGCAGACTAACTTGCAAAAGTTGGGCAAGTTGCTCGGCGCGCAGGACAGGGCGACGCGGTTGTTCCTGGATTATCAACAACGGCTTGAGCGGCAGAAAATCCGCGTTACCAAAGCGCAACTGATACATCCGTCTCCCGGCGTGCTGATGCTGCTGGGTCATGCCGGTGGTAAACCGCTGATCGCCGGCAAGGACACGGCTGCCGACTGGATGATCCGCCAGGCGGGCGGACACAATCTGGCGACGCACAGCGGTTACAAGCCATTTTCCAGCGAGTCATTGATTAGTCTGGATCCCGAAGTGCTGGTGTTCGCAGACCGCGCGCTTGTCGGCGAGGCGGCGCGTGCAGCGTTGTTCAAGGAGAATCCGATCCTGTCCTCGACCCGCGCAGCCCGCAACGCTCGCGTCATGGAGCTTGATCCAACGTTGCTGGTTGGCGGGCTCGGGCCACGCTTGCCTGATGCGCTGGAAAAACTGTCTGACGGTTTCTTTCCCGGCACTGCCGGGCAATGACAGTCCTGGTCAAACCGCGCACGTTGTTCATTGGTCTGAGCCTCCTGTGTCTGCTGGCGATCTGGTTGTCGCTGGCGCTCGGCCCGGTGAGCTTGCCGCTTTTCGACACGTTGCGCGTTAGCTTGCGCATGCTCGGGCTGCCCTTTGCCGGGGACGGATTGGAACAGGCTGAACTGATCCTCGGCCAGATTCGCTTACCGAGAACTGTGCTGGGGTTGGCGGTAGGCGGTGTGCTGGCGCTCTCGGGCGTGGCAATGCAGGGGTTGTTTCGCAATCCGTTGGCCGATCCGGGTCTGGTGGGGGTTTCGGGGGGTGCGGCATTAGGCGCGGCGGTTGCAATCGTGGGCGGCTCGATGCTCGGAGGGTTGCCAGAATTCCTCGGTCCATATCTGCTGTCGCTGTGCGCTTTTCTCGGCGGTCTGGCGGTAACGGCATTGGTCTATCGACTGGGCCGGACCAACGGCCGCACCGATGTTGCAACCATGCTTCTGGCCGGCCTTGCCTTGACAGCGCTGGCCGGTGCCATCGTGGGTCTGTTTACCTACCTGGCGGACGACGCGACCCTGCGCACGCTGACGTTCTGGAATCTGGGTAGTCTTAACGGCGCCAGTTATTCGCGACTGTGGCCGCTCTTGTTGATCAGCCTCGGTGTAGCGCTGTGGTTGCCGCGGCGCGCCAAGGCATTGAATGCTTTGTTGCTCGGAGAGTCGGAGGCCGGTCACCTGGGTATCGACGTCGAACGGCTCAAGCGCGAACTGGTGCTGTGTACGGCACTGGGCGTCGGTGCCGCCGTGGCGGCGGCGGGGATGATCGGGTTTGTCGGATTGGTGGTGCCGCACCTGGTACGGCTGCTGTCCGGTCCCGATCATCGAGTGTTGCTGCCAGCCTCGATACTGGCGGGTGCCAGCCTGCTGTTGTTTGCAGATCTGGTCGCGCGGCTGGCGCTGGCGCCGGCGGAACTGCCGATCGGCATAGTCACCGCCATGATCGGTGCGCCGGTCTTTCTGTATTTGCTGTTGCGAGGGCGCGCCTGATGCTGCGAACGCAGAACCTGCACATCCGCCGAGGCCGCAAAATCGTGTTGACGGACATCACGCTCGAACTCAGGCCAGGAGAAATCCTCGGCGTTCTGGGCCCCAACGGCGCGGGCAAAAGCACGCTGCTGGGCGCCTTGTGTGGTGAATTGCAAGCTGATCAGCCAAGCGTATGGCTGGATGCTCGCGAACTGCGCGACTGGACCGGTACGCAACGAGCGCAACGCCTGGCCGTATTGCCGCAAGTATCAACCCTCGACTTCGCCTTCCGTGTCGAGGAAGTGGTCGGCATGGGCCGCTTGCCGCATCAAAGCGGAAAGGTACGCGACGATGAAATCATCGCAGCGGCACTGCAGGCCGCGGACGCCAGCCACTTGCAGGGGCGCAGCTATCTGGCGTTGTCGGGCGGCGAGCGTCAGCGGGTGCATCTGGCCCGTGTCCTGGCACAGCTCTGGCCGGGCGAAGCAGGACAAACGCTGTTGCTTGACGAGCCGACTTCAATGCTCGACCCCTTGCATCAGCACACGACTTTGCAGGCAGTGCGCGCGTTTGCCGATCGGGGCGCAGCGGTACTGGTGATCCTGCATGATTTGAACCTGGCGGCACGCTATTGTGACCGCCTGTTACTGCTGGAAGGTGGGCGGGCCATCGCACTTGACACGCCGGAGCGGGTACTGCGCCCGGAACCGCTCAAAGCGGTCTTCGGTCTGGAAGTGCTGGTACAGGCTCATCCGGAGCGTGGGCATCCACTTATCATCGCCCGCTGATCTGTTCAAAAGGGGGGAGGGTATGCGTCTTTTTTTGATTGCGGCGCTGATGCTGCTAAGTGCCTGTCAGCATGGTTCGGCGCCACCGCCGGTCGTGGGCGAGATTCGAGACCTGCGCAACGGTCAGGCGGTTACGCCTCACGAGCTGATCGCGCAGCTGGCCAAGACTCCCCGCTTGATTGTGGGTGAGCAACACGACAATCGCGATCACCATACGCTGCAGTTGTGGTTGTTACAGACGCTGGGCCAGCAGCGACCTCAAGGCAGTTTGCTGTTGGAAATGCTTACGCCGGATCAACAACCCAAATTAGACGCAGTGCGACGTGCGTCTTCCATGCCGGCAGATTTGCCCGCCGCGCTGGCCTGGCAGAAAGGTTGGGACTGGGCGCTGTACGAGCCAGTGATCCGCTTCGCGCTGAGTCAGCCCTATCCACTGTTGGCCGCCAACCTGGATGCTGTCGAGCTGCGCGCCTTTTATACGAAACCCCCAACCTTGAACGGCGCGCGATCGAATGCGGCCTCAGTCAAAAATGAGCTGCTGGCGCAAATCGGTGAATCCCATTGCGGCCTGCTGCCCACAGGGCAAATGCCGGCAATGCTAGCGGTGCAGCAACAACGTGACTTGCGCATGGCCGAACGCTTGCTTGAGGCGCCGACACCGTCGGTGCTGTTTGCTGGCGCTTACCATGCGCGCAAGGACGTCGGTGTGCCCATCCATGTGCTTGACTTGGGTGCGCCGGAAGCGCCAACGGTTCTGATGCTGGCGCAGCAGGGCAGTGACGTCACTGTGGCAATGGCCGATTACGTCTGGTACACACCCTCCACGCCGGTTGTCGATTACTGCGCGCAGATGCGCAAGCAGTTCGAGAAGTAGCCACAGTTTTATGCAGGCAAAAAAAGACCCGGCAAGAGCCGGGTCAAATAACCGTGATTAGCCTGATGAGGAGATATCTGAGAGTCCGAACCAAGGGCTTTTCAAATATCGACCAGTCTCGCGACCAGTTGTGATAATCATAGCGATTCTCATTACCATGTCAACAGCTCTTTTTCATCTGCTTTGAAGACCGTGTGTATTTGCGTCGATAGCCCCGACTTTTCCAGCCTTTCAGGCAGCATTGCCGGATCTGCTCAGTGGAATAATCTGCTTGTTCAACAGATCAATGCGCCGAGCCATGTTCTCGATCAGGCTGTGAGCGATCTTCGGATTGCTTTGAGTCAGGGTCAAAAACTGGTCTTTCGGAATCAACATGACGGTGCTCGGTTCGCTGGCAATCACGCTCGCGTTGCGTCTTTCACCGGTGAACACCGCCATCGCGCCGAAAATTTCATCCTTGGGCACGTCACCCACTTTGACTCCATCGACGAACGCTTCGGCGTGGCCCTCAATGATGATGAATACATGATCCGCCTCATCGCCCTGACTGATAAGCACCGCGCCATCAGCAACGCGCTGGAAACCATTGGTGCTGCGAAACTCAGGTGGTTTGAGGCGCGCGACCGCATCGCAGAGCAGCGCGGTCTGACCGGTCAGGTATTCCAGTAAGAGTTCCGATCGATGCTCTTCAGCAAAAATATGCTGGAACACCTCAGATCGCCGGTAGGGCCTTAATGTCACCGGGTTATCGCTGTACAAACGCGCACGGGCCAAGTCGCTGTCCTGGCGCAAACCAATCAGATCGCCTTCATGCAGATAAAACAACGGGCGTTCGTTGACGCAGCCCTGCAGCGAACCACTCTCCAGGACAAATATCTGATCGCCGGGCAGCGATGCTGCCAGATCGTCTGTGGCTGCAACCTCGATAGCCGGTCCACTGGGCGACAGGCCAGCCATTAGATGGCCGGGAATGGTTTGCAGTCGATTGATCAAAGCATCGGCGTAAGCCGGTTGTTCTCCGAGTAAATACATGCAGCATCGCCCGTTCAGTTCTTGTGGCGTGACGAGATGGCTTCAAGTTGTTTGTTCAAGGCTTCCTTGCGCTCTGCCGGAATGTCGTTCCAGTGCACATCCATCAAAGCGCCTTCAATGGCATACAACAACACTTTGGAAGCTCGGAACCCGCGCGTGCGTACCGCTCGGTAAGCATCCACCGCCCCCAGGCGACGCAGATCAGAAGCACTATGTATGCCGACGGCGTGCAGCCATTGTGCCGATGTCTTGCCAAGGTTTTTCAGGTGCTGCAATTCATCATTCATCAAGCCTCCTTGCGACAGCCGAATGGAGCGTGGGGCAAGCCTCTGAGGAGTGTAGTCATCAGTAGGAAAAGTGTGTTCGTTTGGTGTGTTTCAATGCAGAAAGGTTCTAAGACCACCAAGCTGGCGGCAGCGAATGTTGGAGCAGGCAGCAGGATGGTCAGGTCGACCAGGCAGACAGTGTCTACAGTCCGGCGCAAGCGGGGGCGCCGGATCTTTGGTCAGCTACAGCTCTTAGCGAGTGCGATAGCGCAGGCGTGTACCGAAATTCATCGACATCAGAATTTCGTCTGCACTCAATTCAACTGGAAAATAAGCGCCGGATATCTGCGCGTGGGCCAGGCTCGCGCCTTGCAGATTGGAATTTCTGAAATCAATACCGCGCAGGTCAGCCGAACGGAAATAAGCATCTGCGAAGTCGACGCCGTCAGCGTTCAACTCCCGCAGGTCCAGGCCACGAAAGTCGCCTCCCACCATGTCGACGGCTCCGTCAGAGGGGCGCTCGTTGTTGAACCCGGTGATATCGTCTTTGTGCAGCAAGGCATAGAGCGGGGTGTCGAGAAGTTTGGGCTGGCTCATGTCAGATCACCTGTTAGTTTTATGACGCCAGTATAGTGCCACTATTTGGTGTCCGTGAAGCCGGCAAGGGCTTCACAGCTCAAATAGTTTTTACAAGCCGGGCAGGCGCTGGCGGATCTGCGCGACAACGGTATCGAGTGTTCCGCTCTCGTTGGTCTGAACGCGTTTGCTACACAGGATCTCTGCCGGCGTCAGGGCTTCGCGACTGACCTGTTGGGCCTCGATAACGGCCAGAGTGGCGTCGGACGGATCCTTATTGTCCGCTTGACGCAGCGTCAGCCAGCTTTCGATCACGGCCTGCGGGGCATTGCAATCAAGGATGAGGAACGGCGCGCCAGTCGATTCGGCGACAGCTGCGGCGCCGTCGCGTTGTTCGCGCTTGAGGTAGGTCGCATCGATGACCACCGGGAAACCCGCGTGCAGGATGACTCCGGCAATCTCATGCAAACGGGTGTAGGTCGCAGCACTCGCTTCAGCGCTGTAGATGCCGGCCTGTGGATCGTTGGTGACGGTTTGTGCGCCGAACAGACGCTTGCGTTCAATATCGGAACGCAGGCGAATCGCGCCCAGTGCTTCGACCAGACGCATGGCCACGTGGCTTTTGCCTACAGCGGAGACGCCGTGGGTAATTGCCATGAATCGCGAAGGAATGGTGCTGTAGCTTTCGGCCAGGTTGGCGTAATTGCGGTACTGACGCAGTGTCGTGGCGCGCTGCACCGGATCGGCTTCGGCCGGCATGCTGAACAGGCTGACCTTGGCGCGAACCATGGCACGGTAGGCTTTATAGAAGTTCAACACCTCAAGGCCCTGGTAATCGCCGGTGAGCTCCAGGTATTGGCTGACAAACCGGCGGGCCAGGCTTTTCAGCCCCCGGTCTTCGAGGTCCATCGCCAGGAAGCCGGTGTCCGCGTACACGTCGGTGAAACGGAAAGGCTCGTTGAATTCGATGCAGTCGAAAATTACCACGCTGCCGTCGATCACGGTGGCGTTGCCCAAGTGGATATCACCGTGGCATTCGCGGATGAAACCGCTGGCCTTGCGCTGAGCGAGCAGAGGCTTGAGACGTTCGAAGCTGCTTTCGGCCCATGCTTGCAAGGCGTCGAGTTGCAGCAGGTCGGCCTTGTCGCTGAGAAACGGGAGAATCTGCTCGAAGTTCTGCCGTACCGGGGCCATGACGCTGTCTGGCGTGCCGGCATCATGTTCGGCGGGCACTTTAGGCGCATCGAGGTGGAACTGAGCGATCTGCGCGGCCATTTCGTCGATATGTGCGGTGGTCAACTCGCCGTTGGCTTGTAGAGTGCTGAGCAACTGGCTTTGTGGGAATTGACGCATTTTCAAGGCGAAATCGACGACCGGACCGTCGCCACCCCACTGCGGAGCCTCGGCACTCCCGGTAATCGGCAATACTTCGAGATACAAATCCTTGGTCAAACGCTGATTAAGGCGCAGTTCTTCAGCGCAGAAATGCTCGCGGGCGTCGAGGCTGGTGAAATCAAGAAAACCGAAATTCACCGGTTTCTTCAATTTATAGGCGAAGGGGCCCGTGAGAATAACCCAGGAGATATGGGTCTCGATGACCTGAAACCCGTCTACAGGATGCGGGTAGAGGGCGGGATTTTGCAGGGCAGCGATCAGGGACTGGCTCACAGGCGTTCCTTCAGAGTCTGGGAAAATTCACGGCCGTCATTATGGCGGCAAGTCCGCCCGACGCAAACCTCAGAGGGCGTCTGTCGAGTATGAATAAAGTGCGTATAATCCGCCGCCATGACTCGTACTCGATCCCCCCGCACACCCAAAAAACCACCTTCCAAGGGCATGCGCCCCTGGCTGGGCTGGGCCCTTAAACTCAGTCTGGTCGGCCTTGTAGTGCTCGCCGGATTCGCGGTTTACCTTGACGCGGTCGTCCAGGAGAAGTTTTCCGGCAAGCGCTGGACCATCCCGGCCAAGGTCTACGCGCGCCCGCTGGAATTGTTCACCGGGCAGAAGTTGAGCAAAGCAGACTTCCTCACCGAGCTCGATGCTTTGGGTTATCGCCGTGAAAGCGTGAGCAACGGCCCGGGCGCTGCGGCGGTCAGCGGTAACACCGTCGACCTGAATACCCGAGGCTTTCAGTTTTATGAAGGTTTGGAGAAAGCTCAGCCTGTGCGTGTACGGTTCTCCGGCGACTACGTGGCCGAATTGTCCGCTACCAACGGCTCGAAGCTTTCAGTCGTGCGCCTGGAGCCGCTGCTGATCGGCGGGATTTATCCGAAGAATCTCGAAGACCGCATTCTGATCAAGCTGGACCAGGTGCCGCCTTACCTGCTGGAAACCCTGGTGGCCGTGGAAGACCGGGACTTCTATAGCCACTGGGGCGTTTCGCCAAAATCCATTGCGCGCGCCGTTTACGTCAACACCTCCGGCGGGAAGATGACCCAGGGCGGTAGTACGCTCACGCAACAGCTGGTAAAAAACTTTTATCTGACGAGCGAGCGCAGCCTGACGCGCAAACTCACCGAAGCCATGATGGCGATGCTGCTTGAGCTGCATTACGACAAGCGCGAAATTCTTGAGGCTTACCTCAATGAAGTGTTCGTCGGTCAGGACGGTCAGCGCGCAGTGCACGGTTTCGGGCTGGCCAGCCAGTTTTTCTTCGGGCAGCCGCTGTCGGAGTTGAAGCTGCACCAGGTGGCCATGCTGGTCGGCATGGTCAAAGGGCCTTCCTACTACAACCCGCGTCGCAATCCCGAGCGGGCGCTTGAGCGACGTAATCTGGTGCTCGATGTGCTTGAGCAACAAGGTGTTGCCAGTGCCGAGCAGGTCGCCGCCGCGAAGAAAATGCCACTGGGCGTGACCACGCGTGGCAAGTTGGCCGACAGCTCCTTCCCGGGGTTCATCGACCTGGTCAAACGCCAGTTGCGCGAGGACTACCGGGACGAAGACTTGACCGAAGAAGGTCTGCGGATTTTCACCAGTTTTGACCCGATCCTGCAGATGAAAGCCGAAGCGTCGGTCAATGACACCTTCAAGCGGTTGTCCGGGCGCAAAGGTTCCGATGAAGTGGAAGCGGCAATGGTCGTGACCAACCCGGAAACCGGTGAAGTGCAAGCCATGATCGGCAGCCGTCAGGCCAGTTTTGCCGGTTTCAACCGGGCGCTGGATGCGGTGCGACCGATCGGCTCCCTGATCAAGCCGGCGGTGTACCTGACCGCGCTGGAGAAACCAAGCCAGTACACGCTGACCAGTTGGCTGTCGGATGATTCGTTCTCGGTCAAAGGTGCGGACGGCCAGGTGTGGAAGCCGCAGAACTATGATCGCCGATCCCACGGTACGGTTTTCCTCTATCAAGGTCTGGCGCATTCCTACAACCTGTCGACCGCGCGGCTTGGCTTGGCGGTGGGCGTGCCGAACGTGCTGAAAACCCTGGCGCGTCTGGGTGTCAGTCGCGAGTTTCCGGCATTCCCGTCGATGTTGCTGGGTGCTGGTGGTCTGACGCCGATTGAAGTGGCGACGATGTATCAAACGTTGGCCAACGGCGGTTTTAATACGCCAATGCGTGGAATTCGCAGCGTCTTGACGGCCGAGGGTGAGCCGCTCAAGCGCTATCCATTCCAGATTCAGCAGCGTTTCGATCCGGCTTCCATCTATCTGGTGCAAAGCGCCATGCAGCGCGTGATGCGAGAGGGGACCGGCAGTTCGGTGTACAACGTACTGCCGAAAACCCTGACCCTGGCTGGCAAGACCGGTACCAGTAACGACTCGCGTGACAGCTGGTTCGCAGGGTTCAGTCAGGATCTGCTGGCTGTTGTCTGGCTGGGGCGCGACGATAACGGTAAAACACCGTTCACCGGGGCCACCGGTGCGTTGCAGGTCTGGACCAGTTTCATGCGCAAGGCTGACCCATTGCCGCTGGACATGCCGCAACCGGATAATATCGTTCAGGCCTGGGTCGATTCCCGGACCGGGCAAGGTTCCGATGGCAACTGCCCAGGCGCCGTGCAGATGCCGTATATTCGCGGCAGCGAACCACCTCCCGGCCCGCCTTGCGGTGGCGAAAGCCCTGCTTCCGGCGAAACGGTGATGGATTGGGTCAAGGGCTGGATGAACTAAGCAAAGAGGGTTTCAAGTGAACAAGTGGTTGATTCCAGCGGTTGCCGCCGTGGCTTTGCTCAGCGGTTGCTCCAGCGTGCAGCGTGGTTCGATTCCTGTAGTGGATTCCGGCAGCGCCGTCTCCAATAGCGAACGTGTTTCGGCCAACGGCGGTTTTCGGCAGACGACGGTACAACGTCCTGTGCAAAACCAGACGCAAGCGATTCCTCAGGGTGATACCGGCGTAGTCGTGATGGTGCCCGGTGGCGGCGCCGTTGCATCGGCGCCGATCAGCACGTCACCGATCACGCCAGGCCCGATCACGCCAGGCCCGATCACGCCAGGCCCGATCGATACGTCGCCGGTGCAATCGGCGCCGGTCAATCAGGGCAGCTACAGCATGCCGGCGACGCCGAGCGGCATTCCTTCGGCGAGCTCGGGCGGTCTGTCCGCCGACGAGCAGCTCGATGGCCCGGTGCTGGCGCTGCTGACCACTGCTCAGCAACAGCAGGCGGGCGGCGATCTGAATGGCGCGACTTCCAGCCTCGAACGCGCTCAGCGCGTTGCGCCACGTGAGCCGCAGGTCCTTTATCGACTGGCTCAAGTGCGCATGGCTCAAGGTGATGCGGGCCAGGCTGAGCAGCTTGCCCGTCGTGGTCTGACGTTCGCCAATGGTCGCCCTGCGCTGCAGGCCAGTCTCTGGGAATTGATCGCGCAGGCCCGTGAGAAACAGGGTGATTCCGCTGGCGCTGCATTGGCCCGTCAGAAGGCCAAGGTAGCTTCCTGATGGACGCACGCTTTCCGAAAATTGCCGAGCAGCTGCTGCTGATCGAGCGCGAACTGCGGGTTCAAGGCTGGTGGGAAGATGACTCGCCCTCAGCCGAAGCCTTGTCCAGTGTCGAGCCTTTCTCGGTCGACACACTGGACTTTGAACAGTGGTTGCAGTGGATCTTCCTGCCGCGCATGAAGATCATCCTCGAGCAGGATCTGCCTTTGCCGAACGCTTCCGGGATCCAGGAAATGGCCGAAATGGTCTTCGCCGCGCGCAATGTTCAAGGCAAGGATCGGCAATTGCAGGTTCTGCTCAAAGAGTTCGATCTCCTGATCACGCAGTCCCGCTGACGGCTGTCCCGGTGGAACCGTAGGAGCTGTCGAGTGAAACGAGGCTGCGATCTTTTAATGTGGTTGTTCCAAATGCAGAACCAAAAGATCGCAGTCTCGCTTCGCTCGGCGGCTCCTACGAGCAGTTTTCAGTAATCTGCCGCTGGGCTTCGACAATCCGCTCCTTACGCTGCTCTTCACTCAATCGGCGCATCTCACCCTCCACCTCTTCTCGCACGCGTGGATTGTTCTGCAGCTGTGCCAGATTCGTGCGTGCCTGTTCGCAAAAAACCTTCAGCTCGGCTTCCTGTTTGGCGACCTGCTTTTTCACTTGTTTATCGATCGCCTGCTGATCGCCGATGGGCGTGCCGCTCTGTGTCGGCAGCGATTTGCTGGCGGGCGGCGCAGCGGGTGTCAGCGTGCTCGCTTCCTGGCCTTGCGGCGGCTGAGCACCGAAGTGAGTCACGCCTTGGGCATCGACCCATTTGTAGATCTGGCCTGCCATGCATGCAGGGCTGATCAGCAGGCTGGCAATGAGGAACATCGATCGCATGGCATTTCCTTGTCGTGGGTCGCGCAATTGAAGCTAACACAGTGACGCTTTGGCGGTTTTTTCTTGCTTTCTCATGTGCTTACTTCAATAAAGCACATTGACGACTTGACTTGGAGAGGGCGAAACAGAAGAATCCAAAGTCCGCTGTAGAGGGACTGCCAGAAGCAGACCCACTCGGCAGATCATGAGGCGCACACCCGCGCCGACCTGTTACACCCGCAACGCGTTACCTCGCGCTGGGTGGGAAAGGCCCGCAATACTGGGACGATCCCAATACTTGCTCAGTCAGTGCTGACGTTGTCGGCGACCACCGTCGCTCATGCTCTGCCGAGAAGTAAACCTATTAAGACCCGTCCTCTTGTATGTGGACGGTATTCTGGCGTTTTAGAGGTGAACAACGTGGAGCTTTTATCTGGCGGTGAGATGCTCGTCCGCTTTTTGCGTGACGAAGGCGTCAAATACATCTACGGGTACCCGGGCGGTGCTCTTCTTCATGTCTACGATGCCCTGTTCAAAGAACCGGAAGTGACCCACATTCTGGTTCGTCACGAACAGGCCGCGACCCATATGGCTGACGGTTATGCCCGTGCCACCGGTAAAGCCGGTGTGGTACTGGTGACATCCGGCCCGGGCGCGACCAACGCCATTACCGGTATTGCCACGGCCTACATGGACTCCATTCCGATGGTGGTCATTTCCGGCCAGGTGCCCAGCACTATGGTAGGCACCGATGCGTTCCAGGAAACCGACATGATCGGTATCTCCCGGCCGATCGTGAAGCACAGCTTCATGATCAAGCACGCTTCGGAAATCCCGGAAGTCATGAAGAAAGCTTTCTACCTGGCGCAATCCGGTCGTCCGGGCCCGGTCGTTGTCGACATCCCGAAAGACATGACCAACCCGGCCGAGAAATTCGAATACATCTTCCCGAAGAAAGCCAAGCTGCGTTCCTACAGTCCGGCGGTTCGCGGACACTCCGGGCAAATCCGCAAGGCCGCAGAAATGCTCCTGGCGGCCAAGCGTCCGGTGATGTACGCAGGCGGCGGCGTGATCCTCGGTGGCGGCTCCGCGCCGCTGACCGAGCTGGCGAAAATGCTCAACCTGCCAGTCACCAATACCCTGATGGGCCTGGGCGCGTATCCTGGCTCCGACCGTCAGTTCATCGGCATGCTCGGCATGCACGGCAGCTACACCGCCAACCTGGCGATGCACCATGCCGATGTGATTCTCGCTGTCGGCGCGCGTTTCGACGATCGTGTGATCAACGGCCCGGCGAAGTTCTGCCCGAATGCCAAGATCATTCACATCGATATCGATCCGGCTTCGATTTCCAAGACCATCAAGGCCGACGTGCCTATCGTGGGTCCGGTCGAGAGCGTCCTGACCGAAATGGTCGCGATTCTCAAGGAAATCGGCGAGACGCCGAACAAGGACTCGGTCGCCAGCTGGTGGAAGCAGGTTGATGAGTGGCGCGATGATCGCGGGCTGTTCCCTTATGACAAGGGTGACGGCAGCGTCATCAAGCCTCAAACCGTGATCGAAACCCTGTGCGAAGTCACCAAAGGCGATGCCTATGTTGCCTCCGACGTCGGCCAGCACCAGATGTTCGCTGCGCAGTACTACACGTTCAACAAGCCCAATCGCTGGATCAACTCCGGCGGTCTGGGCACCATGGGCTTCGGTTTTCCGGCAGCCATGGGCATCAAGTTGAGTTTTCCGGATGATGATGTCGTTTGCGTAACGGGCGAAGGCAGCATCCAGATGAACATCCAGGAGCTGTCGACCTGCCTGCAGTACGGTTTGCCGGTCAAGATCGTCATTCTGAACAACGGTGTGCTGGGCATGGTTCGTCAATGGCAGGACATGAGTTATGGCAGCCGCCACTCTCACTCCTACATGGAATCGTTGCCTGATTTCGTCAAGCTGGCCGAAGCTTACGGTCACGTCGGCGTGCGCATCACCGATTCGAAAGACCTGAAATCGCAGATGGCAGAGGCGTTCGCCATGAAAGATCGCCTGGTGATCATAGATGTATCGGTAGACACCAGCGAGCACGTCTATCCAATGCAGATCAAAGACGGCTCCATGCGCGATATGTGGCTGAGCAAGACGGAGCGTACTTAATCATGCGGCACATTATTTCCTTGCTTCTGGAAAACGAACCTGGCGCTCTGTCTCGTGTAGTCGGCCTGTTCTCGCAGCGCAACTACAACATCGAAAGCCTGACCGTGGCGCCGACCGAAGACCCGACATTGTCGCGTCTGACGTTGACCACTGTCGGGCATGATGAAGTGATCGAGCAGATCACCAAGAACCTCAACAAGTTGATCGAAGTGGTCAAGTTGGTCGACCTCTCGGAGAGTGCTCACATCGAGCGCGAACTGATGCTGGTCAAGGTCAAGGCGACCGGCGCCCAGCGCGCCGAGATCAAACGCACTACCGATATTTACCGTGGGCAGATCGTCGATGTCAGCGCCAGCGTGTATACCGTTCAACTGACCGGTACCAGCGACAAGCTTGACAGCTTCATTCAGTCCATCGGCACCGCGTCGATTCTGGAAACCGTCCGCAGCGGCGTAACCGGTATCGCCCGCGGCGACAAAGTACTCAGCATCTAAACCAAATTAGCGAATGGCCTGAACGGCCTGGATATATAGGGGAATTTCATGAAAGTTTATTACGAGAAAGACTGTGACCTGTCGATCATCCAGGGCAAGAAAGTTGCCATCATTGGTTACGGTTCCCAGGGCCACGCTCAAGCGTGCAACCTGAAAGATTCCGGCGTGGACGTCACCGTTGGCCTGCGTAAAGGTTCGGCGACTGTTGCCAAAGCTGAAGCTCACGGCCTGAAAGTGACCGACGTTGCTTCTGCTGTCGCTGCTGCCGACCTGGTCATGATCCTGACCCCGGACGAGTTCCAGTCCGCTCTGTACAAGAACGAAATCGAGCCGAACATCAAGAAGGGCGCCACCCTGGCCTTCTCCCACGGTTTCGCGATTCACTACAACCAGGTGGTTCCGCGCGCTGACCTCGACGTGATCATGATCGCGCCGAAAGCACCGGGTCACACCGTGCGTTCCGAGTTCGTCAAGGGCGGCGGTATTCCTGACCTGATCGCTATCTATCAGGACGCTTCGGGCAACGCCAAAAACGTTGCGCTGTCCTACGCTGCCGGCGTGGGTGGCGGTCGTACCGGCATCATCGAAACCACCTTCAAGGACGAAACCGAAACCGACCTGTTCGGCGAGCAAGCCGTTCTTTGTGGCGGTACCGTTGAACTGGTCAAAGCCGGTTTCGAAACCCTGGTTGAAGCTGGCTACGCGCCGGAAATGGCCTACTTCGAATGCCTGCACGAATTGAAGCTGATCGTTGACCTCATGTACGAAGGCGGCATCGCCAACATGAACTACTCGATCTCCAACAACGCCGAGTACGGCGAGTATGTAACGGGTCCGGAAGTGATCAACGCCGAATCCCGTCAGGCCATGCGCAACGCCCTGAAACGTATTCAGGACGGCGAATACGCGAAGATGTTCATCAGCGAAGGGGCAACCGGCTATCCTTCGATGACCGCCAAGCGTCGTAACAATGCTGCTCACGGTATCGAAATCATCGGCGAGCAACTGCGCTCCATGATGCCGTGGATCGGTGCCAACAAGATCGTCGACAAAGCCAAAAACTAAGTCGCACTCTTGTACGGAAGACGCGGCCCAGGCCGCGTTTTTTCGTTTGGGGGATCGGTTCTGGTATAAAGCTCCATCGTTTGCGGCCGAACCGTCGTCCCAGACACTTGTCGAAATTTTTCCACCCAGTTGCAAGGTAATGTCCATGAGCGAACGTCCCGAAGAGCCAAACCAGGCTTCTGACGCCGAAAGCCTGCTGCCCATTGATGAGCACATTGAGGAAGGGCATGACGCGGAAGGCCGTAAAGTCCGGCATCGTGGTATCTATCTTCTGCCGAATCTGTTCACCACTGCGAATCTGTTCGCGGGGTTTTATTCCATCATCAACTCCATGAGCGCTCAGGCCGCCTTGAGTGCGGGTGATTCGGTCAATGCGAGCAAGTATTTTGCATTCGCAGCGATCGCCATCTTTGTTGCGATGGTGCTTGACGGCCTCGACGGTCGCGTTGCACGCATGACCAATACGCAAAGCGCTTTTGGCGCCGAATATGACTCGCTGTCGGACATGGTGGCTTTTGGTGTCGCACCGGCATTGCTGGCATTCGGTTGGGCGCTGGGCGATATGGGCAAGGTCGGCTGGATGGTGGCCTTCATCTATGTGGCGGGCGCGGCACTTCGCCTGGCACGTTTCAACACTCAGGTGGGCACGGCGGACAAACGCTATTTCATCGGTCTGGCCAGTCCGGCCGCGGCGGGTGTGGTCGCCGGTATCGTCTGGGCGTTCAGCGATTTCGGGATCCAGGGTTCGAAGATGTCATTCCTGGTTGCCTTGATGGTTGCCGCTGCCGGCATGCTGATGGTCAGTAACATCAAATACAACAGCTTCAAGGAACTGGACCTGAAGGGGCGCGTACCTTTCGTGGCGATCCTCGCCGTGGTCCTTGTGTTCGCTGTCGTGTTCAGCGATCCGCCACGAATCCTGTTGCTGGTGTTCCTCGCCTACGCGGCCTCCGGTCCGGTGCAATATTTGCTGCGTCTGCGTCGGCACAAAACATTGCCTTAATGTAATGTTCCCCATACTCCGCAGTCTATTGGTACATCAGTTGCCCAATACTGCGGAGTCGCCATGCTCATCAATATCCCCAAGTCATCCGACTGTCTTGAGTCAGATGTCACGCCCGAATCTTTCTATCTTTCTCGCCGCCATCTGCTCGGTGCCGCTGCGGCCGGTCTGGCCGTGGGCAGCCTGCCGCGTTGGGCCGGTGCAGCCGATCCGGCGCGCTACGCCGATGTCGAGCCGGGCAAAGCGCCTGCGTGGTTTGCCGACAAGCTGCCTTCCACTCAATGGGGAGCAGTCAACGTCAAGGATGAGGCGATCACGCCGTTCAAGGATGCGACTCACTACAACAATTTTTATGAGTTCGGCACCGATAAAGGCGACCCGGCTGCCAACGCAGGCTCGCTGAAAACCGAGCCCTGGAGCGTGGTAGTCGACGGGGAGGTGGGAAAGCCCGGCCGCTACGCGCTGGAAGACTTCATGAAGCCTTACCAGTTGGAGGAGCGAATCTACCGTCTGCGCTGTGTCGAGGCGTGGTCGATGGTCATCCCGTGGATTGGCTTTCCGATCTCGGCGTTGCTCAAGGAAGTTGAGCCGACCTCCAAAGCCAAATTTATCCGCTTCGAAACCTTGCAGGACCCTAAGACCATGCCGGGGCAACGCTCGGGTTTTGCCTTGATCGACTGGCCTTATGTCGAGGGCTTGCGGTTGGATGAGGCGATGAACCCGTTGGCCATTCTTGCGGTGGGTATGTATGGGCGTGAATTGCCGAATCAGAATGGCGCGCCACTACGCTTGGTGGTGCCGTGGAAGTACGGCTTCAAGAGCGTCAAGTCCATTGTGCGGGTCAGCCTTGTCAGTGAGCAGCCGAAGACAACCTGGCAGAGTATCGCGGCCGATGAGTATGGTTTCTATGCCAACGTCAATCCGACTGTGGATCATCCGCGCTGGACACAAGCGCGCGAACGGCGTTTACCCAGCGGTCTGTTCAAGCCCAACGTGCGCGACACGCAGATGTTCAATGGCTACTCGGATGAAGTCGCTTCTCTATATACAGGCCTCGATCTGCGGAAGAACTATTAATGCGATATCCGTTGTGGCGTGTTGGCGTCTTTATTGCGGCGGCGGTGTGGCCTCTGCTTTGGCTGTATCAGGCATGGGCGGATACCCTTGGGCCTGACCCGGGCAAAGTATTGGTTGATCGGCTTGGCTTGGGGACGTTGGTGTTGCTCTTGGTGACGTTAAGCATGACGCCCCTGCAGAAACTTACAGGCTGGGCGGGGTGGATTGCTGTCCGGCGGCAGCTGGGTTTGTGGTGTTTTGCTTACGTCGTGCTGCATCTGTCCGGTTACACCGCGTTCATCCTCGGTTTCGATTGGTCCCAGTTGGGTGTCGAACTGCGCAAGCGCCCTTACATCATAGTCGGCGCACTCGGGTTTCTTGGCTTATTGGCGCTGGCAGTTACGTCCAATCGCTACAGCCAGCGACGGTTGGGCGTTCGCTGGAAAAAGCTGCATCGGTTGGTTTATGTGATTCTGGGGCTTGGTCTGCTGCACATGCTGTGGATTGTTCGCGCCGACCTTAAAGAGTGGGCTTTTTACGCCTCTATAGGTGCCCTGTTGTTAGTATTGCGTCTGCCGTCTGTTGCCCGACGAATTCCTCGTTTAAAGGGTGGAAAACAAGATTCTGCGAGAAAAGCGTAAATCAGGGGTTGACGGCAGATTCTGGAAGTCTATAATTCGCCCCACTTCCGGCGCAGTCGAAACGGGAAACTCCTTGGTAAACAAAGAGTTACGCAGTTTTCGATAGCGAGCTTGCTTCAGATCATCGAAGCCTGGAAGGAGTTGGAAGGGCGGTGTTGTTTGGCTCTTTTAACGATTCGATCTTCTCGGTCGAAAGCGGAGAAAAAGAGGTGTTGACAGCAGCGAGTAACGCTGTAGAATTCGCCTCCCGCTAACGAGAGATCGGAAGCGCAAGTGGTTGAAGTTGTTAAGGATTTCCAAGCGAAACTTTGAAAACTTCTTAAAATAACCGCTTGACAGAAACACGGAGCGCTGTAGAATGCGCGCCTCGGTTGA